>NZ_JAQSDL010000024.1 GCF_029945895.1 Polaromonas sp. | reverse complement strand
CTGCAGGCGCCGTCCCCTGGAAGGGGAGAGGGCGCTACGCGCAGCGAGCGCCAACAGGGGTGAACCCAATTCATGGAGGCGTGCGGGGCAGGGTGACGGTAAACGACGTCCCGCTGGCGGCGTCCGATGAAACAGCGATGCTTCCGCCGTGCGCCCGAACGATTTCCTGGCAGATGAACAGGCCCAGGCCCAGCCCGGTCGGCTCCCGCTGCTCGGCCCTGGCAGGAACCAGGCCGCGAACCAGCGGCTTGAAGATCTGCTGCTGCTCCTTCAGGGGAATCGGTGTGCCCAGGTTATGGACGGAAAAAACCACCTGGTCCTGCTGCTCCCACAGGCGCACTGTGACGGGCTTGTCGCGCGCGCCGTAGGAAATGGCATTGGTCAGCAGGTTGGACAAGAGCTGCCCCATGCGTCCTTCGTCCCAGGTGCCGTTGAAATCCCCGGTGCTTTCCAGGCGCACAGTGGCCTTCGGATTGCGTACGCGGGTTTCGTCCACGACTTTTTCGAACTGGTTGACCAGGTTGCCCGGGCTGGGCTTGATGGGCATCAGGCCCTCGGACTGGGAGCGCGTGAAATCAACCACATGCTCGATCACCCGGTTGATGCGCACCACGCTGTTGATGATGGCGTCCGCCGCATGGGCCGCCAGCTGGCCGGAGCGCACCAGGTATTGCGCCGACATGGAAATCGTGCCCAGCGGATTGCGGATGTCATGGCCGAGGATGCCGATGAACAGGTCGGTTGATTTTTTTGTCTGGTCGGTGTATCGCGCGACAGATTCGGCAATGGCCTGGTCCATCGCTTCATTGAAGCGGATCAGGTCGCGCATGTCGTTCTGGTGGTCCTGTCCGCCGCCTGCGGAGGTCCAGAGCTGCACGACATTGGCCCGCAGGGCGCGGTACTCGGTGATCATGGCGTCGATGGCGAAGCCCGACACCATGCGTGTGTCGGCGTGGGTCTCGGCTGCTGATTCGAGCTCTCCGTGGGCCTGCCTTCCTCCACCCCGCGACTTTTCTTCCTGTTCGGCGGCGCTCTGGGGTTGCTCCAGATCGTTGGCAATGGCGGCGAGGATCTCGCCCGCGTGATCGCGCAAGTCCTTCTTGTGCATCATGGTTCCGTCATGTGCCACTGTGGCGGCGAATTCGTCCCACGCAGTGAGGATTTTTTCAGCATTCGATCGGAGAAAGGTGGAAAGTCGCATGTTTGAACTTCTCGGTTGCTGGAACGATTGTCTGGCCATGACGGGTGCTGCCGGCAGGGATTGCGCACGCTGATGTACGCTGCAATAAAAAAACCCTCCGGGGTACCGGAGGGTTTTTTTCAGCTTGGCGGCGGGCTTAGCGGGCGACAGCCTGCACAGGCTCGGCCACGTAGATCTCGACGCGGCGGTTTTTCGCGCGGCCTGCGTCGGTGTTGTTGTCGGCGATGGGTTCGCGTGAACCGCGGCCGTCGGTGGCGACACGGTTACCTGCAACGCCACGGGCGACCAGGTAATTGCGTGTGCTGTTGGCACGGTCGATGGACAGCGGATTGTTGATCGCATCGCTACCGGTGCTGTCGGTGTGGCCAATGATGGTCACTGTCGTCACCGGGTTCTGGTTCAGGCTGGTGGCAAACTGGTTCAGGATGGGTGCGAAGGTGGTGCTGACATCCGAGCGGCCGGTGGCAAACGAGATGTCCGAAGGAATGTCGAGCTTGAGGCGGTTGTCGGCGGTCTGGCTCACAGCCACGCCGGTGCCGACCGTGGCTTGCTCCATGGCGGCCTTTTGCTGCTGCATGCGTTGCGACCAGAGGTACCCACCGCCAGCGCCCACGGCACCGCCAAGGACGGCGCCCTGGGCTGCCCCTTTGGAACCACCGGTGGCTGCGCCAAGCACAGCGCCAGCGACGGCGCCGATGCCGGCACCTTTGGCCGTGCCCTGCTGGGTTTCGCTCATGTTGGCACAACCGCTCAGAAAGAGGGCGGCGCAGGTCAGGGAAGTGAGTACTAATTTCATGGGAGCTCCTGGTGAAAGTTGTTGTTGAAGGGGATTAAACCCCTCGTGTGTGAATGGTAGGGGGTGCTCGGGTGTGAATTTGTAAGCGAATCGCCCGAACTTCTGCCCGCCAGCAGCGATGCTGGTGAGCCCTTAAACTAGGCGCGGCCTTTTTCCAGCCCCTTCAATGTCCTTGACTCTCTTTCACTTTCCATCCCAATGCAAAAAATACAGCTAGGCAGCAGCGATCTGCAAGTCACCCCCATTTGCCTGGGCACCATGACTTTCGGCGAGCAGGTGGGCGAAGCCACGGCCCATTCGATTCTTGACCGTTCCCTGGAGCGCGGCGTCAATTTTCTTGACGCGGCAGAAATGTACTCAGTGCCAGCCCGGGCCGAGACCTTCGGCGCCACGGAAACCATCATTGGCAACTGGCTGGCCCAGTGCCCGGGCGCCCGGGACAAGCTGGTGGTGGCTACCAAGGTCGCCGGTCCGGCCCGCGGCATGCCCTGGATACGCAACGGCAGCCCCGACCTGACGCCGCAGGACATCGTGCAGGCCTGCAACGACAGTCTCAAGCGCCTGCAGCTCGAAACGATCGACCTGTACCAGATCCACTGGCCCGCACGCAATGTGCCGGCGTTCGGCATGGTGTATTTCGACCCGGCCAAGGACAAGACCGTGAGCTCCATTCACCAGCAGCTCGAGGCGCTGGCCGGGCTCGTCAAGGCGGGCAAGGTGCGAGCGATCGGCCTGTCCAACGAAACGCCTTATGGTGTGCACGAGTTTGTGCGCCTGGCGGAGCAGCACGGCCTGCCCAAGGTGGCGACCGTGCAGAACCCGTTCTGCCTGATCAACCGCACGGTGGAAAACGGCCTCGACGAAACCATGCACCGGCTCGGCGTGTCGCTGCTGGCCTATTCTCCGCTGGGGTTTGGCCTGTTGACTGGCAAGTACGATGCCACCGGCACCACCGGCCCGGATGCGCCCAAAGGTGCGCGTATTTCGGGGTATGAGTCGGTGCGCAAGCAGCGCTGGGGCCGGCCCGAAGCGCTGACTGCCGCGCGGCGCTACAACGCGCTGGCCCGCGAACACGGCCTCACGCCCACGCAGCTGGCGCTGGCTTTTTGCTACACCAAGTGGCAGGTGGCCAGCACCATCATCGGCGTGACCTCGGTGGCCCAGCTCGACGAAAACCTCGACGCCTGGGGCACGCAGCTTTCCCCCGAGCTGCTGGCCGCCATCGACGCGATCCGCTGGGACGCGCGGGATCCCGCGCTTTAAATGGTTCTCCCCCGAAGCACCTTCGGCGCCTCCCCCCAGGGAGCGCCATCAGCGGCCCGGCAAAGCCGGTTCCGTGGTGGCACTTGACCGGAGTTGCCGTGAGCAAAAAAGATCACGTTTCGGAAACACCTGCGACGCAACTTCTCAGAGCGAACAAGGTGGTGTTCACCGAACATCCCTACGAGTACCTTGAGCATGGCGGCGCGCAGCACAGCGCCGAGGTGCTGGGATTCGATCCTTTCACCGTGGTCAAGACCCTGGTCATGCAGGACCAGGACGCCAAACCGCTGCTGGTGCTGATGCATGGCAACCGCAAGGTGTCGACCAAGAACCTGGCCCGCCAGATCGGCGCCAAGTCGGTCGAGCCCTGCAAGCCCGAGGTCGCCAACCGGCACAGCGGCTACCTTGTCGGCGGCACCTCGCCGTTCGGCACGCGCAAGGTGATGCCGGTGTATATCGAGGAAAGCATCCTGGCCCTGCCTGAAATCGCCATCAACGGCGGCCGGCGCGGTTACCTCGTCCGCATTGCGCCGCAGGTGTGTGTGGACCTGCTGGGTGCAAAATCGGTCCAGTGCGCGCTCGCCGATTGAAATCAAAACGACAACGACAACAACAACAACAACTACAACAACACTGGAGATCACCATGGACTACGCTTATTCCGCCCTGGCCGTGCTGGCGGCCTACCTGATCGGTTCGCTGTCCTTCGCGGTCATCGTCAGCCGCCTGATGGGCCTGAACGACCCGCGCAGCTACGGCAGCAAGAACCCGGGCGCCACGAATGTGCTGCGCTCGGGCAACAAGGCGGCGGCCGCGCTCACGCTGCTGCTCGATGGGCTCAAGGGCTGGTTGCCGATGGCGCTGGTCATCTGGTTCGGCAAGGACTACGGCATGCGCGAAGGCACGCTGGCCGCCGTCGGCCTGGCGGCCTTCGTTGGTCATCTTTACCCGGTGTTTTTCGGCTTCCAGGGCGGCAAGGGAGTGGCGACCGCTGCCGGCGTGCTGTTTGGCGTGCACTGGGTGCTGGGCCTGGCGACGCTGGCCACCTGGGTCATCGTGGCCTTCTTTTCGCGTTATTCGTCGCTGGCCGCGATTGCCTGCGCCATTTTTGCGCCCTGGTATTACCTGATCGGCGACCGCTCGTTCTGGTACGTCGACAAGATGATCGCGCTGGCCATTGTGGCCATGAGTGCCTTCCTGATTTTCCGGCACCGGGAAAACATCAACAAGCTGCTCAAGGGCACGGAATCCAAGCTGGGCGCGAAGAAGAAGGGTTAGGAGGGCTGAGCCGGACCGGCTCCATCTTCATTTGCTATCGATTAAATAGCTGCTTGCACCCGCAGAATATGGGCTACAGCCGCTTTTCTCTCTAGAATCGCTTGACCAGCGTCATCTGGTCGTTTTCGCGGATCATCTGGAAACGCGTCAGGAAGCTGTTGCCCAGCAGCATGTAGGGCATGGGTTGGGGCGACACCACCGCGTCGATGTCGTAGACCTCGACATCGCCGACGCGCACGGAAGCGAGTTTCACGCGAAAGCCCTGGGTGACGCCGTTGGCGGTGCTCATCTGCACCGGCTGCCCGTTCCTGTAGTTGATGCCGGCGCGTTCGGCATCGGCGGCGCTCATGGCCACACCCGTGGCGCCAGTGTCCACCATGAACTGGACCGCGCGGCCATTGATCTGGCCCGGGGTGAAGAAGTGCCCCCCGGTGCCCGCGGTCAGCACAATGCGGCTGCCCTTGCCGGCGCCCCCGCCCGTGCCCCCGCCGGCACCCACGCTGACCGGTGCATCACCGACGCGCACCGTGTGGCGCTTGCCCGAGAGTTCCAGCACGGCCTGGTCGCCGGCGGTGGAAACCACCTTCACCCCCTGGTGGGTTTCCCCGGGCGCGACCGATTTCGGGGCGCCGCCATTAACGATCAGCAGCGCCTTGCTGCCCAGCATGCCGGCCAGCGCGACACTCTGCGCGTGTGCCACTGGAGCCAGAAGGCCCGCCAGCACGATGAACAAGAGGGCGAGTTGCACACGAACGGTCGCCGCGCCGAGCCGCCCCAAGCAAGGCCAGCCCCCTGCACCCATGAAAGGGGCAGCGAATCTCCGGAGGCACACGCAGTGTGGAGCGTGGGGGCCCATTGTCTAATCGCGGAAGTTATTGAAGCTCAGTGGCATGTCGGGCAGGTCCGCCTTGATCATGGCCATGGCCTCCTGCAGGTCGTCACGGTTTTTTCCGGTCACCCGCACGGCATCGCCCTGGATGGAGGCCTGCACCTTGACCTTGCTGCCCTTGATCAGCTGCGAGATCTTCTTGGCCTGTTCGGTCTCGATGCCGTTGCGCACCTTGATGACCTGCTTGACCTTGTCGCCGCCGATTTTCTCGACCTTGCCGGCGTCGAAGAAGCGCACGTCCACGCCGCTTTTGGTGGCCTTGTTGCGCAGGATGTCGGTGATCTGGTCGATCTGGAAGTCGCTGTCGCCGATCAGTGTGATCTCCTTGTCCTTGAGCTCGATCGCTGCGGCCGTTCCCTTGAAGTCAAAACGTGTGCCGATTTCCTTGGCCGTGTTTTCGACCGAGTTTTTGACCTTGACCAGATCGGCTTCGAGAACGGTGTCAAAAGAGGGCATGGTTTTCCGGCTTCCGGGGTTGCGTGGCAGGGGTATCAGGGTGCGACAATCCCGTGATGTTAGTCGAGAAAAACGTTCCCCTCCAGTTTTGCAATACCTTTGGCATCATGGCCAAGGCCCTCACGCTGGTGCGTATTGCCAGCGAGGAGGACGTGGCCGCCGTGCTGGCTGATCCGGTGCTGCAGGCGGCACCCAGGTTCGTGCTGGGCGGCGGCAGCAACATTGTCATCACCGGCGACGTCAAGTCCGTTGTGCTCAAGGTGGAGATCATGGGCCGGAAGCTGGTGGACGAAACCGCCAAAGCCTGGATCGTGGAAGCCGGCGCCGGCGAGAACTGGCACGAGGTGGTCGCCTGGACCCTGCACAGCGGCTACCCGGGCCTGGAAAACCTCGCCATGATCCCCGGCACTGTGGGCGGCTCGCCGGTGCAGAACATCGGCGCTTATGGCGTGGAGTTGCAGGACCGCTTCGACTCGCTGGATGCCATTGATCTGACGACCGGCCAGAGCTTCACGCTGGACGCGGCGCAATGCGCGTTTGGCTACCGCGATTCGGTCTTCAAACACAGCAGCACCGGCCCGAACGGGCGCCCCGGCCTGGGACTGGCCGGCAAGGCCTTGATCACACGCGTGCGGTTTGCGTTGCCCAAGGCCTGGAAGCCGGTGCTGGGGTATGCCGACATCGAGAAAAAGATGGCGCAGTCCGCCATCACCCAGCCTGACGCGCTACAGATTTATGAGTGGATCTGCGAGATCCGCAAGGCAAAGCTGCCTGATCCGAAGGTGATTGGCAACGCCGGCAGCTTCTTCAAGAACCCGACGGTGACGCCCGAGCAGTGCGCCGACATCATCCAGCGCGAACCCAAAATCGTGCACTACCACCTCGACGACGGCTCGGTCAAACTCGCCGCCGGCTGGCTCATCGACGCCTGCGGCTGGAAAGGCAAGAGCATAGGCAACGCCGGCGTGTACGACCGCCAGGCGCTGGTGCTGGTCAACCGCGGCGGCAGCACCAACCCGGTGACCGGCGGCGAGGTCATGACCCTGGCCAAGGCGATCCAGACCAGTGTGTATGAGCGCTTCGGCATTTTGCTGGAGCCTGAGCCGGTGGTGGTGTAAGAGCCCGGTAGAGCCTGCTGCGCGGGTGTGCTGCTGGCTCACGGCGCCCCGAAACGCTACTGTTTTGATAGCTGCTCGCGAAGATACAACGAGGGCTAGAGGCCGATTTGGCCTATAAAAATGCAGATTTCAGGTTTTCTGACCGTCTGCCTCTTGTTCAAGCCTGCTTTCATACGTGCGCTTCGTATTAAAGATTGCTTGAATGTGACTTCAAGCGAGGCTTACTTCCCCAACTTCAAAAAGTCATCCCCCTTGCCCAACTCCAGCAGCCCTGCATTGGAATACACCTGCAACTTGGCGCGGGTGTCTTTAATGTCCAGGTTGCGCATGGTCAGTTGACCAATGCGGTCCAGCGGGCTGAACGGCGCGTCTTCCACCTTTTCCATGCTCAGGCGCTCAGGCGCATAGGTCAGGTTGGGTGATTCGGTGTTCAGCAGCGAGTAGTCGTTACCACGGCGCAGTTCCAGGGTCACGGTGCCGGTCACGGCCTTGGCGACCCAGCGCTGGGCGGTTTCGCGCAGCATGATGGCCTGGCTGTCGAACCAGCGGCCCTGGTACAGCAGGCGGCCGAGTTTTCGGCCGTTGTCGCGGTACTGCTCGATGGTGTCTTCGTTGTGGATGCCGGTGATCAGGCGCTCGTAGGCGATGAACAGCAGCGCCAGGCCGGGCGCTTCGTAGATGCCGCGGCTTTTCGCTTCGATGATGCGGTTTTCGATCTGGTCGCTCATGCCCAGGCCGTGGCGGCCGCCAATTTCGTTGGCCTTGAGGATCAGGCTGACCAGGTCGGGGTGGTGGACGCCGTTCAGCGCCACGGGGCGGCCTTCTTCAAAGGTCACGCTGACTTCTTCGGCCTTGACCACGCAGTCGTCTTTCCAGAAGGGCACGCCCATGATGGGGTTGACGATCTTGATGCCGCTGTTGAGCTGTTCCAGGTCTTTGGCTTCGTGGGTGGCGCCCAGCATGTTGCTGTCGGTGCTGTAGGCCTTTTCGGCGCTCATCTTGTAGCCAAAGCCGTTGGCGGTCATGAAGGCGCTCATTTCAGAGCGGCCACCCAGTTCGTCAATGAACTGCTGGTCCAGCCAGGGCTTGTAGATCTTCAGCGCGGGGTTGACCAAGAGGCCGTAGCGGTAGAAGCGCTCGATGTCATTGCCCTTGAAGGTGCTGCCGTCGCCCCAGATGTTCACATCGTCTTGCTGCATGGCGCTGACCAGCATGGTGCCGGTCACGGCGCGGCCCAGCGGCGTGGTGTTGAAGTAGGTGGAGCCGGCAGTGGTGATGTGGAAGGCGCCGGCCTGCAGCGCGGCCAGGCCTTCAGCGGCGAGCTGCGGGCGGCAATCAATCAGGCGCGCCTTGATGGCGCCGTATTCCATGGCCTTGCGCGGGATCTCGTCGTAGTCGGCCTCGTCGGGCTGGCCCAGGTTGGCGGTGTAGGCGTAGGGCAGGGCGCCCTTTTGTTTCATCCACAAGAGCGCAGCGCTGGTGTCGAGGCCGCCGGAGAAGGCGATGCCGACCTTTTGGCCGGCGGGGATGTTTTGCAGGATGGTGTTAGACATTAAATTGACCTCTAGCCCTTGTGGAGTATGCGCAGGCAGCTATGAAATTAGGAGTAATTTGCCTGCGGATCAGCCGAAGTGGCAGATGTAGTGATAGGCCTCGCCGACACGGATGTCGAAGGACGAGTTGCCCGGCACGCTGAATTTTTCACCGGCCGAGGATGTCACCCAGTTGTCGCTGCCGGCGAGTTTGTACTCACAGGCGCCGGCCACACACTCCATGATCTCGGGTGCACCCGTGTTGAAGGTCAGTGTCGAGGGCAGCACCACGCCGACGGATTTTTTGCTGCCGTCGGCAAAGGTGATGCCGTGGCTCACACACTTGCCGTCGAAATACACGTTGGCTTTCGTGGTCACGCTGATGTTGTCGATTGTTTCTGTAGTCATGGTGATTTGAAATAGGGCGGGGAAAATGTCCGGCTGCCGGGCAGGGGATGCAAAGCCTGTGATTTTAGGTCACCCGGGCCTCCGGCACGTGGCGGGCGGGTCCTGACGGGGCAAGGGCCCTGAATCCGTTCGGCTATTTCAGGCGTATCACGAATGCAGGACAATCATGTCCATGAATGCAGAAAGCCCGGATACCCAATTGATCGCGCTCATCGACCGCGTCGCCCTTGCCGACGAATCGGCGCTCAGGGAACTGTACGAACTGACCTCCTCCAAGCTGTATGGCGTGGCGGTGCGTGTGGTCAGCAACCGAAGCTGGGCCGAGGACGTGCTGCAGGAGGCCTTCATCAACATCTGGCGCATCGCGGGCGACTACAAGGCCACGCTGTCGCCGCCCATGGCCTGGCTGTGCCTGATCGTGCGCAGCCGGGGGCTGGACTTTCTGCGGCGCCGCAACTCCGACCGGGCCGACGCGGTGCAGGAGCTCGACGATGTGATGTCCGACACGATAGAGGGCGACTCCGCCAACCCGATGGACACCGCCCTGGCGGGCGAGCAGGCCTGGGCCCTGCACCAGTGCCTGAGCCAGTTGGGCAACAAGCAGCGCGAGGTGGTGAGCCTGGCCTACCTGCGCGATCTGAGCCACGGGGAGCTGGCCGACCAGCTCAAGCTGCCACTGGGCACGGTGAAGACCTGGATACGCCGCGGCCTGGAGCAGTTGCGCGGCTGCATGGCCCGGTTTGCCTGAGATGAAGCCGATGTTTGTTTTGTTTGATCTGTTTGCTCTGTTTGTTCCTGCTGCGTTGCGGCGGGAAACTTCTGAAGAAGGTGGCGTATGAACCTGACCCGCAATCCCGCGCTGATTGATCAGCTGGCGGCCAGTTATGCGCTGGGCACCTTGCGTGGCGGCGCGCGTCGCCGTTTCGAGGAGCTCGCGCGAACCCATGCAACCGTGCGCGCCGCCGCGCTGATCTGGCAGGGGCGCATGGCTTCAGTCACCGAACTGCAGGCGCAACAGGCGCCCAGTCCCGCCGTCTGGAAGCGGATTGAAAACCTCGTCCAGGCGGACAAGCAGGCGCGGGCCATGCAGGCAGCGCGCCAGGTGCCCGCCGCCAGGGCCGGCTGGTGGGCCAGCCTGGGCCTGTGGCAAGGCGCAACCGCGGCCGGCGCCATGGCGGCGGTGGTGGCCGTGGTCACCGGACTGAACTTCAACACCCAGCTCAACGGCCAGGTTCGGGAGCTGAGCGCCCGGCTGGCGGCCACCCCCGAAATCCGTTACGTGGCGGTGCTCGCCGACGACAAGGCCGCGCCCGCGGTGCTGGTGACCTACGACCCCAAACACAGCCAGCTGCAGCTCAAACATGTGGGCCAGTTCCACCCCGGCCCGGACAAGTCCCTGCAGCTGTGGGCGCTGCCGCAGGCCGGCGGGCCGAAGTCGCTGGGCGTCCTTGGTGAAGGCACGGTGATCCGTCTGCCAGCCGGCAGCGGTGAGGTGAACAACGTGCCGGCGCTGGCTCTGAGCCTGGAACGCCTGGGCGGCGTTCCGGCAGGCAGCGGTCCGAGCGGGCCGGTGCTGTTCAAGGGTGCGTTGCTCCAGACGGCGCTTTAGAGCGGGCAGCCGGGCAGGCAAGCCGGCAGGCAAAAAAAAGGGGCTTTCAAGCCCCTTTTTGTTTTGCTGGCCTAACGCCAGTGACGGTGACCGTAGCCGCCGCGGCTGTAGCCGAAATTGAACGACAGGCCCACCGGCGGGTAGTAGGGGCGCGGGTAGTAACCGGGGTAGGCGACCACCGCCGGCTGCACGTAGACCGGTTGGGAATAAACCGGCTGGTAGACGGGCTGCGAATAAACCGGTTGCGTATAGACAGGCTGCGAATAGACAGGTTGCGAGTAGGCCGGTTGCGAATAAACCGGCTGGGCAGGCTGGCCATAAGCTTGCTGGGCACCGGCCTGCGGCGCGGGCATCGCACCCACCGGCGTGACCTGCAGCCGCACATACAGGCCGGGGTCATTGGGCATCTGCACGGTGTACTGCTTGTCGGCGTATTCGTAGACCACGTTGTAGTGCGAGGTGCGGTTTTCGTAGGAGGTCTGGGTGCCGCACTGCTGCACGTTCTGCACCTGGCTGCGGTTGCCTTCGATGTTGTTGCCGACCATCGCGCCACCGACCAGGCCAATCATGGTCGCCAGGGCGCGCCCGCCGCCGTCACCGATGGCATTGCCCATCGCGCCGCCGGCCAGGGCGCCCATCACCGCGCCGGCGCCCGAGGGAGGCGCTTCGGTGATCATGGGCTGGGTGTTGCAGACCTGGCGCGGAACGCTGACCTGCTGGACCACCGGGGTGCTGGAAATCACGCGCGCCAGGATGTCCATGGCTGACGCGTTGACGGCAAACAGGCCGGAGGCTGCGGCAACAGCGGATAAAACAAGTGCTTTTTTCATGGTTCAAATCCTTTTTCAGCCGGCTGGAAGAGCCCCTTGCGGGAGGCCAAAATGACGGCTATCAGTTTAATGATTCAGAGTCAATTTGGTGCACACAAGTTCAGTAAAGCCCTGTAAAGCTGACCCGGCCCCGCCCGCTTTACAAACGCCCCGCGGGCGGCCTCACAGTCGGTCAGCCCAGCTTTTTTCGTCAAATCCGACCGTGACCTGCGTGCCCCAGTCCACCACCGGGCGTTTGATCACGCTGGGCTGCGCCAGCATCAGCGCGCGGGCGCTGGCGGCGTCCACCGTGGCGGCCTGCAGCTGCGGGTCCAGCTTGCGCCAGGTCGTGCCCTGGCGGTTAAGGAGTTTTTCCCAGCCCACCGCGCGCTCCCACGCGCTGAGCCCGTCGGACGGCACGCCCTGTTTTTTGAAATCGTGAAAAGTATAGGCAACACCGTGTGCCGCCAGCCAGGCGCGGGCTTTTTTGACGGTGTCGCAGTTGGGAATGCCATAAACAGTGATCATGCGCAGATTTTCGCATGGTTTGGCAGCAAATTGGCCCTATCCCCTTGCTGGGTGGGCGCAAACAGCTATTGTTTTGATAGCTATCCAACCCCATCCCGCGTACGGTCGGGCCGGCGGCGCGATCGGGTGCGGCGCGGCAGCGGCGACAATACCGCTTCCATGGACAAGCCCCACACCCTAGCCGACTGGCTCGCGCACTGCGAACGCCTGCACCCCCACGCCATTGACCTCGGACTGGACCGCGTCCGCAGTGTTGCCGAACGCATGGCGCTGCGGTTTGACTGCCCGGTCATCACCGTCGCCGGCACCAACGGCAAGGGGTCGAGCTGCGCCATGCTCGAAGCCATTTTGGGGCAGGCCGGCTACCGCACCGGCGTCTACACCTCGCCGCACCTGGTGCATTTTGAAGAACGCTGCCGCCTGCGCGGCGAGATCGCCCGTGCCGACCAGTTGCTGCCCCACTTCGAGCGGGTCGAGGCGCTGCGCGGTGAGATTTCACTGACCTATTTCGAGTTCACGATGCTCGCCATCTTCAGCCTGATGGCCGCGTCCGGCCTGGACGTGGTGGTCCTCGAGGTCGGGGTTGGCGGGCGGCTCGACTCGGTCAACATCATTGATGCCGACTGCGCATTGATCACCAGCATCGACATCGACCACACCGAGCTGCTCGGCAAGGACCGCGAAAGCATTGGCCGCGAGAAAGCCGGCATCATGCGCGCCGGCAAGCCTGCTGTCGTGGGCGACCCGGTACCGCCGCAAAGCGTGATAGATCACGCCGCCGAAGTGGGCGCTGACCTGTGGCGCCTGGGCCATGATTTCAACTTCTCCGGCGACAAGCAGCAGTGGGCCTGGGCCGGCCGCGGCAGGCGTTACGCCGGCCTGGCCTATCCGGCGCTGCGCGGCGCCAACCAGCTGGTCAACGCCTCGGGCGTGCTGGCCGCGTTGACGGCCCTGCGCGACCGCCTGCCGGTGACCGCCCAGGCGGTGCGCAACGGGCTGGGCATGGTGGAGCTGCCGGGGCGCTTCCAGATCATCTCCGGCCAGCCGACGCTGGTGCTGGACGTGGCGCACAACCCGCACGCGGTGGCGGCGCTCACCGAGAACCTCGACGCCATGGGTTTTTACCCCTGCACCCACGGCGTTTTCGGCGCCATGGCCGACAAGGACCTGGCCCAGATGCTCAAGCGGGTGGGGCCGCTGGTCGACCGCTGGTATTTCACCGACCTGCCAACCCCCCGCGCGGCCAGCGCGGATGATTTGCTGACCACGTGGCAGGCGCTGAACACCCGCCAGGATGCGCGTGCCAGCGTGTTTTCCGACCCGGTCCAGGCCCTTCAGGCCGCCATCGCTGCGGCAGACCCCGCTGATAGAATTGTGGTCTTCGGATCGTTCTATACGGTGGGGGGTGTTTTGAAGGACGGCCTGCCGCGTCTTTTCGCTCCGCACGCTGCGCCTGAGCGCCACGCTTCATCAACCGATACCTAACGTAACGGATACCGTCATCGCCATGCCGTTTTTCAACTTTCGCCGGGGCCAAGCCTCTGCTGCAGCCGGGTCTGCCGCCCAGACCGAGAGCGTGGAAGTGATGCGCAAACGTGCCAAGCACCGCCTGATCGGTGCGGTGGTGCTGGTGCTGGCCGGGGTGATCGGCTTCCCCCTCTTGTTTGACACCCAGCCGCGTCCGGTGGCTGTCGATATCCCGATCGAGATCCCTGCCAAGAGCGGGGTCAAGCCCCTGGTGATGCCGCTGCCGGCCACTGCGCCGGCTGTCGCCGCCAGTGCCGCGTCGGCCGGCAGCGACAAGGTCACCGCTCCGACCAGCCTCTCGCCGCGCGAAGAAATCATCCCGGAGAAAAAGGCTGAAACGCCCGCTGAACCTGCGCAGCCTGCTATCAAAAAAGAAGCAAAATCGGAGCCAAAAGCAGAACTGAAAGCGGAGCCGAAACCCGAGCCCAAGGCCGCGGCCAAAACGCCCGTAGCCGCACCCGCCGGCGACGAGGGTGCCCGCGCCAAGGCCCTGCTCGACGGCAAGGCGCCCGCTGCCAAGGCCGCGCCGGCCGAGGCGGAAGGTCGCCTGGTGGTGCAGGTCGGTGCTTTTGCCGATGCCGACAAGGCCCGGGAAGTACGCCAGAAACTGGAGCGGGCGGGGCTCAAGACCTACACCCAGGTCGCCGACACCAAGGACGGCAAGCGCACTCGCGTGCGGGTCGGGCCGTTTGCCAGCAAGGCCGATGCCGACAAGGCCGCCAGCAAGATCAAAAGCCTTGATTTGCCGGCCGCCATCCTGACCTTGTAGGCATGTAACGCGTCGTGGCTGTTGCGGACTGGGCGTTTCTGGGGGTGTTGGTGGTGTCGCTGCTCATCGGCGCGTGGCGGGGGCTGGTGTACGAGATCCTGTCTGTTCTTGGTTGGGCGCTTTCGTTTTATGTCGCGCAATGGTTTGCGCCCGCGGTGGCTGCCGTGCTGCCGCTGCAGAGTGCGTCCGATCCGGTGCGTTACGCCGCGGCCTTTGTCCTGATTTTCATTGTGTCCGTGTTTCTGGCGGGCCTGCTGGCGGTGTTGTTCAAGAAGCTGGTGGAGGCCATCGGCCTGCGCCCGGTGGACCGGACCCTGGGGGCGGCATTTGGCCTGGTGCGCGGGGTGATCCTGCTGCTGGCGGTCACGGTGGTCGTCAACATGACCGCCTTCAAGACCAGCGCCTGGTGGCAGGAGTCGGTGGGCGCCGGCGTGCTGACGGCGGCGGTCAAAGGCCTGAAGCCGGTGTTGCCCGAACAGTTTGCAAAGTACCTCTAATGATGGGCCAATTGATGAACGGAAATGTATGTGCGGAATAGTTGGCGTTGTCAGTAACGCCCCGGTGAACCAGCTGATTTACGACGGGTTGCTTCTGCTGCAGCACCGTGGCCAGGATGCGGCCGGGATTGTCACGCAGCAGGGACGCAAGTTCTTCATGCACAAGGCCAAGGGCATGGTGCGCGACGTGTTTCGCACGCGCAACATGCGCGCGCTACCGGGCAACGTGGGCCTGGGTCAGGTGCGTTACCCGACGGCCGGCAACGCCTTCAGTGAAGACGAGGCGCAGCCGTTTTACGTCAACGCGCCGTTTGGCCTGGTGCTGTCGCACAACGGCAACCTGACCAATGCTGCCGAACTCAAGGCGGAACTGTTCAACACCGACCATCGCCACATCAACACCGACAGCGACTCCGAAGTGCTGCTCAACGTGCTGGCGCACGAGCTCGAAAAAACCACACGCGGACTGCCGCTGACGCCGGCCGACGTGTTTGCGGCCGTGCGCGGCGTGCACAAGCGTATCAAGGGCTCCTACGCCGTGGTGGCGCTGATTGCCGGCCACGGACTGCTGGCTTTTCGCGACCCTTTCGGCATTCGCCCGCTGTGTTTGGGCCGCGGCCAGAACGATAGCGGCCACACCATGATGGTGGCCAGCGAGTCGGTGGCCCTGGAAGGCACGGCCCACCAGTTCGAGCGCGACATTGCGCCGGGCGAGGCGGTGTTTGTGGACATGCAAGGCACCGTCCACGCCGAGCAGTGCGCGGCCCATCCGCAGCTCATGCCCTGCATTTTTGAATTCGTCTACCTGGCGCGGCCGGACTCGGTGCTGGACGGCATCTCGGTCTACCAGGCACGCCTGAACCTGGGCGAGACGCTGGCCAAACGCGTGGTGTCCACCGTGCCGCCCAACGAAATCGACGTGATCATTCCGATCCCCGAGTCAAGCCGGCCAAGCGCGACGCAACTCGCGCATTTGCTGGGCATTCCCTACCGCGAGGGTTTTGTGAAGAACCGCTACGTCGGCCGCACCTTCATCATGCCGGGCCAGGGCGTGCGCAAGAAATCCGTGCGGCAAAAGCTCAATGTGATCGCCAGCGAGTTCAAGGGCCGCAACGTGCTGCTGGTCGATGACTCCATCGTGCGCGGCACCACCTCCAGGGAGATTGTGCAGATGGCGCGTGACGCCGGTGCCAAAAAGGTCTACCTGGCGAGCGCGGCACCGCCGGTGCGTTACCCCAACGTCTACGGCATCGACATGCCAACCGCCGCCGAACTGGTGGCGCACGACCGCACGGTCGAGGAGATCCGCGTTGCCATCGGCTGCGATGCGCTGATCTACCAGGACGTCGAAGGCATGAAACGCGCCATCGGCTCGCTCAATGGCAAGCTCGACGGTTTTGATGCCTCGTGTTTCGACGGCGTCTACATCACCGGCGACATCACGCCCGAGAGCATTGCCAAAATGAACGAGCAGCGCATTGACAGCAGCGAAGAGGGCGATGTCGATGTCTCGCGCCTGGCGTTGCCCAATCCGCAGGAGGCCTGAGCATGGCCAACAAACAACTGCCCGACAACCTGCACCGCGACACGCTGGCCGTGCGTGTGGCGCTGGAGTCCAGCCAATACGGTGAAAACTCCGAAGCGCTCTTCCTGACCAGCGGTTTTGTGCAGCCCGACGCTGAAACCGCAGCCCGGCGCTTTGCCGGCACCGAAGACGGCTACACCTATGGCCGCACCTCCAACCCCACCGTCAGCAGCTTCGAGCGCCGGCTGGCCGCGCTGGAGGGCACCGAAGCCGCCATAGGCGCCTCGACCGGCATGGGCGCCATCCTCATGATGTGCATGGGCCTGCTCAAGACGGGCGATCACGTCGTCTGTTCGCGCTCGATGTTCGGCTCGACCTTGACACTGATAGGCCGCGAATTCGCAAAGTTCGGCGTCGAGACCACCTTTGTGTCGCAGACCGATGTGGCCGAGTGGAAGGCAGCGATCAAGCCCAACACCAAGCTGCTGTTCGCCGAAACACCGACCAACCCTCTGACCGACGTGTGCGACATTGCTGCGCTGGCTGATCTCGCGCACGGTGCCGGTGCACTGCTGGCGGTGGACAACTGTTTCTGCACGCCGGCCCTGCAGCGGCCGGCCGAACTGGGCGCCGACCTGGTGATCCACTCCGGCACCAAGTACCTCGATGGCCAGGGCCGCGTGATGGCCGGGGCGATCTGTGGCCCCTCAAAGCTGATCGTCGACGTGTTCGGCCCGGTGGTGCGCACCGCCGGCATGACACTGTCGCCCTTCAATGCCTGGGTCGTGCTCAAGGGGCTCGAAACACTGGGTATCCGCATGCAGGCGCAGTGCGCCAATGCGCTGGCGGTGGCGCGCTGGCTGGAAACGCAGCCCGGCGTAGCGCGTGTTTACTACCCGGGGCTGGCTTCCCATCCGCAGCATGACCTGGCCATGCGCCAGCAGTCGGGGCAGGGCGGTGCGGTGGTCTCTTTCGACGTGGTGGGCAACGATGCCGACACCGCGCGCGCCAATGCTTTCCATGTCATCAACAGCACCCGCGTGCTGAGCATCGCCACCAACCTGGGCGACACCAAGACCATCATCACCCATCCCGGCACCACCTCGCATGGGCGCCTGACCGAAGTGCAGCGGCAGGCCGCCGGCATCGGGCAGGGCCTGATCCGCGTGGCCGTGGGCCTGGAGCATATTGAAGACATCAAGGCTGACCTGCTGCGCGGCCTGGGCACCCTGACATGACACCAAAAACAAGAACGCGGTTTGCGCCTTCACCGACAGGCTTCATCCACCTCGGCAACATCCGCTCGGCGCTCTACCCCTGGGCGTTTGCACGCGCCACCGGCGGCGACTTCATCTTGCGCATTGAAGACACGGATGTTGAGCGCTCCTCGCAGGCTGCGGTGGACGTGATCATCGAAAGCATGCGCTGGCTGGGCCTGGATTACGACGAAGGCCCTCATTACCAGATGCAGCGCATGGACCGCTACAAGGCGGTGCTGGCCGAGCTGCAGGCCGCAGGCCATGTCTACCCCTGCTACATGAGCATGGCGGAACTCGACGCCCTGCGCGAAAAGCAGATGGCTGACAAGCAGAAGCCGCGTTACGACGGTACCTGGCGGCCCGAAGCCGGCAAGACCCTGCCACCGGCGCCCGCAGGCGTGTTGCCTGTGCTGCGTTTCAAGAACCCGCAGGGCGGCGCGGTCGTCTGGGATGACAAGGTCAAGGGCCGTATCGAGATCAGCAACGACGAGCTCGACGACCTGGTGATCGCGCGGCCCGACGGCACGCCGACCTACAACTTCTGCGTGGTGGTCGATGACCTTGACATGGCGATCACCCATGTGATCCGCGGCGACGACCACATCAACAACACGCCGCGCCAGATCAACATCTTCCGTGCCCTGGGCAAGGATGTGCCGGTCTATGCCCATCTGCCCACCGTGCTCAACGAGCAGGGCGAAAAAATGAGCAAGCGTCACGGTGCCAAGGCCGTCACGCAGTACGCCGAAGAAGGTTACCTGCCCGACGCCATGGTCAACTACCTGGCGCGCCTGGGCTGGAGCCATGGCGACGACGAAATTTTCAGCCGCGAGCAGTTCCTGCAATGGTTCAACCTCGACCACCTCGGCAAAAGCGCGGCGCAGTTTGACGAAGCCAAGCTGCGCTGGGTCAACGCCCAGCACATCAAGGCCATGGCCGACGACAGGCTTGCCGAACTGGTGTTGCCGTTCCTCAATGCGCGTGCATTGGCTGGCCTTGATGCTGGCCGGCGCGTGGCGGCCTGCGCCTTGCTGAAAGACCGGTGCAGCACCCTGGTGGAACTGGCCGACTGGATGGGCGTGCTGGTCAGCCATGAGCCGGTCAGTGCGGAAGACATCCAGGCCCATGTATCGGTCGATGTGGTGCCAGCCGTGTACCAGCTCGCGGAGTTGCTGGCCAGCTGCGAGTGGAACAAGCCGGCGATCGCCGCCGCCATCAAGCAGGTGTTGCAGGACAAGGGCCTGAAGATGCCGCAACTGGCCATGCCGGTGCGGGTACTGGTCGCCGGGCGCCAGCAAACGCCGTCGCTGGATGCTTTTTTGTCATTGATGGACAGGGAAAACGTGATTGCGCGTCTCGTCCACTTGAAAAGGCCCTGATTTTCGGGCTATAATTCAAGGCTCGACGATTGCAGGGAAACTTGCAACAGGGGGGTATAGCTCAGCTGGGAGAGCGCTTGCATGGCATGCAAGAGGTCAGCGGTTCGATCCCGCTTACCTCCACCATTAAATTGTCGAAAAGTTTTTGAATAGAGTTTTTTTGGTGGGCCTTTGTGTAAAAACAAAAAGCCTGCTGACGGAAGTTCCAAGGTTTTGACCCTATCGTCTAGAGGCCTAGGACACCACCCTTTCACGGTGGCTACAGGGGTTCGAATCCCCTTAGGGTCGCCAGAATTCTTCACAGCGATGTGAGGCACAAGGCACAAGTTGATAACAAGCCTGCGCAAGCAGGCGACTTGGCTCGCAAGAGCGAATGTTGTTGCTACCAGGAGTGGTAGTTCAGTTGGTTAGAATACCGGCCTGTCACGCCGGGGGTCGCGGGTTCGAGTCCCGTCCACTCCGCCAGTATTGAAGGGTTTGCTGCTATGAAAATAGAAGCAAACCCTTTTTGCTTTCCGGCTCCGGCTTTGTTCTCACGTGCCGCCTTCCGTTCAACGCCCGGTCGGGCAGTAGCTGTTTTTCGGTTCTTCGCCGCGCAGGTACTGCAATTCCTCTTCGTCCGTGGCCTTGCGCACCGTCGCCAGCTTGGCGCGGTCACCGTACAGGTCCTTCAGGGTGTCCGTCATTTGCTGGAACGGATCGTCCTTGGGGCCGAAGGCTTTGAACCAGCGGCGTGGACGGCCCTCGTAGTGGAAGTCCACGACCCAGGTGACGGAGGTCTTGAAAAACTCGGCCATACAGATGTGTGATCCGGTGGGGATGATGGACCATTGTAGGCAGGCGCTGGCGGTCTTGTTGCACTGGATGGACAACGTTTTCCGCGGCGCCACCAGCAGGGCGCCTGCTGACGCGGTAACCTTCGTCAGGTCATGACAAGAGAGAATCGGGCAGGCACGCCGATCTGGTCGGCCAACCGTCCATCAGGGAGAAAAAAATGAACCGGGATTTTGTGATGCGTCTGCTCAACGAGCGGATGGACCAGGCGGACCTGACCGAGGGGCGGGTGTTCGACATGGGCACCCTGGCCGAAGTGCTGATCAATGAGCTGGCTGAGAGCTGGGAAAACATTCCCGAGCGCACCCGCGCCATCATGATGGGCGCTGCCTTTGACCTGGTGATGCAAAACCTGAAGCTACAGGAGGCCGACATCGAGGCGGCGCTGGTCATTGAAAACCTGAAGAAGAAGTAGCGCCCCGTACGAGCAAGCCTGGGCACTTGCGCCAGGACACTTCTTCCTGGGGCTGCACGCGGGCAAGGCGCCGTCTCCCGGCCTTGAGGCGGCGCGTCGCTCGCATCACAATGGGCCCATGCGCAAATATTTTTCTGAAACCACCGGACCGCAGCGCCTGATGTATGGCCTTGCGGCAGGTCTGGCCGCGGCCGCACTGCCGCTGCCGATGGCCTGGCCGCTGCGCGGCCTGCTTGGCTGGTGTGCGGGCATAGTCGTTTACCTGGTGCTGGCCTGGTGGCTGGCCATGGGTTTTGACGCGAAGGGCACCCGCGAACGCGCCCAGGCGCAGGACGAGCCCAGCGTGGTGATTTTCCTCATGCTGCTGCTGGCCACCCTGGCCTGTGTGACGGCCATTGTGTTCATGATGCAGCAGAGCCGGGACCTCTCGGGCGTGGGGCGCACCCTGCAGATTGCCTTGTCGATGGCGGCGCTGGCTGCCTCCTGGCTGTTCATTCAGGCCGTTTTTTCGTTTCACTACGCACACCGCTACTACCACGAAGAAAAACGCAATCAACCCGCCGGGGCCGGCCTGTTGTTTCCGGGCGGGCTGGACCCTGACTATTTTGATTTTCTCTATTACGCCCACGTGGTCGGCATGACCTCGCAGGTGTCCGACGTGCAGATCACCTCGCGCGCCATGCGTCGCCTCACAACGATCCACGCGGTGTTGTCCTTTGCCTTCAACATGCTGATTCTGGCGCTCAGCATCAACGTGGTGGCGGGCTCCCTGAAATAGGAACTTCAGTCTTCGCGCAGCTGCCTGTCCAGCGCACGCTTGTCGGCATGCCGGGTGGCCGATTGCGACTTGCGGTGCGCACCCGCCTTGCGTTGTGCCGCCGGCACGACCAGCGGGTTGCGCGGCCGGGTGGCCTTGAGCTTGAGTTTGATCTTGGTCTTGCGGGCGGAGCTCATCGGGGAATTTTAAGCAGCCCGGTGGACAGCGCCGTGCCGCACACAATCACCACCGCGCACAGCAGCATCCACAGCGTGACGGCCTCGCCCAGAAACAGCACGCCGTACAACACCGCAAACACCGGCACCACAAACGTCACGGCCAGCGCACGCGCCGGGCCGGCCGATGCAATCAGCCGGAAGTACAGGATGTAGGCAATGCCGGTGCACAGCACGCCGACCACCAGCAGGGCCAGCCAGGCGCTGCTGCCGGGCATTTTTGCCGGCCACAGCCACAGGGCCGGCAGCGCCAGGCCCAGCGTGGCGCCGATCTGGCTGCCAGCGGCGGTGACCAGCGGCGGCAGCCCGGTCAGGTAGCGCTTGGTGTAGCTGGCCGACAGCGCGTAACAGATGCAGGCAAACAGGCAGGCCAGCACGGCCCAGCCGGGCGCCACACCCGAAGCGTCAGGCTTGAACGTGGCCTTGTCCCAGGCCAGCATGGCGACCCCGGCAAAACCGACCACCAGGCCCAGCAGGCGCGAGGGGTTGGGCTTGTCCTTCAGCCAGAGCCAGGCCACCAGCGCGCCAAACATCGGCACGGTGGCGTTGAGAATGGCCGACAGGCCGGTGGTGATCGACAGCAGGGCAAACGAGAAGCAGGCAAACGGAATGCCGGAATTGAACATGCCGATCAGGAACACATGGCGCCAGTTTTTCGCCAGCGTGGGCCCCAGCCCGCGCAGCAGCACCAGCGGCAGCAAAAAGGCCGCGGCAATCGCAACGCGCACGGCCGCCGTCGGCAGCGGGCCGAACTCGACCGTGCCGATACGCATGAACAGGAAAGACGAGCCCCAGATGGCGGCCAGCAGCACGAAGTCGATCGCCCAGTGCTTGGTGCGGGCGCCGGCGGTTGCAATTGCGGAGGTTGAACTCAAGACTGATGCTCCTGAAGAACGCCTTCAAGCTTGAGCAGGGCGGTTTTGCGGTCCAGCCCGCCGGCGTAACCGGTCAACGCGCCATTGGCGCCCATCACGCGGTGGCAGGGCACGATGATGCTGACCGGGTTGCGGCCGACGGCGGCGCCCACGGCGCGCACGGCGGCTGGCTTGCCGATGCGCTGGCTCACTTCGCCGTAGCTGGCGGTGCCGCCTTGCGGGATTTTCAGCAGTGCCTGCCACACGGATTGCTGGAAAGCCGTGCCATAGGCCAGGTCCAGCGGCACATCGAATTCGGTGCGCTGGCCGGCGAAGTATTCGCCGAGCTGGCGGATGACTTCCTGCAGCACCGGATGCCCGGGGGCGCTGGGCCACGTGGCCGTGCGCCGCGAAGCAACAAGCGTCGGGGCTTTCTCTCCACCAGTCGGGGCCGTGGAACCGGCCTTGCCGGGCCGCAGGCGCAGCGCCCCCCCGGGGGGCAGGGAGGACACGTCAGTGCCGAGCGTGGGGGCCAACAATTCAGGTGGGAGATGGCGCTGGCCCTCGAACCAGAGCCCGGCCAGCCCCTTGTCGGTCGCGGCAATGATCATCTTGCCCAGAGGGCTTTGAAAAGTGGTCTGAACGATGGAGCGGTCAAATTTCATGTGGTTCACCTTTTGAATGGTTTCGGGTTCCCGCCTGCTATTCAGGCTGTTGTGAGGTTTTCCCCTTTGCGTACGGGGTTTGTTTGCTATCAAATAAGAAGCGGCATGGCTTTTTTATCCATCCGTACACATTTCAGGGAAAAAGGAAGCTCCATCATTCGCTGCTGATCCTCGCGCGGCGGCACTTTCCCGTCCAATGAAATCGAAGCGCCTGATTCATGCCCTGAACGCATGGATCGCAGGGGCCGTCAGCCGGTGGGTTCCATCGCGCCGCTCCAGGCCCGGATCACGGCGTAGCTGCGCCAGGGCTTCCAGGCCAGCGAGGCGAGCCTGGCTTCCTTGGCCGGGTTTTTCAGCCCCTGCACGCCGAGAGCCTTGTGCAGCGCCACGTCGCCGGATGGAAAGGCGTCGGGCCAGCGCAGTGCCCGCATCGCGATGTACTCCGCCGTCCAGTCGCCAATGCCGCGCAGGGCTTTCAAGGCGGCGATGGTGGCGTGGATATCGGCGCCGCCATGCAGTTGCAGGCGCTTTTCGGCCACGGCCTGGGCAATGCCGACGATGGCCGTCTGCCGCTGCCGGACAATGCCGAGCTGGCCCAGCGCGTCGCCGCTGGCCTGCGCCAGCACGGCCGCCGCAGGAAAAAGCCGCGTCAGGGCGGGCCAGGGGGTTTCAATCGGCTCGCCGAATTTGTCCACCATGCGCTGCGCCAGCGTGCGCGCGGCCGCCACCGTGATCTGCTGGCCCAGCACCGCACGCACGGCGAGTTCATAACCGTCCATCGCACCGGGGACGCGCAGGCCGTCGCCGCCCGGAAAAGAGGCGTGCAGCACGCTGTTGATGGCCTGCGGGTCGGCGTCGAGGTCGAGCATGGCGCGCAGCCGCCGTATCACCAGCGGCAACACCTCGCGCAGCGAGTCGCTGATGCGTAGCGCAACGTGGCAGCGGCTTTCGTCGAAGGTGGCGTGGATCCAGCCGGCGTGCACCTTGCCGCCGGCTTCTACGCGAAAAGTGCGTCCTATCCCCACGCTGCCTGCGCCGTCAGCTACAAATTCGATAGCGTTGATCTGGCGCTTCCTGAAAAAGGCGGCCATGGCTGCCACGTCATACGGCGGGCGGTAACCGAGCCTGACGGTGATGCCGGAGTCCGGCGAGGTGTCGCCCTGGCGCCGCATCTGCGTCGGGTTCAGGCCATAGTGGTCGACAAATGCCGCGTTGAAGCGCCGCACGCTGGCGAAGCCGCTGATCAGCGCAACCTGCGTGATGGGCAGCGCGGTGTCGGCCAGCAACTGCTTGGCCGTCAGCAGCCGGCGCGTCTGCAGGTACTGCATGGGCGACACGCCGAATTGTGTTTCGAAAATGCGCCGCACGTGGCGGTCGCTGACGCCCAGTTTGGCGGCCAGCGATTCCACCGAAGGCATGCCATCCGGCCAAGCGTCGGGTTCATCCAGCAGGCGGGCCGCCTGGTGCGCCAAAATATAGGAAGCATCCTGGATGGACCAGACCACCGAGTGCGGCGCCAGTTCGGGCCGGCAGCGCAGGCAGGGCCGGAAACCCGCGTTTTCGGCCTGCGCGGCATGGCCGAAGAAGCGGCAGTTTTCGCGCTTGGGGGTCTTGACGCTGCAGACCGGCCGGCAGTAAATGCCGGTGGAGGTAACACCTGTAAAAAAACGGCCGTCGAAGCGAGCGTCCCGCGCTTTCAGCGCGAGGTAGCAGGCATCGTCGGCGAGAGGGGTGGCGTCCGGGGTCATGGGCTGGATGATACGTGGCGGGCGGGTTTTGACTAGCCGTTTCCGGACATCTGCCGCATGCCCCCGGCGCCTACAATCTACGCTGTTTTGCAACCCCAGGAGTGCCCACCCCATGCAGCTTGACGCATCCATTTTCAAAGCTTACGACATCCGCGGCGTGGTGCCCTCCACCGTCAATGAGCCGGTCGCCGAGGCGCTGGGCCGGGCCTTTGGCAGCATTGCCCTGACCCAGGGTGAACACACGGTGGCGGTGGGGCGCGACGGGCGCCTGAGCGGGCCGGCCCTGAGTGCGGCGCTGATACGCGGCCTGGCGGCCAGCGGCGTGGATGTGGTCGATATCGGCATGGCCACCACGCCCATGCTTTATTTCGCGGCCAGCACGCTGGCCAGCTCCGGCATCCAGATCACCGGCAGCCACAACCCGAAAGACTACAACGGCTTCAAGATGGTGCTGGCCGGCCGCGCCATTTACGGTGAAGACATCCAGGCCCTGCGCCGCAGCATGGAAGCCGAAGGCTGGGCCACGCCGGCCCGCGCGGGGAGCATCACCCAGGTCAATGTGCTTGCGGCCTACCGCGAGCGCATCGTGGCCGACGTCAAGCTCACGCGGCCCATGAAAATTGTCATTGACTCGGGCAACGGCATTGCCGGGGCGTCGGCGCCGGACATTTTCCGCGCGCTGGGCTGCGAGGTGACCGAGCTGTTCAGCGAGGTTGACGGCACCTTTCCTAACCACCACCCCGACCCGAGCAAGCCGGAAAACCTCAAGGACCTGATCACCGTGCTGCAGGCGGGCGACGCCGAGCTGGGCCTGGCCTTTGACGGCGACGGCGACCGGCTCGGTATCGTCACGCGTGACGGCAACAACATTTACCCGGACCGCCAGATGATGCTGTTTGCGCGTGATGTGCTGTCCCGCGCGCCGGGCGGCGCCATCGTGTTCGACGTGAAGTGTTCGCAGCGCCTGGCCCCCGAGATCGAGGCCGCCGGCGGCGTGCCCATGATGTACCGCACCGGCCACTCGCTGATCAAGGCGAAGATGAAGGAAGTCAATTCGCCGCTGGGCGGCGAGATGAGCGGCCACATCTTTTTCAAGGAGCGCTGGTTCGGCTTTGACGACGGCACCTACGCCGGCGCCCGCCTGCTGGAGATCGTGAGCCGTTCGCCCGATGCCGGCGCACTGCTCAATGCCCTGCCCACCAGCTTCAGCACACCCGAACTCAACGTGGCCTGCAAGGAAGGCGAGCCGCACACGGTGGTCGACGCGCTGGTGTCCCTGGCCATGGAGGCGATGCGCGATGCCGGTCCTTCGCCGGCCGGCCCCGATCCCTCGGGCGGCAGCGCGTTGCGCGAAGCCATTAACGCGGGCGCCAAAATTTCAACGATAGACGGCGTGCGCATCGACTGGGCCGACGGCTTCGGCCTGATCCGCGCCTCCAACACCACGCCGGTGCTGGTGCTGCGTTTTGAAGGCCGCACCCCCGAGGCGCTGGCGCGCATCCAGGCCGACATGCTGGGCCTGCTGCGCAGCGTCAAGCCCGATGCCAGTTTTGCAGCCGCAGCGCACTAGATGTTGTCCCCACGGTTCCAACATTCCGTTCGTCCTGAGCTTGTCGAAGGATGCCCCCCGAGAAGGCTGGCTTTGCTTGGGGCGGCTGGCGCGTTGTGAAAATCCTTCTTGTCAAGCTCTCGTCGCTCGGCGACGTGGTGCACACCTTGCCGGTGGTGCAGGACCTTCTGGCGGCGTGCCCCGGCGCGCAGATCGACTGGGTGGTGGAAAAAGCATTTGCGCCGCTGCTGTCCCCGCTGCTGGCAAGCGGCCATCTGCAGCGTGTCATCCCCTGCGAGCTGCGTCGCTGGCGCAAGGCGCCTCTGGCGGCGGCCACGCGGGCCGGGTGGGGCACTTTCAAAAAGCAGCTGCAGGCGCAGCCGTACGACGCGGTGATCGACCTGCAGGGCCTGACCAAATCCGCCCTGGTGGCGCGCCTGGCCCGGCTGGCGCCGGGCGGCAAGCGTTACGCGCTGGCCAACCAGACCGAGGGCTCGGCCTACGAGGCGCCGACGCGCTGGGTGGCCGACGTGGCGATTGCCATGGAACCGCACATTCACGCCATGCAGCGCGGGCGCGAGCTGTGCGCGCGAGCCCTGGGCTATGCCTTGCCGCCGGTTCCGGATTTTGGGTTAAAAGTGCCTCCAGCCCTTATGGAGCAAGCGCAAGCAGCTCCTGAAACCATAGCATTTGTGCACGGTACTTCGCGTGCCGACAAGCAGTGGCCGCTGCAGAACTGGGTCACGCTGGGCCGCCAGCTCATCGCGCAGGGCTACCGAGTTGCCCTGCCGCACGGCAGCACGGACGAACTGGCGACGAGTCAGGCCATTGCTGCGGCGTTGAACGGTGATGACGAGGGTGGGGGCGCCATCGTGTGGCTCCGCCTGTCGCTTGACGCGCTCACGCAAAAGCTCGCGCAGTGCGCCGGCGTCATCGGCGTGGACAGCGGCCTGAGCCACATCGCCGTGGCGCTCGATCTCCCGCATGTGCAGATCTACAACTTCGACACCGCCTGGCGCACCGGGCCACTGTCTGGCTCAGCGGGGCCGGCCGGGCCAGGCGTTCAGCGCCAGCTCAGCGTTTTCGCCCAGCCCACCCCGTCGGTGCAGGCGGTCTGGGACGCCTGGCTCAGTTGCCAGCCGCTTCCGGCGCAGGTGTCGGAATGGGCGCCGCTTCCCTGATGATTCGGCAGCTTTATTCACTGCTGATGTGGGCGGCCCAGCCCTTTTTGCGGCGCAAGCTGCGCCGGCGCGGTCTGGCCGAGCCGGGTTACCTCGACGCCATCGAGGAGCGCTTCGGCCACTACACGCAGGCTGCCGAAACCACCTCCGGGCTGGTGTGGGTGCACGCCGTGTCGCTGGGCGAAACCCGCACCGCGGGCATTTTGCTGGCGGCCCTGCGCGCGCGCTGGCCCGGGGTTCGCATTCTGCTGACCCACGGCACCGCCACCGGCCGGGCCGAGGGTGCGGGCCTGCTGCGTGCGGGCGACGTGCAGGTCTGGCAGCCGTGGGACAGCCAGGCCGCGGTGGCGCGGTTTTTCACGCACTTCCGGCCGCGCCTGGGGCTGCTGCTGGAAACCGAGGTCTGGCCCAACACCGTGGCCGGCGCGCAGGCGCGCGGCGTTCCGCTGGTGCTGGTCAACGCGCGCCTGTCTGACAAGTCGCTGCAGCAGGCGCTGCGCATGGCGTGGCTGTCGCGGCCGGCCTACGCGGCGCTGGCGGCGGTGTACGCGCAAAGCGACAACGACGCCGAGCGCCTGCGCAAGCTCGGTGCGAGGGTAGAGGGTGTGTTCGGCAACCTCAAGTTCGACGCCGCGCCCGACGCGGCGCAGCAGGAAGTCGGGCGGCGCTGGCGCCAGGCGCTGGGCCGGCCGGTGCTGATGCTGGCCAGCTCGCGCGAAGGCGAGGAAGACGATTTTTTAAAGCAAATAACGGCGCTGGCCCTTTCCACGCGGGCGCAAGCAGCTCCTGAAACAGGAGCAAACGGCGAGCCGTCGCCGGCCACCGCCGACTTCCGTATCCTGATCGTGCCGCGCCACCCGCAGCGTTTTGACGAGGTGCAGGCCCTGGTTGAAAAACACGGGCTTTCGGTGTCGCGCCGCTCCTCCTGGGCCGATGCGCCCGTGGCCGCCGATGTCTGGCTCGGCGATTCGCTGGGCGAGATGGCGCTGTATTACGCCATGAGCGACGTGGCCCTGCTGGGCGGCAGCTTCGCGCCGCTGGGCGGGCAAAACCTGATCGAAGCCGCCGCCTGCGGCTGCCCCGTCATCATGGGCCCGCACACCTTCAACTTTGCCGAGGTCGCCGAACTGGCCGAGGCCGCCGGTGCTGCGCGCCGCGTTTCAGACATGGCCGAAGCCGTGCGCGCGGCCCGCACCATGCTCAGCCGGCCGGCCGCACAGCAGGCCGCCGCAGCCGCAGGCCGGGCGTTTTCGGCACAACACCGCGGCGCGGCGGCCAACACCGTGCAGGCGCTGGAAGAACTTCTCAAAATAGGCTGAAGGCATGGCAGAGCCCCTCGTCAACCAGTACGGCGCGGACGTTCCCCAGGCGATTGCCCGCATGGTCGCTGCGGTGCACCCGGCCTTCGAGGCGAAGAAGTTCATGCGGGATGTGCTGCAGGGTTATGAGGCACTGGCCCTGATGCCGCGCGGCAAACACATCGCACGCGCCTTGCAGCGGCACCTGCCGACGGACTACCCGAAGGCAATCGCCATCCTGCTCGCCTCGCTGGACCAGCCGCACGGCCGGGCCGAAGGGCTCAGCATGGCCTCCTTTCTGTACCTGCCGCACACGATGTTTGTGGCCGAGTTCGGGCTCGATCATTTTGAGGAGTCGATGCGCGCGCAGCATGCGCTGACGCAGCGCTTCACCGCCGAGTTCAGCATTCGCGCCTTCTTTCAAAAGCACGAAGCGGCTACGCTGAAGCGATTCAGGCAATGGGCCACCGACCCGAGCGAACACGTGCGCCGCCTGGTGTCCGAAGGCAGCCGCCCACGCCTGCCCTGGGCCAGCCGTCTGCCGGCCTTCCAGAAGAACCCGGCGCCGGTGATTGAACTGCTGGAGCTGCTGAAAGACGACTCCGCGCTCTATGTGCGCCGCTCGGTCGCCAACAACCTCAACGACATCGGCAAGGACCACCCGGAACTGCTCGCCAAAACCGCGAAGCAGTGGCTCCACGGCGCCAGCGAAGAGCGCCGCTGGATCGTCCAGCACGCGCTGCGTTCAGCCGTCAAACGCGGCGAGGCCGGTGCGCTGGAGGTGCTGGGCTTCGGAAAAAGTGCGAAGGTCGAAGTGTCAAACGCCCGCATCACGCCCGAGCGTGTGCCCATGGGCGAGAAGGTCAACATCGCGTTTGACGTGAGTAACACCAGCGCGAAGTCGCAGGACGTGCTGGTGGACTTCTGTATCCACTACGTCAAGGCCAGCGGCAAGACCAGTGCCAAGGTGTTCAAGCTCAAGGTGCTGAGCCTGGCACCCAAGGAAACGGTTCGATTGAGCAAGACGGTATCCACCGCGGAGATGACCACGCGCAGACACCATGCGGGGCTGCATCGGGTGGAGGTGCTGCTCAATGGGCAGGCGGGAGCGCTGGGGGAGTTTGAGTTGGTGGCCGGCGCCTGAGTAATCAGCCAAGCGGCCGACAATGTTCGCTAGTCAGCCGCTGCGACTGCTTTCGGCCAGAAGCGGCCGTTGGTGCGACACCAAGCGAAGGTCTGCAGTGATTCATTGCTTTCGACCAAGGGGGCACTGGCAATCAGTTGTTACTCGCCCCCAATTCAGTAGCCCTTTTAAACAAATCAGGTAATAAAAGGTCTAGTAACGTCGGGGCGATTCGCTGGGTTGAACACGCGGCGTGCGTTGTCTGCGATGACTCCGGCCACCATCCCAAACAGCAAGGGTGGAAGATCGTGGCCCATTCCCTCGACGATGAGTAGTTCGGCTCCTTTAATATGGGCCGCCGTGTCCTTCCCGGCTTCCGGGGGAACCAGTGGGTCGTCTGACCCATGCAATACAAGCGTCGGAGCACTTATGTTGGCTAGTCGTGATCTTAAGTCACCGGTTGCTGCAATGGCAGCGATTTGCCGCCAAAACCCGCTTGGGTTGTATGCTCGTTTGACTTCGGCCAGGGATTGGTCACGTTGAGCGGATTCGTCGAACGGATAGCCTCGCCCGGCAATCACTTGGGAAAAGGCAACGCAATGTGCGAGATAGCCCTGTTCATCTTTCAAAGGATGTGGCGCGGGCGATGTCATCGCCGCCATCACTGCGGGGCTGGCCTGCGGCAGCTCACGATTGCCCGTGCTCGACATCATGGAAATCAGAGATAGAACGCGTTCAGGATGCTCGCTGGCCAACAGTTGTGCAATCATGCCGCCCATTGATCTCCCAACCACGTGCGCTCGTGTGATCATCAACGAATCGAGAAGTCCTACAGCGTCGTTCGCCATGTCGAACAGCGTATAAGGGACATTGGGTGTTTCACCGCGAGAGACTGCGTCGGAAATTGCAGCGAGATCTGGCATCGATGTGCTATCGAAGTGAGTTGAAAGGCCAGCGTCGCGATTGTCAAAGCGAATCACGCGATAGCCTTGTTCTGCCAATATCCGGCAAAACGTTTCGCTCCAGCGAATCATCTGCGTACCCAGACCGGAAATCAGCAACACAGCTTCCGCATCGTTATTGCCAAAAGAATCGTATTCAATTTCAATTCCGTTCGCTTTAGTCTTGGGCATGACGATTTGTCCTTAAATGCTTTTGTGTCGTGCGCTTTGTGGGAGCGCTTCGATATTTCGTTTGGCCTGCTTCACTGCAGCACCACGGATGCACCGTCAGGCTGCGTAAGTGGCCACGTACCCAAAAGATCGTCGCGATGGCGTTGCTCATGAGAGGGCTAAGGTTGGCGTGCGTGCAAGCGTTTTCAGTGCTGCGGAAACCATCTCAACCGCTGTGGGGGCGATTGATTCGACGGCCTCGGTGCAAATGCTATCGGCGGTCTCGCGTGCGGCGTTTACCAGCGCACGCCCGGCTGGGCGCAGCACGGCCTGACGATCGTCATTCGCACCCTCGCGCACCACAAGGCCTATCTTCTCGAGCAAAATCAACTGACGCAGCACAGCCGATTGAGGCAGACCCAGCGGACGCACGAGTTCCGGGATGCTTACCCGACCACCGTCCGCTTGCGCAAGCAAATTCAACAGCGCAAAGTCGTTGAAACCGATGCCATGGTAGATGCCCAACTCGTCGTCAAGCTTGAGTTGCAGGCTGGCGTTGGCACGGTGTAGCGCCAGGCAAAAGTCGAGAGTCGTGTTCATCGAGTAGCCCTCTTCAATTCGTCGTAGCCGAGCTCGCCGTGACAAGGGATTTCCTGGCGCCACAGGCCAACTAGCATTTCCAGTTCTCGTGCGGCATCGAACTCTGGATCTCCGCTGGGTTTGACCATGTCGATTACGTCGAAGAGAAAATTGGTCTCGCCGTGCTCGACCCAGTCCTGCGCAAGCCTTGCATTGCGATGCTGTCCATGCTGCAGTTCAAAACGATGCCGGTTGAGTGTGCCCTGAACGTTCGTACTTCCTGCAACCAACACCCGGCCGGTGACCTGGTTACGGATCGCATAGACGCCTGCTCGGGTTTTCGTCTCCAGATACTGTCGTTTCAGCGTCTTTTTGTCTGTCATCATCAATCCTTTTTTTTAAATGAGTTACGGTGAAAGCTACGGCACTTCTGTCAGCGGCAGTGGCTACGCCAGCTACCTGACGTAATCGCAAACGTCGGCCGCCCGAGCTTCGGTCCGTTGGCGAAACTTTGCCGCGTCGTTCGTGAACAGGAAGGAGTCGCGGCATCAATCACGGTGAGATCAGGCTCCAATTGGATGAGTTAATAATACCCGGGTTAAATTACTGCCTGAATAATACCCGGGTTAAATTACCGTGTCAATAATACCCGGGTTAAATTTAAATCATCGTGCTTCCATGACTGGCGCATTGGTAGTGCCAGGGCCTCCCGTTCTTGCTCGACAACACCGAAGTGGATCAACTTCATGCGCCAATTCGGTCAGCGCCCCTCGGAGGATTCCGCTTCACCCGTTGGCCAGTGTGTTAGGGCAGTCTTGCCGACTCCGTTGTGTCCGAACAAACCAATGTGTCGTAGATAGAGGCCTCGTTGAGATAGGAGGACCGCGCTTTGCCACCGCACCTCATGTCACGAACGACTTCAGTTCTGAAAGAAAATTGGCAACCCGAAAGCTTTCACCGACGAAAGGCCGCAACCGCTGCGAAGCAGTCACTGGGAAAGGTGGTTTGGAAGACCGCAACGGGCCCAAAGCAGACATTTTCCTGCAGAGGCTGTGTCTATGTGGACAGAGCTGTTGACTATCGATAAATGCATATTGTCGATAGCCAATCCGGAGACGTTGACAAGTTCAGGTATGACCAGGCGTCCGGTGCCAGCGAAAGGCCGCAGAGATATTCTCTTGTCAGGCAAGAGGCAAGAGGCAAGAGGCAAGAGGCAAGAGGCAAGAGGCAAGAGGCAGGAGCCCCTTCGTGCCGACTACTGCACCAGCAACGAATTGATCAGCAACAGATCTTCCGGCGTCAGCGTCCCATTGGCCTGGCGCAGCCGCAGCCCGCCGATCAGTACGTTGTAGCGCGCCTGCGCGAGGTCGCGTTTGGTCTGGAACAGCTGGCTTTGCGCATTGAGCACGTCGATGTTGATGCGCACGCCGACCTGGTAGCCCAGCTTGTTGGCGTCCAGCGCACTCTGGCTGGATGCTTCGGCGGCTTCCAGCGCCTTGACCTGGCCCTGGCCCGACAACACGCCGAAGTAAGCGGTGCGCGTGCTCAGGGCAACGCCGCGTTTGGCGCCTTCAAGGTCGGAGCGTGCTTTTTCTTCAAGGGACAGCGTTTCGCGGATGCGGTTTTGCGTGGCGAAGCCGGCAAACAGCGGCAGGTTCAGCGCCAGGCCGACGGTGGTGCTGTTGCTGCGGTTGTCCAGCGGGCTGGTGGTGCTGCCCTGCGGGTTGCGCTGCGAGCCGTAGCTGGCGGTCAGGTCCAGCGTGGGTTTGTGGCCGGCTTCGGCCTTGTCGACTTCAAGCTTGGCAACTTCGAGGTTGGCCAGGGCCTGGCGCACCGACGGGTGCAGGTCTTCAGACTGCCGGACCCAGGTGTTCACGTCGGCGGGCACCAGCGGCGGCAGCTCCACGGGCACCAGCAGGCCTTTGGGCTGGGCGTCGGCTTTGCCAACCAGCTGGTCCAGGGCAATTTTCTTGACGCGCAAGTCGTTTTCGGCGGCAATTTCCTGGGCGGTCACCAGGTCGAAACGCGCCTGCGCCTCGCGCGAGTCGGTGACGGTGGAGGTGCCGACCTCAAAGTTGCGTTTGGCTGAAGCCAGTTGTTCGCCGACCGCGGCTTTTTGCGCCCGCACAAAAGCCAGCGTGTCCTGCGCGGCCAGCACATCGAAATAGGCCTGGCTGGTGCGCACGATCAGGTCCTGTTCGGCGGCTTCGAGTTGCGCCCTGGACAGCACCACCTGCTGCTTGCCCTGTTCGTAGGTGGCCCAGTTGCCGGGCCGGTAGAGCGGCTGCGAAGCGTTCAGTGAGCCCGTCTGGGTGGGGAAGTTGCGGTCGATGACCGGGTTGGTGTTTTCAAAATTGGTGCGCGACACCCCCAGTGACAGCCCGGCCGTTGGCAAAATGCCGGCCTTGGCCTGCTCGGCCTTGGCCAGGTTGGCCTCGTACAGCGAGCGTGCCGACTGGTAGGACGAGTCGTACTCGCGCGCCGAACGGTACAGCTCCACCAGGTTCTGCGCCTGGACGGCTGGTACAAAAGCCGCCAGCACGGAACCCAGCGCAAGAGACAAAGGCAACAGGGCCGGAATTTTCAAGAGCGTTTTCATGGGGTGTCCTGATGGAAGGTGAAGTCGGTGAAGAGGGCTGGCCGGAGCTCAGTAGCGCGGGACGGAGGCGTCGCGCTGCCCGGACCAGGCATTGATGCCGCCCTGCAGGTTGACCACTTGCGTGAAACCGTTTTGCGCCAGGAAGCTGGCCACCTGCTGGCTGCGCGCGCCGTGGTGGCACAGGCAGGCCACCGGCTGGTCGGCGGGCAGTTCTTCCTTGAGATCAAAAATCCGCGCGGGGACAGCGCGCATCGGAATGTGCAGCAGCCTGAACCCGTCTTCCTTGACCGAGGCTGTCTGCACTTCCCACGGCTCGCGCACATCCAGCACGATGGGCGCGGGGCCGCCGGCGGGAAGGCTGGCAAGCCAGGTGCTGAAGTCGGCAGGGGAAAGCTGGTCAATCATCGGGACGGCTCGGTTTAAAAGTTGAATGTCGACGGTTCGGGGAAGTTGAGCAGGCGCGGGGCGACCGTGTCCCAGCCCTGCGTGGTGCTAAAGGCGGCGTCGCCGACGCGGGTGACCAGCGTGGCACGCATGACGGGCTCAAAACCCACCACGGCGCTGAGCCGGCCGCCGATCTTCAGCATGGCCAGCAGCGCGGGCGGCACTTCGGCGACCGAGCCGCTGAGCACGATCACGTCGAAGGGGCCGCTCAGCGGGTCGTTGCCCGAGACCGCCTTGCCAAGTTTGACGGCACCGTCGCCGGTGCGCACTTCAGCGTTGTAGACGCCGGCTTTTTTCAGGTTGTCGCGGGCCAGCTGGGCCAGTTCCGGGTCGATTTCCAGCGTGATGACCTGCTGGCCACGGTGCGCCAGCAGGGCGGCCATGTAGCCGGAGCCGGCGCCGATTTCGAGCACCTTCTCGTGTTTCTGCACCGCCAGGTCCTGCAGCATGCGCGCCTCGACCTTGGGTGCCAGCATGCACTGGCCGGGCTCGGCGCCCAGCGGTATCTCCATGTCGGCAAAAGCCAGGGCCCGCATCGCAGGCGGCACGAAGTCCTCGCGCTTGACCACGGCCAGCAGGGACAGGACCTGGCTGTCCAGCACTTCCCAGGGGCGGATCTGCTGCTCGATCATGTTGAAACGGGCTTGTTCGTAGTTCATGGTGGGGGCCTGTGAAGAGAAATCGGGGTAAACCTCTGATTTTAACGGGGGGTCAACGGCACCGGCGCCACGGCGGGCAAGGCGCGCCGGCCGGTAAAGCGGCGTTTGAGCCATTGCGCGAGGTCATCAAGATAGCAGTAGGTCACCGGCACCACCACCAGCGTCAGCAGCGACGAGGTGATGACGCCGCCAATGACGGCCTGGCCCATGGGGGCCCGCTGCTCCGAGCCTTCGGTCAGCGCAAAGGCCAGCGGCACCATGCCGAAAATCATGGCCAGCGTGGTCATCAGGATGGGGCGCAGGCGTACGCGGGCGGCCATCAGGAGGGCTTCGCTGCGTTCCATGCCTTCGTCACGCATGCGGATCGCAAAATCGACCAGCAGGATGGCGTTTTTCGTGACCAGTCCCATCAGCATCACCACGCCGATGATGGAAAACATCGACAGCGTCGAGCGGAACAGCAGCAGCGCCAGCACCACGCCGATCAGCGTCAGCGGCAGCGAGGTCATCAGGGCCATGGGCTGCAGGAAACTCTTGAACTGGCTGGCCAGAATCATGTAGATGAACAGGATCGCCATGACCAGCGCAGAGATGGCATAACCAAAGGACTCGGCCATGTTCTTGGTTGAGCCGCCAAACTGGTAGCGGTAGCCGGGCGGAAAACTGATGCCGTCCAGCGCCTTGCGGATGTCGGTGGACACCTCGCCGGCCGAGCGGTTGTACACGTTGGCATTGATGGCGACTTCGCGCGTCAGGTCTCGCCGGTTGATCTGGTTCGGGCCGGTGGCTTCCTTCACCGTGGCCACCTGGCTGAGGCGCACCGTACGGGCCGAGCCGTCAGGGTTGTTGCCGATCACGCTGCTGATGAAGGGCAGGCGCTCCAGGTCCTGCGGCGTATTGCGGGCGTCGGGTGCGAGCCGCACATTCACGTCGTAGGTCTGGTCGTCGGGCGCGCGCCAGTTGCCCACCGTCTGCCCGGCCACCAGCGTGCGCAACGAAGCCGCGATCTGCGACACCGACAGGCCCAGGTCGGACGCGGCGTCGCGCTTGACGTCCACCTCGATGGTCGGTTTGTCGGCCTTGAGGCTGGAGTCCAGGTCCACCAGGCCGGGAATGCCGCTGACTCGGGCCATCACCAGGCCGGTCAGGCGCTCCAGCTCCTTCAGGTCGGCGCCCTGCAGTGAAAACTCCACCTGCTTGTTGCCGCCCACCGCGTCGAGCAGACCGACGTGGGTGACGGTGATGCCGGGCACCTGTCTGAGCCGTTCGCGCAGCACGCCGGACATCTCGTCCACGTTGCGGGCCCTGGCCTTGCGGTCCACCAGACGCACGTAGATGCTGGCGTACATCTTGCCCTGCGCATTGCCGGTGTTGATGGTCGACAGCGTGTATTTCACTTCGGGGAATTCGCGCAGTATGGTTTCAACCTGTTTTGTCTTGGCCTCGGTCGTCTCCAGCGACGAACCCACCGGCGTGTAGAAATTGAGCGAGGTTTCCGAGAAGTCGGCCTTGGGCACGAACTCGGTGCCGAGCAGGGGCACCATGAAAACGCTGGTCACAAAAATCGCCAGGGCCAGGCCCACCGTGGCCAGCCGGTGGACCAGTGCCCAGCGCAGGATGCGCTGGTAGGTCTCGGCCAGCGAGTCGGTCGCGCGCTCGAACCAGCCGGTCACCCGGCCTATGGTCCTGTCGTAAAAAGTGACCGGCTTGCCGTGCTGGCCGTGCGCATGAATGCTGGGGTCGTGCCAGATGCTCGAGAGCATGGGGTCCAGCGTGAAGCTGACAAACATCGAGATCAGCACCGCAGCCACGATGGTGACACCGAACTCGTGGAAGAACTTGCCGATGATGCCGCCCATGAAGCCGATGGGCAGGAACACCGCCACGATGGAAAACGTGGTGGCCAGCACCGCGAGGCCGATTTCCTGCGTGCCCTCCATCGCCGCCTGGTAGGGCAGCTTGCCCATCTGTACATGGCGCACGATGTTCTCGCGCACCACAATCGCATCGTCGATCAGCAGGCCCACACACAGGCTCAGCGCCATCAGCGTGATCATGTTGATGGTGAAGCCGAACAGGTTCATGAACAGGAAGGTGCCGATGATGGAGATCGGCAGCGTGAGGCCGGTGATCACCGTGGAGCGCCACGAGTTCAGGAACAGGAAAACAATCAGCACCGTCAGCAGCGCGCCTTCAATCAGCGTGCGGCGCACGTTTTCCACCGCGACCCGGATGGGCCGCGAGCCGTCGCCGATCTGCTCCAGCCGCGTGCCGGGCGGAAGCTGGGCCTGCAGTTCCTTGATCGCGTTGTTCAGCCCGTCCACCACGGCAATGGTGTTTTCGCCCTGGGCCTTCTGCACCGTCAGCAGCAGCGTGCGCTGGCCGTTGTACAGCGCCAGGCTGTCGATTTCCTGCGAGCCATCGCGGATGCTGGCGACCTGGTCCACGGTGACGGTGCTGCCCGCGCCGGCCGCAGACACCTTGCGCGCCACGATGATCTTGCCGAAGTCTTCGGGGCGTTTCATGCGCGCGTCGATTTTCACCACACGCTCCTGCGCCAGCGAACGGATGGCGCCGACCGGCAGGTCCTGGTTTTCGTTGCGCACTGCGCTCGCCACCTGGTCGGCCGTGATGCCCAGCGCTTCCATGGCCTGCGGGTTGAGGTAGATGTTGATTTCACGCTTGCTGCCGCCCACCAGGCTGACCGCACCCACGCCGCGCACGTTTTCCAGCCGCTTCTTGAGCACCTGGTCGGCCCAGTTTGTCAGCTCGACGGCGGTGGGCAGGGCGGCAGGGCCTGCCGCTGCGGGCGTTTTGCCATCCGCGCCTGCCGCCATCGGCAACACGGCGACCGACCAGATGGCGCGGTTGGCCGGGTCGAAACGGAGCACGCGTGGCTCCTTGACTTCGTCACGCAGCAGCGGGCGCAGCGACGCAATCTTTTCGCGCACGTCTTCCGCAGCCTTTCGGCCGTCGATTTGCAGCTGGAACTCGATGATGACGACCGACTGGCCTTCGTAGCTGCGGGACGTCAGGGCATTGATGCCAGCGATCGAGTTGACGCCTTCCTCGATTTTCTTGGTGACTTCGCTTTCGACGATTTCGGGGGAAGCCCCCGGGTATTCCGTCGTGACCACCACCACCGGGAAGTCGATGTTGGGAAACTGGTCAACCTGCAGGCGCTGGTAGGAGAACAGGCCCAGTACCACGATGGCGAGCATCACCATGGTCGCAAAGACCGGGTTTTTCAGGCTGACCTGGGTGAACCACATACCGGCTACGGCGCTGTCTTGGCGGAGGCGGGTGCAGTCTGGGCCCAGGCGGGCGCCTGCGTGAACTTCACGGCCGTGCCCTCGCGCAGGGCGCCCACGGCGCCGGCGATCACCACCGCGTTTTCGGCCAGCCCCTTGACCGCGACCAGGGTGCTGTTGCCCGCGTCTGCGGCGCTGCTGCCGCGCAGGCCCATCTCCACCGGCTTGTGCACCACCTGGTTGTTGTCCACCACCTGCACATAAGGCGCGGGTTTGTCGGTGCGCACGGCGCTCAGCGGTACGGCCAGGGCCGGCATGCGTGTGGTGCCCAGGGTGCCCTGCGCAAACAGGCCCTGGCGCAGGCCCAGGGGCGTGGCCGTGTTGTCGATGGCCAGGTACACCAGCACGCTGCGGCTGCCGCCCTGGGCGCTGGGGTTGATGCGTGCCACCGTCGCGTTAACGGTTTGCGCGCTGCCTTCTATCTGCAGCAAGGCGCCCTGGCCGGGGCGCACCGTCAGCGCGTCGGCCGCGCTCAGGCTGGCTTCCAGTTCAAGCCGGCTCAGATCCACTATTTCCAGCACCCGCACGTCCACCCCGAGGCGTTCACCGGGCTGGGCCAGGCGCTGCGCAACCTGGCCCGACAGGGGAGCGCGCAGCACCGTGTCGTCCAGCGATTTTCTGGCCACCTCGGCAGCGGCAAGCGCGGCGCGGTGGTTGGCCTTGGCCGCATTGAGGTTGGCCTGCGAGGCGTCGAGCGCCGTTTTGGAGATGAAACCCTGGTTGACCAGGGCCTGGTTGTTGTCGTACTGGCGCTGCACGATGTCGATCTGCGCTTTTGCCGAATCCGCCTGCTCCTGCGCCTGCCGCATGCGCGACTGGTATTCGCTGGCGTCGATGCGTGCCAGCACCTGTCCGGCCTTGACGGTGTCGCCTTCGCGCACCGTCAGGCCCTGCAGTTCGCCGGCCACCCGCGTCTTGACGAACGCCGAGTTGACGGCCTTGAGCGAACCCGATACCGGCAGCCCCTGGCTGAGTTCCACGGTCTTGGCCTGGAACACATCGGTAGCGGCAAGTTCGACCACGGTTTGCGCCTTGGCAGCGGTGGTGTCGGCCAGTGCCTGCTGCTGCTTTTTGCGAGCAGACAGCGTGCCCCACACGGCCGTGGCCAGCAGCAGCAACAGGACGAGGGCCATGACCCATTTGAGCCAGGGTTTCATTTTTTCGCTTTGTCGGTGGTGGGGGCCGCGCAGATGCCGTGGAGGATGGTGTCGACCTGGGTGGCGATGTACTTTGCCGCGTTGTCTGGCAGGCCGGGGTCTGCGCAGGTGCCCGCGGAATGTTTGGCCAGAATCAGGAAGATCATGGGCGCAATCACGCTGTAGATGGCGTGGTCCAGGTCCATGGGCCGGAACTCGCCGCGGTCAATGCCGCGCTGCATGATGCGGCGAATCAGCGCCTGGCCTGGCAGGATGACTTCCTGCTGGTAAAAAGCGGTGATCTCCGGAAAATTGCCGGCTTCGCTCATCATGAGCTTGGTGATGCCTGAAGCCCGGGTGGCGCCCACACGCTCCCACCACACCGTCATGCAGTAGGCCAGCATTTCGGCGGCAGTGCCTTCAAAACGTTCGAACTCGTCGTTCCACTCCTTGAAGCGGCCCGAGATATTTTCGCGCACGACAGCCTTGAGCAGTTCTTCCTTGCTCTGGAAGTAAAGGAACAGCGTGCCCTTGGAAACACCGGCGCGGGCGGCCACTTCTTCGGCGCGGGTCGCGGCAAAACCTTTTTCGACAAACAGGTCAAGTGCGGCGTCCAGCAGTTCGCCGGGGCGCGCCTCTTTGCGACGCTCGCGTTTGGCCGAGAGTGTGGCGGTGGTATCGCTGAGGAAGGTGGAGATAGACATTAGTTACTGACTGACTGGTTAGTAATGTAGTGCCTTGCTCCCGGTCCGTCAAGGGACCTGCCCACTTTATCCGGGCTCAGGCCGGTGAAGTTGGGGTAAAGCTTGCGGCAGATCAAGGCCGGGCAATACGCAGCGCCAGCCACTCCCTGAGGATGGCCCGCGAATCCTCCAGCCCATCGCTGGAAGGCAGCCATTCGAGCAAGCCGTTGCGGCTGGGCAGCATGAAACCCATGGGCGCAGCCGTCACCATGAAACCGGCGCGTTCGAAAGCCAGCACCGAACGCGGCATGTGCCACGCATGGGTGACCAGCGCGATCCGCTGCACGCCGTCTTTTTGCAGCAGCGGCCTGAGCAGGCTGGCGTTCTCGGCGGTGTCGCGCGACCGGTCGTCGACCCAGCGCAGCTTCAGGCCGTAGTCCTGCTCGGCCATGCGGCGTGCGACTTCGCCTTCCGAGAGGACTTGGGCGTCGGCCGCGCCCCAGCCCATGCCGCCGGCAAACGCCACCGGCAGGCTGGTCTGGCGCGCCAGCCAGGCGCCGTAACGCAGGCGCATGGCCGCTGCGGACGAAGACTGCGCCTCGCCATACTCCGGGGCAACCGGGTGAACCCCGCCGCCCAGCACCACAATGGCCTGCACACCGCCGCTTTTGAGCGCGGGCACCGTCAGCGGCGCGTACTGCGGCAGGATGGTCTGCGCCAGCCACACGGCCACCGCATGGCAGCTCAGGAACCAGAGCAGGGCCAGGCCCGCAAAGGCCAGCAACAGGCCCGATGCCCTTTTGCGGATGGCCAGCACCAGGCCCAGCAACGCCAGCAGCAGCGGCGCTGCGGGCGGCAGCACCAGCGTGGCGAGAATCGGCTTGAGTTCACCCAGTGACATCATTCAAAATGCTCTCAAATAGATAGCTGCTTGCGCAGGTGTGGAAAGGGCTGGAGGCCGATTTGACTCATAACTTCAGGAAAAAGGTTGCGGGACAGCGGCACGGTGGTTCAGGGGTTTTCTGCTTTGCCGGATGATCATTGCCTGAATTCAATACCATTCGGTCAGGCCCGCAGAACAGAAATCAGCTGGAACCGGCCCATCGTAACCAAACAAGGATCATCCATGACACAAGACCCATCGAACGGCACGAGCCTGCAGACCATCACGCTGGGCGGCGGCTGCTTCTGGTGCACCGAAGCGGTGTTTGTGCAGGTGCGCGGTATTGTTGATGTGGAATCGGGCTACAGCAACGGCCACGTCCACAACCCGAGCTACGAGCAGGTGTGCACCGGCACCACCGGGCACAACGAGGTTGTCAAGCTGGTCTATGACCCGGCGCAGATCAGTCTGCGGGCGATTCTTGAAATCTTTTTCGTGATCCACGACCCGACCACCTTGAACCGCCAGGGCAACGACACCGGCACGCAGTACCGCAGCGGCATCTATTACGCCACGCTCGAGCAGAAGCAGGTGGCCGAGGACATGGTCAGCGCCCTGAACCGCGACAAGCTGTTTGGCAAACCGGTCGTCACCGAGGTGCTGCCGGTGGACAACTACTCGCCGGCCGAGGAATACCACCAGGACTTCTTCGAGAAGAACCCGAACCAGGGCTACTGCATGGCGGTGGCCGGGCCCAAGGTGGCCAAGTTTCGCAAGACCTTTTCGGAATACGCCAAAAGCTGAGAACAGCCTGGAACAGGTGGGCGGGGCGAGACCTGGCCGCCCGGCGGTCGCCGCGCGCGTGACCGCATGACCTTTGACCGACGCGCCGGACGCTACACGGAGCGACCGGACAAGCTCCGGTTTGGATGCTGGTTCTGGTGCGCGGCGCCCGCATCTGGTGCGAATCAATGCTGCATGGTGCGGGGAAACCCTTGGGTGACGCGATGCGTCAAATGTCCTATTGACAGAACAATAGGACTGTTCCTAACATCGGCCCATGTCCCCCGTGTTGCCCATGACGAAGTACCACCAGATCTATCTGGTGCTCCGCGAGCAATTGCATGAAGGCCGGTTCTCGGAAGGATTTCCCGGCGAGTTGGCGCTGATGCAGCAGTTCGGCGTGGCGCGCGTGACGGTGCGGCGGGCGCTGGAGCAGCTGGCGTCCGAGGGCCTGATTTCACGCGAGCCGGGTCGAGGCACGCGGGCGCTGGACGTCGGCGCTTCGCCGGCCGCACCGCGCGGCCAGACGGCGCAGCGGGCCCAGCTCACCGGTCTGCTGGAAAACCTGGTCAGCATGGGGTTGAAAACCTCGGTCAACGTGCTCGAGGTGGAACTGGTGACCGCCTCGGCCAGCGTCGCCACTGCCCTGCAGCTCAAGCCGGGTGACCCGGTGCAAAAAGCAATCCGGGTGCGCAGCACACGGGAAGGCCCGGTGTCCCACATCACGACCTATGTGCCGGCGGACATCGCCCGCAAGTTCGGGCGGCGCGAGCTGGCCAAAAAGCCGATCCTCGTGCTGCTCGAAGAGTCCGGGGTTCAGGTCGGCCGTGCTCACCAGACCATTTCCGCTCGGCTGGCCGATGTCATGGTGGCCAAACATCTGGACGTCGCTGTCGGCTCGGCCTTGCTGGCCGTACGCCGCCTGGTCTATGACGACCACGACCGCCCGATTCAATGGCTGCATGGCCTGTACCGCCCGGACAGGTACGAGTATGAAATGCAGCTGTCGCGCGTTGGCAGCATCGATGCCAAGGTGTGGGTCAGCAAAGAGTTGTCCGCCAAGTTCCATTAATCCACTTCAGGAGAATGCCATGAGTACCCGTCGCCATTTCATGTCCCAATCTGCCGCGGCCGCTTCGGCACTGGCATTTCCCCTGGTCGGGGGCGCGCAGCCCAAGTCCATCAAGGTGGGTGTGCTGCACCCCGTCACCGGGGCGCTGGCCTATTCGGGCCAGCAGTGCCGCCTGGGCGCGCTCATGGCCATCGATGACATCAACAAGGCGGGCGGCATCAAGTCCATGGGCGGCGCCAAACTCGAGGCGCTGCTCGGTGACGCGCAGTCCCAGCCGCAGGCCGGGGTCGCCGAGGTCGAAAAGATGAATGAAGCCGGGGTGTCTGCCGTGGTCGGGGCCTTTGCTTCCGCGATCTGCCTGGCCACCACCCAGGCGGCCGCCAAGTACAACCTGCCGCACGTGGTCGATGTGGGCGTGGCCGACCAGATCGTCGAGCGCGGCCTGAAAAACACCTTCCGCTTCGGCCCCGGCTACCGCAAGTGCGCCGAAACCGCGGTCGCCAACCTGCATGTGCTCAACACCGCCGCCGGCAAGCCCGCCAAGACGGTGATGATTGTTCACGAAGAGTCGCTGTTCGGCACCGGTACCGCCAACCTGCTGGCGCGCGAGTTGCCCGGTTACGGCTACGAGGTCAAGGAAGTGATCAAACACGCGAACCCGACGCGCGACTTCAACAACATCGTGCTGCGCATGAAGGCGGTCAACCCCGACATCGTCATCCCGGCCAACTACTACAACGAATATGCCCTGCTGGTGCGCACCATGCAGCAGCAGAAAGTGACGCCCAAGGCGATTTATTCGGTGCTGGGTGGCGCGGCTTCGAGCTACAAGTTCGTGAAGGAGTTTCCGGACGCGGCCAACGGCATCATCGACTGCAACCACTGGTTCAACCCCAAGGACAAGCGCTCGGCCGAACTCAAGAAGCGGGTCGAGGCCCAGGGCCTGTTCTTCAGCTATGAGGTGTTCATGACCTACACCTCCATGCGTCTGCTGGCCGATGCCATCGACAAGGCCAAGTCAGCCGACCGCGCGGCCATCATCAACGCGCTGCAGAACAGCACCTTCTCCGATCACATCATGCCGTACGGCGCGACCCGGTTCGTCAACGGACAGAACATGGGCGCGCAGCCACTGATGACGCAGGTCCTCAAGAACGACATCAAGGTCATCATCCCGCGCGACTACCGCGAAGCCGACCCCCTGTTCCCGCTGCGGGCCTGAAAAAAGCAGCGTTCGTACCGGACCCGCGCAGGCGCCTTCAGGCGCCTGGCCGGGCCAGGTGCCAGCGGCAGTGCCACTTTCCTGTGTGACCCATGTTTGACCTCAGCATCCTTTTCCCCTCCCTGCTCAACGGTGTGACCACCGGCGCGGTCTATGCGCTGATCGCGCTGGGGCTGACCCTGATCTACGGTGTGCTGCACATCATCAACTTCGCCCATGGGGCGGCCCTGATGATCGCGCTGTATGCCGTCTACATGCTCAAGCAGCATCTGGGCATCGACCCCTACCTGGCGCTGCCTCTCGTGGTGCCCGGCATGTTTGTGCTCGGTTATGCGCTGCAGCGCCTGATCATCAACCGCGCCAGCCACGGCAAGGACGAAAACATCCTGCTGGTGACGCTGGGGCTGTCCATCATCATGGAGAACGCGGCCCTGCTGTTCTTCAAGTCCGACACCCGTACCATCGATACGGCCTACACGCTGACCACGGTGGCCATCGGCCCGGCCATGATTGCGTTGCCCAAGCTGGTGGCCTTCGCCGGTGCGCTGGCGGTGTCCGGCCTGCTGCTGTGGATCGTGGGCAAGACCGATCTGGGCCGCGCCATCCGCGCGGTCGCCAGGGAAAAACACGGGGCCAAGCTCATGGGCATCGACGTTGACCATGTGTATGCCATGAGTTTCGGCATCGGCCTGGCCTGTCTCGGGGCCGCCGCCTGCTTCCTGCTGCCGGCCTATTACGTGAACCCGCAGGTCGGCAGCGGCTTTGTGCTGGTGTCCTTCACCATCGTGGTGCTGGGCGGCATGGGCAGTTTTGGCGGCGCCTTGCTCGGCGGCCTGCTGATTGGCGTGGTTGAGTCGCTGGGCGGCCTGTACCTCGGGGAGTCACTCGGACAGATCGGTATTTTTGCCATCTTCATTGCGGTGCTGCTGTTTCGCCCACAGGGCCTGTTTGGAGCCAAGGCATGAGAAGCGGCGTGAAAGACCTGACCGGCATTGTGCTGTTTGTCGCGCTGGTGGCCAGCATTCCGCTGGTAACCGATTCCGGCGTGATCCTGAACTTCGTGATGATGGCGCTGTATGCGGCCCTGCTGGCCCAGGCCTGGAACATCCTGGGCGGTTTTGGCGGGCAGTTCTCGTTTGGTCACGCCTTGTTCTTCGGCACCGGCGCCTACATCCAGGCGATCGCGCAGTTGCAGGGCGGGCTCAACGCCTGGATGGCCCTGGGCCTGGCGGTGGCCGGCAGCGCCGGCGTCGGCGTGTTTGTCGGCGCCCTGTCGTTTCGTTATGGCCTCAAGGGCTCGTATTTCGCGCTGGTCACGCTGGCCTTTGCCGAGGTGTTCCGCATCCTGGCGCTGTCCGTGCCGTTTACCGGCGCCGGCGTGGGCCTGATGCTGCCGCTGCAGGAATCCTTTGCCAACATGCAGTTCGGATCGCGCAAGGGTTATATCTATCTCGTGCTGGGTTTTGTAGCGGCCGCGTTGCTGGTGAGCTGGTGGCTCAAGAACTCGCGCTTTGGCGCCTACCTGCAGGCGGTACGCGACAACGAGGACGCGGCGCGCGCGATTGGCGTCAGTCCCTTCGGCATCAAGCTCGGCGCGATTGCGCTGTCGGGCGGTTTCATGGGGGCGGGCGGCGCCTTCTATCTGCAGGTATTCCAGTACATCGACCCGGGCATTGCCTACGGCGCGCAGACCTCGGTAGAGGCGCTGGTCGCCGCCATCGTCGGCGGCCTGGGCACGCTCTGGGGCCCGGTGCTGGGCGCTCTGGTGTTGCATGTGCTGGCCGACATCACGCGCAACCTGTTCGGCGAGTTGCCCGGCATCAACATGGTGATTTATGGCGTGGTTCTGGTGGCGATCGTGATGTTCATGCCGCGTGGCATAGGCGGACTCGGCGCGACGGCCAGATCGCTGTGGCGCGGCCGTGGACTGAAGAAAGGAGGCCGCGGTGGCTGATTCCCTGCTCTCCATCCAGGGCCTGTCCAAATCCTTTGGCGGACTGCAGGCCGTGCAAAACGTGAGCCTGGAGGTTCCCCGGGGAAGCCTGACGGCCCTGATCGGCCCCAACGGCGCGGGAAAAACCACCCTGTTTGCGTTGATGTCCGGCTTCCTCAAACCCGACAGCGGCAGCGTGGTGTTCGACGGCCAGGACATCACTGGCCGCGCGCCGCACCTCAATGCGCGCCAGGGCATGACGCGCACCTTCCAGATCGTGCAGCCGTTCGCCACCCAGACCGTGCGCGAGAACATTGCCGTCGGCGCTCACCTGCATCTGAAGGACAGGCGCAGCGCGCTGAGCCAGGCCGAGGAGGTCGCCGCCCGCGTCGGCCTGGCGGCGCTGCTCGACAAACCGGCGTCAGACCTGACAGTGGCCGGCCGCAAGCGGCTCGAGCTCGCGCGGGCGCTGGCCACCCGGCCGCGCCTGCTGCTGCTTGACGAGGTGCTGGCCGGCCTGAACCCGCAGGAAATTGCCGAGATGATTCCGGTGGTGCGCGGCATTGCGCAAAGCGGCGTGACCGTGCTCATGATCGAACATGTGATGCAGGCCGTGATGAACCTGGCGCAGCATGTCTGGGTGCTGGCCCAGGGCCAGCTGATTGCGCAAGGCACGCCGGCCGTGGTTACCGCCGACGAGAGGGTGGTCGAAGCATACCTGGGCCACGGCACGGCCGCGCGTCTGCGTGCGGCGGCCTTGGCCGCAACGGGGGGAGGCTCCGCATGAGCCCGTTATTGGAAATCCGCGGGCTGCGCGGAGGTTACGGCCAGGTCGAAGTGCTGCGCGGTGTGGACCTGACCGTCCAGGCCGGTGAAACCGTGGCGCTGCTGGGCAGCAACGGCGCCGGCAAGTCCACGCTGAACAACGTGATCTGCGGCATCTATCCTGCCTGGGCCGGCAGCGTGTTGTTCGACGGCCAGGACCTGAGCCGCGCACATTACCGCGATGTGGTGAAAGCCGGCCTGATCCAGGTGCCGGAAGGGCGCAAGGTGTTTCCCAACCTCACGGTGCTGGAAAACCTCGAGCTCGGCTCCTTCACGCGTGCGCGTGAGCGCCGCGCCGCCAACCTCGAGAAGGTCTTCGGCATTTTTCCGCGCCTCAGGGAACGCCTGCCGCAGCTGGCCGGCACCATGAGCGGCGGCGAGCAGCAGATGCTGGCGATCGGCCGCGGCCTGATGGCCGAGCCGCGCCTGCTGATTCTCGACGAACCGTCGCTGGGCCTGTCGCCGCTGCTGGTCGACGAGATGTTCGGGCTGATCCGCAAACTGCACGACGACGGCCTGGCGGTGCTGCTGGTGGAGCAGAACGTCGGCCAGTCGCTGGAAATTGCCGACCGGGCCTATGTCATGGAAAACGGCAGCATCCGTTTTTCGGGCCAACCGGCGGAGCTGCTGGGCAGCGACGAGTTGCGCCGCGCCTACCTGGGCCTTTGACTTCTGATGCCTGATTCTGATGCTGGTTCCGATACTGGTTCTGGAGACTGAACATGAAACGTCGTGACATTCTGCTTTCGTCGGCCGCGCTGCTGGCTGCGGGCGTGCATGCGCAGGCCGCGCCCACACGCATCCTGGTCGGCGCGCCGGCCGGCGGTTCCACCGACACGCTGGCCCGCACGCTGGCCACCGAACTGGGGCGCCTGCTCGGGAAAACCGTGATTGTTGAAAACCGGCCCGGTGCCGGCGGCAACATCGCGGCGGAAGCCGTGGCCAGGGCTGCGCCCGATGGCAACACGCTGCTGATGAGTTTCACCAGCCACGCCATCAATGCCTCGCTGTATCCCTCATTGCCGTTTGACCCGATCCGCGACTTCACGCCGCTGACCTGCGTGGCGACCTCACCTTCGGTCCTGGTGGCCCACCCTTCGGTGCCGGCCAAAGACGTGCGCGAGCTGATTGCTCTGGCCAAGGCCAGGCCGGGACAGCTCAACTTTGCCATTGGAGCGGTGGGCTCGTCGCTGCATCTGGCGGGCGATCTGTTCAAGATGCAATCGGGCGCCTTCATCGTGAACATTCCCTACCGCGGTACGGCACCGGCGATCCAGGACGTGATCGCCGGGCAGGTCGAACTGATGTTTGCCGCGATCGGCAATGCGCAGGCGCAAGTGAAAGCCGGCAAACTCAAGGCGCTGGGCGTGACCAGCAGCAAGCGCCTGCCGGCCTTTCCGGACGTGCCCGCGATTGCCGAAGTGCTGCCCGGTTACGAGTCGAGCGCGTGGTTCGGCCTGTTCGGCCCGGCGCGCATGGCCCCCGAGCTCGCCAAACGCATCAGCGATGCCGCGCGGCAGGCGATTGCCGCACCCGAGGTGCGCCGCCGGCTCGATGCCGAAGGGGCCGTGCCTGTCGGCAATTCGCCAGAAGAATTCTCGAAGTTCGTGCAGGGTGAAATCCAGCGCTGGGCCCGGGTGGTGAAGTTCTCGGGAGCCAAACCGGAATGAAAGAACCTGTTCCACAGACCCTCGCGCAAAAACTGATCGCCCGGGCGGCCGGACGTTCGTCGGTCTCACCCGGCGAGATTGTGACCTGCCGGGTGGATCTGGCGATGTTTCACGATTCGTCCGGTCCGCGCCGGCTCAAGCCCATGCTGGAAGAGCTTGGCGCGCAGATCTGGGACAAGTCGCGCGTCGTGCTGGTGATGGACCACTACGTGCCCGAGCGTGACGATGAGTCGCGCAGGATCGTGCGAATTGCGCGGGACTGGGCGCGTGAGCAGGACCTGCCCCATGTGTACGACAGCCAGGGCATCTGCCATGTGGTGGTGGCCCAGCACGGGCACATCCGGCCCGGCATGTTCTGTGTCGGCGGTGACTCGCATTCACCGACAGGCGGGGCGTTTGGCGCCTACATGTTCGGCATCGGCAGCACCGAGATGCTGGGCGTGGTGGTGACGGGCGAGATCTGGCTGCGTGTGCCGCAGACCCTGCAGATGTATTGGCACGGCCACCTGCAAAAAGGCGTAACCGCCAAAGACATGATGCTGCACATGATTGGCCGCTTCGGCATGAACGGCGGGCAGTACCAGGCGGTGGAATTCGCCGGTCCCGCCGTCCACGCGCTAGCCATGCAGGAGCGCATGACACTCTCCAACATGAGTGCCGAGCTCGGCGCGCAGGTCGGCCTGATCGCGCCCGACGAGGTCACCGCAGCGTGGTTGCAGGCCGCCGGCACGCCGGCCAGCGAACTCGGTGACCTGAGCCGCTGGCAGAGTGACGAAGGCGCCGCCCTGACGCGCCACGAATTTGATGCGGGTGCGCTTTCGCCATTTGTGGCCGCGCCGCACAGCCCGGCCAATGCGGAGGTGGTGGGCCGATTCATCGGCACCCCGGTGGACGTGGCCTACATCGGCGCCTGCACCGGCGCCAAACTCGACGACCTGCGCGCCGCCGCCGAGGTGCTGCGCGGCCGGCGTGTGGCCAGTGGCGTGCGCCTGATGGTGGCGCCGGCCAGCCAGAAAGACCAGAACGCCGCCCGCGAAGAGGGCGTGCTGCAGGTGCTGCTCGATGCCGGTGCCGAGCTGTTTCCCACCGCCTGCGGCGCCTGCGCCGGTTATGGCGAGACCATGGGCGACAACACCACGGTAATCTCGAGCACGGCGCGCAACTTCAAGGGCCGCATGGGGTCGACAACCACGCAGGTCTACCTGGCCTCACCCTACACCGTGGCCGCCTCGGCGCTGCGCGGCGTGATCACTGATCCACGGGAGGTGCTGGCATGACCCAGGCTGCGACGACCCATCGTGTCTGGAAGCTGGGCGCTGACGTTGACACCGACGTGCTGGCGCCCGGCCATGCCATGAAACACGGTATTGACAGGATTGCCACCTACTGCCTCGAATCCGTGCGCCCTGAATTTTCGACACAGGTTCGCCCGGGCGACGTGATCGTGGCCGGCCCCAACTTCGGCATTGGCTCCTCGCGCGAGCAGGCGGCCGCGGTGCTGGTCAAGCTCGGTGTGGCAGCAGTGATTGCGCCCTCGTTCAGCGGCCTGTATTTCCGCAACGCCTTCAATGTCGGCCTGTTGCTGCTGACCTGCCCTGAGGCTGATCGCTTGCAGGAGGCCGGACAGGTCACGCTCGACACAGAAAATCTCGCGGTGATCTCAGGCGCCGGCGAGCGCCTGGCCTGTGAACCCATCCCCGACTTCCTGCTCGACATGGCGCGCAGCGGCGGACTGATGAACCAACTGCGAATCCGATTTGGCAAGGAGCCTGAACATGTCTGAGATTTCCCCGGGGCCGGCGATGGACCCCGTCACGCTGGCGGTCCTCAGGGGCCGTCTCGAACAGGTCGCCGACGAGATGGACGCCACGCTGTACCGCAGCGCCTTCAACCCCATCATTGCCGAAGCGCACGACGCCTGTCACGGCCTGTATGACGCCACCTCGGGCGACACGCTGGTGCAAGGCAAGTCCGGCCTGCCGGTGTTTGTCGGCGCCATGGCCTTTGCGGTGCGCGCGGCGGCCCGGGTGGCGCGCGAGCGCAGCAAACCCGATGATCCGCACGCCGGCATGGCCGACGGTGACACCTGGCTGTTCAATGACCCTTACGAGGGCGGCACCCATGCCAATGACTTCAAGCTGGTGCGGCCTTTTTTCCGCGGCGGCAAGCTGTTTTGTTACCTCGCTTCTGCCGCGCACTGGCACGATGTCGGTGGTGCGGTGCCCGGCAACTACAACCCGGCGGCCACCGAATGCTGGCAGGAGGCGGTGCAGATTCCACCCGTGCGTGTCGTCCGCGCCGGCGCGCTGGACGCCGATGTGCTGGCCATTTTGCAGGCCAACACCCGGCTGCCCGACAGCCTCTGGGGCGACCTCAACGGCCAGCTCGCCGCGCTGGAGCTCGGCGTGCGGCGCCTGCACGGCCTGCTCGACGAATATGGCGATGCGCTGGTGCTGCAGGCCATGGGGGAGCTGCGCGCGCGCGCCGTGCGGCTGATGCGCTCGCACATCGCCTCGCTGCCCGACGGTCGCTACTCGTTCAGCGACATCCTGGACAACGACGGCGTCAAGGACGAGCCACTGACGATTGCGCTGGACATGACGGTGCAGGGCGAACGTTTGACGCTTGATTTTTCACGCAGCTCGCCGCAGTGCGCCGGCCCGGTCAATATCTCGCGCGCCACGGCGATTGCCGCCTGTTATGTCGCGCTCAAGCACCTGTTCCCCGACGTGCCGGCCAATGCCGGCGTGCTCGACGCGGTGGACTTCGTCCTGCCCGACGGCCTCGTCATCAGCGCGGCGCGGCCGCGGCCCGTGGGGGGCTACACCGAGACCATCTTGCGCATGATCGACGTGATTTTCAGTGCGGCGGCGCAGGCCGACCCGACACGCGCCGTGGCCCAGGCCTACGGCACCATCAATGCGCTGTCCATCGCAGGACACCGCACGGACGCTGCCCGCAAGGGTCAGCGCTGGGTGATGTTCAGCTTCTTCGGCGGCGGCCACGGCGGTCATTCCGGCGGTGACGGGCTGAGCCACGGCAATGCGCCTATCTCCACCGCCACCATCCCGCCACTGGAGATTCTGGAAGCCGCCTACCCGGTGCGCTTCACCGAATGGTCACTGCGCGCCGACTCCGGCGGCGACGGCCAGTTCCGCGGTGGCCTGGGCGCGAACTACGAAATCGAACTGCTGGAGCAGGACGCCGAGGTCTTCATCTTCGGCGAACGTGGCAAGTCCGCGCCCAAAGGGATTGCCGGCGGCGGCGAGGCTGCGGTCAATGTCTTCAGCTACGAGAACAACCATGAATGGAAAACACCCCCTATGGTTTCGAAGATGGTCGGCATCAAGCTGAAGAAAGGCGAACGTGTGCGCTTGCAGACGCCGGGCGGCGGTGGCTACGGCGCGCCTGCGGATCGTTTGCAGGCTGCGCGTGAACGCGATCTGGCGCTGGGTTACGTGACGGCAGGCGCTGCGAAGAAGGAGGGCGTATGAGCACTCCAGGCGGTCTGGTTGTCGGCGTTGATGTGGGTGGCACCTTCACCGACCTGTTTGTGCTGGACGAAGCCAGCGGCACTGCGCGCATCGTCAAGGTGCCTTCCACACGCGGCGAGGAAGCGCGCGGTTTCATGAACGGTGTGGCGCGTGTCGCCGACTCGGCGGCCAGCATAAGCACCATCGTGCACGGCACGACGGTGGGCACCAATGCGCTGCTCGAACGCAAGGTGGCGCGCACCGGCATCATCACCACGCGCGGCTTCCGCGATGTGATCGAGATGCGCCGGCGTGACCGCCCGCAGACCTGGGGACTGCGCGGCAGTTTCGAGCCCATCGTGCCACGCGACCTGCGGCTGGAAGTTGACGAACGTGTGCTGGCTGATGGCAGTATCCACACTGCCGTGGACCTGGAGCAGGTGCGCACCCAGGCCAAGGCCTTGCTGGCCGCGGGCTGCGAGGCGGTCTGCGTGTTTTTCATCAACACCTATGCGAACCCGGCCAATGAACGCGCCGCCGTCGCGGCCGTGCGCGAACTCTGGCTCAACGCCCATGTGACCGCCGCCAGCGAAGTATTGCCGGAGATCCGCGAGTTCGAACGCTGCTCCACGGCCACGCTCAACGCCGCGCTGCAACCGGTGGTCGGCAGCTACCTCACGCGCCTGGAGTCCGACCTGCGCGGCCAGGGTTTTGCCGGTGAGCTGCTGATTGTGCAAAGCAACGGCGGCGTGATGTCGCGCCAGACCGCCTGCGACGTGCCGGTGCGCACCGCGCTGTCGGGCCCGGCGGCCGGCGTGATTGCCTGTGCGGCGATTGCCCGCTCTGCCGGTTTCCCCAACGCCATCACCGGTGACATGGGCGGCACCTCGTTCGACGTGTCGCTGGTCGCCAAGGGGGAGGCAGCGCTGTCGGCGCAGACCTCCATCGAGTTCGGCATGGTGGTGCGTTCACCCATGATCCAGATCGAGACCATAGGCGCCGGCGGCGGCTCCATTGCCTCGGTCGATGCCAGCGGCATGCTGCAGATCGGCCCCGAGTCGGCCGGCAGCAACCCGGGCCCGGCCTGTTACGGCCGCGGCAACACACGCCCGACCGTGACCGACGCCAACGTGCTGCTGGGCCGGATTGCTGCCGACCGCCCGCTCGGTGGCGGCCTGCTTGCCGCCATGGACGCCGGCAAGGCGCGCGCCGCGATCGAGCAGCATGTGGCGCAGCCCCTGGGGCTGGACGTGATGGCTGCGGCCGAAGCCATTTTGACGGTGGCCAACGCCAAGATGGCAGGTGCGATCCGCGTGGTGTCCATCGAACGCGGGCACGATCCACGCAACTTTGCCTACATGCCTTTTGGCGGCGGTGGCGCGCTGCATGTGTGCGCCATGATGCGCGAGGTCGGTGTGACCACCGGCATTGTCCCGCGTTACCCCGGCGTCACCTCGGCCCTGGGCTGCGTGATGGCCGACATGCGGCACGACGCGGTGCAGACCCTGAACAAGGGCCTGGCGGAGTTGGATATTGCCGATCTGCGCCAGCGCATCACCACCGTCGCGGCGGCCTGCCAGCAGCGGCTGGACTCGGCCGGCGTGCGTTTCTCCGAGGTGCAGGAAGTCATTGCGCTGGACATGCTGTACGCAGGTCAGACCCACACGGTGCAAGTGCCCCTGCCGGTGACGCAGGTCGAGTTGATCACCACGGCGGTGATTCAGATCGCCTTTGAAGCGGCTTACCTCGCAGCCTTTGGCCGCGTGCTGACCGGCATCGCGATACGCGTCATGAACCTGCGTTACGCCCGCATCGGCGTGCGGCCCAAGTTCGACCTCGCGGTGCTGGCCCCGACGGGCGCCGGCTCCACGGAACCCAGCGGCGAGCAGCAGGTGTTCCATGCCGGGCGCTGGTGGGCGGCGGTGCGTTACCCGCGCCTTGATTTACCGGTCGGTGCGCGCATCAACGGCCCGGCCATTCTGGAGCAGCCCGACACCACGGTCTGGCTGGAGCCCGGCTTTCATGCGACGGTGGACAGCTTTGGCAACCTGCTGGTCAAACCCTCATGAAGCCATCACCGAAAAAAATTGCGCTGATCATTGTGGATCTGCAAAACGATTTCCTCGCGCCCGAGGGCGCCTATGCGCGCGGGGGCGCCGCCAGCGCGGCCGCGCGTGAACTGCCCGGCCGCGTGGCCGGTGTGGCGCGCGCTGTCAAGGCCGGCGGCGGCCTGGTGGCGGCCAGCCAGTTCACGCTCTGGCCCGACGCCCAGGGCGAGCCCATGATCTCGCCGCACCTCCTGGCCCTGCGCCCGTTTCTGCGCCGCGGCGATTTCGCCCCCGGCAGCGCGGGCCAGGCCAATGTGCCCGAGCTGCAGCCCCTGATTGATGTGTCGGTCTGCAAGGTCGCCTACTCGGCGTTTTTCAACACCCAGCTCGACTGGGTACTGCGCCATGCGGGCATAAACACCGTGGCGGTCTGCGGCATCGTCACCAACGGCGGCGTGGCCAGCACGGTGCGTGATGCCCACATGCGCGAATACCACACCATCGTGCTGAGCGACGGCTGCGCGGCCTTCAAGCCCGAAATCCATGCCACGGCCCTGGCCGACATGGGCAGCATCGCGCAGGTGATGCGCTGTGAAGAATTTATCCAGTCGCTGTCATGACATTGCCCGTGATTCGCCGCGCCGAGCGCATGGACGCCCCGGTTCATGTGCCGGTCGCGATTGTGGGTGCCGGTGCCTGCGGCCTGACCGCGGCGCTGATGCTGCGCGACGCCGGCATCGAATGCGTGGTGCTCGAGCGCGACGCCGTGCCCAGCGGTTCGACCGCGCTGTCCTCGGGTTTTGTGCCCGCTCCGTGCACGCGTGTGCAGCAATCGAAAAGCATTGACGACAGCCCGCAGCTTTTTGCCGCCGACATCCAGGCCAAAGCCCATGGCACGGCGGCGCCGCACCTGGCCACGGCTTATGCCGAGGCGATCGGACCGGCGATGGACGCCCTGCAGGCCAGGCACGGGCTGGACTTTGTGCTGCTCGATGATTTTCTCTACCCCGGTCACAGCCGGCACCGCATGCACGCCGTGCCGGAAAAAACCGGTGCCGGCCTGATGGCGCGCCTGCAGCAGGCCGCCGAAACGGCCGACGTTCCCACCGTGACCCGCGCGCTGGTGCGCGAGCTCTGGCTCAATGAGCGCGATGAAGTTCTGGGCGTCACCTACGAGCGGCCCGACGGTACGCTGGAGCAGCTGTCCTGTGACGCGCTGATCCTGGCCTGCAATGGCTTTGGCGGCAATGCCGCCATGGTGCAGCAGCTTTTGCCCGAGATGAAAGACGCTACCTTTGCCGGCCACACCGGCAACGACGGCAGCGCCATCGCCTGGGGCCGCGCGCTGGGCGCGCGTCTGGCCGACCTCGGCGGTTACCAGGGCCACGGCTCATGGGCCGTGCCGCAGGGCGCGCTGGTCTCCTGGGCGCTGATGATGGAAGGCGCGGTACAGATCAATGCACTGGGCCGGCGCTTTCACGACGAGACCGGCGGTTATTCGGAAGCTGCCGTGCAGGTGCTGGCACAGCCCGGCAGCGTGGCCTGGAATGTGTTCGACGAAGCCTTGCTGGCCTTCGCGCGCAGCTTTCCCGATTTCTGCGCGGCCGAAGCCGCCGGTGCGCTCAAACGCTGCGAGAACGAGGCCGCGCTGGCCGCGTTGATCGGCTGCGATGCCGGCGCCTTGCACGCCACGCTGGCCATGGTGGCCCCTGGCGCCGCAGCGCCCGACGGTCGTGTTTTCAAGCGCGTATTGCAAGCGCCTTTTTACGCGGTCAAGGTCACGGGGGCGCTGTTTCACACCCAGGGCGGGCTCGATATCGACGCCCATTGCCACGTGCTGCATGAAGACGCGAGACCTTTCAAGAATCTGCTGGCCGCCGGTGGCGCGGCGCGCGGTGTTTCGGGCAACGTGGTCTGGGGCTACCTCTCGGGCAACGGCCTGCTCAGCGCGATTGCGGGCGGCTACATCGCGGCGCGCAGCGCGGCCACGCTACTGGAAACCAAGCCATGAATCCAAGCCTTTCCTTGAAGCAGCGCCTGGCGCAAACCCAGGCCGTGCTCGCCCCCGGTGTCTACGACGCGCTGAGCGCGCTGGTGGCCGAGCAGGCCGGCTTCGAGGCGCTTTATCTGTCGGGTGCCTCGATGGCCTACACGCGCCTGGGCCGCTCCGATGTGGGCTTGACGACCTTCACCGAGGTGGCCGACACGTTGGCCCGCATCACCGAGCGGGTGAGCCTGCCGGTCATCGTTGATGCCGACACCGGTTTTGGCAATGCACTCAATGTCATGCGCACCGTGCGGGGTTTCGAGCGCGCCGGCGCGGCCATGATCCAGATCGAAGACCAGACCTTTCCCAAACGCTGCGGCCACCTCGACGGCAAGGCCGTGGTGCCGGTGCAGGAGATGGTCGGCAAGCTCAAGGCCGCGCTGGATGCCCGCACCAGTGCCAACACGCTGATCCTGGCGCGCACCGACGCCATTGCGGTCGAGGGCCTGGACGCCGCGCTGGAGCGCGCCGAGCGTTATTTCGAATGCGGCGTGGACGCTCTGTTCATCGAAGCGCTGCGCACGCCGGAGCAGATGGACACGGCCTGCGCGCGTTTTGCGGGGCGCATCCCCATGCTCGCCAACATGGTCGAAGGCGGCAAGACCCCGGTGCAAAGCGCCACCGAACTGGGGGCCCGCGGTTTTCGCATCGTCATTTTCCCCGGAGGCACGGTGCGTGCTGTGACGCACACGCTGCAGGGCTACTACGCCAGCCTGCACCAGCACCAGACCACGGCGCCCTGGCAGAAACAGATGCTGGATTTTGATGGCATCAACGAGGTCATCGGCACGGACCAATTGATGGCGGACGGCAGGCGCTACGAATAGGCAAGTCAGGCGTTACACACGCTGAAGCACCATGGGCGCTCCCGAACTTGCACCGCCGGCTTCCGCCAGAGCCCGTTCTGCGGCGATCAGAACGGTTGCGCTGTTCGAAGCTTTCAAAGGCGCAGTAGTTTTGTTGGCCGGCAGCGGCCTGCTGCTACTGATTCACACCGACGTGCATGCCGCGGCGGCCAGGCTCATCGAACATTGGCACCTGAACCCGGCCTCGCGTTACCCGCAGATTTTTCTGCAAGCTGCGTCCAACCTGCAGGACAGCCGGCTGACGCTGCTGGCCGCCGGTGCGGCGCTGTATGCGCTGGTGCGTTTCGTCGAAGCCTGGGGTCTGTATGGCGAGAAAGCCTGGGCCGAGGTTCTGGCGGCGGTCAGCGGTGGCGTTTACGTGCCGTTTGAAGTTGTCGAAATCCTGCGCCAGCCAAGCTCGCATGGTGTGTTGCTGCTCATCGTCAACCTGGTTGTTGTGGCGTTGATGGTCGGGGCGCTGCTGCAACGTCGCAAGCGTGGCGGTCACCCTGCGGACTGATCCTGCGCCGTCAATGCTCCTGATCTGATAGCTGCTGGCGCACGCACTGATTGGGCTACAGGCACTTTCTGCGTGAAATCAGGCGCGCCGCCGTGCCATGTAAAACCACTCCTGCCCCGGTTCGGCGCGCGGGTTGGGAAACACCACGAAGCCGTCGTGTGGCGCCTTGACTTCCACGCCGCTGTGGCGCACGCCGATCAGCTCGCCGGCCTGCACCGCGTCAAAGCTGCGCCACTCGCGGCTGAAGCGGTCGTCCGCGTGTTCACGGTCCGTCATATCGACCAGGCGCAAAATCTCACGCTCGGCAGTTAGGGCTTCCATCGGCTGCGACACCATGCCCAGCAGCGCCAGCGTCTGCAAAATCGCGTGGCGCGCCACCTTGATGCCTTGCGGGTCGTCATGCTGGCCGCATTCCAGCGTCACCCCGTAGCCGCCGCGTGAACGCATGTACTCGGTGGTGCCGACGCCGTAGTTCGGGTTGGTCACCAGTGTCTGTGCACGGGCAGATCCCGCCGCTACCGGCGCCGCCGCGCGACGCGACACGCCACGCGCATAGGTGTCCAGCCAACCTTCCACAATACGCGGCGCGCCGGTGCACAGGGCCAGTTGCATTTCCGCTTCGGCCTGACTGAAAGGCTCCAGCGTGCCGCTGTTGTTCTGCGGGCCAATCATCACAAACGGTGCACCGCCGGTGTGGAAGGAATGCAGGTCCAGCAGCACGTCGTGCGCATCGAGCAACGGGCACAACACATTGGCGATGCGGTCCTCAAAATCCTGCGGAATCGCGCTCGGTGCCATGTTGCGGTTCAGGTTGCGGTCGCCGGTGCGCTGCTTGAGCTGGTAGGCCAGCGGGTTGGTGACCGGCACAAAAGTCACCGTCCCGCGTTCGATGGCGAGTTGGCCGCTGTCGATGTCCTGCAGCAGTTGCGTGATGGCTTTGGCGCCGCAGACTTCGTTGCCGTGCACGGCGCCAAGGACCAGCAACCTGGGGCCGGGGGCGAGGGCGTGGAAGGTGTGAGTGGGAAGGTGGGTGGGACGGGAGTCAGCTAAGGCAGGCATGGCAAGCTCTGTTTGTAGTTTTTGTGGCGGCTTAGGGGTCGCTGTTCTGCGGGGACCAGGCGGCTTCAGAGGGCAGGTTGCTGGATGGGACGCGCGCGTGGGATGTTGCCGCGCATGAAAAGAAAAAGCCGGCGAACCTGGTTGAGAGGTCGCCGGCTCGGGTGCTTGGCCGTGTGGCGGCGAGCCCTTCCGGGCCCATGCCAGCGGGCTTACTTGCTCAGCACCATCTGGCCGCGGATTTCGCCGCCAGGGAAAGTCGCGGTGTGGACGTTGGCGTACCAGAAGCCTGCCAGCAGATCACCGACCTGTGCCGGGGCAACGACGGCGCTGCCGGTTGCGCCGTTCGCGGCGCTTGGCCACGGCATCACCACACCGGCATTGGCGCTGGCAGCGGCGGGGCCGTGGAAGTGACCCGCTGATGCGGGGGCTGTGAGGCCCGAGTAGGTGACTCTCCAGCTCAGCACGCGGGTGTCTTTGTTGAAAGTAGCCTCGACCATGCCGGCGCCTGGGCTGGTGTTCGGTGGAACTTCGTTGGTGCCGCGCAGTTGGGTGGTCAGCTTGACGATGTTTGACGCGGCGGGCATGGGCTGTTGCATGGCGCAGCCGGCCATGCCGATGGCGGCAATGGAAGCGAACGAAAGTACGGCAAAGGAACGGCGGGTCGGCAAAATTTTCATATAAAAAAGCTCCTGTATGTGGAAGCTTCATTGTGCGCGAGTCGTCTTGCGATCCGCTTGGGACTAACCCCCGATGCACGAGCGCGCCGTGTTGTCTGGCCTGCCCGGCTCTTTCTTTGTTCAACCTGTGGCCAGGCTAGGCGGCGCAGCGTTCGCTGGCACTTCCAGTGCATCCATGTGCCGCCTCGCCACCGTGCGGCGGAGATGGCCTGGATGGGTAGATCGGTCATAATGCAACTCTATTGCGATAATTTCGTTGTCATCCCTCCATGTCGCCCGTACTTCCTCGCAGCAAATCCCCGTCCGACCCCATCGCCGCGCTGCTCTCCGCCCACGGCCTGCGTCGCACCAGTGCGTCGCATCGCGTTCTGGGATGGTTGCTGGCGCATCCGGACACCAGCTACACACATGCCCAACTGCAGGCTGCGTTGGCGGGTGAAGGTGATGCTGCGGGCGGTGCCGTGCTGGACCGCGTCACGCTGTACCGCCTGATCGACCGCCTGACCCAGGTGGGCCTGCTGCTGTGCCGCGTCGATGCCAGCAGGGTGCGGCGCTACCAGGCGATGCCGCCCGGGGTGCATGCGATGCCGCATTTCGAATGCCAGAGCTGCCACCGCGACAGCCCGCTGGAGAACGCGCTGCAAGCCAGTGCCGGTGACCTTGACAGGGCTGCACAGTCTGCACTCGAGGCGCTCAAAGCGCTGGGTTACCAGGGCATGAGTCTTGATTTTGCAGTGCGTGGCGTGTGTGCAGACTGCGCTACCGCCGCCAGAACCCAAGGCGCTCCCGCGTGATACGCACCCAGCAACTGGTTTACCGCTACCCCGGCGGCGCCGCGCTTCGTTTCGACGACATCGACGTAGCGCAGGGCGGCGTGTTGCTGCTGCGCGGCGCATCGGGTTCCGGCAAGTCCACCTGGCTGGCGCTGGCGGCTGGCTTGCTGAGCCCGGGCGGCGGCGACATCACGGTGGCCGGCCAGTCGCTGGCGGCGCTGGGCAAGGTCGCGGGCGATGCCTGGCGTGCGCGGACGATAGGCTTTCTGCCGCAGAAACTTCATTTGAGTGCTGCGCTGACAGTGCACGCCAACCTCGCGATCGCGCAGTGGGCCGCGGGGCGGGCGCAGGACGATGCGCGCATCCGGGATGCGCTCACCGCGCTCGGTGTGAATGAGCTCGCGGCGCGCAAGCCGGCGCAGCTTTCCGGCGGGCAGGCGCAGCGAGTGGCGCTGGCGCGGGCGGTGCTGCTGCAGCCCCAAGTGATCCTGGCCGACGAACCGACGGCCAGTCTGGACGACGATGCAGCGCGGCAGGCCCTTGAACTGCTGCAGGCCACGGCAAAGCGTTACGGCGCGACGCTGGTGATCGCCACGCACGATGCCCGGGTTGCGGCGAATCTTGATGATCAAATCGGCTTCCAGCCATTGTCCATCGGGCGCAAGCAGCTATGAAAACAGTAGCGCTTGCCTGGCGGTTCTTATGGTCCCGGCCGCTGTCGGCCGGGCTCAACCTGCTGTTGCTCAGTCTGGGCCTGGGGTCGCTGAGTTTTGTGCTCCTGGCCAGCCACCAGATCGACCAGGCCTTCGAGCGCGACCTGGCCGGCATCGATGTGGTGGTGGGCGCCAAGGGCAGCCCGATGCAGCTGATCCTGTCGGGCGTGTTCCACATTGACGCACCGACCGGCAACATACCGCTGGCCGCGGTGAAGGAACTCGAACAACACCCGCAGGTGGCGCAACTGATTCCTGTCAGCCTGGGCGACAGCTTGCGCGGCTTTCGCATTGTGGGCACCACGCCGGACTACCTGACGCATTACCATGCAGATTTTGCGCAGGGCAGCGTCTGGACGGCGCCGATGCAGGCGGTGCTCGGTGCGCAGGTGGCGAAGCAAACCGGCCTGAAGGTGGGCGACCGCTTCGCCGGCAGTCATGGCTTGGGCGGTGGCGGCGACAGCCATGGCCAGACGCCTTACGTGGTCAGCGGCGTTTTGGCCGCTAATGGCTCGGTGCTGGACCGGCTGGTGCTGACGGCGCTGGATTCTGTGTGGCGGGTCCATGAAGACCCCGCGGTGCTGGACGCTGAAGACCGCAGGGTGATGGAAGAAGAGCGCGAAGTCACGCTGGCGCTGATCCGCTACCGCACGCCGCTGGCGGCAGTGACCTTTCCGCGTTTTGTGAACAGTACGACGGAGATGCAGGCCGCCGCGCCGGCGCTGGAGATCACGCGGCTGCTGAGCATGATCGGTGTGGGCACAGACGTCATGCGCGCGCTGGCGGGGGTCTTGCTGCTGACGGCGGGCCTGAGCGTTTTCATCGCGCTGTGGAGCGCCGTGCGCGAGCGTCGCGCAGATCTGGCGCTGCTGCGTCTGCTGGGTGCGCCGCCGCACAAGGTGGCGGCGCTGCTGCTGTGTGAGGCGCTGTGGCTGGCGCTACTGGCGACCGTGATGGGACTGCTGGCCGCGCAGGAGCTGATGGCTGGGCTGGCCTGGTTTCTGCAACTGGATAAATCGATGTTGATCGGCGGGCTGTCGTGGCCGGCCGGGTTGTGGAGTGTCCCGGTGCTGGCGGTGGGTGTGGCGCTGCTGTCGGCGTTGTTGCCTGCGTACGAGGCTTACCGGGCTGATGTGTCTGAACTGCTTCAATCAAGGTGAATTCATGAAAAACAGGATGTCAAAAATGCTTCCAGCCCTTGCTGCACTTGCGCTGGCAGCTATTTTTTCGATAGCGCATGCGCAGCACAAGGACGCAGAAACCAAGGAAGACATCCAGCGCCACCGCGCCATGGCCGCCGCGCACGAGGCCGCCGCCAGATGCCTGGAGTCGGGCAAGAAGGAAGACGTCTGCATGAAAGAGCTGCAGACTTCCTGCAAAGGGCTGGCGGTGGGAAAATATTGCGGCATGAAACACGCGCATTGACGCGCCGCCACCGCAACGTTTCTGGAGAACCCATGAAAACCACTGCTCCCACCGCTTTCAGGATTTCGCCCTTGTTGCTGGCCTTGTTGCTGGCCGCCGCCGGCGCGCATGCGCAGCTGAGCTCGCCCCTGCCTGCCGGAAGCGGCAAGCCCGCGGCGGGCAAGGCGGCGCCTGCAGCACCGGACGGCCTGGCGTTGCCGGCCGGGCAGGGCGCGGGTGTGCATGGGGCCAACAGCCCGTATGCGCCGCTGGCCCCGCGTGCAGACGTGGTGCCCTGGTCGGTGCTGACCGACGTGAAAACCAAAAACGAGAAGAACCGCATCCTGCCGGTGTTCAATGAAGGCCAGCTCGGCATGAACGGCAAGACCCAGCGTATCCAGGGTTTCATGATGCCGCTGGAGCCGGGCAAGAAGCAGCGCCACTTCCTGCTCTCGTCGGTGCCGCTGACCTGTTCGTTCTGCCTGCCCGGGGGGCCGGAAAGCATGGTGGAGGTCAAGACCAGAACCCCGGTGGAATACAGCACGGAGGTGGTGGTGGTGGAAGGCCGCCTGCAGGTGCTGCACGACGACTCCTATGGCCTGTATTACCGCATCAATGATGCGGTGACGGTGAAGTAAGCCCGCATGGGTTACCGGCGCATGGCGTGGCGGGCAGCCTGGGTCTATCTGGCCCTGGTGCTGCTGCTTGCGCCGGTGCTGGGCCTGATGCACGGCGTGGTCCACAGGGCCGGCGGCCACCCGCAGGCTGCGCAGACGCAAACGCAAACCCAGGCAGTGCAAGCAGGCGACCATGCGTTCGGCCACGGCCACGGCTGGCTGGATGACCTGTTTTCGGCCCACATCAATGATTCCGATTGCCGCGTTTTCGACCAGCTTTGCCACAGCCAGGCGCCGCCCGCGCTGGCCCTGCTGGTGCTGCCCCTGGCGCTTTTGCCGTTTGTCTTTCACTTTCTGGAGGGCGAGGTACTCGCCCGTTGGGCCGCGCTTTTTGAAGCGCGCGGTCCGCCCCTGACTCGCTGAATCCCTTTCCCGAAGTCCCATGCAATGCCTGCCGGCAGCTGCATGGCGTTTCCGTCCTCCGATTCAACGAGTCCTCATGAAAAAACCATTTTCCCGGCCTGCCATTGGTGCGGCCACCCTGTCCCTGCTCGCGCTCGGCTGCTCGCTGGCCCACGCCCAGACAGCGGCGCCCAGCCTGAAAGAAATCACCGTCACCGGCAACCCGCTGGGTGCCACGGACCTGATCACCCCCGCCACGCAGTATTCGGGCGCCGGCCTGCTGCTGCGCTCCAGAACCACGCTGGGTGAAACGCTGGACGGCACGCCCGGCGTCAGCAGCACCTACTTCGGCCCCAACGCGAGCCGGCCCGTGATTCGCGGGCTGGACGGCGACCGTATCCGCATCCTGGCCAACGGCGGCGGTTCGCTCGATGCGTCCAGCCTGAGTTATGACCACGCGGTCACGGCCGACCCGATCAGCATCGAACGCATCGAGGTGCTGCGCGGCCCCGGCGCCCTGCTGTACGGCGGCAGTGCCGTCGGTGGTGTGGTCAACGTGATCGACAACCGCATTTCGCGCGAACCGCAGTTTGACGAGAAGGGCGGGATCAGCGGCAAGGCCGACCTGAGCCTGGCCAGCGGCAACTCGGAGCGCGGCAAGAGCGTGCTGCTTGAAGGCGGCAACCAGCGTTACAGCCTGCACGTGGACGCTTTTGACCGCCACACCAGCGACGTGAAAGTGCCGCGCGATCTCAATTGCACCACGGCCGGGGTCACCACCACAGCGCGGCGTATCTGCAACTCGGCCAGTGAGGTCAGCGGCGGGGCGCTGGGTGGCTCGGTGTTTTTCGACAACGGCTACCTGGGCGCCTCGGCCAGCAATTACCGCAGCACTTACGGCACGGTGGCCGAAGACGAGGTGACCATCGGCATGAACTCGGACCGTTATGCACTCGAAGGAGAAGTGCGCAACCTGGGCGGGCCTTTCCAGAGCATCAAGGGTCAGTACAGCCAGACCAACTACGGCCACACCGAATTCGAAGGCGCGACCGCCGGCACGGTGTTCAAGAACAAGGGCAGCGACTTCCGGCTGGAAGCGCGCCACGCCAGGCTCGGCAGGCTCGACGGCGTGATCGGTTTGCAGGCCGAGTCCAACCGCTTTTCCGCTGATGGCGCCGAAGCTTTTGCGCCCTACAGCAAGACGGCACAGTCGGCGGTGTTTGCGTATGAGGAGCTGGGCACGGACTGGGGCAGGCTGAGCCTGGGCGGGCGGCTGGAGTCGGTCCGGGTCGAGTCCTTCGGCAACCCGCTGGTGACGCGCTTCACGCCGGCAACGCGGGACTTCAAGCCCGGCAGTTATGCCTTGGGCGCGCTGTGGAATGCCGCGCCCGGCTGGCAACTGACCAGCAACCTAGCTTATACGGAACGCGCGCCGAAAGACTACGAACTGTTTGCCGACGGCCCGCACATTGCCACGGCCGCCTATGAAGTAGGCAACGCCAGCCTGACAAAAGAACAGTCGAGCAATCTCGATGTGGGTGCGGCCTGGAAGTCGGGCGGGCACAGCTTCAAGGTCAACAGCTATGTGAGCCGCTTCAAGAACTACATCGCGCTGAACCAGACGGCTGGCGTCAGACGCAATGCGGAAGATGGCACGGTCAATCCGGTGGAAGATGCGGGCAACCCGGGCTTCACCGCCACGGGTGCCGAATTCAAACCGCTGGCCGAATTCCGCTACGAACAGGTGCGGGCACGCTTTATCGGCATCGAGGCCAGCGGCAACATCCGCCTGCTGGAAGGCGCCTCGCAGGTGGACCTGGCGTTGCGCGGCGACATGGTGCGCGCCACCAACCTGAGCAACGGCCAGCCGCTGCCGCGCATTGCACCCTGGCGCGTGGGCGCTTCGCTGCTGTGGGCCAGCGGGCCCTGGGGCACCAGCCTCGGTTTCGACCACAACGCCGCCCAGAAGCGCGTGCCGGCACCGCCTGTGGGTGCCACGGGAGCCTACACGCTGTGGAACGCCGCCGCGTCTTACCGTGTCAAGGCCGGCGCCGCGACGCTGCTCTGGTATGCACGGCTGGACAACCTCACCGACAGGCTGGCCTACAGCGCGAG
>NZ_JAQSDL010000023.1 GCF_029945895.1 Polaromonas sp. | reverse complement strand
CTCGACAACCGCGGCAAGACCATGGTGGCCGACAAGTTCGACTTCGGCTTTGCCGTGGACTGGATGCGCAAGGACCTGGGCCTGGTGCTCGACGAAGCCAAGACCAATGGTGCGCGGCTACCGGTCACGGCGCTGGTGGACCAGTTTTACGGCGATGTGCAGGCCATGGGCGGGCAGCGCTGGGACACGTCCAGCCTGATCCGCCGTTTGAAATAACTCGGTGCGATAAGCCGGTGTAGCGCGCCATAGGCGCCTGCCCACCATAAAAAAGGCCGGTGCAAACACCGGCCTTTTTTGTAGCCTGCGTAGCGGGGATCAGCCGCCGCTGCCTGCCGGACGTGTTGCCGTGGCCGGCTTGGCCGCCCCTGGCGTCAAGCTGCGCAGTTCGTCTTCGGTGATGATTTCAAGAATACGCACCACCTTCTGCACGCCGCGGGCGCCGCGGACGATGTCCGTGGCCCGGTCCGCTTCGCGCTGTGTCACCCGGCCCATCAGGTAGACCGTGCCGCGCTCCGTGACAACCTTGAAGGCGTTGGCATAAATGTCCCTGGAGTCGATCAGCAGGGCCTTGACCTGGCCGGTGATCAACACATCGGAGGAGCGCTGTACCAGCGTCGGGCTGTTGATGATGCCCAGTTCATTGACCACCGAGGCCACGTTTTCCACCCGCGACACGACCTGCTCCACCAGCTTCTTGTCCTGCTCGTTGAGCACCTCGCCGGTCAGCAGCACCTGGCGGTTGTAGCTGGTCACACTGACCCGCGCCCGGCTGCCAACGTTGTCGCGCAGACGGGCCATGGCGCGCAGTTCGATGCCTTCGTCTTCAAGCTGGGCACCCGAGGTGCGGCGGTCAATGGCAACCATCGCACCGGCAGCCGCGCCGCCCAGCATCAGCGGGAAGCAGGCGCTCAGGCCGCTGCCGAGCAGCGCAGCGGTGCAAACAGTCAGCACCAGCCTCTGGTACGGTCGCATGGTCGCAAAAATGGCTTTGACGGTCATTTATGTATTCTCCTGGTCACCAAGTAATTGGGCATCCACGCCATCACAAATACAGTGAAGGGCCAGCAGATGAACTTCCTGAATGCGGGCGGTCCGGTCGTGCGGCACGCAGATGTGCACGTCGGTCTCGCGCAGCGCGGCACTCATTTTTCCGCCGCTCTTGCCGGTCAGCGCCACCACGGTCATCTCGCGTTCGTGGGCCGCCTCGATGGCCGCCAGCACGTTGGCCGAGTTGCCGCTGGTGCTCAGCGCCAGCAGCACGTCGCCAGCGCCGCCGAGCGCGCGAACCTGCTTGGAAAAAATCACGCTGAAGTCGTAGTCGTTGGCGATTGCCGTGAGGATGGAGCTGTCGGTGGTCAGCGCAATCGCGCCCAGCTCAGGCCGCTCGCGCTCAAAACGTCCGACAAATTCGGCTGCAAAATGCTGCGCATCAGCCGCCGAGCCGCCGTTCCCGCAGGCCAGCACCTTGCCGCCGCTGGTTACGCTGGCCAGGATGGCCTGCACCGCTGCGGCAATCGGCTTGGATAAAACCTGCGCGGCCTGGTACTTCAGGTCGGCGCTGTCAATAAAGTGCTGTTCAATGCGTTGTTCGAGCATGGGTCAATGATACCGGGTCAGATTTTCAATCAGCGCCTTGCAGCCTCTCCGGCCCGCCAGACGCAATGCATGGTTACAAAATGGGTACGAAACGGCCATGTGCAAGCGGCTCAATCCGCCTCGAAGGCACCGCGCAGCCATTCCACCGCCACCGTGTCGGGCGCATCCATCCGGCCCTGCACCGTGACGACATCAAAACGGCAGGGTGGCAGGCTGGAAAACCGCATCAGATAATGCCGTGCCGCAAAAACGATGCGCCGCTGCTTGATGACGCTGATACTGGCCGCCGCACCACCGTGCAACATGCTCCTGCGCTGGCGAACCTCGACAAACACCAGGGTGCCATCGGGGGCGCGCATGATCAGGTCCACCTCGCCGCCGCCGCGCCCAGGGGTTCGATAATTGGACTCGACCAGCGTCAACCCGGCGCGCCGCAGATGCGCCAGTGCCAGCGATTCCGCCGCATCTCCCAGGCGCTTGGTGGTAATCTGCCCGGGCTGCTCTGCCGCATCAGCGGCGGCGCCACTCAGTGGCCCTTTTGCAACCTGTTTTCTGGAAAACCACATTGAACGCTTCCTTTGACCTGGCCCTGCCCGCTGCGCGTGCTGCGGCAGGCATGCAGCATTATCCCGAAGCTGCGCTGTATGTGGTGGCCACGCCCATCGGCAACCTGTCGGACATCAGCCTGCGCGCGCTGCATGTGCTGCAGCTGGTGCATGCCATCGCCTGCGAAGACACGCGGCATACCCAGACGCTGCTGCGCCAGTACGGCATCGACAAGCCGCTGCTGGCCGTGCATGAACACAACGAAGCCCAGGCGGCGCTGCTGGTGATCGAACGCCTGCAGCGCGGCGAACGCGTCGCCTATGTCAGCGATGCCGGCACCCCGGCCGTCAGCGACCCGGGCGCGCGCCTGGTGGCGGCCGTGCGCGCCGCCGGGTTGACCATTCTGCCGCTGCCCGGTGCCAGCAGCGTGACCACCGCGCTGAGCGTGGCCGGCATCAGCGGCGGCTCGGGGTTTGTGTTTGCCGGCTTCCTGCCGTCCAAGGCGATGGAGCGGGAGCAGGCCGTGCAGGCGCTGCAAACCGACGCGCGTGCCGTCGTCATTCTCGAAGCGCCGCACCGCATGGAAGCGCTGGCACGCGCCATGGCGCCGCTGGGTCACCGGCTGGTCACGGTCGGCCGTGAGCTGACCAAGCAGTTTGAGGAAATCGCCACCGTCGCAGCGCAGGATCTCAGCGCCTGGCTGGCTGCCGGCAGCCAGCGCACACGGGGCGAATTTGCGTTGGTGCTGCACCCCGGCGAAGAGGCGCGGGCCCAGGACGACGGCCACCGTGTCCTGCAGTTGCTGCTGGCCGAGTTGCCTCTCAAAACCGCCGTCAAACTGGCCGCCGACATCACTGGCGCGCCGCGCAATGAGTTGTACGAGGCCGCCCTTCAGCTGAAAAAAGGCTGAGGCGCTGCTGAGGCGCTGCGTTCAGTCCCGGTCGTTGGGCGCGTTCACGAACTCCATGCCGGGATGGGCTTTCTGCACCACCTGGTTGTTGTCCAGATAAACCCAGTAGAAGAGGTCCTGCAGGTCGTACCAGCGGTAGGTCAGGATGTCGCCCGGCCAGGAGGCCACCCGGTCGACAAGGGTGGGCCGCCCGAACTCGCGCAGCACATCGTCACGCGTCCATTTGCCGGGTTCGATGCGCGCAAAATCCCTTGCGTTGAGAACCTGCCGGACGCTGGACACGCGGCCCGAGGCATCCAGGTCCACCATGAAGGCAAACTGGCCGGTGGGCTGGCCGGAATACTGCAGGCGTGTGCCCTGGGGGATGGCCACCACGGCGCCTGGCGTGCCCACGCGCGCCACCACCTCGCCCTGCGACATGCCCGGCTGGACGGCACTGAAGGGATGGAGCGCGCAGCCACTGAGCCAGAGCAGGCTGGTCGCCAGAATAAAAAAAAGCTTGGGCAATCGCATGGCAGGTCCTTGGGTTGAGTGGCCGCTGTGTTTGTTATACACCTCTCCCGGTTGCAGGATTCGACCCGACCTGGCCCCGGCGGTTCCCCCGCACAGCGACAATCATCACCTATGGACAAGCCCCACGCGCCCGCCACCGACAGAAACCGCGACCCTATCCTGGACGTCCTGCGCGAACGTTTTGCCGACCGGCGCTCGGTGCTCGAGATCGGCAGCGGGACCGGCCAGCACGCGGTGTATTTCGCGGGCGCCCTGCCCTGGCTGCGCTGGCAAACCTCGGATGTGGCCGGCAATCTGCCGGGCATGCAGCTCTGGCTGGATGAGGCCGGGCTGCCCAATACCCCCGCGCCCGTCGCGCTGGACCTGCGCCAGGACTGGCCCGATGTGTCGTTTGACGCGGTGTTCAGCGCCAACACCCTCCACATCATGGGCTGGCCTGAAGTGCAGCGGCTGTTCCAGGCGCTGGACCGGCAGATGCCGCCGGGCGGGTTGCTCACGGTGTATGGCCCCTTCAACTATGGCGGCCGCTTCACCAGCGACAGCAATGCCGCCTTCGATGCCTCCCTGCGTGCCGGCAACCCCGCCAGTGGACTGCGCGATGTCGAGGCGGTCCATGCCCTGGCGGCCACGGCCGGCCTGCAACTGCTGGAAGACCGGGCCATGCCAGCCAACAACCGTTGCATCACCTGGCAGCGCAGCCCGGACAGTTTCTAAAGCGCCCTGGGTTCGACCTTGCCCGGTCGCAGCGAATAACGATTGCCCGCGTCCAGGCGTTCCACCTGGACACGCGCGGTGCGGTTGCCGTACACCGACGCCTTGAGCCATTCACATTCGGCCTGCAACTGCGCCTCGTCACCCAGGCGGGTGTGCCACACCCGGTGTTCCCCGTCCCAACGGTAGCCCCTGGCCTTGAGCAGATCCTTGGCCTCAAACGGTGCGGCGGTTGCCTGCAGCCGGTAGCCGGGCCTGGCCGCGACAGTCAGCAACTGTGCCAGCCCCGTCTGACCGGACACCGGCAGCGGGCTGGCCAGCACCGCCAGCAACGCGTGGCAGTCCATCTCGGCGCGGTGCGCATCGTAGAACCAGCCGAGTTCCAGCGCCAGTTGCGTGAGTTTGGCAGAGCCTCGGCCTTCTTTTTTCCAGTCCAGATCGGCGAACGAACAGGCCCAGGGCCGCTGCGCAAATTGCGCCAGCCGGGCCTCGACAAACGGACGGTCAAAGCCGGCGTTGTGGGCGATCACCAGGTCCGCA
>NZ_JAQSDL010000022.1 GCF_029945895.1 Polaromonas sp. | reverse complement strand
GTGTTGATGATCATGGGCCAGATCGAGCAGATGAAGATGGTCCAGATGGCGGCCGGATCGGCGCCCTTGAACACCAGCAGGCCGATCGGCAGCCAGGCCAGCGGCGAGACCGGGCGCAGCAGGCTGATCAGGGGGTTGAACATGCGGCTCAGGAAGGTGAAGCGGCCAATCATGAAACCCACCGGAATGCCCACCACCGCCGCCAGGCCGAAACCCATGGCCACACGCTTGAGCGAGGACAACACGTTCCAGCCCACGCCCTGGTCGTTCGGGCCCTTGCTGTAGAACGGGTCCCTGAAGATCTCGACGGCCTGGATGAAGGTGTCTTTCGGTGAGGGGATGCTGGCGCCGGTGCCCATGGACACCAGTTCCCAGACCAGCACCAGCAAACCCATGCCCAGCAGCGGCGGCAGGATGCCCAGCCAGAGCGGGGAGAAGTCTCGCGGTGGTTTGGCTGTGGCCGGGGCCATAGGGCTGGTTTTCATGTCATTTTGGGCTGTAGCCCTTGTGGGGTAGGCGCCAACAGCTATCAAAGGCATAGCGGACGGCGCGGGATGCGTGTCCCCGCTGCGGATTGCCGGGGCGGCAGCTTCGAGCGGGCTGTGGAAGACGGCACTGACCATGGGGATCTCCTGGGGGTAAGTTGATCAAGCCCGCTGCCTCAGCAGCGATCCCGTGAATCGGGGGTGTGTAGTTTCGGCCGCTGAAAGCGTTCTCCGGGGCGTCGATCCCCACTCCGTGGGGCCCCTCGCCGCGCCGTTCACGCTTTCACCTTGAAAGAGTCCGCGTATTTCTTCGGGTCCTTGCCGTCCCAGACCGTGCCATCCATCAGTTTGCTGGTCCGCATCACATCCTTGGGCACGCTGACCTTCATGGCGCCGGCAACTTCCTTGTAGAGATCGATCTGGTTGATCTGTTTGGCCGCTGCCAGGTAGTCCGGATGCTCCTTGATCAGGCCCCAGCGCTTGTGCTGCGTCAGGAACCACATGCCATCGGACAGGTAGGGGAAGTTGACCGCCCCGTCGTCGAAGAACTTCATGTGGTTGGGGTCGTCCCAGGTTTTGCCCATGCCGTTTTCGTAGCGGCCCAGGATGCGCTGGTTGATCGCATCCACGCTGGTGTTGATATAGGACTTTTCAGCCACGGTATCGGCCATCTTCATCTTGTTCTGCAAACTGGCATCGATCCATTTGCTGGCTTCCAGAATCGCCATCATCACGGCCCGGCAGGTGTTGGGGTTGGCTTTGACGAATTCGGCGCGTGTACCCAGCACCTTCTCCGGATGGTCCTTCCAGATGTCCTGCGTGGTGATGGCCGTGACGCCGATCTTGTCGATGATGGCGCGCTGGCCCCAGGGCTCGCCCACGCAGAAGCCGTCCATGTTGCCCACCCGCATGTTGGCCACCATCTGCGGCGGAGGCACCACGATGACCTTGGCATCGCTGACCGGGCTGATGCCGGAGGCGGCCAGCCAGTAGTTGAGCCACATGGTGTGGGTGCTGGTGGGAAAGGTGCCGGCAAAGGTGTATTCGCGCTTCTCTTTGGCCATGACCTTCGCAAGCGACGGGCCGTCAACCGCGCCTTTGTCGGCCAGTGCTTTTGACAGGGTGATGGCCTGGCCGTTGCGGTTCAGTCCCATCAGCACCGCCATGTCTTTTTTGGGTCCGCCGACGCCGACGTGAACGCCGTAGATGAGGCCGTAGAGCACGTGTGACATGTCGAGTTCGCCGTTGACCAGCTTGTCGCGCACGCCCGCCCAGCTGGCTTCCTTGCTGGGGATGATCTTGACGCCATATTTCTTGTCGAATCCGAGCACGGAGGCCATGACCACGCTGGCGCAGTCGGTCAGCGGAATGAAGCCGATCTTGACTTCCTTCTTCTCGGGCGCATCGGAGCCGGCCGCCCAGGCGCCGGGGTTACCAATGCCGAAGGTGGCGGCGCCTCCCAGTGCACCGGCTTTGCGGATGAAGTCGCGGCGGGTCGGCGTGCCTGGAGCGGGGGAAGTTGGTGTCATGTGGAACTCCTTGAGTGACAGAACAGAACAGAGGAACGGAAATCAAAAGCGGCAAACGAAAACGGCGTCCATTTCGGACCTGCGCAAGCAAGCTGGAAATGGACGCCGTTGTCCGGGGAAGTCGTTGCTGACCTTGAACGGACCGCCATTGGCCCGTTGATGCATCAACTTAAGCAGCAACCGTGCCAGCATGTTGCAGTGCAGCGCAAATGCCGCTTTGCGCCTGTGAAACCGGCTTGTTCGGGTGTTGGCGGGGAAGGGTTCGCGGCGGGCGGAGGGCGCGCCATCGTGGTGCGGCTGCGCACCGGCCTCGTACAAACGCAGTGCGTCCGCAGTGCGGGGGCGGGCGGGATCAGGGCGTGTCGGCGGCCAGGTAGTCGGCCATGGCCAGAACAGCCTCTGCCACGTCGGTCAGCCGGCGGTTCTGGTTCATGGCGGTTTGCCTGAGCATCTTGTAGGCGTCTTCCTCGCTGAGCTTGCGGTGCGCCATCAGGAGGCCCTTGGCGCGTTCGATGAGCTTTCTTTCGTTGAGGGAGGCACGGGCGGTCTCGAGTTCGTCGCTCATGGCTTGCAGCCGGCTGGCCTGTTCCTGGACCAGCTCAAGAATGGAGCGGTCCAGATGCGGCCCGTAGGACGTGGCTGTGGGACCAGCCGGGCCTGTTCCTGCGGGCAGGCAGCCGCCCTGCGCCGTGAGCGCGGCGAGAATCATCTGGTGGTCGCGCAGTTCGACGCGGGCCTGCACGATCTTCTGCTCGCACAGCTGCAGCAGCTCGGCCGCCAACTGATCCTCGACGCTTTTCATCGCGTCGATGCGGTGGGTGCAGCAGTCAAACCAGGTCTGGCTCAGGTTGGGGTCGAGGGCGCCGGCTGCCACCGAGCAGGCGATGCGGCGCAGGCGTTCGAGGTCTGCCAGCGTGGCGCTGGCCTGGCTGGTCTGCCAGAGTTCGCGCAGCGCCGGTGTCGAAAAATCGCTGAACACCTGTACGCAACGCTCCTGCGACTGGATCAGGTGCAGCCATTGCTGCTGCCGCTGGTTGTCGGTCTGACCCGAAGCAAAGGTGGCTGCGCCGAAAGCCCGCTCCTGGCCGGCAAACTCCTTGCCTTGCATGAAGTTGAACATGGCCACCAGCAGACGCGAGATCTCGGGGTTGGTGGCGCTGTCGGCGGCCTCAAACACCACCGCCAACAGGCCGGCAATCAGCCTGACAAAGGCCGCAGTGACCTCGGACGCGGCCACGGCCTGCGCGCGGATGCGGGTCCTCAGGTCGGGCAGGGCGTCGAGTTCATGCAGGACAAAGGCAATGCGGCTGAACAGCCGTGCGCCGTTGTTCAGGTGGCCGGCATCGGTGTCCAGGTGGTCGAAACTGGCCCGCAACTCGCTCTCGACCTGCTGGCAATCAAGCACCTGGCGGGGCAACTGCGCGGCGAACCGGGCGCCCTGCGAGCCCAGAAACACGTTGGAGATGCCGCGTTCCTTCTGCAAGGCATGGACCAGTCGGCCAATCACGTTGACCAGCGCGCTGGTGCGCGTGAGTTGCTCGAGGTCGTTGATTTCACAGCGCCTGGCGGCAATCAGAAAGCTCAATCCGGATTTCATCGTTTCAGTCAAAGGAGGAGGGTCGACATTGTCGAGCAACATTCATGCCTCGCACCGCTTCCGGCCCGGATCCGGGGCGGGCGGAACACGGCGCTTTACACTGGGCGCCATGCTTGTACTGGGAATTGAATCGAGTTGTGACGAAACCGGCGTGGCGCTTGTCGACGCCTCAGGCCAGGGCGTGCCAGCCTTGCTGGCGCACGCGTTGCACAGCCAGATCGACATGCACCAGGCCTATGGTGGCGTGGTGCCCGAACTGGCCAGCCGCGACCACATCCGGCGCGTGCTGCCGCTGATCAGCGAGGTGCTGGGCCGGGCGCAGCGTTCGCTGGCCGACGTGGACGTGGTGGCCTACACGCGGGGCCCCGGCCTGGCGGGCGCGCTGCTGGTGGGTGCCGGCGTGGCCTGCTCGCTGGCAGCGGCGCTGGGCAAGCCGGTGATGGGCGTGCATCATCTCGAGGGGCATTTGCTTTCGCCCTTCTTGAGCGCCGATCCGCCTGAATTTTCCTTTGTGGCGCTGCTGGTGTCGGGCGGCCACACCCAGCTGATGCGTGTGGACCGGGTGGGCAGCTACGAGCTGCTGGGCGAAACCATCGACGATGCCGCCGGCGAGGCTTTTGACAAGTCAGCCAAGTTGCTGGGTCTGCCTTACCCGGGTGGGCCGCACCTGGCGAAGCTGGCGCGGGGGGGTAACGCCCAGGCCTTCAAGTTGCCGCGGCCGCTGCTGCACAGCGGCGACCTTGATTTTTCTTTTTCCGGCCTGAAAACCGCAGTGCTGACGCAAGCCAAAAAACTCGGCGAGCCCATGGAGGAGCAGGCCCGAGCCGACCTGGCGGCCTCGACGCAGGCCGCCATTGTGGAGGTGCTGGTCAAGAAATCGTTGAAAGCGCTGGAGCACACCGGCCTGACCCGGCTGGTGGTGGCCGGCGGCGTGGGGGCCAATGCCTTGCTGCGTGAACAGCTCAATGCCGCCTGCGCGAAGAAGGGGATACGGGTGCATTACCCCGAAATGCATTTGTGCACCGACAACGGCGCCATGATCGCGCTGGCGGCCGGCATGCGGCTGCAGGCAGGGCTGGAAAGCCTGCAGCACGGCTACACCTTTGACGTGAAGCCGCGTTGGGGTCTGGCTGAAATCACTGCCTGACCCGGCTTGGCGGCGGGCCAGAGAGCTACACGCAGTGAGCGAGCGTGGGGGCCCTGTTTTTCCGCCGGGCCGCCCCAAGGAAAAATGCGCCCCCTCGGGGGG
>NZ_JAQSDL010000021.1 GCF_029945895.1 Polaromonas sp. | reverse complement strand
CCACCGCCGTGATCGTCGGGTTTGTCTATCCGTTTTTCGAGGGCATTGTCTGGAACCAGCATTTCGGCGTGCAGGCCTGGATCAAGGCGCTGACCGGATCCGAGTTCCATGACTTCGCCGGCTCCATCGTGGTTCATGCGGTCGGCGGCTGGCTGGCGCTGCCGGCGGTGATCCTGCTGGGCGCTCGCAGCAACCGTTACCGCAAAGACGGCGGCATCTCGGCGCATCCGCCGTCCAGCATTCCTTTTCTGGCGCTGGGCGCCTGGATACTGACGGTCGGCTGGTTCGGCTTCAATGTGATGAGCGCCCAAACCATCGACAAGATTTCCGGTCTGGTGGCGGTCAACTCGCTGATGGCCATGGTCGGCGGCACGCTGGTCGCGCTGGCGCTGGGCAAGAACGACCCGGGCTTTGTGCACAACGGCCCGCTGGCTGGTCTGGTGGCGGTGTGTGCTGGCTCGGACCTGATGCATCCGCTGGGCGCACTGGTGACGGGCGGTGTCGCCGGTGCGGTGTTTGTGTTGATGTTCACGCTGACACAAAACCGCTGGAAGATCGACGATGTGCTGGGCGTGTGGCCGCTGCACGGCCTGTGCGGCGCCTGGGGCGGCATCGCTGCTGGCATCTTCGGCAGCAAGACCTTGGGCGGCTTGGGCGGCGTGCACCTCGGCGCGCAGCTGATCGGCACGGTCATGGGCGTGGGCTGGGCGCTGCTGGCCGGTTTTGCGGTCTATGGCCTGATCAAGGCCACCATGGGCCTGCGCCTGAGCCAGGAAGAAGAATACGAGGGCGCCGACCTGTCGATCCATCGTATCGGCGCCACGCCCGACCGCGAGGTCAACTGGTGAGGGCCACGATGGCGGCCGGCCACCGTTTGCTCCTGAATTTATAGCTGGTTGCGCACGCCCCTATTGGGTCGACGGCCGATTTGGCTTATGAAGTTCGGCGAACCCGCTGCAGTGTCGGCGCCAGCCAGCGATCCAGCGACCACGGTCCCCCACCGTAAATGGCCAGCCCCGCCAGCAGCGTGCCCCAGAACACATGCTGCTGCAGGGCGGCCGGTGCAATCTCGCTGAGCGAGACCACCGCGACGGCGTTGACCACAAACAGGCCCAGCGCCGGGAAGCGGCCCGCCAGGCCCAGCACCAGCAGCACCGGCAGCACCAGCTCACCCGCTGTCCCCAGCAAAGCGGCCGCCGCCGGAGGCAGCAAGGGCACGTGGTACTCGTCGGTGAACAGGGCCACGGTGGTGTCCCAGTCGCGCAGCTTGGTCAAGCCGGACAGGAAAAAGACCTGCGCGATGTACAGGCGCGCCAGCAAGGCCGCCGCCGGCTGCAGTGTATTGAGGGTCCGGGTCAGCCCGCCCCACGCGTTCAGGCCGCGCGCCAGCCAGGCCATGCGGCCATTACTTGTCATCATGTGTTTCCTTCGGTAGTTGGCAACGAATGCACGCCCATGACCAGGCCGGTCTGCACCGCCTCGCCCAGCCAGGCATTGAAATCAAAGGGCACGGCCCCGCTGTCACCGGGCAGGTGCGCGTTGTCCAGCGCGTCGAGCAGGGACCGGCCGGCCATCAACATCTCGAGCAGCCGGTGTTCGATCGCCGTGCTCACGCGCACGCGGGGCCTCAAGCCCTGGCGCCAGACCAGCACGTGTTCAGCGCGGCCCTCGGCCAGCCACTGCCCGGCCTGTTGCAGGCTGGGGCTGCCTGTGAGGTGGGCATTGACGATGCTGGCCACCGGATAAGGGCTCGCCAGCCAGGCCACGCCCGCGCCCAGGGTGAGCGTGATCCGTGCCGGATCCTCCGTGGCCAGCCGAGCAAACGTCGCCGCATCCGGCGACACGTCGGCGGCGCTGCTGGCCAGATGCATGCGCCACTCCAGGTGGGCAACATCGGCGAGACAGGGTTCATCGGCCAACTGGGCGGACGCCCCGACGAAGGCGCCAAGCAGGTCCCCCCAGCAAGCCATGTCGCCACAAACGGGCGGGTGCCTGGCCCAGAAGTGGCGCGCCAGCGACGCAAAATTTTCTTCGCCGACCAGCTGCACCAGCACCGGGTAGGCCGCGGCCAGCGCACGCTCCGCCAGCGCCTGACCGTTCGCGCGGTAGGCTTGCAGGCCGCGTTGCAAGCACCCCGCCTGGGCAGCGTCACCGGCAGACAGCCAGCGCGGCGGAGCTGCGCCACCGGGCGCGCCCAGCACCAGTTGTAGCAGGCCCTGCTGCTCCTGCTGAAAACTGTCGGGCCTCATGCCGCCACCGCGCTGTTCGCCAGGGCTTGCAGCGCGCGGGCGCTGGCCGCCTCGTCGAGCAATACCTGCAGCGGTGGGATGTCGGTGTCCCACTCCACGAGGGTGGCCAGGCCGCCCGGCGCCTTGCCAAAACGCGCCAGCGCATGCCGGTAAAGCTGCCACACCTCGTCGCACACGCGGCTGCCGTGGTCATCGATGACGATGTCACCGCAGTCCTTGTGCCCCGCGAGGTGCAGTTCCGCCACCGCGTGCGGCGGTATCCGGTCCAGCCACGCCATGCAGGCGCGCACCGGGTCGTCCGTACTGCCCGCCAGGCGCTCGTTGCATGCGTTCACATAAATATTGTTGACATCGACCAGCAGGCCGCAGCCGCTGCGGCTGGCGAGTGCCGAAAGAAAATCGGTTTCACTCATGTCGGAGCTGTTGAAGCGCACATAGGCGGACAGGTTTTCGACCAGCAGGCGGCGCTTCAGCCGGTCCTGCACCTGCTGCACGTTCGCGCACAACACATCCAGCGACTGCCGGTGAAAGGCAAGCGGCAGCAGATCCGCCGCATGCACGGTGGCACCGCCCCACGGTCCGCGCGCAAATGAGGCATGGTCCGAGACGCGAACCGGTTCGATACGCTCGACCAGCGCGGCAAGCTGGTCCAGGTGCCAGGGATCGATCCCAACGGCCGAGCCCAGCGCCAGCCCGACGCCATGCAGGCTGACCGGGTAGGTCTGGCGAGCCTCCTGCAGCACGGCGAGCGCTGCACCGCCAAGCCCAAAAAAGTTTTCGGAATGGACTTCCAGGAAGTCCAGTTCCGGTTGCGCCTCGAGAAGCGACCCATAGTGCGGATGCCGCCAGCCTATGCCCGTGGTGAAAAAGGTGGGATCAGTCACAGCCATAAGGCGACACCTGTCCAGGGACAGGCGGCTTCGCCCGGGTGAGAACAGTCAGCAGGCGATCAGCTCTTCTTGTCCATCATGGGTTTTTCCATGCCCTTCATCTTGGCCTGGTCCGCGGTGAGGCCCTTCATGCTGGTGCAGGTTCCCTTGGCCACGTACTTCCACTCGTTGGCATCGTCGCTGACCTTGGACTGGCCCGCGCAGGAATGGCTGCCATTCAAGTTGGCGCAATCATTCTGGCCGGCCTTGGCAATGCCGTAGCATTTTTCTTTCTGCTGGGCAACAGCAGGTGTGGCCACCAGCATGGTGGACAGCAGGGAGGCTGCAGCTGCAGCAATCAGGGCGCGTTGGTTCATTTGAAATCTCCAGTTGATTCGAACAGGTTAAAAATCGCAACCAGACCCATGTGATTTCTCTGTCTGGTTAAAGCTTGGTCTGGCGACTGCCGGCTTTCTTACAGGCTTTTTTTCACCGTCAAAAAAAGCTGACGGCTACAGCAGGTCGGCAATGCGGTCCCAGGCCTCCGGCGGAATCCGGCCCACATAACGCTCCACGATTTTTCCGGACTTGTCGACCAGGTAACCCGCAGGCAGCTGCGCGTGCTGGCCCAGGTTGTCGCGGTAGCTGCTGTCACCGGCCCAGAGCTGCACAAAACGCTGGCGGGTCGGCACGGTGCGCGAGATGATGTTCTCGTAGTCCAGCAGGTCTTTCATGCGCGCGTCGGTGCTCACCGCCACCAGCTCGAAGGGCTTGCCGGCCCAGCCTTCGTAGTTCGTTCGCAGCTCGGGCATCTTGTCGCGGCAGACGGCACAACCGGTGGACCAGTACAGCACCAGCACCACCTTGCCCTTGAGCGAAGACAGCCTGAACGGTGTGCCCTCCACTGTTTTTCCTTCGATCTGCGGTGGTGCGGAGGCTGGCGCGGCTGCAACACGTTCCGCCTTTGAAGCGGTCGGCGCTGTCTGCGCCAGGGCAGGCGCGGCGATCCCGAGCCCGAGGAGGGCCATTGCCCCCAGGCCCCGCAAGATTCGGCCGGGATGCGCAACGCTGGGACCGGTCGCGGGGGGTGGGGGGTGACAGGCGAAGCCCATGATGGTTTCCTTGTTGATCGCAAAAAACAGGGCGTTTGTTGCCAAAGGTTGGTCGCAGGGCCGCTGTCCTTCTTACGGTTTTTTCTGCACTTTTTTTGCGCGTGCGGGTCGCCGTGCGGCTAGACTCGCCATCCATGGCCTCCTTTGAAGAGCAACTGGTTGAACACCGGGTCTACCTCCTGCGGTTTGCGCGGCTGCAGCTGCGCAACGATGCCTGGGCCGAAGACGCCGTTTCCGAGACCCTGCTGGCAGCCCTGTCCAGGCCGCAATCGTTTGGCAACCGTTCGCAGCTCAAGACCTGGCTGGTCGGCATCCTCAAGCACAAGGTTGTCGACCTGATTCGCAGCCACGCGCGGGAGGTCTCGTTGCCCGACCACGGGGACGACGACGACGCGGACGAACTGGACAAGCTCGTTTTCAAGCGTGACGGCCATTTCGCCAGCCCGCCCGGTGACTGGGGAGATCCGCAGCAAACCCTGGCGCAAAGCCAGTTTTTCAAGGTCCTCGATGCCTGCGTGGAGCGCTTGCCCCCCGCTCTGGGGCGCTTGTTCCTGATGCGCGAATGGCTGGAGCTGTCCTGCGAAGAAGTCTGTAAGGAACTCTCGCTCACGCCGACCAACCTGTATGTCCAGCTTCACCGTGCCCGCCTGCGTTTGCGCGAATGCCTGGCCATTCACTGGTTTG
>NZ_JAQSDL010000020.1 GCF_029945895.1 Polaromonas sp. | reverse complement strand
CGCACACCCCACTTCTGCACATACACGTTGGACTGGATGCCGGCCTTGTGTTTGTCGAAACGCACATCGGGGTCCAGCCCCGTCATGCCCACATACACAAACGGTTTGCCGAGCTGGTAGTCGGGGTTGGCGCGGCGAAAGCGTCCCACGTTCCACACTTCATCTGACAGCTCGATCACGTACACGTGGTAGTGGTGGCTGCGCGGGGTGCGCGGCGGTTTTTTGGCGCGCGGCGCGGCAGGCGCAGCGTCGGCGGTTGCGGCCGGCGGGCTTTTCTTTCGGGGAGTCTTGCGGGGCGCGGTAGCCATGGTGGCTGAAGTATGCGGTAAGTGACCGGGCACCCGGCTTGCTACCAGATAGATAGCTGCTCGCGCACGTCCTGTAAGGGCTGAAGGCCAATTGCCTTCATAAAACATCGCATCAGGGAGCCGGGAGCCGCTGTGCCCGGCCCAGCAGGGGATGCCATCCATAAATCCACAAAAACCATCTATATACCATCCATACAGATGGTGTTAAGATGGTTTTATGCCAAAACCCAGCAAAAACTCGCAAACGTCCCCACCCCGGCCGGTGGACGAAAAAATCACCATCAACCTCGGGTGTGTGGACCTGGGCCAGATCGACCTGCTGGTGCAGGAAGGGTTTTACGCCAACCGCACCGACCTGATACGCACCGCCATCCGCAACCAGCTCAGCACCCACGGCGAGGTGGTGCGCCAGGTGGTGTCGCGCAAGACGCTGGTGCTGGGCATCCAGCATTACAGCCAGGCCGACCTGCTGGCCTTGCAGGCGGCCGGCGAGAAGCTGCAGATCCGCGTGCTGGGGCTGGCCTCGATTGCGCCCGAGGTCACACCCGCGCTGGCGCTGGCCACCATTGAATCCATCACCGTGCTGGGCGCCCTGCATGCCAGCCCCGCCGTCAAGGCCGCGCTGGTGCAGCGCATGGCTTGACCCCCTGAACCCCTGAACAGAACCGAAAGAACCTGATGAACCCGATGACCCCCGACTTCCAGCAGATGATGCGCAACGCCGCCCGCCTGACCCGCAGCGGCGACCTGCGCGCCGCCACCGCAGCCATTCAGGCCGCGCTGGCGGGCACTGCGCCAGCCCCTGCCCCGGTCCCAGCGGCCCCCCGCGCGATGCGCGCCATGGCGGACGTGAGCGACGTGCTTGCGCGCGAGGTGCCCGACACCAATGCGCCCGCGCCGCCGGGCCCCGCCGCGAACGACGCACCTGGCGCCGGCCGCTTCATCGCCGGCAGCCACAGCGACGCTGCCGGTCGCCGCGACTTCAAGCTTTATATTCCGCCGGGCGCGGGGCAGCGCGCGCTGCCGTTGGTGGTGATGCTGCACGGCTGCACCCAGAACCCGGACGATTTTGCCGCCGGCACCGCTATGAACGAACTCGCCGCCGCGCAGGGCTTTTATGTGCTCTACCCCGCGCAGTCGCAGCAGGCCAACCCGCAGCGCTGCTGGAACTGGTTCAAACACAACCACCAGGCGCGCGGCCGTGGCGAGCCGGCGCTGCTGGCCGGCATGACGCACGAGGTGATGACCGCCCACACGGTGGATGCCGATCGCGTGTACGTGGCCGGCCTGTCGGCGGGCGGTGCCATGGCGGCGATTCTGGGCAATGCCTACCCGGAGCTGTATGCAGCGGTGGGCGTGCATTCCGGGCTGGCCGCAGGCAGCGCGACCGACCTGCCCTCGGCGCTGGGCGCCATGAAAGGCGGCGGCAACCCGCTGCGCACCAGCGGAAGCGCCAGCGGCGTGGCCACCATTGTTTTTCACGGCGACGCCGACACCACGGTGCACCCCGCCAACGGACAACAGGTGGTGGCGGCCAGCGCTGGCAGGGGCAGCAGCGTGGATGTCGAGCAGCTGGCCACGCCGGGCGGGCGTGCCCACACACGCAGCGTGCACCGCGCGCCCGATGGCACAGTGGTGGCCGAGCACTGGCTGGTGCACGGTGCGGCGCACGCCTGGTCAGGCGGCAGCGCCAGAGGCAGTTACACCGACGCGCACGGCCCCGACGCCAGTGTCGAAATGCTGCGGTTTTTCATGGCGCATCCGCGCTGCCAGGCCCACTGAAGACCGCGCTGCGCCGGCCCGCTACGCGTCGCGCCGGCGCAGCGCCCACGCGAAGAACACGCCTTCGACAGCCATCACGGCGCCGCCCAGCGCCACCACCGCACCGGTGCCGATGCGGCTGATCAGGCCGGCGGCCACCACCACGCCCACCGACTGGCCCAGGAACAGGAACGAGGCAAACAGCGAGACGGCCGTGCCGCGCGCGCCGGGCGCCATCTGCGTGGCGTTGGCCTGCATGGTGTTGTGGAACATGAAAAAACCAAAGCCGGCCAGCAGGCTCGCGGGCACGGCGGGCAGCCAGTGCGGCGTGAAGGCCAGCACCAGCGCGCACAGCCCCACCAGCAGGCCACCCAGCAGCACCAGTCTTTGCTGGCCAAAGCGGTGAATCATGTGGCGCCCCACCGCCATGTACATCACCCCGCCCAGGCCGAACAGCGCCACGATGGCGCCAGCCAGCGACAGCGACAGGCCCAGCGAGCGGTGCAGGTGCGAGGCCCAGATGGCCAGCACGCCAAAACCCGCAGCCCCTTCGACCAGTGCCATCAACAGCACCACACGTGACCACGGGCCGGTGATGATGAGCAGCGCCTGTTTCACAAAACCGTGCCGCGCGCCCGGCATGGCCGCTGCTGCCACCGGCACAGCCGGGGCCGCCTGCTGCCGGCGCCAGTCGCCCCACAGCAGTACGCCGACCACACCGAACAGCAGCGTCAAAAACGCAAAAGCCCAGCGCCAGCCCAGCGCGTCGGTCAGCAGGCCGCCGGCAAGCTGGCCGCCCACAATGCCCAGCGTGCTGCCAAGACCGGTGCGGGTGAGCATTTCCTGCAGCTGGTCGGACGGCACGGTGTCGCCGACCCAGGCCATGGTGAGCGGAATCAGCGCGGCCGCGCCCAGCGCCATCAGCAGGCGCGCCCACACCAGCATGTCCAGGCTGGTGGCCAGCGTGGCCGCCACGCTGCCGACACAGCAACCCAGCGTGGCAAAGGTGACGATGCGGAACTTGCCGAAGCGGTCGCCCAGCGGGCCGTAGAACAGCTGCGCCACGCCGTAAGTCACTGCAAACACCGACACCACCAGCGCCGCCTGCCCCAGGCTGACGGCAAACACGCGCGACAGCTCGGGCAGCATGGCGTCGCAGATGCGCTGGGCCGACATGCTGGCAAAAGTGGCCAGCGACAGCAGCACGATGGAGCGGCGCGTGGCCGCGGACAAAGGGGCAGAAACGGGGGGGGTGGTCACGCAGGAAAAAGGTTGGTTGACGCGCTGCAAACCTCATGGGGCAGGCGCCGGCCCATTGTAGGCAGGCGCCGGCAAACGCGCTTGGTGGGCGGGCGAGGCCGGCTCGTCAGCGCACCTGACCAGGCGGCAGGGGCACGTACTGCGGCTGGCGGTCGCCCTGCGGCAGGCCGATCACCACACCGGGCTGCGGCGCAGCGCCCCCACCCGACATCGGCCGGGCGCCGGGGATAGGCTCCCAGCGCGGATCGCCGCCCGGCGGCGGTGGCGCGGGCTGTGGTGCCGGGCTGTACACCGGCGGGACGTAGACGGGCGGCGGCGGCGTGTACGTTGGCAGGGCCTGCTCTTCGGCCGGCGGCTGCCGCGGCGTGACCGGTTGCGACGGCGACGGGAAAAGCCCGCGCAGCCAGTCGCCCACCTGGTCGACCACCGGCTCGATCACTGTCTCGGTCTGGCCGCTGCCGCGCGGCGCATCGAAACGCGCGTTGGTGTCCACCACCCGGCTCCGCAGCGCCTGCTGGAAAAAATCGCCCACGATGGGCAGCGCGCTGTGGGCGCCCTGGCCCCAGTAGTCGCTGAGCGTCACGCGGTTGTCGTTGAAGCCGACCCAGGCGCCGGCCACCAGCTGCGAGTGCATCAGCACAAACCAGCCGTCGGTGTTGTCCTGCGTGGTGCCGGTCTTGCCGGCCACGTCGGCCTGGATGCCGAAACGCGAGCGGATGCCGGTGCCGGTGCCGCGGTCAATCACGCCGCGCATCACGTCCAGCAACACCTGCGCAGAAGGAATGGACAGGGCCTGTTCAGGCACAGCGGCCTGGAAGGTCTGCAGCACCTTGCCGTTGCGGTCTTCCACGCCGGTGATCAGGAGAGGCTCGATGTAGCTGCCGCTGTTGGCAATGGTGCTGTAGGCCGACACCATTTCCTTCAGGGTCACCGGGCTGGTGCCAAGCGCCAGCGAGGGCACCACGTCGAGCTTGCTTTGGCGCACGCCCATGGCCTGCGCCAGGCTGGCCACCTTGGTCGGGCCGACGCTCTGCATGACCTGCGCGGTGATGGTGTTCCTGGAAAAAGCCAGACCGTCGCGAAGCGTCATGGGAGCGTAGGTGGGGGTGCCGCTGTCCCGCGGGCGCCAGACGGCGCCGTTGCCCAGCGGAATTTCCACATCACCATCGATGAAGGTGTCGCCCGGGCGTGCGCCGTTTTCAAAAGCGGCCCCGTACACAAAGGGCTTGAAGGTCGAGCCCGGCTGGCGGCGCGCCTGCTGCACATGGTCGAACGGGTCCTGCACAAAATTGCGGCTGCCCACCCAGGCCCGCACCTGGCCGTTGCGCGGGTCCATGGCCACAAAGCCGGCCTGCAGCCGCGTCTTGTCCTGGCGCAGTGCCAGCATGAAGGCCGTGTCAGCCTGCAGCCGCTTGAGGGCCTCCTCGTCGGTCTGGCCGGACTCGCGGGCGGCCTTGTACTCGGCGCTCTCGCGCACAAAGGCTTTCACGATGTCTTTTTTGGCGGCCCATGCGCGCGGCCCCCACTCGCCGTTGGCCACGCCCTGCAGCTTGTCGGCCTGGCGGATCAGCGCCTGGTTGGCCTGGGCCTGCAGCCGCGAGTCGA
>NZ_JAQSDL010000019.1 GCF_029945895.1 Polaromonas sp. | reverse complement strand
CTTCCATCGACGCTGCGGTCTCTTCCAGGGAGCTGGCCTGCTCTTCGGTTCTAGACGACAGGTCGTGGTTGCCGGCCGCGATTTCGGTGGCGGCCGTTCCTATGGAGCTGACATTGGCACTCACATCAGCCACCACGGCTACAAGATTGGCGCTCATCTGATTGAGCGCGCGCATCAACTGCCCGGTCTCATCGGTCGCTGCCGTCGGAAATTTGAGAAGCAAGGCGCCGCTGGCAATGGAACGCGCCACCCCACTTGCCTTGTCCAGAGGTTTGAGGATGGTCTGCTCAATGAAATAGCCGAACCCGGCCAATGCAAATGCCGCCAGCCCGCATGCTGCGGCGATCAGCTCTGGCAACCAGCTGGGCTCACCCGCTGCCTTGACCAGCGCGCTTACCTGCCACCAGCCCAATGCCCCCAGAAGCAGCGCCAATGCGGCGCCCAGGCCCGCGGTCCATGCGACCCGTTTTCGGATCGGAACAAGTCTGACCAAGGAGAAGACATCGCGCCAGCCGCGACGCACCACACTGCCCTGCCGTATGACCAGATGCGCTGACGTGCCTTCCCTGATTTCCCGGTAAATCTGCTCGGCTTCGAGGATCTGCTTTCGGCCCGGTCTGCTGCGCACCGACATGAACCCCTGTGTCCTGCCATCGACCTGAATGGGCGTCACGTTGGCAAGCACCCAGTAGAAATCGCCGTTTTTGCGCCGGTTCTTGACAAGACCAGTCCAGGGTAGTCCCTTGCCCAGTGTCGCCCAGAGATCTGCAAACGCTTCTTCGGGCATGTCAGGATGACGCACAAGGTTATGCGCGCTTCCAATCAATTCTTCCCTCGTGAAGTTGCTAACCTCCACAAACGCAGGGTTGGCATAAGTAATGCGCCCCTTGAGATCCGTTCTGGAGACAAGCGTGGCGTTCTCCGGCAGTTCATACTCGGTCGTCGTCACGGGAAAATTACTTCGCACTACAGGCCTCTCTTTGAAATGCACTCAAGATGGTTGTTGGGTTCAAGATGTTGTTGGGTTATGCGCAGGCTGCTCGCAGCCTGATTAAAGAGCGTTCTTCAGGGAATCCAGCGAGTCACCCAGACTGGCGCGCAGGCGACTGATGGCCTGGCTGTGGAGTTGGCAAACCCGCGACTGTGTCACTTCCAGCACGGCCCCAATTTCCCGAAGGTTCAACTCTTCGTCGTAATACAAACTGAGCAACAGGCGCTCCCGCTCCGGCATGAGTTCGATGGCTTCAATCAACTGACGTCGAAAGTCGCCTCTGAGCAGCTGTGTCAGCGGTTCGTCGGCCAGGCTCTGGGCGCCAAGGGCTTGCCGGTCCAGAAAACTGTTCTCCTGATCGCCCTGGTCGAAATCGTCGTAATAGACCAGCTGGCAACCCTGGATTTCCTGCAACAGGTGTTGATAGGCGTCCAGCGAAAGCTGCAATTCCTGAGCGATCTCGCCTTCAGTGGCCGACCGGCCCCGTTTTTGTTCCTGGACCTGGACCGCCCGGGCAACACCGCGGGAGGACTGCCGCAAACCACGCGACACCCAGTCATTGGCACGCAGTTCATCGAGCATCGCGCCGCGAATACGCTGACTGGCATAGGTTTCAAATTTAGCCCCCTGGTCATCCTTGTAGCGATTGCCGGCATCAAGCAGCCCCATCATGCCCACCTGAATCAGGTCGTCCAGCTCGACGCTGGCTGGCAGCTTGGCGATCAGCTGCAGGGCCAGGCGTCGCACCAGCGGCGCGTACTGCATCACCAAGTCCGACGGGCCGGACTTGTCGATTTTTCCCTGGGACGTGTACATCGAGGAACCCTCCTGCATTTTCAACACTTGTGGAATCCGGAACAGGGCTGCCGCATCAATGCACCTCCAGCACGGGACTTTCCCCGCGCACGAACACTGGGACGGAAGACAGCCAGGGCGCGTGACCACTCCGTGGTGGCTGGGACCCATGCAAAAAATCAGAGGCAATCTGGCAAAAATCCATCGCTGCAGGACTCGATGGAAATGCTTCAACGACCGTCAGGTTCAAGAGCTGCGCTTGGGGCAGACGCGGGTCAGCCCTGATCCACCCGGCGGGCTCCAGTGCCACGGCAAGATAACGGCTTCCCGCCTGCGCCAGATTCGACAAGATGTGCTGCGCCTCCGCCGCACCGACCGCATGATTGACCAGCACGCGCATGTGCTTCAACGCATGCGCGTGGCAAAGTTGCCTGATGCAGACATAAGCGGCCGTGATGGACGCCACATTGGGCTGCAACACCACGAAGACATGATCTGCCCCAGCGGCCAGCGGGGAGAGGGTGCCATCCTTGTCAAGCACGGTATCCATCAACACCAGCCGTCCCTGCCGCTGGGCCGGGGTTGAATCGGCTGCGCTGCGCTCATCAAGCAGCAGCACATCCTTGCCCTGGCGCACCAGTGCTGCTGCCAGATTACGCGTGACGCTTGTGGTGCCCACAGCCGGGCCGCTGCCAACCACGGCCACCAGCCGGCCTATGCTGCCAGCCATCAGGCGCCGCAGGCCGTCCGCCTGGTCAGCAATCACCTGCTTCACTGTGAATGCCTCATGCCTGCACCGTTGCCCTGCGGGGTTGAGGCGACAGATCGGTACCCTCGGACTCCAGCGCGTCGAGCAATACAAAGAATTTGCCCAGGCCTTCCAGCAGCACGGAACCCGGAACTGGTCGGCCGGGTCGCACCGATCGTCCGGCCAGTCGCGCCAGCACCTTGCGTGCCGCGTCTGCCCAGGCGTCCTGCAGATGCTGCAGGCGAAACACCGTGATGGAAGCCTGGCCGGCAATCAGCCATTGTTTGCGCAGGGTCGCGTCGTCCGGCCGTACGTCGCCCGCGAGCTGCACAATGCCCTGCTTCAGCAGTTTGAAACACGGCTCGGCTCCGGCGCGCCAGCCGGGCCACTTCGCAATTTGTTGTGCCGTCGCCTCTATGCCGCTAGTGGCAAGCATGTAGCTGTGCGCCAGCGGCTTGCCGCTTTCTGCGTCGACAATACGCCGCACCACACAGCGCAAACTCGAAACCACTCCCTGCGCGCCCGGTGCGTCGCCCGCGGCGAGAGGCCGGACAATGACCTGCGTTTCTGCCACCGATACCCACGCGGGTTTTCTGCGATAAGTCGTCGCCTGCGGTGCACTGAAGGTGAGTCCGGCTGACAGCTTGCCGAGTGTTCCTGGCGTCCCATTTCCCGCGTCCATGATGCGAAGGCCTGCGGTTGCGGAGGCCGCCCACTGAAAGCCGCTGATCCTCCACTGATCGATCAGCGCGGAGGCAGGCAGACGGCCGAGTAAATGGACCATTGGTTTTCCGGCTTTGTCTGCCCAGTCATCCAATAGCGACATGCCTTCCTGGACTGAGCCGGGAAGGACCTGCAGGGGTGCGGCGAAGGGTCTGCCAGAACGGTCCGACAGCAGCAGGGTGCTGGCGAGTACCCAGGGATTGGCGGCGTCCTCGTCCGAAAGACGGGTATCACCAGTGACAGCCAGAACATAGTCATTGCAATCGGAATGAACGTCGGTCAAAACCTGGGCGTGCAAGGTCTGCGCAAGTGCTTCCTCCCCAAGCTTGGCGTCGCTGAGTTTGCGCCAGAGCGAGCGGGTTTCCTCAAAGCCGATCTGGCCATTGGCAAGCGCGCTGGCATTGGCCGCCAGTTCCTGGGCATCGTGGGTCAACGCGCGAATCAGTTGCTGGCACTGCACGCGCAAGCGCTCGTTGACGGCCTCTGCCGCAGCCACTTCGTCCTCGTTGACCAGCGGCGCTGGCCGCTCGTCAAGGTCTGCCTCACCAGGCACGAACAAGGCGCTTCGGCTGTTGGCATGGAACACGCTGTCCACCAATGCCCGGCGATCAACCAGCATCAGGTGCTCGGGAACCTTTTGTCCGCTGGAGATATAGTGCACTGGCAGCTGGTGGCGAATAGCCATGTCAAGCAGTGCACCGGGATGGGTGGCCTCGTCGACCTTGGTGAAAATACAACCTGCCAGATCGGAACTTTTCGCCGCCTTAGCGCCATGGCGATAGGCCTCTACCACCTCATTGAGCGTATCGCCGTGGCTGGAAGCATTGAGCAGTAACAGGCGCTTGACAGGCCGGCTGGCGCCGCAAAGCATGGCAATCTGGTCGGACACGGCGCGGTCGCGCTGGCTCATGCCCACTGTGTCGATCAATACCATATGTTTGTCGCGCAAACCCGCCAGAACATGCGCCAGGTCAGCCGCATCCTTGACAGCGTGCACCGACACGCCGAGGATCTGGCCATAAATGCGCAGTTGCTCGTAGGCGCCGATCCGGTAGCTGTCGGTCGTCACCAGCGCCAGCTTGTCTGCGCCGAAACGCAGGACGCAACGCGCAGCCAATTTTGCCGTCGTGGTTGTCTTGCCGACTCCCGTCGGGCCCATCAGGGCATAAACACCACCCTCGTCCATCAGCGAATTTTCGTCCTCGAGCACGGGAAGGCGGCGAGCCAGCTCCGCCTTGGCATGGTCCATTCCGCAGGTATGGCTCAGGCCAGTCGGCAGGTTCTGGAGAATGTCCTTGGCCAGACGTGCACTGAAGCCTGCACCCAGCAGCGTGCGCAGCAGGTGTCCGCGTACCGGGTCACGCCTTTGATGCTCATTCCACGCCATACCGGCAAGCTGCTCTTCGATCATCCCGCGCATCGAGTGGATCTCGCGCAGCAGTCTGTTGCCGTCATCCACCGCTGGCAACAGCTGCGGCACTGCTGCCGCCGGAGGAAGGGCCGGAGACGGGAGGGGAGCGGGAAGAGGCACCACCGGGGTCGTTTCCCTGGCGATGGGACTGTCCATGGTCGCCACCACTTCAACCCCACCCGTCGTCACGCGGTTGGACAGGACAATGGCGTCGGGGCCCAGCTTTTCGCGGACGAGGCGCAGTGCCTCACGGCTGGATGCCGCTGCAAAACGATAGTTCAAGGCGTCGGATGTCTGATGGGTGGTCATGCTTTTCCTCCAATGGTGGCGGTCACCTTGATGGTGCGGGTGTCGGGTATCTCAGC
>NZ_JAQSDL010000018.1 GCF_029945895.1 Polaromonas sp. | reverse complement strand
GTGCAGACGCCGACGCTGTCGGTGGTGGTCGAGCGCGAGGAAAAAATCCGCAAGTTCGTGAGCCGTGACTATTGGGAGATCCATGCCACGTTTCTGGCTGAGGCCGGCGAATACCCGGCCAAGTGGTTTGACCCGAAGTGGAAAAAAGCCGCCGCCAATGCAGACAACGCCGAGCCTGATGCCGAGCTGAAGGCCGACCGCGTCTGGTCCGAGCGCGAGGCACTGGCGATTGCCGACGCGGTGCGCGGCAAGGCCGCCACGGTGACCGAAGAAAGCAAGCCGACCACCCAGGCGGCGGGGCTGCTGTTTGATTTGACCTCGCTGCAGCGCGAGGCCAACGGCAAGTTCGGCTTTTCGGCCAAGACCACGCTGTCGATCGCGCAAAGCCTGTACGAGCGTCACAAGGCACTGACTTACCCGCGTACCGATTCGCGGGCGCTGCCCGAAGACTATGTGCCGGTGGTCAGGCAGACCTTTGAAATGCTGGCCGCCAGCCCCATGAAACACCTGGCCCCGCACGCGGCCACGGCGCTCAAGGGCAACTACATCAAGCCGAGCAAGCGCATTTTCGATAACAGCAAGGTGAGCGATCACTTTGCGATCATCCCCACACTGCAGGCGCCCAGCGGCCTGAGCGACGCCGAGCAAAAGCTGTACGACCTGGTGGTGCGCCGTTTCATGGCGGTGTTTTTCCCGAGCGCTGAATACCTGGTGACCACCCGGATCTCGCAGGCCGTCGGCCACAGTTTCAGGACCGAAGGCAAGGTGCTGGTCAAGCCGGGCTGGCTGGCGATTTACGGCAAGGAAGCCGCCGATGAAGTGGCCGATGCCAAGGAAGGCGACAAGGGCCAGAGCCTGGTGCCGGTCAAGCCGGGCGAGATGGTGCGCGCGGAGGTGGTCGAGGCCAAGGGGCTGAAGACGCGGCCACCGGCCCGGTATTCGGAAGCGACTCTGCTGGGCGCGATGGAAGGCGCCGGCAAGACGATCGACGATGACGAGCTGCGCGAAGCCATGCAGGAAAAAGGCCTGGGCACGCCAGCCACGCGCGCGGCGACCATCGAGGGCCTGATCAACGAGAAATACATGCTGCGCGAAGGCCGCGAGCTGATCCCGACGGCCAAGGCCTTCCAGCTCATGACGCTGTTGCGCGGCCTGGGCGTGGAAGAACTCTCGCGCGCCGACCTGACCGGCGAGTGGGAGCACAAGCTCGCGCAGATGGAACACGGCAATCTCAGCCGCGAGACCTTCATGGCCGAAATTGCCGCCATGACCAAGAACCTGGTCGACAAGGCCAAGGGTTACGACAAGGACACCATTCCCGGCGATTACGCCACCCTGAGCGCGCCCTGCCCCAACTGCGGCGGCGTGATCAGGGAAAACTACCGCCGCTACACCTGCACCGGCAAAAAAGGCGACGACGGTTGCGGCTTCTCGTTCGGCAAGACGCCGGCCGGCCGCACCTTCGAGGTGGCCGAGGTTGAGCAGTTCCTGCGCGACAAGCGGATCGGCCCGCTCGACGGTTTCCGCTCCAAGGCCGGCTGGCCCTTCACTGCCGAGATGGTCATCAAATTCGACGAAGAGACGAAAAACTACAAGCTTGAGTTCGATTTCGGCGACGACAAGGCCGGCGAAACCGGCGAGATCGTGGACTTCAGTGGCCAGCAGTCGCTGGGCCCCTGCCCCAAGTGCGGCGCCGGCGTGTTCGAACATGGCAAGAACTATGTTTGCGAGAAGTCGGTGCCGACCAACGCTCAGCCGACGCCGAGCTGCGATTTCAAGACCGGCCAGATGATCCTGCAGCAGCCGGTCGAGCGCGAGCAGATGGTCAAGCTGCTCACCAGCGGGAAGACCGACCTGCTCGACAAGTTTGTGTCCATGCGCACGCGCCGGCCCTTCAAGGCCATGCTGGCCTGGGACGCGGAAGCCGGCAAGGTCAACTTCGAGTTTGCGCCGTCGAAATTTCCGCCACGCAAGACCGCCGGCCCGCCGCGCAGTGGCACGGTGAAAACCCCGTTCGGCAAAACCGTCGCAGCCAAGGGCGCAGGCCTGGCTGCCAAAAAAGTGGCTGCAAAAAAAGTTGCCGCCAAAAAAGCGCCGGCAGCCAAGGTCGCCAAGCCCAAGGCCCCGCGCGTGGCCAAACCGGGCAGCGGACTGAAACCCAGCGATGCGCTGGCCGCGGTGATAGGCGCCGAGCCGGTGGCCCGCACCCAGGTCATCAAGAAACTCTGGGACTACATCAAGGCTGAAGGCCTGCAGGATGCGGCCAACAAGCGCGCCATCAACGCCGATGCCAAGCTGCTGGCCGTCTTCGGCAAGCCGCAGGTGACGATGTTTGAGCTGGCGGGGATTGTCGGGAAGCATCTGACGGCGGAGTAAATTCCACAACCCCTTGGCCCGGCGTCACGCTGCGTCTGCGGCCTCCCTGGGACAGAGGACGGACTCCCCCTTCCCACCCCTAACCCCTGCCCTGGCCCCGCTGGGCGACGGCGGGGGACTTCATTTGGCAGCGCGTGCTGGACCCGCGTGCATGAATGACGGTCTGTTGAGTCCGGCATGACGCGCTGCACGCGTCATGTCTCCCCGCACCCGAACCCGTATTGATTCCTTCGCCCGCCGGGAGGAATAAAAATGCTATGAATTCAATAGCTATTGGCGCACATCCCTATTGGGGGAAATGGCATTTTTCCTTGAAAGCGGCGGCGCCTCAGGCTGTCACATGCTTCTTCGCCGCTGCCACCGCGGAAAGAAAATCCTCCAGCACAGCCGCGTCATCAATCGTGTCCGAGCCCGGCTGGTGAAACTCCGGGTGCCACTGCAGCGCGGCGATGAAGCTTTTTGACGGGTCTTTGCGGCGTATGGCTTCCACCATGCCGTCGGGCACGCTGAAGGCCTCGGCCACGAACTCGGGCGACAGGTCCTTGATGCCCTGGTGGTGAATGCTGTTGACCCGTGCGCGTTCCACGCCGGGGTACAGGCGCGACAGCTGCGTGCCCTGCACGATCTCCACGCTGTGGAAGTTCTGGTCGTAGATCACGGCGTCGCGATGCAGGAAGGACTCGGGCACCTGGGTGGCGATGTCCTGGTACAGCGTGCCGCCGAAGGCCACGTTGAGCAGTTGCAGGCCGCGGCAGATGCCGAAGACCGGCTTGCCGGCTTTGACGAAGGAGGCGACCAGGGCCTTGTCGTAATCGTCGCGCACGCGGTCGCCAGACCAGCGTTCTTCGAGCGGCTCCTCGCCGTAGCTGCCGGGCCACACATCGGCGCCGCCGTGCAGCACCAGGCCGTCGAGCCACTGGGCGTAGTCGTCGAAATTCACGTCACCGCGTTGCGTCTCGCCAGTCGGGCAGGGCACCATGACCACCATGGCGCCGGAGGACATGATCCAGTGGGCCACGGTCTGCTCGACATACTGCAGGGTCTTGCCGGTGAACAGGGAGCGGGTGGGATCAGCGTGGGAAAAGCAGGCCGACAGGCCGATTTTCAGTCGGGTGCGCATGTGGCGCCGGCTTTCCCTGGCGCTGGCTTCGGCCGCAGGGAGGGTGTGGGACTTGGGACTCATGCGGGACATATCTCCGGAAACAGATGCCCTCAGTGTAGGCAGGCCGCCCTGCCCCTGCGTACGGACGGGGGCTTGTTGCTACGCCGGACAAGGCCTCATTCCAGCGGCAGGTCGGCAAAGCCCATGAAGCGGATGGTCACACGGGTCCCCGGGGGCGTGCGCCCGGGCATGGCGTCGTCAACGACAACAGTGGCACCATGCTGTTTGGCGATTTCCTCCACGATCGCCAGCCCCAGCCCCGAACCGTCGACGTTCGTGCCGAGCGCGCGGTAGAACGGCTGCAGCACCAGCTCGCGCTCGGCGGCCGGGATGCCGGGGCCCGAGTCCTCCACCTGCAGCACCACCACGCCGCTGAAGCGGTCGGTCAGCAGCCGGACCGTGACCTGGCCGCCTTCGGGGGTGTAGTTGAGCGCGTTGTCCAGCAGGTTACGCACCAACTCCTTGAGCAGCGTGGGGTTGGCTTCCAGCATGTTGGCGGCTTCGCCGGCCGGTGGGCCCTCGTAGCCGAGATCGATGTGTTTTTCCAGCGCCCGTGGCACCGAGTCCTGGATGGCCTCGGCCAGGATGTGCACCAGGTCCAGCCGTTGCTTGGCCAGGCTGCGACCGGTGGTTTCGGCGCGCGCCAGGGCCAGCAGCTGGTTGACGGTGTGGGTGGCGCGGATGCTGGCGCGGCCGATCTGCTTGAGGGATTTTTTAAGTTCGTCGGCGTCGGTCTCGCGCTGCGCCAGGTCGGCCTGCATGCGCAGTCCGGCCAGAGGCGTCTTGAGCTGATGGGCGGCGTCGGCGAGAAAGCGCTTTTGCGTGCTCAGCAGCACCTTGAGGCGGCCGAGCAGGTCGTTGATGGACGAGACCAGTGGCGCCACCTCTTCGGGCACGATGCTTTCATCGAGCGGACTCATGTCGTCGGACTTGCGTGCCCGAATGCGTTTTTCCAGCTGGTCCAGCGGCTTGATGCCGCGCACCAGCGCCAGCCAGACCAGCAGCACGGCCAGCGGCAGGGTGACGAACTGCGGCACCATCACGCCCTTGACGATCTCGGTGGCCAGCGTCTTGCGCTTTTCCAGCGTCTCGGCCACCTGTACCAGGATGGGGTGGCCGCCCGGTACGTCGGCCTTGATCCAGGTGTAGGCCACCCGCACGTCCTGTCCTTGCATGACGTCTTCGCGCAGCCGTACTTCGCCGTCAAAGGTCATCTCCTCGTCCGCCGGCAGGGGCAGGTCGTGTTCGCCGCTGATGTATTCGCCGCGCGCGCCCAGCACCTGGTAGAACACCAGGTCGGTATCGTCGGCACGCAGGATTTCCCGCGCCGGCGCGGTCAGGTTGAACTGCACCTGTTTGTTCTTGACCACGATCAGCTTGGCCAGTGCCTGCACGTTGTACTCCAGCGCGCGGTCAAACGGCTTGCCGGCAATGTTCTGCGCCACCAGCCAGGTCAGCGCCAGGCTGATCGGCCACAGCAGCAGCAGCGGCGTGAGCATCCAGTC
>NZ_JAQSDL010000017.1 GCF_029945895.1 Polaromonas sp. | reverse complement strand
AGGACTGGGCCGCCGTGGTGCTGATGGTGGTGGCGATCGCCTCGGTGCTGGCGCCAGCGCGGGCAGCCAAGTGACGGGCTAGCGCAGAGGCTCTCTTCTTCATACCAGCAGGGGCCGCGGATCTGGCTCTGCCAGTCCGCAGGCGCAGCGCCCCCGAGGGGCTGGAGCCTGCGGCTCCCAACCTGCCTGCGCAGGTTGGGACAGGCGACAGAGGCGAAGCGTGCCGCGAGCCGCGGCCTGCAAGGCCTCGCGCAGTACGCGAAGCGGCAAGCGTGGGGGCAGGTAGTTACGCAGAGCGAACGACCGTGGGGGCCACACTCATCGCCAGGCACAGGTCATCCCAGGCCTTGGCCTTGTCGCTCTGGCTGCGCAGCAGGTAAGCCGGGTGGTAGCTGACGACCACCGGCACGCCGAGGTAGCGGTGCACCTGGCCACGCAGCTTGCCGAGCGGGATTTTCTGCACCTCGGGCACGCTGTCCTGCAGCAGCGACTGGGCGGCAAACTTGCCCAGCGCCAGAATCATTTTCGGCTGCAGCAGCTCAACCTGGCGTTTCAGGTAAGGCTCGCACTGCGCCACTTCCGCCGGGTCGGGGTTGCGGTTGGCCGGCGGGCGGCACTTGAGCACATTGGTGATGAAAAGGCTTGTCGACAGGCCGGCACGCGGCACGCTGGCATCGCTGCCGCGCTGCAGGCCCGTGGCCAGCAACATGTTGTCGAGCAGCTTGCCCGCCTGGCCGACAAAGGGTTCGCCGGCAAGGTCCTCGTTTTCACCGGGCGCCTCGCCGACGATGAGCCAGTCAACCTGCGGCGCGGCGCCTTCGGCGGCCGCCGGTCCAATACCAAACACGGTGTTCTGGCGGCTTTCGCACAGCGCGCAGGCGCGGCAGCCGGCCACCGCGGCCTGCAGCGCGGGCCAGTCCATCCGGTCCACACCCGTCGCGCTCGGCTGCAGGCCGGGCGCCGGCCGCGTTGCTGCAGGCGCAGGCACCGCGCGGGCGGAAGGCAGGGCTGCAGGTGCTGCGGGCGCATGCCTTGCCGGCGCAGATTCAGCATCCAATCGGGCTTTAGCCCTTTCTGCATGTGCGCCAGCAGCTATCTTATTGGTAGCAACTTCCGGCGCCACCTGATCCGCCGCTGGCGCCGGCGGTTGCCACAGACGCACGCCCATTTCGCGCAGCATGGCGCGTTGGCGTTTGTCCAGGTCCAGGCTCATCGCGGCGCCTTCACAAGGCCAGACTCATGACCACGGCGTCTTCGCGTGTGGCATGGGCCGCGGGGTAATACTGGCGCCGGGTGCCGACGTGGCGAAAGCCGTAACGCTCGTACACCGTCCTGGCGCGGCCGTTGCTCACGCGCACCTCCAGCCACAGCCACTGCGCGCCCTGCCCGCGCGACCAGAGCGCCAGCGCATCGAGCATCACGCGGGCCCAGCCCTGGCACTGGTGCGCCGGTGCCACCGTGATGTTGAGCAGGTGCACCTCGTCCACCCCTTTCATGGCCACAAAATAGCCCAGCAGTTCCGCGTCCGGCCCGCTGCCGCCGGTGAGCACCAGCGCCTGGTAACCGGCCTGGAGCGAGTCGCTGAAATTGCCGCGTGACCACGGGTGGGCGTAGGCGCTTTCCTCGACCCGCAGCACCGCATCGAACCACAACTCGGTCATGGGTTCGAACTGGGCTTCCAGGGGCTGGAGAACGGCGCTCATGTCGCATTATCGGCCGGCCGCCGAGGCGAGGCCGGCCTTGACGCGGGCACGCTCTTCGGTGGTCAGGGCGACCTTGTCACGGACATACAGCGGCAGCGCCTGGCTGGCGGGCACACCCTGGCCGGCGGCCAGCAACGCAGGCGCCAGCCGTAGCATGGCCGCAGCCGTCGGCAAGGCGGTGATCCGCGGCAGGCTGTCCGGAAACACCGGCAGGCGCGCCGCGTAGACACCGAACACATTGCCTGCCAGCAGGTCGTCTGCCGGGTCCAGCGGCAGGTTCTCCGGACGTAGCAGGCTGCAGTCGGCCAGCGCGGTCCAGCGCCCGCCATTGCAGGCAAAACGCTGCACATACATCTCGTCCATGCGCGCATCCAGCAGCGTTGTGACCTGCAGGCGGGCCGCAGCCTGCGCTCCTTCGTGCTGGAAACGCGCCTCTTCGGCCACCGCCATCAGTGTGTCCAGCGGCAGCACCGGCAGGCGCGCCCCCAGCGCCAGGCCCTGCGCCACGGAACACGCCGTGCGCAGGCCGGTGAAGGAGCCGGGGCCGCGGCCAAACACCAGCGCGTCCAGGTCGACCAGCGCCAGCCCGGCCTGGCCCAGCAGGTCGAGAATGGACGGAATCAGCGTGCTGGACGCCTGCGCACCGCCGGGGCCGGTGTGCTGCCAGACACGCCGGCCGTCGGTAAGGGCCAGCGACATGCTGTCGGTGCTGGTGTCAAAGGCCAGGAGTTTCATGGGTTGATGCGTCAAATCAGGCCTTGGCCCTGGTGGGTTGTGCGCCATCAGCTATCGAATCAGGAGCGACTGCCGGGGCGCGCTGGGCCTGCATGCGCACGCCGAACACAATGCCCAGGGTCACCAGTGCCAGCCCGGCGAGCAGGTTCCAGTACAGCGGCTCGCCCAGGAAAATCACCGCGCCCAGCGCCGACAGGCCGGGCACCACGGCGGTGATCATGGTCGAGCGCACCGGGCCGAAGGACTGGACCATCTTGGTGAAGGTGATGCCGGAGATCACGACCGAGCCCACGCCCTGGAACACCATCTGGAAAACAATCTCGCTCCAGGGGGCGCTGGCCAGCCGGGTGGCGATGGCGCCCGAATACGCCAGCAGGCTGTAAACCGGCACATAGGTCACAAAGGCAAACACGCTGATGGCAATGGTGGCGGACACCGCCTGCAGCGCGTGTTTGCGCACCAGCACTGAATAAACGGCCCAGCAGGTGGAGGCGCAGAGAAACAGCAGATCGCCCTTCCAGACCTGGCTGCCGGCCTGTGTCCAGGCCTGCAGCAGGCTGGCGCCGCCCACCATCACGTCGCCGAGAAAAATCAGGCCCAGGCCGATGGCGCGCACCCGCGTCACCCGGTCTTTCAGGATCAGCACGGCCATCAGGGTGGTGCTCAGCGGCAGGGTGCCGGGCAGCAGCACCGAGGCGTGGGCCGCGGGCGCGAAATAAAAGCCGCTGTAGGCCAGGCAGGCGTAACCGACACCGCCGACCAGGCCGATCAGCGCGGTCAGCCGAAAGCCCAGCGGCGACAGGCCCAGCCAGCTCGGCGGCGCGAGAGCGGGTCGGCTGTCGCGCGCACGGCGCCAGACCAGCCAGGCACCCCAGGGCAGCAGCACCAGCGCCGCGCCGATGAAACGCAGCAGGCTGATGTCCAGCGGCGTGAGGCTGCGGTGCGCCGTGGCGCGTGCAATCACGATGAAGGAGGTCCAGATGGCAACGGTCACGATGGCGGCAAGCACGCCGACCGTCTTGGGAGAAAAACGCATGGGTCGATTATCCGGGCAAGCGGCTGCTTCGCAGGGCAAGGCCGATAATCAGCCATGCTTCCTTGTCCCCTGATGTTCTGCCGGCTGGCTGCCGCGCTCGCCCTGGTCCTGGCCCCCGGCTGGGTGCTGGCCCAGAAAGCCCAGCGCCCCCCCAAACTGACCCTGCCGCCGGCCATTGCCAAGGCCCTGGTGCGTGCGCAGGTCCCGCCGGACGCCGTCACGCTGCTCGTGATGGACGCCTCGGGCCGGCAGCCGCCGCGCCTGGAGCACCGCAGCACGGTACCGATGAACCCGGCGTCGGTCATGAAGCTGGTGACCACTTACGCCGCGCTCGACGTACTGGGGCCCGACTACACCTGGAACACCCGCCTGACGCTGGACGGCAGCCTGTCGGAAGGCATTCTGCATGGCAACCTGGTGGTGCGCGGCGGCGGCGACCCCAAGCTGGTGGTCGAGCGCCTGCAGGCACTGCTGGGCCAGGTGCAGGCCAGTGGCGTGAAGGTGATACGCGGCGACATCGTGCTGGACCGCAGCGCCTTCCTGGTGCCGGCACTGGACGCCGGCGAGTTCGACGGCGAGCCGCTGCGGCCCTACAACGCGCGCCCCGATGCCCTGCTGATCAATTTCAAGTCGCTGGTGATGCGCTTCACGCCCGACCTGGCCAACGGCCACGCGCGGGTACAGAGCGAGCCGCCCATGGCCGGCCTGCTGGTGGATGACACGGTGCCGCTGGCACGCGTGAGCCGCTGCGGCGACTGGCGCAGCGAGCTGCGCGCCAGCGTGCACAGCCCCGACCGCATCCAGTTCGCCGGCAGCTACTCAGCGGCCTGCGGCGAACGCCTCTGGCCCACGGCCTATGCCGAGCCCGCCAGCTTTGCGGCGCGCGCCATCGAAGGCTCATGGCGCGCGCTGGGCGGGCTGCTGACCGGCAGCGCGCGCGACGCCACGCCGGCCGAGCTGGCCATGCTGCGTGCCCGCGGCACGCTGACCGGTGAAAAAGCGCCGCTGCGGCTGGACGCGCCCTCGCTGCCGCTGCGCGACATCGTGCGCGACGTCAACAAGTTCTCCAACAACGTGATGGCCCAGCACCTCTTCCTCACCTTGGGGCGCAATGCCCAGCCGGGCGACAACCCACAGGGCACACCCGAAGCCGGCCGTGCCGCACTGGCGGCCTGGTGGAAAAAAATCCTGCCGCGGCAGGAGGCTCCGGTGATGGACAACGGCTCGGGCCTGAGCCGCGTCGAACGCATCAGCGCCGCCAGCCTGGCGGCCATGCTGCAGGTCGCCGCTCAGGGCCGCGTCGCGCAGGACCTGCTCGACTCCCTGCCCATCGCCGGCGTGGACGCCACCATGCGCAATCGCGCCACCGCGGTCACCGGGCAGGCCTTCATGAAAACCGGCTCACTGCGCGACGTGACGGCCGTGGCCGGTTATGCCAACGGCGCGAGCGGCGCGCGCTACATCGTGGTCGGCATGGTCAACCATCCGAATGCGATCGCGGCGCGGCCGGCGCTGGATGCCTTGATTCAGTGGGCGGTGCAGGAACGCTGAAGGGACATCCCTTCCTGGCATCACGCTGCGGCCTGGGTTCGCTATGGACAGTAGGCGCAACTCCCCACTCCCAACCCCCCGCCCTTCCCTCGCCCCGCT
>NZ_JAQSDL010000016.1 GCF_029945895.1 Polaromonas sp. | reverse complement strand
GTGGTGGTGCTCAGCTTCATGGTCGGCATGGTGGCGCTGGCCCTGTGGTTCACGCAGACAGACCCGGCGCGGGCCTACCGCGCTGTGCGCGACCCGATGTACCTGCTGGGCGGGCTGGCCGAGCTGTTCTGGACGGTGCGCATCAGCGACACGCTGATGGAAACCCCGCCGCTGCCGTGGCCCGCCTGGGGCATGGTGACCGTGCTGGCGGCGGGCGGCTGGCTGACCTGCATGGGGAGTTTCTGCGTGCGGGTGGCCGGCTGGTCGGACCTGCGGCAGGCGATCTGGTTCAACCGCATGAACTGGACACTGTTTGCCACCGGCCTGCCCTTGATCGCCTGGGCGCTGGTGTTTGCATCGCCGCAGGTACTGACCGCCTGGTACGGTGCTTATGCCCTGACGTTCAGCGGTTTTATCGGCTTTTTCAGCTGGCGCGCGCTTCGCAACGCCACCCCGTCGCACCGAGTGGTGGCAGCGGCGCTTTTTGTCAATGTGCTGGTGGGCCTGCGCGACTGGTTTGTTTTTCGCATCAGCCCGTCCTACGCCGACAACACCTTGCTGCGTTACTCCTCGGTGCTGTTCGGGCTGGCACTGGCTTACATCGTTATCACGCGGTTTCGCGAGGTCAGCGCCCAGGCGCGCGACCTGATGGAAAACCTGTCTGCCCGCATCTCGCAGAAAGAGCGCGAACTGGGTCAGTCTTACCAGAAGGTTGAACAACTCGCTCGCGAGCAGGAGCGTGTCAGCGAGCGCACGCGCATCCTGCGCGACATGCACGACGGCGTGGGCGCGCACCTGAGCGCCGCGATCCGGCAGTTGCAGTCGGGCAGGGCCAGCACCGACGACGTGCTGCAGACGCTGCGTTACACGCTCGACCAGCTCAAGCTGTCCATCGACGCCATGCATTTGCTGCCGGGCGACATCGGCTCGCTGCTGGCCAATCTGCGTTACCGGCTGGAGCCGCGTTTTGCGGCGTCGGACATCGAACTGCAGTGGGTGGTCGGCAGCCTGGAGCCGGTGGCCCACATGGACGCCAATGCCATGCGCCAGCTGCAGTTCATGGTGTTCGAGGCGCTGTCCAACGTGCTGCAGCATTCACAGGCCACCACGCTGGCGATCGAGGCGGAGATGGACGGGGCCGGCGTCTGCCTGCGGGTTGTAGACAACGGTCGCGGTTTCGACGCCGCCGCCGCGCCGCGCAAGGGGCTGCTGGCGATGCGTGAGCGGGCGAGCGCGATCGGCGTGGCCATCGCCGTCCAGAGCCGGCCGGGGCGCACGGCAGTTGAAATACGGATTCCGTGACCGGTTTGCAATGCGAACGCTATGAAATCAGTAGCTGGCGGCGCAAATGTACCAAGGGTCAGGCCCTCATTTGATCACTAAAAACGGGAAGCAGGCTCAGGGCAGCGCCGGTGTGTTGCTCGATGCAATCACGCCGCCGCCCAGGCAGACCTCGCCCTGGTAGAGCACGGCCGACTGGCCCGGCGTGACGGCCCACTGCGGCTCGTCAAAACGCAGCGCGGCGTGGGTCACTGATGGCGCCACCAGCTCGCAGGGCGCGTCCAGCTGGCGGTAGCGCGTTTTGGCCGCCATGGTGCCGGCCGCCGGCGCCGCACCGGCGACCCAGCTGCAGTCCTGAACTTGCACCTCTGTGGACAGCAACCAGGGATGGTCGTGTCCCTGCACCACCCAGAGGGTGTTGGTCGCCATGTCCTTGCGCGCCACAAACCAGGGCTCGTGCTCGCCGACGCCGCGCTGGCCCAGCGCCTGCACCGCCTTGAGCTCGGCGCCGCGCGCCTTCACGCCGCCTATGCCCAGGCCCTGGCGCTGACCCAGGGTGTAAAAACTCAGACCCACATGTTCGCCCAGCACCCGGCCCTGGTCATTTTTGATCGGTCCCGGCGCCTTGGCGATGTAGCGGTTCAAAAACTCGCGGAACGGCCGTTCGCCGATGAAGCAGATGCCGGTTGAGTCCTTTTTCTTCGCGTTCGGCAGGCCGATCTCGTCGGCGATGCGCCGGACTTCGGTCTTCTTCAGCTCACCGACCGGGAACAGCGTTTTTGCCAGCTGCGCCTGGTTCAGGCGGTGCAGGAAGTAGCTCTGGTCCTTGGCCGGGTCCAGGCCCTTGAGCAGTTCATGCAAGCCCGTGGCCTGGTTGAGGCGGACGCGTGCATAGTGCCCGGTCGCAATCTTTTCGGCGCCCAGCCGCATCGCGTGGTCGAGGAAGGCCTTGAACTTGATCTCGGCGTTGCACAGGATGTCGGGATTCGGCGTGCGGCCGGCCTGGTACTCGCGCAGGAACTCGGCAAAAACGCGGTCCTTGTAGTCAGCGGCAAAGTTGACATGTTCGATCTCGATGCCGATCACGTCGGCGACCGCCGCGGCGTCCACGAAGTCGATGTTGGACGAGCAGAACTCGCTGTCGTCGTCATCTTCCCAGTTTTTCATGAAGATGCCGATGACCTCATGCCCCTGCTGTTTGAGCAGGTGCGCCGTTACCGCGGAGTCCACCCCGCCGCTCAGACCGACAACAATACGTTGTTTGTGCATTGCAGCATTTTAGGTGGTGACGCGAAGGCGCGAGAGGCTCAGGGTCTGGCGTCGTAGACGCTCGGGTCGGTGGTCAGCAGGTCCACGGGGTAACGCTTGCCGGCCAGGTAGTCTTCCATGCAGGTCAGCAACAGGGGACTGCGGTGCAAGTGAGCGCAAGCCCTGATCTCATCGGGGCTCATCCACAGGGTGCGCACAATGCCCTCGTCCAGCGCCTGCCCGGCCACTTCCTCGCCCAGCGTGCCGCAAAAGGCAAAACGCAGGTAGGTGATGTCCAGCGGGGCGTCCTGTCCAGGCACCGGTTTTTCGAAGCGCGACATGTAGATGCCCACCAGCGCCTGCGGCGTGAAGTGAAAGGCGGTTTCCTCCAGGGTTTCCCGGGCGCAACCCTGGATCGGGCTTTCGCCCGGGTCCAGGTGGCCGGCCGGGTTGTTCAGGCGCAGGCCATCCTGCGTGTGTTCCTCCACCAGCAAAAACCGGCCCTCGCGCTCGATGATGGCCGCGACCGTGACACTGGGTTTCCATCGTGTATTCATCGCCGCATTATCCGTGGGCAACCGGCCCGCACGGGAGCCTGCGCGACTTCCAGAGAGCAGCGTCCAGAAAAAGCCCGGGAAAGTCATGTAAGCTAGCTGACAGGTAACAATTTCACGTAGAACTACTTACGCAACGAGGAGACACCCATGCGAATCGGGGTACCGGCCGAAATCACGGCGGGGGAAACACGCGTTGCCGTCACGCCCGAGACGGCCAAAAAACTCAAGGCCCAGGGCCACACGGTCGTCATCCAGTCGGGTGCCGGCGTGGCCGCCAGTGTTCCGGATGAGGCCTATGTCGCCGTGGGTGCCGAGATCACCGATGCCGCGGGCGCCTATGCGTCCGACATCGTGCTCAAGGTACGTTGCCCGCTGGACAGCGAAATCGGTCTGGCCAAAGCCGGCACGGTGCTAGTCGGCATGCTCAACCCGTTTGATGCCGCCGGCCTGCAGCGCCTGGCCGCAGCCCAGCTGACGTCGTTTGCGCTGGAAGCCGCACCGCGCACCAGCCGCGCGCAAAGCATGGACGTGTTGTCGTCACAGGCCAATATCGCCGGTTACAAGGCCGTGATGATGGCGGCCGACAGGTATCAGCGCTTTTTCCCGATGCTGATGACCGCCGCCGGCACCGTCAAGGCGGCGCGTGTGGTGATCCTGGGTGTCGGCGTGGCCGGCCTGCAGGCGATTGCCACCGCCAAGCGCCTGGGCGCGGTGATCGAGGCCAGCGATGTGCGCCCCAGCGTCAAGGAACAGGTCGAGTCGCTGGGCGGCAAGTTCATCGACGTGCCGTATGAAACCGACGAGGAGCGCGAAGCCGCCGTCGGCGTCGGCGGTTATGCCAAACCGATGCCGCCAAGCTGGCTGGAGCGCCAAAAAGCCGAGGTCGCCAAACGCGTGGCCCAGGCCGATATCGTGATCACCACCGCGCTGATCCCCGGCCGCGCCGCACCGGTGCTGGTGACCGAAGACATGGTCAGGGCCATGAAACCGGGCAGCGTGATCGTCGACCTGGCCGCGCCGCAAGGCGGCAACTGCCCGCTGACCGAGCCCGGCAAAACCGTGGTCAAACACGGCGTCACGCTGATCGGCGAGACCAATGTGCCGGCGCTGGTGGCGGCCGATGCCAGCGCGCTGTATGCGCGCAACCTGCTGGACTTTCTCAAGCTGGTCATCAGCAAGGAAGGCACCCTCAACATCGACATGGAAGACGACATCGTGGCGGCCTGCCTGATGACGCAGTCCGGCGAAGTCAAGAAAAAATAACCATTTGAGGGCCGGCAGCCGCGCCGCCCGACCAGGAGAACAGACCATGGATGCCGTGTCCCCCACCATCATCAACCTCATCATCTTCGTGCTGGCCATCTACGTGGGTTACCACGTGGTGTGGACCGTCACGCCCGCGCTGCACACGCCGCTGATGGCGGTGACCAACGCGATTTCGGCGATTGTCATCGTCGGGGCCATGCTGGCTGCCGCGTTGACCGTCACACCGCTGGGCAAAACCATGGGCGTGCTCGCCGTGGCGCTGGCTGCCGTCAATGTGTTCGGTGGCTTCCTGGTCACGCGCCGCATGCTGGAGATGTTCCGCAAAAAAGAGAAGAAACCCGTTGCAGCTGACGCAGCCGGTTCGGGAGCCGCCAAATGAGCATGAATGTTGTCACGCTGCTGTACCTGGTGGCATCCGTCTGTTTCATCCAGGCGCTCAAGGGCCTGTCGCATCCGACCACCTCAATCCGCGGCAACCTGTTCGGCATGGTCGGCATGGCGATCGCCATAGTGACCACCGGCGCCCTGATCGTGGAGATTGCCGGCGGCAAGGCTTTCGGCATGGTGTATGTGCTGGGCGCCCTGCTGGTCGGCGGTACCGCCGGCACGATCATGGCCAGACGGGTCGAGATGACCAAGATGCCGGAGCTGGTCGCCTTCATGCACAGCATGATCGGCCTGGCGGCGGTGTTCATCGCGGTGGCCGCCATGGCCGAGCCTGACGCCTTTGGCATCGTGGCCGCGGGCCTGCCCACGGCGGCGATTCCGGCCGGCAACCGGCTGGAGCTGTTCCT
>NZ_JAQSDL010000015.1 GCF_029945895.1 Polaromonas sp. | reverse complement strand
GCGTCGGTCTCCAAAACCGAAGGTTGTAGGTTCGATTCCTACTGCCCCTGCCACCGGGTTTCAAGGGTAGCCTGAAACCGAGGGTGGTGTGAAACGGAACTATGCAAGCCCGCCGGGAGTCTTTGGACCCCAGGTGGGCTTAAGCGTCTGAGAGGACGCGTGAAGAAGAACAGGAATTCAGGCGATCATGGCCACTTCTCAAGTCGAAACCGTCAGCACAACTGCTGACAAGGCCAAGCTGGCCCTTGCCCTGGCCTTGGCGCTGGGTGCGCTGGCGGGCTTTTACCTGCTCGCCAAGCAGGGCCCGATCGTCCAGTGGGGTGGCCTGATTGCTGGTCTGGTGGTGGCGGTGGTTGTGTTTCTGACCTCCGAGCCTGGCAAGCAGTTTGTGGCGTTCGGGCGTGATTCCTGGCGCGAAGTCAAAAAAGTGGTCTGGCCGGCCCGCAAGGAGGCCATGCAGATGACGGCTTACGTCTTTGCATTCGTGGTGGTCATGGCTCTGTTTCTGTGGCTCACCGACAAAACGCTCGAATGGGTGTTTTACGACCTGATACTGGGGTGGAAAAAATAATGAGCGATATGAACGGTGACGTGGTCAGCGAAGTGGCGGCTGGCGCATCCCTGCAGCCGACCCCCGGCATGCAGTGGTATGTCGTGCATGCTTACTCGGGCATGGAAAAAGCCGTTGAACGCAATATCGTCGAGCGCATCAACCGCGCCGGCATGCAGGCCAAGTTTGGCCGTTTTCTGGTGCCCACCGAAGAAGTGGTCGAGATCAAGAACGGCCAGAAGAAAACGACGGAACGCCGTTTCTTTCCGGGTTATGTGCTGGTCGAGATGGTCATGGACGACGAAACCTGGCACCTGGTGAAACACACCAACAAGGTCACGGGGTTTGTCGGCGGCGCCAAAAACCGGCCTGCGCCCATTTCCGAGGAAGACGTGCAGAAAATCGTTGACCAGATGCAGGTCGGCACCGAGAAGCCTCGGCACAAGGTCGAGTTTGAAACGGGTGAATATGTTCGGGTCAAGGACGGCCCCTTCACCGACTTCAACGGCACGGTCGAGGAAGTCAACTACGACAAGAACAAAGTGCGGGTGTCCGTCACGATTTTCGGCCGCGCTACGCCCGTCGAACTGGAATTCAGCCAGATCGAGAAAACCTGAGGGTCGCAAAACCTGGGTTTTTCGGCTGGCCGTCAGAAATTCGCGCCTTGCAACTCGGCGCGGAGGGTTCTTTCCGGAACCTGATTGAGTTGTGTAACCCCCGGGGAGCCCGGACCTGTCTTCTGACGGCGTCCAGGCGTTATGACCCGCAAGGAGAAAAGTATGGCGAAAAAAATCGTCGGCTTCATCAAGCTGCAAGTGCCAGCTGGTAAGGCCAACCCGTCCCCCCCGATTGGCCCGGCCCTGGGTCAGCGCGGTCTGAACATCATGGAGTTCTGCAAGGCGTTCAACGCCCAGACCCAGGGTGTTGAGCCTGGTCTGCCTCTGCCCGTGGTGATCACCGCGTACGCAGACAAGAGCTTCACTTTTGTCATCAAGACGCCTCCCGCAGGCGTGCTGATCAAGAAGGCCATCAAGCTGGACAAGGGTTCTGCCACGCCGCACACGGTGAAGGTGGGCAAGATATCCCGCGCTCAGCTGGAAGAAATTGCGAAAACCAAAATGAAAGACATGACGGCTGCTGACCTCGACGCTGCAGTTCGCACGATTGCTGGTACGGCCCGCTCCATGGGCGTGTCGGTGGAGGGTGTTGTATGAGCAAGATGACCAAACGTCAAAAAGCTGTTGGCGACAAGATCGACAGCAACAAACTTTACCCGGTGGCTGACGCTCTGGGTCTGGTCAAGGAATTTGCCGTCGCCAAGTTCGATGAATCCATCGACGTGGCGGTGCAGCTTGGTGTTGACGCCAAGAAATCCGACCAGGTCGTCCGCGGCGCTGTCGTGTTGCCCAACGGCACCGGCAAGACCAAGCGTGTGGCTGTGTTTGCACAAGGTGCCAAGGCCGAAGAAGCCAAGGCTGCCGGTGCTGACATCGTCGGCATGGATGATCTGGCTGCCGACATCAAGGCCGGCAAGATGGATTTCGACGTCGTGATCGCTTCGCCTGACGCCATGCGCGTGGTGGGTACCCTGGGCCAGATCCTCGGCCCACGTGGTTTGATGCCCAACCCGAAAGTTGGCACTGTGACGCCTGATGTGGCAACGGCCGTGAAAAACGCCAAAGCCGGCCAGGTCCAGTTCCGCGTCGACAAGGCCGGCATTGTGCACGGCACGATTGGCCGCCGTTCGTTTGATACTGACAAGCTGCAGGGCAATCTGGCTGCGCTGATCGATGCCCTGACCAAGGCCAAGCCTGCGTCAAGCAAAGGTGTGTATCTGAGGAAAGTCGCGGTTTCGTCGACGATGGGTGTGGGCGTTCGCGTCGACACGCAAACCATCGCAGCGTAATCGCAAAAATTTGAACAACCCGAATGGGCTGTTCAAAGTGGTGGGCTGCCGGGGTTTCGACTCTGGCAGGCCATCCAGGACCGTTGGTGCGACAGGCTGCAAAGCTCGCCGCTTAATCGTCGAAAGACAGCCAACGCAGATGGCGGTCCCGCTGCTTGAATGGTTTTGAAAAGAATCTGAAAAACAGTTGGTCGCTGAATATAGGCGTGTTGGCAGGATGGCGCGAAAGCAAGATCCGAAGACACATTATTAAGGAGTAGACCTTGAGTCTCAACCGCAGTGAGAAACAAGCCGTCATTGATGAAGTGACCGGCCTCGCCGCTAAAGCTCAAACGCTCGTGATGGCGGAATACCGTGGCATCACGGTCGCTGACATGACCAAGCTGCGCAGCCAAGCCCGCGACAAAGGCGTGAACCTGAGTGTGTTGAAAAACACCCTGGCTCGCCGTGCCGTGGCAGGCAGCGCGTTTGACGTCCTGTCCGACCAGATGACCGGTCCGCTGATCTATGGCTTTTCCACAGACGCTGTCGCTGCCGCCAAGGTGGTTGCCGACTTCGCAAAAACCAACGACAAGTTGGTGATTCGCGCAGGCGCCATGGCAGGAAAAGTCCTGGACGTGAACGGCGTGAAGCAGCTTGCAAGCATCCCTTCGAAAGAAGTGCTGCTCGCCCAGCTGTTGGGCCTGATGCAGTCCCCCATTTCGCGTACGGCACGAGTGCTGGCCGCGCTGGCGGAACAAAAAGGCGGCGGCAACGACGTGGTCGTAGCCGCAGAGCCCGCAGCAGAAGCTGCAGCGGCATAACCTGTACCAACTTTTTTAGGAAATCAAAATGGCATTCGACAAAGACGCATTTTTGACCGCGCTCGACAGCATGACGGTCCTCGAACTCAACGATCTGGTGAAAGCCATCGAAGAGAAATTTGGTGTGAGCGCTGCAGCGATGTCCGCTCCTGCTGCTGGCGGCGGCGGTGCTGCTGCAGTGGCAGAAGAGAAGACCGACTTCACGGTCATGCTGCTGGAAGCCGGCGCCAACAAGGTGCAGGTCATCAAGGCCGTGCGTGAAATCACCGGCCTGGGCCTGAAAGAAGCCAAGGATCTGGTTGACGGCGCACCGAAGGCTGTCAAGGAAGCTGCACCCAAGGCCGATGCCGAAGCTGCCAAGAAAAAGCTCGAAGACGCCGGCGCGAAAGTCGAACTCAAGTAATTCTTGTGTTTCGCGAAGGCTGGAAGACCGGGTTCGGCTTCCAGCCTTTCGTGCTTTCAAGGAGTGCTGTCAAAGCGCCGCGCAAGTGGCGCTTGCAGCCTTCCCGGAGCCACCGGCAAGCAGATTTGCAGAAAATCTTCTTGCCAGTGCTTCCTGACCCCGACTGCAGGAAACGCCTTGGTTCGGGCAACGTGCAATGCGTTGCCGTCCGCCATGGTTGGTAGTGGCCAACCACCAAGTCTGTTTGATTACGTGGTGTATTCATTCAAGACAGTCGCCAGAGCTTAACAAACCAGTCTCCATACTTGTTTGTGTCCCATTAAAGCGGAGAACTCATGGCCTATTCCTATACCGAACGCAAGCGAATTCGCAAAAGTTTCGGCAGCCGCGAGAGCGTGCTGAAAGTCCCTTACCTGTTGCAAATGCAGAAAGACGCCTACACGGCGTTCCTGCAAGCCGATCGCGCGCCGCAAAAGCGCCAGGTCGAAGGCCTGCAGGCTGCGTTTGAAAACGCCTTCCCCATCGTCTCGCACAACGGTTTTGTCGAGATGAAATTCCTCGAGTACAACCTGGCCAAGCCCGCTTTCGACGTGCGCGAGTGCCAGACCCGCGGCCTGACTTTTGCTTCGGCGGTGCGCGCCAAAGTCCAGTTGATCATTTATGACCGCGAGTCGTCGACGTCGCAGTCCAAGGTTGTCAAGGAAGTCAAGGAGCAGGAGGTCTACATGGGCGAAGTGCCGCTCATGACCGACAAAGGCTCGTTCGTCATCAATGGGACCGAACGTGTGATCGTGTCCCAGCTGCACCGTTCACCCGGCGTGTTTTTCGAGCATGACAAGGGCAAGACCCACAGCTCGGGCAAACTGCTGTTTTCGGCCCGCATCATCCCTTACCGCGGCTCATGGCTCGACTTCGAGTTTGACCCGAAGGACATCCTGTACTTCCGTGTGGACCGCCGCCGCAAGATGCCGGTCACCATCCTGCTCAAGGCCATTGGCCTGAACCCCGAGTCCATCCTCGCGAACTTCTTCGTGTTCGACAATTTCCGCCTGATGGACAGCGGCGCGCAAATGGAATTCGTCGCCGAGCGCATGCGCGGCGAGGTGGCCCGTTTCGACATCACCGACAAGAATGGCAAGGTCGTTGTTGCCAAGGACAAGCGCATTACCGTTCGCCATACGCGGGAGCTCGAGCAAAGCGGCACCTCCACCATCAGCGTTCCCGAAGACTTCCTGATCGGCCGTGTGGTCGCCAAGAACATCGTGGACGCCGAGACCGGCGAGATCATTGCCAAGGCCAACGACGAGTTGACCGACGTGCTGCTGAAGAAGCTGCGTGTTGCCGGTGTGCAGGACCTGCAGGTGCTGTACACCAACGAACTCGATCAGGGGGCTTACATTTCGCAGACCCTGCGCTCTGACGAAACCGTTGACGAGTTTGCTGCGCGTGTGGCCATCTACCGCATGATGCGTCCCGGCGAGCCGCCGACGGAAGACGCCGTGCAGGCCCTGTTCCAGCGCCTGTTCTACAACCCGGACACCTACGATCTGTCCAAGGTTGGCCGCATGAAGTTCAACGCCCGTGTGGGCCGCGACACCTCCACCGGTCCCATGGTCATGACCAACGAGGATATCCTCGCGGTCGTCAAGATCCTGGTGGACCTGCGCAACGGCAACGGCCAGGTCGACGATATCGATCACCTGGGCAACCGCCGCGTGCGTTGTGTCGGTGAACTGGCCGAGAACCAGTACCGCACCGGTCTGGCGCGGATTGAAAAAGCCGTGAAGGAACGTCTGGGCCAGGCCGAGCAGGAGCCTCTGATGCCGCACGACCTGATCAACAGCAAGCCGATCTCCGCCGCCCTGAAGGAATTCTTCGGCGCATCGCAGCTGTCCCAGTTCATGGACCAGACCAACCCGCTCGCCGAGATCACCCACAAGCGCCGTGTGTCGGCTCTTGGCCCCGGTGGCCTGACCCGCGAACGTGCCGGTTTTGAGGTGCGTGACGTGCACGTGACCCATTACGGTCGCGTCTGCCCGATCGAAACGCCTGAAGGCCCGAACATCGGCCTGATCAACTCGCTGGCACTGTACGCCCGCCTGAACGAATACGGCTTTATCGAAACGCCGTACCGCCGGGTGATCGACGGCAAGCTCACGGACCAGATTGATTACCTGTCTGCCATCGAAGAAGGCAAATACGTGATTGCCCAGGCCAATGCCCTGCTCGATGACGCCGGCAAACTGACGGGCGACCTCGTGTCGGCCCGTGAAAACGGCGAATCCGTGCTGGTCGGCGCAGAACGCATCCAGTACATGGACGTGTCCCCTGCGCAGATCGTGTCGGTTGCGGCTTCACTGGTTCCTTTCCTCGAGCACGACGATGCGAATCGCGCGCTGATGGGCGCCAACATGTCGCGTCAGGCGGTGCCTGTGCTGCGTCCGGAAAAGCCATTGGTCGGTACCGGCATCGAGCGTGTGGCGGCCATCGACTCGGGGACGGTTGTGACGGCCACCCGTGGCGGCGTGGTCGACTATGTCGATGCCACCCGCATCGTGGTGCGTGTCAATGATGCGGAAGCCCTGGCCGGTGAAGTGGGTGTGGACATCTACAACCTGATCAAGTACCAGCGTTCCAATCAGAACACCAACATCCACCAGCGTCCGATCGTCAAGATCGGCGACAAGCTGGCCAAGGGCGACGTGATTGCCGACGGCGCATCGACCGACCTGGGCGAGATCGCCATCGGCCAGAACATGCTGATCGCCTTCATGCCCTGGAACGGCTACAACTTCGAGGATTCGATCCTCATCTCGGAACGTATCGTTGCCGAAGACCGCTACACCTCGATCCACATCGAGGAGCTCGTGGTCATGGCACGCGATACGAAACTGGGTGCGGAAGAGATCACCCGCGACATCCCGAACCTGTCCGAGCAGCAACTCAACCGTCTTGACGAATCCGGCATCATTTATGTCGGCGCTGAAGTCCAGCCGGGTGACACGCTGGTTGGCAAGGTCACGCCCAAAGGCGAGACCACGCTGACTCCGGAAGAAAAGCTGCTGCGCGCCATCTTCGGCGAAAAAGCCAGCGATGTGAAAGACACCTCGCTGCGCGTGAGCCAGGGCTCGCAGGGTACCGTGATCGACGTGCAGGTCTTCACCCGTGAAGGCATCGTGCGCGACAAGCGCGCCCAGCAGATCATCGACGACGAGCTCAAGCGCTTCCGCCTGGACCTCAACGACCAGCTGCGTATCGTGGAGGCCGATGCGTTTGACCGCATCGAAAAGCTGCTGACCGGCAAGGTTGCCAACGGCGGCCCGAAGAAGCTGGCCAAAGGCACCAAGATCGACAAGGCCTACCTGACCGATGTCGAGAAATACCACTGGTTCGACATCCGTCCTGCGGATGACGAGGTCGCAGCCCAGCTCGAGAGCATCAAGAACTCGATGGAGCAGACCCGTCACAGCTTTGACCTGGCGTTTGAGGAAAAGCGCAAGAAGCTCACGCAGGGCGACGAGCTGCCGGCCGGCGTGCTGAAGATGGTCAAGGTCTACCTGGCCGTCAAGCGCCGCCTGCAACCCGGCGACAAGATGGCCGGCCGCCACGGCAACAAGGGTGTGGTGTCCAAGATCGTCCCGGTCGAAGACATGCCTTACATGGCCGACGGTACGCCGTGCGACATCGTGCTCAATCCGCTGGGCGTGCCTTCGCGGATGAACGTCGGCCAGGTGCTCGAAGTGCATCTGGGCTGGGCCGCCAAGGGGCTGGGCCAGCGTATCGGCGACATGCTGCAGGCCGAGGCCAAGGTGGCCGACCTGCGCAAGTTCATGGACACGCTGTACAACAAGTCGGGTCGTGCGGAAGACCTGTCCAAACTGTCGGACAGCGACATTCTGCAGATGGCCGGCAACCTGACGGGTGGCGTGCCTTTTGCCACACCGGTGTTCGATGGTGCCTCGGAAGCCGAGATCATGGGCATGCTGCAACTGGCTTACCCCGACGACATCGCCAAGGGCAAGGGGCTGACGGCCACACGCACCCAGGCGCAGCTGTATGACGGCCGCAACGGCGACCCGTTCGAGCGCACGACGACCGTCGGCTACATGCACTTCCTGAAACTTCACCACCTGGTGGACGACAAGATGCACGCACGTTCGACCGGCCCGTACTCGCTGGTCACGCAGCAGCCGCTGGGCGGCAAGGCGCAGTTCGGTGGACAGCGTTTCGGCGAGATGGAGGTCTGGGCGCTGGAAGCGTACGGCGCCGCCTACACGCTGCAGGAAATGCTGACCGTCAAGTCCGACGACGTGCAGGGCCGTACCAAGGTGTACGAGAGCATCGTCAAGGGCGAGCACGCGATCACGGCCGGCATGCCGGAGTCGTTCAACGTGCTGGTCAAGGAGATTCGTTCGCTCGGTATCGATATCGAGCTGGAACGCAGCTAACTCAACAGGAAAGAAAAGGATTTAACACATGAAATCATTACTCGACCTGTTCAAGCAATTCACGCCGGATGAGCATTTCGATGCCATCAAGATCGGCATGGCTTCGCCCGAGAAGATCCGTTCGTGGTCTTTCGGCGAAGTGAAAAAGCCTGAAACCATCAACTACCGCACCTTCAAGCCGGAGCGCGACGGCCTTTTTTGCGCCAAGATCTTTGGCCCGATCAAGGACTACGAATGCCTGTGCGGCAAGTACAAGCGCCTCAAGCACCGCGGTGTGATCTGCGAGAAGTGCGGCGTTGAAGTCACGCAGACCAAGGTCCGCCGCGAACGCATGGGTCACATCGACCTGGCTGCACCGTGCGCGCACATCTGGTTCCTGAAGTCGCTGCCGTCGCGTCTGGGCCTGGTGCTCGACATGACGCTGCGCGACATCGAACGCGTGCTGTATTTCGAAGCTTATGTGGTGACCGATCCCGGCATGACCCCGCTGAAGAAATTCAGCATCATGTCGGAAGACGACTACGACGCCAAGCGCAAGGAATACGGTGACGAATACACCGCCAAGATGGGCGCCGAAGGCATCAAGGACCTGCTCGAAGGACTGGACCTCGACGTCGAAATCGACAAGCTGCGCAATGACCTGACCGGTTCCGAAATCAAGATCAAGAAAAACGCCAAGCGTCTGAAATTGATGGAAGCGTTCAAGAAGTCCGGCATCAAGCCGGGCTGGATGGTGCTGGATGTGCTGCCCGTGCTGCCGCCGGACCTGCGTCCGCTGGTGCCGCTGGACGGCGGCCGCTTTGCGACCTCCGACCTGAACGACCTGTACCGCCGCGTCATCAACCGCAACAGCCGCCTGCGCCGTTTGCTGGAACTCAAAGCGCCCGAAATCATTGCCCGCAATGAAAAGCGCATGCTGCAGGAAGCGGTCGACTCGCTGCTCGACAACGGCCGTCGTGGCAAGGCCATGACAGGCGCCAACAAGCGCGCGCTCAAATCGCTGGCCGACATGATCAAGGGCAAGTCAGGCCGTTTCCGCCAGAACTTGCTGGGCAAGCGCGTCGACTATTCAGGCCGTTCGGTCATTACCGTAGGCCCAACGCTCAAGTTGCACCAGTGCGGTTTGCCCAAGCTGATGGCGCTGGAATTGTTCAAGCCTTTCATCTTCTCGCGCCTCGAAGCCATGGGCATCGCGACGACGATCAAGGCTGCCAAGAAGGAAGTCGAATCCGGCACGCCGGTGGTGTGGGACATCCTGGAAGAGGTCATCAAGGAACATCCGGTGATGCTCAACCGTGCGCCCACGCTGCACCGTCTGGGTATCCAGGCCTTTGAGCCCATCCTGATCGAAGGCAAGGCCATCCAGCTGCACCCGCTTGTCTGCTCGGCCTTCAACGCCGACTTCGACGGTGACCAGATGGCTGTGCACGTGCCGCTGTCCGTGGAAGCACAGATGGAAGCCCGCACCCTGATGCTGGCTTCGAACAACATCCTGTTCCCCGCCAGTGGCGAGCCGTCCATCGTTCCTTCACAGGACGTGGTGCTGGGTCTGTACTACACGACCCGCGACCGCACCAACGGCAAGGGCGAAGGCCTGGTGTTTTCCGACACCGGCGAAGTGCGCCGCGCCTTTGACGCGGGTGAACTCGACCTGAACGCCCGTATCAGCGTGCGCCTGACCGAGTACACCAAGAACAAGGAAACCGGCGAGTTCGTGCCATCGACCAAGCTGTGGGAAACCACCGGCGGCCGTGCACTGCTGTCCGAAATCCTGCCCAAGGGACTGCCTTTCTCCAACCTGAACAAGGCGCTGAAGAAGAAGGAAATCTCCAAGCTGATCAACGTGTCTTTCCGCAAGTGCGGACTCAAAGAGACCGTGGTGTTTGCCGACAAGCTGCTGCAGTCGGGCTTCCGCCTGGCGACCAAGGCCGGCATTTCCATCTGCATCGACGACATGCTGATCCCCAAGGAAAAGCCGAGCATCATTGCGCGTGCCCAGAAGGAAGTCAAAGAGATCGAGCAGCAGTATGTCTCGGGTCTGGTGACCTCCGGCGAGCGCTACAACAAGGTGGTGGATATCTGGGGCAAATCGGGCGACGAAGTCTCCAAGGTGATGATGGCCCAACTCTCGAAAGAGAAAGTCATTGACCGCCACGGCAAGGAAGTCGAGCAGGAGTCCTTCAACTCCATCTACATGATGGCCGACTCCGGCGCCCGCGGTTCCGCCGCGCAGATTCGACAGGTGGCCGGCATGCGCGGCTTGATGGCCAAGCCCGACGGCTCCATCATCGAAACGCCGATCACCGCCAACTTCCGTGAAGGCCTGAACGTGCTGGAGTACTTCATCTCCACCCACGGTGCCCGAAAAGGCCTGGCTGACACGGCGCTGAAAACCGCCAACTCCGGCTACCTGACACGGCGCCTCTGCGACGTGGTGCAGGATCTGGTGGTGACCGAGGACGACTGCGGCACGACCGACGGTTCGCTGATGCGCGCCATTGTCGAGGGCGGCGAGGTCATCGAATCGCTGCGCGACCGTATCCTCGGCCGCACCGCGGTCGAAGACATCCTGCACCCCGAGAACCGCGCGGTGCTGGCCAAGGCCGGCGTCATGCTGGACGAAGACCTGATCGACGAACTCGAAGCAGCCGGCGTGGACGAGGTCAAGGTGCGTACCGCGCTGACCTGCGAAACCCGCTTCGGCCTGTGCGCCAAGTGTTACGGTCGTGACCTGGGTCGCGGCGGCCTGATCAACATCGGCGAAGCGGTCGGCATCATTGCCGCGCAGTCGATCGGCGAGCCGGGCACGCAGCTGACCATGCGTACCTTCCACATCGGTGGTGCGGCTTCGCGTGCAGCGATTGCCTCCAGCGTCGAAGCCAAGTCCAACGGCGTGATCGGCTTCAACGCACCGATGCGTTATGTGACCAACACCAAGGGTGAGCTGGTCGTGATCGCACGTTCCGGCGAAATCGTGATTCACGACGAGCACGGCCGCGAGCGCGAGCGCCACAAGGTGCCTTACGGCGCGATCCTGTCCGTCAAGGCGGACCAGCAGATCAAGGCCGGCGCGATTCTGGCCAACTGGGACCCACTGACCCGCCCCATCATTACCGAGTTCGCCGGCAAGGTGGCCTTCGAGAATGTGGAAGAAGGCGTGACGGTGGCCAAGCAGCTCGACGAGGTGACCGGTCTGTCCACGCTGGTGGTGATCGATCCGAAACGCCGCGGCGCAACCAAGGTGATCCGCCCCCAGGTCAAGCTGATTGATGCGACTGGCAGCGAAGTCAAGATCCCCGGCACCGATCACTCGGTGACGATCGGCTTCCAGGTCGGTGCGCTGGTCCAGGTGCGTGACGGCCAGGACGTGGGCCCCGGCGAGGTGCTCGCGCGTATTCCGGTCGAAGGCCAGAAAACCCGCGACATCACCGGCGGTCTGCCGCGTGTGGCCGAGCTGTTCGAAGCCCGTACCCCGAAAGACAAGGGCACACTGGCCGAGATGACCGGTACCGTGTCCTTCGGCAAGGAGACCAAGGGCAAGGTTCGCCTGCAGATCACCGACCCCGAAGGCAAGGTCTGGGAAGACCTCGTGCCCAAAGAGAAGAACATTCTCGTGCACGAAGGCCAGGTCGTGAACAAGGGCGAGTCGATTGTCGACGGTCCTGCCGATCCGCAGGACATCCTGCGCCTGCTGGGCATGGAAGAGCTGGCACGCTACATTGTTGATGAAGTGCAGGACGTCTACCGCCTGCAGGGCGTGAAGATCAACGACAAGCACATCGAAGTGATTGTTCGCCAGATGCTGCGCCGTGTGGTGGTGGAGAACGTCGGCGAGTCCAGCTACATCGCTGGCGAGCAGGTCGAACGTTCGGTCATTCTGGATGCCAACGACGCCCTGCGCGCCGAAGGCAAGATCCCGGCGACCTTCAGCAACCTGTTGCTTGGTATCACCAAGGCCTCGCTGTCGACCGATTCGTTCATCTCTGCGGCTTCCTTCCAGGAAACCACCCGCGTGCTCACCGAGGCTGCCATCATGGGCAAGCGCGACGAGCTGCGGGGTCTGAAAGAGAACGTGATCGTCGGCCGCCTGATTCCCGCCGGTACCGGCATGGCCTACCACGAGGCACGCAAAGCCAAGGACCAGATGGACGACGCCGAGCGCCGTGCCATTGCCGAAGCGGAAGCGGCTGAACTCGAAGCCATGCCCGAGCAGACCAGCGAAGGTGCTGCCAGCGAGTAATTGCTGCTTTTTGACGCTATAAAAAGCGTAGCGCTTCGCGCCCTGTCAACAAGGGCCCGAGGCGCTTTTTCATTGGAGATCCGGGATTGACGTGCTGCAGCGCCGGGCGGATGTGCCTGCAGGCTGTACAGCGGCCCGGCTTGTCGGCTAAAGTCGCCCGTGCCGGTTCGCGGCTGTTGCTGTTGATAGAAAGAAGGCCTCATGTCCACCACATCCCTGGTTTCGATTGTTGTGCTCGCCTTGCTGCTGTTCTGGGCTGTCGGGGCTTACAACCGGCTGGTGCGCCTGAAAAACATCATCGCCAACGCCTTTGGGCAGATTGATGTGCAGCTCAAGCGCCGTTACGACCTGATCCCCAACCTGGTGGAGGCTGCCAAAAAATACCTGCTGCACGAGCGTGAGACGCTCGAAGCCGTGATCTCGGCGCGCAACCAGGCGCGTTCGGCCAGCGATGCTGCGCGCAGCCGCCCCACCCACGCGCCGGAGGTGCTGGCTTTGGCCGCTGCTGAACAGGCGCTGAGCGGCAGCCTGGGCCGCCTGTTCGCCCTGGCCGAGGCCTACCCCGAGCTCAAAGCCGACAGCACCATCCGCGAGCTCAGTGAGGAGCTGACCAGCACCGAAAACAAGGTGGCGTTCGCGCGGCAGGCCTACAACGATGCGGTGCTCGACTACAACAATGCGCAGGCCCAATTTCCGGCATTGCTGATCGCTCGCCTGTTTGGTTTTGCGGCGTCGGCCATGCTCAGGGCCACCGAGACGCCCGCCGAGCGTGATGCGGTGCGCATCAAGATGTGAACATGGCCCCCACGCTTGTCGCTTCGCGTGCCTTCGGCGGTGCGCTGCCCCTGTCACGAGGAAGAGGGGCTCATTTTTCCAGGGGCGGCCCGTCGAAAAATGGCTTGTCAGCTCTGAGTGCCGGCCGGCAGATATAAGTCATCTTCACATGCGGTTTTTTGAGCACCAGGAGCGGGCCCGCGGCGAAACCCGGCAACTGCTGTTGCTGTTCGCCGCGACCGTGGCCGCCCTGGTGCTGGCCGTGAACGCCGCGCTCGCTCTGACCTGGCATCTGTTGGCGCCGGGCGCGACCGGTTACCCGGCGTATTTTTTCAGCGTCAATACCGGCATGACGCTGTTCTTTGTGCTCGGCGGCTGGTGGCTGGAGACCTCCAGCCTGGAGGGCGGCGGCGAGAAACTGGCGCGACGCGTGGGTGCCCGTGAAGCCTGGCCCGCCAGCCGGCTCGATGAACAGAAGCTTTGCAACATTGCGTCCGAACTCGCCATTGCCGCCAGCATGCGTGTGCCGCAGGTCATGGTGCTGGAGCGCCAGAGCAGCATCAACGCCTTTGCCGCCGGCTGGGACGAGGACGACGCGGTCATCGCCGTCACGCGCGGCGCGCTCGACGGTTTGAACCGCGACGAACTGCAGGGACTGGTGGCCCATGAGCTGAGCCATATCCGCGAAGGCGATACCCGGCTCAACATGCGCCTGGCCGGCATGGTGTTCGGCCTGGAGCTGATCTTCAACCTCGGCGCCCGCATGTGTGAACCCGACGAGAATGGGCGCCGCTCGGTGCTGGCGCTGCCGGGCCTGGCCATCCTGGCAGCAGGTTTTTTCGGCTGGCTGGCGGGCCGTGCCCTCAAGGCGGCGGTGTCGCGCCAGCGCGAGTTTCTGGCTGATGCGCGTGCGGTGCAGTTCACGCGCAGCCGCGATGGATTGGGGGGTGTACTGCGCAAGGTGGCCAGCCAGCAGGGCGCGGGCGGCACCGCGTTTTTTCATCCGGCGGTGCAGCACATGCTGCTGGTCGGCCATCAGGCCCGGGCGCACTGGCTGGACTCGCACCCGCCGCTGGCCGAGCGTATCCGCCGGATCTACGGCCGCGCCATGCCGGGGCTGGCCGACGACGAGCCCGCACCGACCCGTCCCGACCCCCTGTTCTGAGCCCCTGTTCTGAGCCCCGTAACCAGACGGGAGGTGGTTCCTGCGATGGACCGGAACAGCCTCATCGGGCCGGGCACCGGGGTGCGAGCGGTCGCCAGGACTGGTCTAATAGGCGCAGTGCCGCCCGCTTCCGGGCGGCTTGAAGCAGCAGCGCCCCAGGGGCTGCCGTCACAGGATTGATGCAAGACAACAAAACCACTCCCATCCCTCTGTGGCGCCAGCTGCAGGGGGCGGCTTCTTTATTGATGGCCATTCGCGCCGGCCGCTCCATGACGGCCGCGCTCGAAGACATCGACTCCAGCCTGCGGCCCGGCGTGCAGGCCCTGGGTTTTCATGCGCTGCGCTGGCTGGGCCGTGCCGAAGCCCTGCGCCAGCAACTGGCCCAGCGACCTCCGCCGCCGGAAGCCGATGCCTTGCTGTGTGTCGCTTTGGCCCTGGCCTGTACGGACAGCGGCTCGGACGACGCGGCCGCCGGCCATCTGCCGGAAGGCGACAACCCCCGTTATACCGCCTACACGCTGGTGGACCAGGCCGTGGAAGCCGCCAAACGCGATGAGGCCACGGTGCACCAGGCCAGCTTCATCAACGGCTGTCTGCGCCGCTTCCTGCGCGAGCGCGACGCGCTGATGGCTGTGACGCAAAGGCACCCGCAGGCGGTCTGGAACCACCCGCAGTGGTGGATAGACCGGGTGCGCAAGGACCACCCTGACCACTGGCAGGCCATCCTGCATGCCAACAATGCCAAAGCGCCCCTGATCCTCCGGATTAATACAAGAAAAACGACTCCAGCCCAATACCTGAAAGCGCTGGCAGCTATGAATATAGTAGCAAGTCCGGTTGGCCCGCATGGGGTGGTGCTGGCGACACCGAGCGCGGTGACGGCGCTGCCCGGATACGCCGAGGGGCATTTTTCGGTGCAGGACGCTGCGGCCCAGATGGCGGCTCCCTTGCTGCTTGACGGGCTGGCCTCAACCACCGGCGCGCCGCTGCGGCTGCTCGATGCCTGCGCCGCACCCGGCGGCAAAACGGCGCATCTGCTGGAACTCGCCGACTGCGAGGTCACGGCGCTCGATATCGATGCGCGCCGCTGCGAGCGCATGGTGCAGAACCTGCAGCGCCTGGGCCTGCAGGCGGACATCCGTGTGGGCGACGCCGCCCGCCCCGATGCCTGGTGGGACGGCCGGCTTTACGACGGCATCCTGCTCGATGCACCGTGTACTGCGTCAGGGATTGTGCGGCGCCACCCCGACGTGCGATGGCTGCGCCGGCCCACCGACATCGCCCAGCTGGCTGCGCTGCAGGCCCGGCTGCTGGAAACCTTGTGGCCGCTGCTGCGGCCGGGCGGCCGGCTGCTGTACTGCACCTGCTCGGTTTTCAGGGCCGAAGGCGAGCAGCAGGCCCAAACGTTTGTTACGCACCACAAAGACGCTCATTTCATGCCATCACCCGGTCATTTGCTACCCCAAAGTGGCGCCCTGGAGACCGTCTTCCCGGACAATTTGGAAGGTGAGCACGACGGTTTCTTTTACGCAGTTTTTGAAAAACGCAAAGCCTGACTCGGTGCTGCGGCGGCTGCTGGCGTTCTGGATGTGCACCTTGATGACGCTGGCCTGCCAGGCGGCGCTGGCGACCGAGGTGACCCAGTTGAAGATGGAGCGTTCGGAGGAGGGCGTGTACCTGTCCGCCAGCGTCCATTTCGACCTGCCCCCTGCCGTTGAAGACGCGCTGCTCAAGGGCATTCCCATGTTTTTTGTGGCCGAGGCCGACATCTACCGCAGCCGCTGGTACTGGTACGACAAGCGCATCACCACGGCGACGCGTACGATGCGCCTGGCGTTCCAGCCGCTGACCCGGCGCTGGCGTTTCAACGTGATGCCCGGCGCCATCAGCGTCACCGGCTTGCGTGCCTCGTTCAGCCAGAACTACGACAATCTTGACGATGCCCTGGCATCCATCCAGCGGTTTTCGCGCTGGCGGATCGCCGATGCGGCCGAAGTCGAGCCCGGTGTCCGGCACAACGTGGATTTCCGCTTCCGGCTCGACCTCTCGCAGTTGCCGCGCCCCTTCCAGATCGGCGTGGCGGGGCAGAAAGACTGGGCCATCACCGTTGAAACCAACCGCGACCTGGTGGCTGAACCGATTCGCGACCTGTCCAGGGATCTCTCGAAGGAAGCCGTCAAAGAGGCGGAGAAGTGAGCCTGAAGGGCCATGTCTCGTCGCTGAAAAGCAGTCCTGCGTTTCGCTGGTCGGTGGGTGTCGGCGTGGGCATCATGGCCGCACTGGGGCTGGTGCTGCTGTTCTTGCTGACCCAGGCCACCGGCAACCGGGAGCTCTACGAACGCAACTACGTGCTGTTGTTCGGGCTGAATGTGGCGGTGGCCGGCCTGCTGCTGCTGGTCATCAGCTGGATCGTGCTGCGGTTGATCCTGCGCCTGCGCAAGGGCAAGTTCGGCAGTCGCCTGCTGGTCAAGCTGGCCGCCATCTTCGCGCTGGTGGGCCTGCTTCCCGGCATGATGATTTACGTGGTGTCCTACCAGTTCGTTTCGCGCTCGATCGAAAGCTGGTTTGACGTGAAGGTCGAAGGCGCCCTTGATGCCGGTCTGAACCTGGGCCGCGTCACGCTCGACACGCTGGCCACCGAGCTGGGCAACAAGACCCGCGCCGCCGCAGGCCAACTGACGCAGACACCCGATGCCTCGGCCGGCCTGGCGCTGGAACGCCTGCGCGAGCAGCTGGCCGTCAGCGACGTCGTATTGTGGACGGCGTCCGGACAGATGATTGCCAGCGCCGGAGACTCGCGCTACTCCCTCAAGCCCGAGCGGCCGCCGGCGCAACTGCTGCGCAATGCGCGCAACCAGCGCGTGGCCACACAGATAGAGGGCCTCGACGAGGTGGCCTTGCCTGGCGCCGAGCCACCGGGCAGCGCTGCAAGTCTTGCCGCGGGCAGTGCGACCCCGCCCCGCATCAAGGCCCTGGCGCTGATCAGCAACCCCAATGTCGGGCTGCTTGGCGAAATCCGTTTCCTGCAGGTGACCGAAGTGTTGCCGGTCAGCCTGGTCGCCAACGCCATCGCCGTGCAGGAGGCCAACCGCGAGTACCAGGAGCGCGCCCTGGCCCGGGGTGGCCTGCGCAAAATGTACATAGGCACACTCACGCTCAGTTTGTTCCTGGCGGTGTTCGGTGCTGTGCTGCTGGCAGTGTTGCTGGGCAACCAGCTGGCCCGGCCCCTGCTGGTGCTGGCTGAAGGGGTGCGGCAGGTGGCCCAGGGCGACCTGACGCCCAAGGCGGCCCTGCAAGGAAAGGACGAACTGGGCGGGCTGACCCGTTCCTTTGCCGACATGACCCAGCAACTGGCCGACGCCCGCGGGGCAGTGCAAAAAAGCATGGATCAGGTGGACGCCGCACGCGCCAACCTGCAGACCATCCTCGACAACCTCACCGCCGGCGTCATGGTGCTGGACCTCAAGGGGCGCATCCAGACCAGCAACCCCGGTGCCACGCGCATCCTGCGCGTGCCGCTGGCGGCCTACCATGGGCGTTCGCTCCGCGACATTCCGGGGCTGGAAGTGTTTGCGCAAGGGGTGCAGGCCCAGTTCGACGCCTACTTTGGCGAGAACCAGCTGCACGATGTGGAGCACTGGCAGCAGTCGTTCGAACTCAATGCCGCGCAGCCCGGCGCACCTGACAACGCCATCACGCTGATTGCACGCGGCGCCAAGATGCCCGGCAGTGAATGCCTGCTGGTGTTCGACGATGTGTCCGAAATGGTCTCTGCCCAGCGCGCCCAGGCCTGGGGCGAAGTGGCGCGCCGGCTGGCCCATGAGATCAAGAACCCGCTCACGCCCATCCAGCTGTCGGCAGAGCGGCTGGAGATGAAGCTCACTGGCAAGGTGGCCGAGCCCGAACAGATCCTGCTGACCAAGTCGGTCAAGACCATCGTTGACCAGGTCGATGCCATGAAACGCCTGGTCAACGAATTTCGCGACTACGCCCGCCTGCCGGCTGCCGAGCTCAAGCCCGTCGACCTCAATGCGCTGGTCAATGACGTCATGCAGCTTTACGCCAGCGAGAACGCCGTGGTGCCGGTTTACACCGAGCTCGACCCGGCTTGCCCCCCGATCAAGGCAGATTCGCAACAGATACGGCAGGTCATTCACAACTTGTTGCAAAACGCCCAGGATGCCCAGGAGGGACGGGCAGATGGCCGCGTGCTGCTCAAAACCGAGTACTCGGAAACCTCAAAACGGGTGCGTCTGACGGTGCGCGACAAGGGCACGGGCTTCCCGGAACACATTCTGAAACGGGCCTTTGAACCCTATGTCACGACCAAGGTCAAGGGCACGGGTTTAGGGCTGGCCGTCGTCAAGAAAATCGCCGATGAACATGGCGCACGCGTGGATATTTCCAATCGCCTGGTTGACGGCGTCGTGCAAGGCGCCCAAGTATCGTTATCATTCGCAGTTGTGACATAACAACACTGCGGGCCCGGAGGTGGGTACCGCAGAATTGACAACTGCAGGCAGGGGTAGCGTTTCAACATGGCAAACATTCTGGTAGTCGATGACGAGCTGGGCATACGTGACCTGCTTTCCGAAATTCTCAACGACGAAGGACATCAGGTCGAACTCGCAGAGAACGCAGCGCAGGCGCGCGCCGCGCGTGGGCGATCCCGGCCCGACCTCGTGCTGCTCGATATCTGGATGCCGGACACCGACGGTGTGACGCTCCTCAAGGAGTGGTCTTCCAGCGGCCTGCTGAGCATGCCGGTGATCATGATGAGCGGACACGCCACCATCGACACGGCCGTGGAAGCCACCAAGATAGGCGCGATTGCATTTCTTGAAAAACCCATCACGCTGCAAAAGCTGCTCAAGGCGGTCGAGCAGGGGCTCATCAAATCAGCAGGCCGCAAACCATTGGCGGCTCCTGCAGCACTGCTGCATGCGGTGGACATGACGGTGGAAGTCGCAATGACCGGCCAGGTGATGCCTGTGGCGGTAGACCTCGGTCCGCAAGCCACGCAGAGTTTCCTGCTCGAAAAGCCGCTGCGCGATGCGCGCGACGAGTTCGAAAAAGCCTATTTCGAGTTTCACCTGGCCAAGGAAGGCGGCTCCATGACCCGCGTGGCAGAAAAGACCGGACTGGAGCGCACCCACCTGTACCGCAAGCTCAAGCAGCTCGGCGTGGACCTGACCCGGGGCAAGCGCGCCGCCTGATATATAATCTGAGGCTCAGGCCCGGTAGCTCAGTCGGTAGAGCAGAGGATTGAAAATCCTTGTGTCGGTGGTTCGATTCCGCCCCAGGCCACCAGTTAAACCCTCATGGGTATTAGAAACCCCGCTATTGATTTAATAGCGGGGTTTTTTCTTTTCCGTGCGATGTAACGGCGGATGTAAGAAGATTCCGCGTATTTGCCGCTGATGGAGGGGTTCGCTGAGGCAAGTGCGGTGCCTGAGCGCCTTTGGTTTACGCGCGGGCTGAGGGAGCCCCTTGGGGGCGGACGGGCAGATCGCGCAGACCAATGCCGCGCAGCGGCGAGGCCCAGGGTGGGCGGGGCAGACACAAGATGACTGGCCAAAGTCCACTGACTAAACCAATGCGCGTAGCGCCTGACAAATGCAAGGGTGCTGGCACATCACAAGGAAGTGCAGGCGGCACCGCGCAGGGCGCGAATGCGAACGGGAAGCGGGGTCGGCTGTGCGACCTAACCCCAGCGAAGGCCACTTTGCATAAGGCCTGTTTTGGAAACCCGTGAGGGCGCGTAGCGGTGTGGTGCACCAAGTGGAGCTTCAGCGGAACGACTGAACCACACTTGCCAAAATGCGGCCTTATGTAAAAGCAAAGCGGGTGGCTGTAGCGGGCATGCGCCACAAACACAACGATGACAACGCGACAGCATGGTGCCTTCTGGCCCGGGCGAAGCCGGGGCCACTGACTGAACTGCAACGCAACGAGAACCGCAAAGCGGTGATGTCAGGCGGGCCGCCCGTGGCGCAAAGCGCCATTGTGCAAAGGGCGGCACGCTTGGCATGACCGCGCTGCCCGAGGCACTGGGCGTCAGCCTCGTGCTTCTCAGCCAGGGCGGTACTCCGCCTTGGCTGCTAACTGGACAACAGACACCCAAGCACTACAAAGCGGTGATGTTGGGCGCGCTGCCCCGGGCGCGCAGCGCCATCCAAAGGGCAGCGGGCACGGCATGACCGCGCTGGGGGAGGCAAACTCAGGCAGCCGCACCCCACGAGGTCGTTGTCGATCAGGAGCGACGCTCATCGCCTACAAATACTGTAGCCCAAGGCCGGCTTTTCTCCGACTACCCACTAAGTACTGTTCGCAAGTAGTCCCATACTTTGAAGAGGAACACGACATGGCCAAACTCCATCTCCGCCGCATAGCTGTTTTTGTCGATGAGCCTGATCCTGGCTGCTTTTACTGGGTGCTGATCGAGTCCAAATACGACGCGTCCGAATGGGAGGACATAGGTTCTTCGGATGAATCGTTCGACACCTGGCAGCAGGCGTGGGACGCCGGCAATAAGCACCTGCTGTCGCAGGTGACGGACCCTAAGAAGGGGCCACTGGTGGCAGGTGAGGACGAAAACAGCAGCCCTGTGGGCTAGTTGTCGCGTCGGATGGCGCCGTGTTTCTCAAAGTAGCCTGGCGTGTTCCAGTGCTGGTCAAAGGTCGGCAGTTTGAAAATGGACTGGTAGTCCTCTGACTGGCCCCGCTTCTCGACCTCGATCGACTCGCTTCCGTCCGCCAGCGTGACGACTTCCAGCGGGATTATGCCCAGGCAGCCATTGCCCTCGGCATGGTCCGGTAAATTGTGGTCATACCAGATGGTCGCCACTTTCTTCCGGGCCTTGATCAACGCCACAATTTCACCCACGGGTGCGGACCGGTGCCGGCGCGCAGGGTCTTTTTCATTCTGGTCGCACAATGCCACCTGGTCTACCACGCCGCCGTCCAGGTGAATGGCGTCCACCAAATAGTCCAGGCTGTCTTTCGTCGCGCTCATAGAAATGTTGCGTCTTTCAGTTTGGGTGCCATCGCCGCGGCCACCAGCTTGTCGGCCGGGTAGTGCCGGATGAAGTCTCTGCCCTGATCTGCAGGCACGTTCAGCCAGGCGTCGTACTGGCTCTCCGGCAGGATCACAACGATCCTCTTCTCATCTTCGGGCCGGTGGTAGTTTTTCAAGAGCGCGTGCTCGGTGGCGTTCATCGTCAGCATGGTGAAGCTCAGCAGCGGCGCCTTGCCTGGCTCTGTCCACACATCCCACAGGCCAGCGATCCCCACGGGCTGCCCGTCGGCCCGGGTGAAGCGGGTCACAACCGCCTTGCCGGTGCGCCAGTCCGGCTCATAAAAGGCGTCAGCCGGCACGATGCAGCGTTGGCCACGTTGCCAAGCCGGGCCGAATGTGAAGTTCTTTTCAATGCCCTCAATGCGTGCGTTGAATGTGGACCGCGCCATTGCTTTTTTGATGCTGTCAGGATCAGGCTTGAGGCGCCAAGGCACCAGGCCCCAACGTCCGAGCAGCGCCTCCTTGGGAGGCACAGCCTCATCGTGGGGATCTGTCTCGGGCGGCTTGCGGATGAACGTGCCGGTGTAACGCGGCCACATGTCCAGCTTGCCTTGCGGCGGTGTTGGCTGCAGCACGTCGAAGTACTTTTTGTAATCCTCGTAGGCCCTGAGCGCTTCAAAGTGGCTGCACATTCTTGAAACTTTACGCTTAATCAATATACTGTATGAATGCACAGTATAAATCCGCCAGACGCCACGGCCTTTTCTTCCGGCCCACGCGTGCCCGTTGCGTGGGTGGATGGCAACCTGCCCGCCGGGTTCCCATCCCCAGCTGAAGATTTTGCCGTCAAGCGGCATGACCTGAATGAGCTGCTGATCACCCATCCCGCCGCGACCTTCATGTGGCGGATCTCGGGGCAGTCCATGATCGAGCTGGGCATTTTTGACGGCGACATCGTGGTCGTCAACCGGGCGCTGCTTCCCGCCAAGCACGGCGACATCGTGGTGGCAGAGGTTGACGGCGATTTCACTGTCAAGCAGTTCTGGCGCCGCGCTGGCGTGGTGCAGTTGCGGCCCGCCAACCCCACGTTTCCAGCCATCCTGTTCCGCGACGGTCAGACCATGACGATCTGCGGCGTGGTTACCGCCACGATCAAACGCTTCAAGTGACGCAATGTTTGCGCTGGTAGATGGGAACAATTTTTACGTAAGCTGCGAGCGCGCGTTTCGACCGGCGTTGAAGAACCGGCCCGTGGTCGTGCTCAGCAACAATGACGGCTGCGCCATCGCCCGTAGCAACGAGGCCAAGGCACTGGGCATTCGCATGGGTGCACCCTGGTTTGAATGCCGCCAGTTGGCGGAGGAACACGGCGTGGTGGCCTTGTCAGCCAACTTCGTGCTGTACGGCGACATGAGCGACCGCATGATGTCCGTCGCCGCCGGGCTGGGGCCGGGGCAAGAGATCTACAGCATCGACGAGTCTTTTATTGACATGGCCGGCGTGCGCGGCGACATCACCGACCGCGCCAGGCGCGTGCGTGAGCGCGTGTTGCAGTGGACGGGCATCCCCACCGGCATCGGCATCGCAGCCACCAAAACCCTCGCCAAGCTGGCCAACCACGTTGCCAAGAGTGCCGATCGCAAGCCAGGCAGCTACCCCGCCGAACTGGCCCGTGTGTGCAATCTTGCGAACTTGCCGGCGGCTGATCTGGACGCCGTGCTGCAAGCCACCGCCGTGGGTGAGGTGTGGGGCGTTGGCCGGCGGATTGCTGATCAGCTGAACGAAGGCGGCGTGTTGACCGTGCTCGACTTGGTGCGGCTGGACCCTGCCACTGTGCGCAGACGCTGGAGCGTGGTACTTGAGCGCACTGTGCGCGAACTGCAAGGCCAACAGTGCATCTCCCTGGAGGACCAGCCGGCACCAAAAAAAGAAATTGCCTATACCCGAAGCTTCGGCGGTGCGGTGACAGAGCTTGCTGACCTTGTGGCGGCCGTCACCCGCTTTGCTAGCGGCGCGGCCGTGAAGTTGCGTGCCCAGGGCAGCAAAGCGGGGCAGCTACAGGTGTTTGCGCACACCAGCGCATTTCGGCCCGGGCCAAAGTACAGCCGCAGCTTGATTCTTCCGCTTCGTCGCCCCACAGACGACAGCATGGCCCTGGTGAACGCCGCAGTGCGCGGCATCGAGGCAATCTACCGGCCAGGCTTCAACTTTGCCAAGGCCGGCGTGATGCTGCTGGATCTGCAAGACGGTGGCATCGAGCAGGGCGAACTGGATCTGGAGCCGGAACCACCGGCACGCGGACAGTTGATGGGAACCCTTGACAAGCTGAATGACCGTTACGGCCGTGGCACCGTGACATTGGGCAGCGCCGGTGTGAAGGGGCCGCAACGTCATTTTGAAATGAAGCAGAACCTTTTGACGCCGCAATACACGACTTGCTGGGCTGACCTACCCGTAGCCAAGGCGTAAGGGCCGCGACGTCCCATACCCATGCCGGCGCACTACGACATACACGCGCGGCCGACCGGACGATCTGTTGGATTGTCTGTCTGTGATGTGTGGCTCGTAATGTGTAAAAAACTTAACCTACCCGTGAGGGTAGGCCGAGTTAAGTAGTGGCAAGTTCCTTGGTAAGCAGGAGCTGCTGTTTAGCGCGATCGTGACGTGACTGGTCCACGTATGCGAGGGACATCTCCTCACCTACGGTAGTGATGTTGTCGAGGATCTTTGCACTGCGTTCGAGAGCAGTGAAGAGGGTGGTGAAGAATGCGAACAGTTGACCGATTGCTTTGCCCATGACGATCCTTAAGGTTGATGGAGTGAGGTAGCTAACCCCCACAGCATGGGCGTAGCCCAAGAAACGTCACGCAGGGTGAAGCGGGGGGGGGTAATCCGCTGTGTGTCGCACTCCCTTTAAGTTCTGGGTTGACACCCAGATTAGATTTTTCACTAAACCCCGATGCTTTCAAGATTAAAAATTTCCCTCAAAATTTTTAAAATTTCACCATATGTCGAGCCAAGTGCAGTAGCCGATACAGTCTGAGGTACATGAATCTAATTCGCCAGTTATGGCGAAGCGTCTGAATCTGGATGCATAGAACTTGTATGAACTGATGCACGTTTAGGGAGAAAAGAACTTGCAAATGGAACAGGACTGGGACGGATCTCCGTTGAGAGCATATCTGTTACGCGATTACTGGACGCCAGATGGCGGCCTATGCCTACTAGCCGGGTTTGATTACGCAGCCCACATTGAAAGTGCACCGTTTCAACCTCAATGGATGCACACGCTGTCCCCCGCTACTTTGCAAGGTCACTATGGACAAGAGGCGGATGAGGTAGACGATCTGCTAAGCAGGATGAATAGCGATCTTGATGAACTTCGTACTGCCTGGGCGGGTTGCAAGAGGGATTCGGAAGCTGAAGATTACTCACCAACATTCTTTATCGAATGGGCGTTATCAAAAAAATTCCCCCCTGATTGGCTGGAATGGGCAATTTGGAGAGGGCTCTATATTCCAAAGCAGGAGGCGGATGACTCCTCGCAGTCAGATTTTGATAAGGCCAGTCTTGGCTATCCTCTTGAGTTAGCTTTGGACTCTCAAGCAGCCGTAGGGAGTACGGATCCTCTGCCTGATGTGCCGGCGATAGCTGACACTGAGACCCAGGCCGCGCCAGTGAATTCAGATAGCATCACCTCAAAACAAGTAGCTCTTTTCTTTGATCGCCTGCCCTACCCTGCCGATAGCTGGCCCAAGCGTCTGAGCGATACCAAATGGCTAAAGCCCGCCAGAATTTCTCAAGGTGAGGTAGGCGGCGTAACTGCCCGATGGTGCCCACTTATATTGGCCCGATTGATTCACGCCCGCGAAGAGGGAAACGTGAAGCAGAAAACCCTTGCAGCACTGAATGCCCGGTTCAAAAAGCACACCGCGTTACTACCTTGGCGCGATGCCTGGAACGAGCACTATGAAATGTTTACAAACGCGAATAGTGACTAATCAAATTCCGGGAATTAATTCCGGCTTCAGTCATTGCAGTAAACGCAAGTCGATGATTTAGAACGGCTTACTAATTCCGGGATACCTTCTAAAAAACCCCGGAAATTTCCAATTCGCTTATTCCTAGCCCGGACGCCTTGCAATGTTTGCAGGCCAGAGCTGCTAGGTAAGAAAGCGTACATGCAAGTCCTACACAGCACCGATACTCGCCAACAGGCGAGGATCCCGACCTTCACACCCCTCGCGCAAGTGCAACGTACCCACGTTGACACCAACGCCGCCGCCTTTTACATGAACCGCCGCCCTCAGACTTTGAGAGGTTGGCATTGTCATGGCGACTTCCCAACCGATGGTTTGCGCCCGCTAGTGCTAAACGGCCGACTGGCTTGGAGCGTTGCGGCGATCAAATCAGCAATGGGGGTCAAATAAAAATGGCGATCAATATAAAAGCCCCCGATCTGCCGCGAACATTGAAAGAGATGGTTGAGATATTGAATGCCAACCAATCCGGTTACGTCAGTACTTTGGACTTCTTAAAGAAAGGGATATTGAGTCCTGCTGCTGGCATTGCCAGACTCAAAAAGAAGGGTGTGATGTTTGAAACCATTTTCCAAACGATAACTGATGGGTCAGGTCGGATTCATACAGGAATAGCCTGCTACAAAATTGTAGGGGTAGCCATTCTATGAACCCTGATGAAAACGCCTCGGTTGCAACCGAGGCGGCCAATCCAAAACATTGCGTGATGCATTTATCGGAAAAGTTCGATCTTCGCAACGAGTTTAAGCGCTCATTATTCGCCGACGCTTTCCCTGATGATGGTGGGGTACTAATGCATATGCCATCCGACATGGCTGCCAACGACTTGTTGGAGGACGATGACCCTGATGCAGCGAGTAACCTGCCGGTTTCCCCTGAAGCTCCTGAATCGCGTTACGACCTGCTGACTGATGATGACCTGTGCAAGCTCTCCCCAATGCAATGGCGAATCAAAAATGTGTTGCCTGAACATGGAGTAGCTGCTCTGTACGGCCCGAGTGGTTCAGGAAAGTCGTTCCTTGTACTCAATATGCTGCAAAGCCTTGCATCTGGCCGTGAATGGTTTGGGCGAAAGGTGAAGCAGTGTTCCGTGACTTATATCGTCCTCGAGGGTGAAGCGGGGTTGGCTGGCCGTGTTTCCGCACATCGCATCCAACATGGTTCGATTTCCATGAATATCCGTTATATTGTGCAGCCGTTTAGGCTGCTGGATGCTGACGATATTAACGAACTGGTGGAAGCCATCCAAGCCGCTGGCACTGGTGATGTGGTTGTATTGGATACGCTGAGCCGAGCCACGCCAGGAAGTGATGAGAATGACAGCAAGGCTATGGGACAAATTATTGCCGCAGCGAAGTTACTGCAAGATTTCATCGGCGGTCTGGTGCTGTTGATTCACCACACCGGCAAGGACGCATCGAAAGGAATGCGGGGGCACTCTTCTCTTCATGCTGCCCTGGATTGCGCCATAGAAGTCAGGCGTCACGGTGACCAGCGCGAATGGCTAGTTGCCAAAAGCAAGGACGGTGAAGACGGTGCATCACATCCTTTCAAGTTGGAGGTTGTGTCATTGGGACACGATAACGATGGGGACGAAATCACTTCGTGCGTGGTTGTGCCGGATGAATCAGTGCGAACCATTCAAAAGAAAATGCCGACCCTCGGGAGTAATCAAGTCATCGCTCATAACGCCCTGAGGGAGCCGCTTAGCAAGTCTGTTGATGTTGACAAAGATGGTGCACCACCAGGAAGACCGTGCATTAGCCTTGATGACGCACTTGCGATTGTTGCGCCTTTGATACCGGTGGCAGCTAAATACCAAAAGGAGCGCGCCAAAGCGGCAATTGCCGGGCTTGTGGGTAAAGACGTTGTTGGTACGAAGGGGGATTGGTTGTGGGACAACCAACCGCATGAACATTAAGCTGACCGGGTTCCCTTCCCGTTTCCACCCCCTCTTATAGAGGGGGCGGGTGAACCGGGAAAACGGGAGCATACCCGAACGGTCCAGGAATGCCCAAAACAGGAAGAGCGGGAAAAACGGGAAACCATGTTTGCAGCCAGGAATCTCGAGCCAATGAATTAGTCACCAGCTTAGGGACCAGGAGTGGAGACCGGCGCGCAGCGACGGAGGGTCCACGACGCAGTTCCGGTGGCTGGTGATTAATTTACTATTGAAGTGCCGACAAAAAAACCACTGAACAAGACAGTTGCTTCGCAAATTTATCGGATGCCTTGTCTTGATATGGCCCATGCCATGGGGCATGTCGGACTGGTGACCCTCCCGGCTGCGCCTACGGGTCACCGCCCTCCAGCCCTCCAGCCCTCCAGCCCTCCGGTTCACGCTCAAGGGAAGTCTTTAGGGTTGAAAGTCAGTGTATCGGCTGGATATCGTACGAATTGAACGATTACACATCGTTAGTTCATCGGGTAGATGTATCGGAGAAGTCGCTTTGCCTCAGCAACAACTTTTCAAAATTTCGGCTGTGTATCGGTACTGAAATTTGAGACAAATATACTGTCTTTCGATTCCAGACGTGCAGTGACGGGGGCGGGTTTTGAATATTCAGGTTATCAATCTCAATCGCCCTTGAAAAACCCATTCAGGGGGATTTTTGGCCCTTACATCATTTACAGAACATGTTCTCACCAACCTTCTTGCACATCACCCGCTCTACACCGAACTTGGGCGGATTCAGGGTGAAGGGTTGGCTTGGGGCGACCGCTGCACCGAAGTTGGGGACAACCATAGGAGCATAGGCAGGTGATGTGGCTTGATTGCTGGCCTGAGTTGTCGAAGGCTTAGTCGCGTTTATTAGGGATGCCAACACATCACACGTTTTCTTATCTGCACGACTTCCCGCACTAATAAGCTCACTAACCTTTGCTTGTACTCGCCCTGTTTCCTGACGATAAATATTACTCATTGCCATGACCTTCCCTCGAGCAGCGGTGTCAAGGTCCATCAACTGGGCATTGGCACAGAGATTGCTGTAATGGAAAACCTCAGAATAGTAGTTAATTTCCTCCGGGGTGTTCGTGGTGGCGCATCCGCCCAGAACAATCAGAGAGAGGCTAAAAATTTGGGTTTGGTGTTTCATGTGTCGGAGTATGGCAGTCCCCTCGCTGTCGCAGCGTGTGATTTAAATCACACACCAGCCTTGCTTAAAATTTGCGGTGGCTGAAGCTCATGTAGAGGCGACTAGATTTTTTGATCTCTTTGCCATCTCGCGCTCGGACTACACCAGGTTGACATCCTTCCCATTGACCAACACCTTGCCGATCTGCCGCCCGTAGCGACCCCGTTTCCGCTTCTGGACGTTCACCGTTTTCTGAAACGAACCTGATAAAGACCCTCACTCCTTCGCAACGACGGTGTCATATAAGCCGTAATGAGTAAGACCCTGGTGGCTCTCGACACCGGTATAGCGGAGTGATGCATCTTCGTAACGCCGGAACGCAAATACCGCCTGGTTCATCTGCTCTGTGTTAAACACCTTGAGGCGCACGAGCAGGTGAAAGTCCTTCACAGTCAGCCCCGTGACCGTCTCGAACAAGCCGGGCTCTATTTTGGTGATCACGTCTTGCAGCTTGTTCTCTCTAAAATCGGTCAGATACATGAATGCTGGAATTCGGGTGGCGAACTTGATGAGTTTCTCCTGTATCAGCTTCCGCTTGGACTTATATTCCTTCTCCTCCTCGGTTAGCATCTTCTTCTCTTTGGCCGACAAGTCCTTGCCCTTCGCCTTATCCTTTAGCTTCTTCACGAGATCGCTCTTGTTGATGATGGTTTCGATGATGTTGTCGCCAAGCGCGCGCCACCCTTCGATGCGTTCCATGGCGGCCATCGCCTCTGGGTTGTTGAGGATACGGCGCAGTGTGTCGTTATCCACATTGACGAGCAGCGCACTCTCCCATTTGCGTGCAAGCAGCGTGGCTGAGGTCCCGGCCATTGCGATGTCGAGGATGCCGCCCGCATCGATTTGCGTCATATTCGCACCGTCGTAGGCAAGGACAGGCAGAAACGATACGAGGTCCTTGACAGCATTTTCTGGGTTCAGCTCGTTGGGCGAGAGCCCGATCCCGTATTCAGAGAGCTGCCGCAGCGCCCGCGTGGGTGCGAAGTCAAACACGAAGCAAATCGGCTTGAGGATTTCCTCCTCCTTCGGGTCATCACCGTTGGGGTTCTTGATCGACCAAGGCGACTGCACGCGAAACGCCGCCTGGAAGTAAGTTTCTGGCGACTTCAGATTGCGCAGCATCAGGATGGAAGACCACTGCGCCACAGTGACGCCAGTCGTGAGCTTGCCGCACGAAAGCGTGATGGTCTTGGTTTCGAAGCCGCTGCCGATGGCCTCACGCACGGGTGGCAATGCCTCCAAGCCGATACCCGCCGCGGCACCAGCGGCGACAAGCGCGTCGTAGTCGTGCCAGAAAACATTGTGCTTCTCGGCCAACAGATTCGCCATCGCGTGGCAGGCCGCGACGTTGGGCAGAAACCAAAACGAGTGCTGGAGATATGGGAGCAGGCGTACGTCCGAATAGGGGAACGGCGGCCGGGTGCCAGTCTTGAGATGTTCTACCGCCCTCGGCGCATAGCCGCCACGAATGATGTCCAGCCACTTCTGTACATCGCTCTTGTGCTTGAACTGCGCCTTGGCGCCTGTTCCAGTGGCCTCAAAAAACGCGTTGAGATCGAACTCATCAAACTCTCCGGCGCTAGCAATCGCCACTAGCTCGTCCGGCATCTGATAGGTTAGCAGCCGCATCTGCGGCAGCGCGCCATAAGGGTTCCATTTGGTGGGGCTCTTCTTTGCAAACTCCTCCTTAGCCCGCTGTTCGTCAGTGTAGGTCCAATTGAAAATCTGCTCTTCAATAAATTCGCCTGTGGCCAGCGCCTTGAAGGGCGTGCCGGAGAGATAGAGGTAGGCTTTGGTGTTGATGGGCAGGAACTGGGTCTCCTTAGTGGAGAGCACGCCGAGGTCTTCGTTCACGTCTTCCAGACCGGCGGCGTACTCCAGCTTTGTTTCCTTTTTTGCGACTGCAGCGTCTTCGCCCTCGAACAACTCCTTGGCGGTGTCGCGCCACGCGCCGAAGTGGTATTCGTCAAACACCACCAAATCCCAGTTCACCACATGAAGCCATTCGTTCTTGGCTTTGATGTTACCCACCGAATCACGCCCCAGCAGATCTTGAAAGGACCCGAAGTAGACCAGTGGCTTCTTCTTGGAAATATCGGTCGGGTCGCTTTCAGAATTGCGAGACATGTATTGCCAGCCGTCGAAATCTGCGTGCGATTCGAGGTCGGTCTGCCACGCGTCCTCCACTGCGGGCTTGAAGGTAAGCACCAGCACTCGCTTCGCCCCGAGTTTTTTTGCGAGCTGGTAGCTGGTGAAGGTTTTGCCAAAGCGCATCTTGGCATTCCATAGAAAGCGCGGGGCGGCTTGTTTGTCCTCCGCCCAGATCGAGTGGAAGTAGTCGTAGGTCTTGTCCACCGCTACAGCCTGTTCCTTCCGCATCGCGAAAGTCTGCGAGTGCGTGCCGGTGAACTTCTTTCCCGTGCGAAGCTCAGTGAGCACAGTCTTCACGTCCTTAAGCGTGCAGCGCATCCACTCCAGTTCGGTGTTCTTGATGCCCTTTCTGGCGAGGGCTGCGCGCACCTCGTGATCGGTAAAAATCGTGCCGTCGTCGCGCTCTCCGGACTCGTCGAGCTCGATCTTGTAGTTCTTAATCGCGGCAGTCTTAAGCTGTTCGGCGACGCGCTGTTTCACATTGCGCGTGGTCTGCCCCACCTTGAGCAGACCCGCGTGCGCCTTGTCTTCTATGGCGTAGGCGTAGATGCGTGGCCGCGCTACCGGCTTGGGCACAAGGATTTCGTCAATACTCTTATTCATCGTTGCTGTCGGCTGCTACGGCGGCATCGAACAACTCGCTGTCGTGCTCTGCCACTTGCGACTCGATGAATGCGATCTCTTCGGCCGTCAGACCGTAGCGTTTGTACAGCTTAGCGTCGGTCCACTCCTTCGCCAACGGAAGGTCGGGAATGAAGGCATACACGTTCTTTGGTGCGTCCTGAGTGGATTTACGAAGCGAGACCAGGAATCTGGCGAAACGGGTACGCAGGTAGCTTCCATATCTCAAGGCCTCGCGCTCGTCGTCGAAGACACCTGCCACGACATAGCTCTCAGTACATGCTGTTCCTGGCTCAGCGATAACCGGCTTACTCAGAAACTTGGTTTCGATTGCGGCGCTGGTTCCTTGAACTCGAGTCATGAGGACTTTCCACTTGTCAATCCACTCAGAATTGACCGGGATATCCCGGCGTTCGACCCAACTGATGCGCTGCGACCCGAACAGCTTAATTGGCTGCTTCAGCCCCTTGTTGTCCGGCTTGCCGTGAAAGAAAGTCCGTAGACCGAACGGCTTCTGGCTGGACACGCGTGCGTCTAGCGTGGGCTCGCGTTTGGCCCTCACCTTTTCAAGGATCGGCACCGCCTCGTTGCGCCGAACGAGGATGTCGTAGGCATCTAGATGGCGTGCCACGGTAGGCCCAGTTGGCTGCCCGTCCCAGATGGTCTCAACCTCGCACAGCCCAGCATGGTTGCGATCCCATACGAAATAGGAGATGCCGCCGCGAATCTTCACGCCCGGAAAGCCCTCGTAAAGTTTTGGGTAATCTACGACCCTCAGCATTCGCTTGTCCGAAAGCATCTTCGCTCTGTACTTGTCGAGCCCCTTGCCCCCTGCCATCCACCGCGACGGAGTCACGAACACCGCGAAGCGTGGGTCAAGGTCAAGAGCGTTCTCCACAAAGAGCTGGTAGATAGGCGCAGCGCTGGTCCCATAGCCACCGTCGTCCAGTTGATATGGTGGGTTCCCGATGATGACGTCGAATTGCATATTGCCTCCAAATAACGCGGCCAGCCGGGTTTTGATGTTCTCTGTATGAATGAACGCGTATGCGTGGGTTTCCAGGCCAGCCGCACGATCAAAAACTGATTTTCCAGCACCACAAAATTTGCACTTTTCACCAGCCCACGTGTGCTTCATACGCTTGAACCAAATGTTTCCATCATCGCTGGCGAAGGATTTGACGATGGAGTGCGAACCGTTGGCGCGCTTTGAGCAATAGACGCTTCGGCGGGCCAAAAGGCTGGTGATTTGCGTGATGCCGATGCCGAATACCTGCTGGGTCAGGATGTGATTCACCCTCTCTTCCAGGTTCGGAATTTCCTTCTCTAACCCCTGGGTAAGGCGGGCGGTGATCTCACGCAAAAACACGCCGGATTTGGTGCAAGGGTCCAAAAACTTGACCGTCTTGTCGGCCCAGAGGTTCGCGCCTTTGTTGCCCGCTGCCCACGCCTCGGCGAGTGTGTCCAACATCTTGTTGGCGAACTCCGGCGGCGTGAACACTTCGTCGTTGGAGAGGTTGGCTATGCACGTCAGCACGTCGGGGTTGCGGTTGCGCAAGGTAAAACTGGCCTGGTTAGTCATGCCGGGGCCTCCTGAACACTGGTGGCCAGCTCGTTTACCACCATGGGCGGATAAGTTCTGGTAGGCGTGAAAATTTCGTGCTTGCCGAGCTGGGCGAAGAGCGACCCCTCAGCACTGAATGCCGACGAACCGGTGAGAACGTCGAGACGGAAGTCGCGCCGCTGGAACCGGCCCTTGCCCAGATAGGCCCACTCGGCAAAGGTGATTGGCAGGGCCTCTTGGGTGCGCATCGTCATGGCGTCACCGTGCACAAGATTTTGCGAAAGCACATAGAAAGCGGCGCGGTACAGATCGTCTGCCTCATCAAGCTGCAGATACTCGGAAAAAATCTCCAGCATGTTCGCGCGGCACTCGGCAATGTTGTCTGGCAGCAGTTCGATGCCGTAGAGGCACATCAGTCCGAGCAGCGCATAGTGCCTTCGCTCGAAATCTGACTTCCCGTATTTGAGTTCCACTGCGGCCAGCTTGCGGCGCAGGATCTGCACGAGGAAGTTGCCGCTCCCGCACGCCGGCTCCAAGAAACGCGAGTCTATACGTTCGGTCTCGCCCTTGACGAGATCGAGCATTGCCTCGACCATCCAGGCGGGGGTGAAGACCTCCCCGTGGTCAGCGACACGCTTTTTGGACTTGACGAGTTTCATGTTCCGGTAACAATCTAGCAGGTTGTTTTAGTTGGATATAGGCGCCCGAACGCGGTAGGTCCGTCGGGGCAGTCTATCAGGTGATGTTGAAGGAATTCGAGAGATTCCAAGTGGGCAAAATGCCAAACGTTGATGCGATCTAGCCTGTCCCTGACCAGCCCAACTTTGCCGATTTAGGCGCCAGCGATTGATTGATGTGCGCGTCATGCGGCTCCTGACAGCGCATGAAAGTTCTTCGGTGCATCCACATGAAGGTTTTCCTCATCGGTCAGGTTAGTTAATCCTGGCCTATCTGGTGCAAAACGGTTATGCGGCGTGCACCACCAGATGCAGCTTACCCGGCTCTGCCTTGGGTTCAAACACAATCCCAGCCTGCTCCAGAATCCACGCCTCGATTTTCTCGTGGTGAACACGCAGCAGGTCGAGTGGGCGGCGGATGTAGTTCTGTTCACGCACACCTTGGGGTGCATGGCCTTGAATCTGTGCACTGATTCCGCCGGGTATGTCCAGCCACTCGCACAGTGAGGCGAACGAACGACGAAGCCCGTGCAAAGTGAGCACCAGCCCGGCAGCAGCGCAGGCTTTGCGGTGGGCGTTGCTGGGGTCTACCAATCGACCTGATGCGCTGCGGGTCGATACGTCACCCATTGGCGCAGCATGTCCTTTGGCTTCGTGATAGCGGGCGCGGCGTTCCGTGTTCTTTTGGGTTGGGTCAAGCACCAGTACGCTTGAAAACACCCACTCGTTGCGCTTGGGCAGGCCAGCCAGTAATTGCGCCACAAACGGCGTTAAAGGCACGGCTCGGCGTCCTTCTATCTTGTCCTTCAAGTCGAGGCCCTTCCACTGAAAATTCACGTCCTCCCATTTCAGCGCAGCCAATTCCTCGCGCCTTGCACCAGTCAAAAGCAGGCATTGCAGGTAAGCACTGATAACCGGATTTTGAATCTGGCGAACATGGGTGAACCAATCGGGCAGTTGCTCGCGTTGGAGATAGTCGTTTTTTGGCTTGGCTTTGCCTGCTAACTCGCGGGTCTTTTTGGCGCTCGCAGCGGTGGGGTCAGCCTTGCCTTTTAGGTCTGGTTCAGACGCGGCCCAGCGTAGAAACGCTTTCAACAATCGCAGTGCAGACCGAACACGGGCGGGGCGGTCTTTGGCTTCGCGACCTGCCCACGCCTCAATCACTGGCGCAGTCAGGTCGGCCAGGCGCAGCGGCATCAATTCAGCCAGCGGCCCGGCCTTGGTCAGCACACCAGGTCGGCGCTCGCGTTGTATGCCTCCGACTTGCGCCAGCAGGTCATGGTCGCGGATGGTCAGGGCGCCCCAATGTGGGCGGCGTTCTTTGGTGTAACGGCTCCATGCTTCGCCCACAGTCACAGCATTGGCAGCGGCGGCAGCTTGTTTTGCAGCTGTTGCGGCCAATGCGCCACGTTTCAGTTCTCGGGGGTCTTGGCCTTCGTCAATCAGTCGTTGCAGTTCGCGGGCCTTGCTGCGGGACTGTTCAATGCTCCAGGCTTCGAGGCTCCCAATGGTCAGGCGGATGGTCTTGTCTTGATACCGGCCCTGAAAAACATAGGCAGGTTTCCCGGCAGGGGTAGCCCGCAGTGCCAGCCCCGGCGCGGTCACGTCCCATAGAAACGCTTGGGCCTTGCCAGCCGGACAGGTGAACCCGCTCACCCTGCCAGCCGTGAAAACAACCTTTGCCATCTTGAACCCTTTGGTGTTGCTTACATCGCAAGGATGTAACGGCGGATGTAAGCAAATTTCCCGAATATTAATGTATTTAAATCAATGCTAGGACCATCCGCCGATCAGCTAAATTGGTGTAAGTCATTGATCTATATAGATTATATAGCTGGTAATCAACGCAGGGAAATATATAAATTCAAGAATTGAAAATCCTTGTGTCGGTGGTTCGATTCCGCCCCAGGCCACCAGAACAGTTTCCTCGTTAACCAATTGACTAACGAGGCAGTTACCAAAATGCGGCCCCTTAAAAAGGCCGCATTTTTGCTTTCTGACGCGGTTTCTTCCCTTCACCTCACAACGGACACTCGCCGGTGCTCCAGCGGGCTATTCCGGGTTATTCCAGTACACGTCAAACAAATTCAGGTTGATGGGTGTCACACCGGCACAGGTCAACCTCAGGGCGTACAGGAAGGGGCAACACGCCGGCATGATGAAGTGAGTGCGGCGACGTCGATTGGCGTTGATCGTCACCCCCGGATTGGAACCGCGCCGAATAAGTGTATATTCGCAATTATTGAACAATACCGGCATCCTTTGGGGCTGACTCGATATCTATGGATAAGCTTGCAAGCAGAACAAATTCCCCATCAATTACCGAGTCTGATGAGGTTTTTGAGTCTGCTGCCGAACTTTTTCGGGCCATGTCCGCGCCGATGCGGCTGAAGATCATCAGCAGTTTGTGCAACGGCGAGAAAAACGTCAGCCAGCTGCTCGTGGAAATTGACACCACCCAGCCCAATATGTCCCAGCACCTCAACACGCTTTATCAGAGCGGCGTCATCGGCAAGCGCCGTGAGGGGGTGCAGATTTTTTACCGGATCATCAACGATCGCGTCGTGACCCTGTGCCGGGCCATTTGTACCCAGATCGCGATCGAGACAGAGTACGAAAACGGCCGCTGAGCCGCTGCATCAGGGCTTGATGTAGACGAAACCTTCCCGGGCTTGCAGGTTGGCGGCTTCTGCGACGCCGGAAGGAACCACTTTGGCTTCCATGAGCAGTTTGTCCGGCGAAATATTGCGCGTTGTCAGCGTGTTGTTGCAGACCCGGAATTCGACACCACGACCGGCCAGTGTGCTGACGATGGAACTGAATTCGCGCCCACGACTGTCCTTGGCGTCCTGAAGCATGAAATCAATACCCGGGCCGTTGGTGACCACCACAATTCTGGCTTTGGGATCCGCGTTCAAATGGTTCTGGATGTTGTTCAGTGCGGCGGCAGCAGTTTCGACGCCCGTGGTGAGGTGATACACCGCCTTGACGGGCTGGGATGCCTGAACGCTCTGGGCATTGGCGGTGGCGCAGCTCGTGAGAGCGCTGGCTGAAAACGCCGCGATGGCCATGGAAAGAATAAGTTTGTGCATGAGTCGTCCCCAAAAAAAATGAATCCCCGGCAAGTGCGGGGGAAGGTGGAAGGTGAAGGGTGAGAGCAACCAAGTTGCCCACCTCCTTACAGCAGTGTATCGGCCCAGATGTTCTGCGCCCAGTTCCAGGCGTACACGCCTTCCAGCTCATTGGGCGCGGCAGAGACCCCTCCCGACCCGGCCACCGTCTTGAACGTTTTTTCAGCGGCCACATACTGATGGACAGACGCCACATGAACGACCAGCTTGTCGTTGACGAAGCTGTAGCAGGTGTTGGTCAGTACCGGCTGCGGGTTGACTTCCAGGCCCGAGAGCTGGGCGACCACGGCAGCGGCAACGACTTTTCCATGTGAGTTGGCCATGTGGCCGGACTTGGGCATCAGTGGGGCGGAAAGTGTCGAATCGCCAATGATGTGGACGTCTTTGGCGGCGGTGGATTCAAACGTCAGGTAGTTGACATCGCACCAGCGCTTGTTGGCATTGGCCAGGCCGGATCGCACGGCAATGGCGCCAGCACTCATGTCCGGCAGTACGTTGAGCACCTGGGCCTTGACGTCGTCCTGAACATCGAATTTGACCGTGTTTGTCCGCGCATCGACGGCAATGGCTTTGTGTCCGCCACGGTACTCGAGCATGCCCTGGTAGTTCTCGGCCCAGAACTTCTTGAACAGTGGGCCCTTGGAGGTGACGTCCGGATTGGCATCCAGAATCAGGACTTTTGATTTCGGCTTGGCTTTCTTGAAGTAGCTGGCCACCTGGCTGGCGCGCTCATAGGGGCCCGGCGGGCAGCGGTAGGGGGCCAGGGGAATGGTGATGGCATACACACCGCCGTCGGGCATGGCTTCGAGTTGGCGGCGCAGCGCCAGGGTTTCCGGGCCCGCTTTCCACGCCTGCAAAATCTGCCCCGACGCACTGGCGGCCTGCAGCCCTTCGATGCTGTTCCACATCAGGTCGATACCGGGAGACAGGATCAGCTTGTCATAACCGATGGTGGCGCCACCTGCCAGCGTCACGGTCTTCCTGGCTGCATCAATGGTGCTGACCATGTCCTTGACAACGGTGACCCCGTGTCTGCCGCCGAGTTTGTCGTAGGGTGTGGTGATGTCGCCCATGGTCCTGGAGCCGCCGACCACCAGATTGGAGATCGGGCAGGAAACGAAGTTGGCGTTGGGCTCGACCATCACCACATCAATCTTGTAGTCCGACAACATGCGCACATACTTGGCCGCTGTCGCGCCGCCGTAGCCGCCGCCGATGACGAGCACCTTGGCCCGGCTGGGGATTCTGCCCGTGGTGGCACAACCTGCCATGCTGCCCAGTGTGCCGAGGGCCAGGGATGCCTGAACAAAATTGCGTCTTTTCATGATGTTGCTCCGGCTCAGCGCTTGGTCGCTGCGAAATAGGTGGCGATGCTGTCGATCTGCTGATCGGTAAAGCCCTTGCTGAGCTGGTGCATCACCGTGGCCGGACGCGAGCCATCCTTGAAGGCCTTGAATTGCATGACCATGTAGCTCTTGGGCATGCCGACCAGAGAAGGAATGGCCGAGCCATCCACCGTGCGCCCATCGGTGCCATGGCAGTTGGCGCAGGTCGCGGCGAGGGCACGCGTGTGCAGGATGGCACTTGCATCCTGAGCCAACGTGGCGCTTGCCGCGCCTCCCAAGAGCAAAGCTGCCGCAAGTTGAATCCTCGTGCGCATGGCCGTCTCCTCGGTTAGATATCAATCAACATGAATATAGCGAAAGCCACACCCGATGTACCGCGGGTAAACACGCACAGCCTCAGGCGTATCAGGGCGCAGTGAGCACGGGCTGTTCCGGGGTCGTGCGCTGGCCGATGGGCTTGCCGTCCAGCAGGCGATCCGTCAGGCCTGCGCCGGCCCACATGCCGACCAGGGCGATCCAGGCCGTCAATGCGAAAATGGATCCACCGGTGATGCCCGCACCGATGGCGCAGCCGCCGGCCAGCATGGACCCAAAACCCATGAGTACCGCGCCCGCGATATAACGGCGCATGCCGTAGCCGTCGGTGAATCCTTCCAGCTTCAGGTCCTTTCCGACCCAGGCGCCAATGAACGAACCCAGGAACACGCCCGGCAGCAGTCCAAAGTCAAACCCGACGGCCGGGGCCGGCGAAGACAGCACCCGCATCAGCCATTCGGCGGAAGGGCCACTGAAGGTCAGGCCCTGAACCTGCACCACCTGAAAGGAGCTCGCAGACACCATGTAGGTGTAGCCCCATGCGGCAGCCACCATCAGGCCTGCGCCGATGCCGCCAATCCATTTCCACAGGCCCCAGCCGCTACGTACCGCGAAGAAAAGCGCAGCCGCAAGCCACACCAGGCCGAAAAAAAGCCCGCCCCAGTGGCCTGCGCCGGTGATGGCCAGCAGGTCACGCGAGGGGCCGCCGTCCACGGTCCACCAGGCGCTGATGGCGTTGCGCAGGGGGGCCAGCGATCCGGAGAGCGAGGCTTGCGCGGTGACTGCAAAGATCAGGCCTGACAGCAATGCCCGCAAATTGCCGTTCGCCGACAAAATCAGCAGACGACTGGCACAGCCCCTGGTCATGATCATGCCGGCGCCGAACAGCAGGCCGCCGATCAGCGCCCCCGAAAGACTGCCGCGCGTGGCGATCTGGCGTGCGGTGCTCACGTCCAGTGACTGTGACAGGATGAGGAGTTGAACGCCGACCACGGCGCTTGAAAACGCAAGCAGCCAGACGGAAAGCTTTTCACCGAATGTCCGATGCCAGAACTCGATGGCGGCCGCCCGCAGACAGAACTTCGACCGCTGGGCAAAAAAACCAAAAAGGATGCCGATGACGAGTCCTCCAAGCGCCAGCGCCGCGCTTTCCCCATAACGCTCAAGAAGGGTTGCCAGGTTCATGACAGTTTCCAATAATTCAGTATTAGCTTATATTCATGGTAAGTTCAGTGAGGCTGTTGTCTCTTGATCTTGCTCAAGTTCCCGGCCTCGGTCCGTGCGGGCGAGCCGGACGACCGATACACTCCTGTTGGGGACACGCATGGCGATGATGAGAATCTTTTTGTGGTGGCGCGGCCTGGGCGCGTTATTGGCTGCGTTGGGCGCCCTGGCGGCCCATGCTGACGCAGGTGTTGCCATGACCGCGCACCAGGTGTCACCCTCTGCGTGGTATGTCGAGGGCGTTTCGGCCCTGGGCTCGCCGGCCAACCAGAACTTCATTTCCAACGCCGGATTCGTGGTGACCCCTGCAGGCGTCGTGGTGATTGATGCGCTGGGCTCGCCTGCATTGGCGAGTCGCCTGATCGCAGAGATCCGCAAGGTAACACCGCAACCAGTCACGCATGTGATCGTGACCCACTACCATGCCGACCACATCTATGGTCTGCAGACCTTCAAGGAGCTGGGGGCGCGCATCATCGCGCACCGGGGGGCGCAGGCCTATCTGAATTCCGAGACGGCCCGCTTGCGGCTGGAGACCTCGCGACAGGAACTTGCGCCCTGGATCGATGCGCAGACGCGCCTGGTGGAGGCCGACGAATGGATCGACAATGACAAGGATCTGGTGGTGGGCGGCGTGCGCTTCCAGATCAAACACGTGGGTCCGTCGCATACCCCGGAGGACCTGGCGGTCTTCCTGCCCTCGGAAAAAGTGCTTTTCGCTGGCGACCTGGTCTTTCGCAGCCGCATTCCGTACGTCGGTCAGGCTGACAGCCGGCACTGGATCGTCGCGCTTGACAATCTGCTCTCGTTTGACACGGCCGTCATCGTGCCTGGCCATGGGCCCCTGTCGTCCGAGGCCCGCAAGGATATGCAGCTGACACGCGACTACCTTGTCTACCTTCGCAAGGCGATGGGGGAGGCCGCCCGGAATCTGGAACCCTTTGACGAAGCCTACAAGGCGGCCGACTGGACGCAGTTTGAACACCTGCCGCTGTTTCGTGTCGCCAACCGCATGAACGCCTACAACACCTATCTGTTGCTGGAACAGGAGACCAAGTGATGAGCCAGTCCCTGTTGATGCCTGGTGCCCCGGGTTCCGGGCGCTCTCCTCTCGCACGCCGGCGTCTGCTGCTGGCCGGCGCTGCCGTTTTCGCCTGCGGTGCCAGTGTGGCCGCGCCGGCGGTTTTGCCCGCTTCCGCGTCGCTGCCCGATGAACTTGCGCAGGCCCTGAAGAAAGGCATGCCCTTGTTGGTGATGGTCAGCCTGGATGGCTGCCCGTTCTGCAAAGTGGCGCGCGAGAGTTATCTCGTTCCACTTCGGGAACAACAGGGCGTGGTGGTGGTGCAGCTTGACATGCGCAGCCGCCAGCGGGTCAAGGATTTCAAGGGAGCCATGCTCACCCATGATGAGCTGATTCGCAACTGGGGCATCAAGGTCGCGCCGACGGTGCTGTTTTTTGGACGTGGCGGCGCGGAAATTGCCGAGCGCATGGTCGGGGGCTATATTCCCGACTTTTACGGCGCCTATCTGGATGAACGCCTGCGCGTGGCGCAAGTTGCGCTGCGCTCCTGACCGGAAGCTGGCGCGCTCAGCATGGCAGACGCCGGGAATAGCCGCCGGCTGCGCAAGTTTCAGGAGCCGGGCGACCGCACGGCTGCGATGCCCTCAAGTCAACCAGCGGCTTGGAACCATGGACTACTACGCTCCAGTTGTTGCTCTAGGGAGTGACGCCGAGCACGTGGTCGACGTAAACCATGTCACCGCTGAACAGGACATGCATCGAGGGCCGCCACACCATCATGTCGCCGGGTGTGTGGCCAGGCGCCGGAAGTCAGCCCGCAATGTGGGGTCATATCGGCCATTGGCCCCCGTTCTATAAGCGCGCCAAGCTATGATAATAATAGCATTTGTGAGGTTGCTCCGATGCGTATCGGAGCGTAGCGCAGCCGTCACGGCGTCGGCGCCATGAACAGTTTCGGACGATCCCTGACCGACCGCCCTGCACATTCGGTCGGCAGGCGTCCTTCAGTGCATCCAGGCCTGACGGCTGACCAACGGTCAGGATCAGCGAAAGCACTTGGCGACCTGGGTGCTTTCAACGCTGTCGCATCCTGCGACGTTTGCGTGGCGTTGCGCCTTGCTGTACGCTTGTATTTCATGAGCCCATCCACCTTCCCCCTGCTTCTCTTGCTGGTCGGTGCATCTGCCGGCGCGCAAGTACCGGCCCTGTACGAGGGCGCTGATCTCAAGCTGGGAGAGCGACTGATCGCGGAGCACAAATGCGCAGCCTGTCATCAGCAGAAATTGGGTGGCGATGGCAGTGCCATTTACCGACCCGCCGGGCGTGTCAATACACCAGGCGTTTTGCGCGGGATGGTGGAGTCGTGCAACACCGAGCTCAATCTGGGGCTGTTTCCCGAAGAAGTGACGGCAATCTCGGCCGTCCTGAATCGGGATCACTACCGTTTCAAATAGGGGCCCTGCAGCCCAGGAGGTGGTGAAAACCCTTGCGGCGATACTGGGATTATCGTTTATATTCGTGCATCCGGATATTCGGAATCTAAGAATACTGGCTGCCCGTTTCAGGACGGGTTTCGGGCTTTGCCTGGATGGCGAGCCGGTTTGACGGAATGCCCGCGATCCACTTGCCGCGGTTGGCAGAGGTGCTGCAAATCCGAGCGACCGGCTTCCAGGCATGCCGGCCGGACAAAAGGGCGAAGGCGGGGGAGCCCCGCAGACCTGGATGGAAATGCGGGCTGGGGCCCGGCTATTTATCAAAAGGACGCTGTGTGAACCAAGACGACTTGAGCTCAGGAAGAATCCTGAAGGCCCCCGAGAGCTTTTTGAGCCGCGACGGCATCAAAACCGTTGTTGCAGAGGCCCGCCACGGGCGTCGCGACTTCATCCGCAGCGCCTTTGCCGCGGCAGCGGCGGGGCTGGCCGTGCCGGTTGCGATGGCCCAGGGAAATCCGGTGCCCGCTGAAGGCGGCGACCCCAACATCCTGAACCTGCCTGAGCACAGCAAGGGCCTGGGCCAGCCCGTGGCCGCCGACGGTGGTTATGGCAAGCCCTCAAAATACGAGGTGAATGTCCAGCGCCGTCAGAGTCCGGGACTGACCCAGACCTCGCAGGCTTCGGTGTCGTTTGCGCCATTGCAGTCACTGTTTGGCATCGTGACTCCCAGCGGCCTGCACTTCGAGCGGCACCATCAGGGCTGGTGGGATATTGATCCATCCAGGCACCGCCTAATGATCAACGGCATGGTCAGGTCGCCCAGGGTGTTCACGCTGGACGAAATCATGCGCCTGCCATCCGTGTCGCGTTTTCACTTTATCGAGTGCGGCGCCAATACGGCGGTCGAATGGGGCAATGTGGCAGTGCCCACAGTCCAGTACACCCACGGCATGATCTCGTGCAGCGAGTTCACCGGCGTGCCGTTGATCACCTTGCTCGAGATGGCCGGAGCCGACCTCAAGGGCGGCAAGTTCGTGCTCGCCGAAGGTGCTGATGGGTCCTCCATGACGCGCACCATTCCCATGAGCCTCATCAAGTCTGGCGAGGTGTTCGTGGCCTACGGCCAGAACGGTGAAATGCTGCGCCCGGAGCAGGGCTATCCTTTGCGCCTGGTCGTGCCGGGTGTGCAGGGGGTGAGCTGGGTGAAGTACCTGCGCCGGCTGGAAGTGGGTGACAAACCTTATGCCACCAAGGATGAAGCGATTCACTACATCGACCTGCAGCTTGACGGCACCCAGCGGCAGTACACCAGCATCCAGGAATGCAAAAGCGTCGTGACCACGCCGTCGGGCGGGCAGGCTTTGCTTGACAAGGGTTTTTACAACATCAACGGGCTGGCCTGGTCAGGCCGGGGCAAGGTCAAGCGGGTCGACGTGTCGGTGGACGGCGGGCGCAACTGGCGCACCGCGCGGCTGGAGTCGCCGGTGCTGACGAAAGCGCTGACACGCTTCAGCCTTGACTGGGTGTGGGACGGCAAACCCGCCATCATTCAAAGCCGCGCCATGGACGACACCGGTTACGTGCAGCCGAATTACAAGCAGCTTCGCGCGGTGCGCGGCACGCGCTCCATCTATCACAACAATGCCATCCAGTCCTGGTTGGTTCAGGAAAACGGCGAGGTGAAGAATGTCCAGGTTTCCTAAAGCGGTTCTGGCCGCTGCCATGCTTGCCCTGGTGAGCCTTGCGGGCGCGCAGACCGCCGCCAACTACCCGGGTGTTGGACGCGCCGCAACGCCCAAGGAGATCGCCGCCTGGGATATCGATGTTCGACCGGATTTCAAGGGTCTTCCGCCAGGATCGGGAACGGTGGCAAAAGGGCAGGAGGTCTGGGAAGGGAAATGTGCGTCGTGCCATGGCGTTTTTGGCGAGTCAGGTGAAGTGTTCAGTCCCCTGGTCGGTGGCACCACAGCAGAAGACATCAAGAAAGGGCGCGTCGCCAATCTCACGACGACAACCTATCCGGGGCGCACCACCCTGATGAAGGTATCCACCCTCTCGACCTTGTGGGACTACATCAATCGCGCCATGCCCTGGACGGCCCCCAAGTCGTTGACGACCGAAGAGGTCTATTCGGTGACGGCCTTCTTGCTCAACCTGGGGGGCATTGTTCCCGACGACTTCACGCTCTCCAACAAAAACATGGAGGAAGTCCAGAATCGCTTGCCCAACCGCAATGGCATGACGAGCCGGCATGCGATGTGGCCGGGCAACGAACTTGGCGGTAGCGCCAAACCTGACACCAGCAATGTGGCCTGCATGAAAAACTGCGCGCCAGAACCCAAGGTGGCGTCGTTCCTGCCGGAGTTTGCGCGCAACGCACATGGAAATCTAGCGGAGCAGAACCGGCCGGTCGGTGCGCAGCGTGGCGTCGATACGACCAGGTCTGAGGGCAAGGCGCTGCTGCCCGGCGTGGCAGCGGCGCCGGGCGCCCAGAAGGCGGCCGAAGCGGCGCCCGCCAAGGCGGCGACCCGGGCCGAGCCGGCTGGAGTCGACAGCAAGGCAGCACTGGCACTGACGCAGAAGTACAGCTGCACGGCGTGCCACTCGATTGACAAAAAGATCATCGGCCCCAGTTTCATGGACATTGCCAGAAAGCACGCCGGGAAAGAGGACTATCTTGCGGGCAAGGTGAAGGCGGGCGGCGTCGGGGTGTGGGGTGCGATGCCCATGCCCGCGCAAAGCTTGAGCGAGGCCGAGGCCAAAACCATTGCCGCGTGGCTGGCAGCAGGTGCGGGAAAATAAGGGCCGGGAATGTCCCCATGCAGGGCGTTGATTCTTATATTAGTATTTACATTGACCAAGGAGATTTAACATGCAAACACGTCGCGAGACACTCAAACAGGGCGCCATCGTTGCGGGCCTGCTGGCATCCACGGGCTTGTTTCCCCAGTATGCAATGGCGGCCTACAACAAGACCGCATTCGAGGCCAAAACACCGGCGGACGTCATGAAAGCACTGGGCGCTGGTGCACCGGTCGAGAGCAAAGACGTCACCATTGGCGGCCCCGACATCGCTGAAAACGGCGCTGTGGTGCCTTTGACCGCCAGCACCACACTTCCCGGCGTGAAGCAGATCCTGATTCTGGTCGAGAAAAACCCCTCCGCTTTGGTGGCAGTGTTCAACATGACCGACAGCGTCGAGCCAAGCTTCGCCACCCGTACCAAGATGGGCCAGTCCTCGGACGTGTACGCCGTCGCGGTGATGGCGGATGGCAAGGCGTTTTTTGCGAAAAAGGAAGTCAAGGTCACGCTTGGCGGTTGCGGCGGCTGATCGCCCTTCTTTGAACAATTCAATACAGATTCAGGAGTAAGAAAATGGCAGATCCGATGCGTATTCGCGCCCAGGTGGCAGGCAACAATGCAACCGTCCGTGTTTTGATGAGTCACGAGATGGAGTCCGGCCAGCGCAAGGACGCGGCAGGCAAGCTTGTGCCTGCCTGGCATATCGCCGAAGTCACCGCCACGCATAACGGCAAGACCGTCATGACCGCGGAATGGGGCCCGGCGGTTTCGAAAAATCCGTTCCTGCAGTTCACCGTCAAGGGCGCCAAGGCCGGTGACAAGGTCGGTGTGAGCTGGAAGGACAACAAGGGCGAAAGCAGGACCGACGAAGCGACGGTTTCCTGAGCTTTCGGATTCCATGTTGAGAGTGGAGAAGGGCTTGCTCTTCTCCATTTACGTTTGGCTTCATAACAAGTTCAAGAGGTGACAATGACACAAGCAAAACTACTGATCATGGCTGCGTTGGCTGCTGTCATGGCAGGCAACGTGCTGGCGCAGAAGTCTGCGTCAGAGGGCATTGCCGAATACCGGGCCATGCTGCAGGACGGTAACCCTGCAGAATTGTTTGAAGCCAAGGGCCAGGAACTCTGGAAACAGAAACGCGGTGTCAAGGCGGAATCGCTTGAAAAGTGCGATCTGGGCAAGGGTCCTGGGGTGGTCAAAGGTGCCTTTGTGGAACTGCCGCGTTATTTTGCGGATACCAAACGGGTGCAGGATATGGAATCCCGTCTGCTCACCTGCATGGAAACGCTGCAGGGCTTCAATGCTGCCGAGATTGCCAAGACGCCTTTCGGCAAGGGCGAGCAAAACAATGTGACGGCGCTCGCGGCCTGGATCTCGGCCGAATCAAAGGGCATGAAATTCAACCTGCCGCAGGACCATGTGCAGGAAAAAACCATGTATGAAGTGGGCAAACGCCTGTTTTTCGCGCGTGGTGGTACCCATGACTTTGCCTGTGCCTCGTGCCATGGTGCGGACGACAAGCGCATCCGCTTGCAGGATCTGCCCAACCTGACCAAGCAACCGGGCGCCGGCAATGGTTTTGGTGCCTGGCCGGCCTACCGCGTCTCCAACGGGCAGTTGTGGGGCATGCAACTGCGTCTGAATGACTGCTATCGGCAGCAGCGCTTTCCTTATCCCCTGTTCGGCAGCGATGCGACCATCGCACTGGGTGTCTATATGGGTGTGAACGGCAAGGGCGGCGAATCGATCGCCCCGGCTCTCAAGCGTTAAGGAGACAGCAACATGAAAAAAACCATCAAATACCTTGTTCCGGCCCTCGCAGTCTTTCTGGCTGGCTGTGCTGTCATGCCCTCGAGCGCGGATCTGGACAAACTGGCGGCGGACATCGCCAAAGCATCGTTCCGGGACCAGGGTCAGGCCAAAGTTGATCGTCTGGTCCAGGACGATGCCAACCGTCAATGCAGCGCCGCCGATGTGGCCGGCAAACCGCTGGATGGAAAAGTGGCCCAGGCGATAGAAGCCGCCAACATGAAAACCATCAAGTGGCCTTCTGACGGGAAATTTCTCGGCGACTGGAAAGAGGGCGAGAAAATCGCTCAGGATGGACGCGGCATGACATGGACTGACAAGGCGGGTTCGGTCAATGGCGGCAACTGCTACAACTGCCACCAGATCAGCAAGGAGGAGATTTCCTTCGGCACGATTGGCCCCAGCCTGTACAACTACGGCAAGTTGCGCGGTGTGGCGGACCCGGCCAGCCCGGCCTCCAAGCCGATCGTGGAATACACCTGGGGAAAGATCTGGAACGCGCGCGCCTACAACGCCTGCTCGCAAATGCCGAGGGCCGGCCACAATGGCTTCCTGACCGAACAGCAGATCAAGAATGTCATGGCCTTGTTGCTGGATCCGAAATCGCCGGTCAACCAGTGATGTGAATCCGACCCAGGCTTGTCCTGGGTCTTTTTTATTGACCAATAATTCAGTAGTTGCAGATTTATGAATTTAACAAAGCGCGAATTTTTCCAGGTTCTGGGCGCGGGCACCATGGCTGGCATGGGCCTGGGCACCTACGCCGAAGCGGATGCCGCGACGGCCTCCAACGGGCTGTACGACATTCCCAAATTTGGCACGGTGTCGTTTCTGCACATGACGGATTGTCATGCCCAGCTCAAACCCATCTACTTCCGTGAGCCCAATGTCAATCTGGGCATCGGTGACATGAGGGGCAAGCTGCCGCATCTGGTCGGTGAGCACCTGCTCAAAGTGGCCAAAGTCCGCCCCGGTACCGCAGAAGCCCACGTGCTCACCTACCTCGATTATGAAAAGGCTGCACGCCGGTACGGCAAGGTCGGCGGATTCGCGCATCTGGCGACGCTGGTCAAGCGCCTGAAGGCAAGCCGTCCCGGCGCGCTGCTGCTTGACGGCGGTGACACCTGGCAGGGTTCGGGCACCGCGCTGTGGACCAATGGCCAGGACATGGTCGATGCCTGCAAACTGCTGGGCGTGGACGTCATGACCGGTCACTGGGAGTTCACGCTGGGCATGGAGCGCGTGAAGGAAATCATCGAGAAGGATTTCGCGGGCAAGGTCGACTTTGTGGCGCAGAACGTCAAGACCAACGACTTTGGCGACCCGGTTTTCAAGCCTTATGTGATGCGTGAAATCAATGGCGTTCCCTGCGCCATCATTGGACAGGCCTTCCCGTACACGCCGATTGCCAATCCACGTTACATGGTTGCCGACTGGGCCTTCGGCATCCAGGACGAAAACATGCAGAAGATGGTGGACGAGGTCCGTGGCAAGGGTGCGCAGGTGGTGGTGGTCCTGTCGCACAACGGGATGGACGTGGACCTGAAGATGGCCGGCCGGGTGACGGGCATCGACGCCATCATGGGCGGCCACACCCACGACGGCATGCCGGTGGCTTCGCTGGTCGGCAACAAGGGCGGCAAAACCATTGTCACCAACGCCGGTTCGAACAGCAAGTTCCTGGGCGTGCTCGACTTTGATGTCAAAGACAGGAAGGTCCGCGATTTCCGCTACAAGCTGCTGCCGGTTTTTGCCAACATGCTGCCGGCCGACCGCGAGATGGATGCGCTGATCACCAGGGTGCGCGCGCCGTATGAAGCCAAGCTGTCGGAGAAGCTGGCCATCACCGAAGGCACGCTGTACCGACGCGGCAACTTCAACGGCACGGGTGACCAGTTGCTGGTCGATGCGCTGATGGATGTCCAGGGGGCTGACATCGCGTTTTCACCGGGTTTCCGATGGGGCACCAGCCTGTTGCCGGGGCAGGCCATCACGCGTGAGTGGATCATGGACATGACGGCCACCACCTACTCCTATGCGACCCTGACCGAGATGTCCGGGGAGACCATCAAGACCGTCCTGGAGGACGTGGCCGACAACCTGTTCAACCCCGACCCCTATTACCAGCAGGGTGGCGACATGGTGCGCGTGGGCGGCCTGCAATACAGCTGCAACCCGATGGCCGGCATGGGCAAGCGCATCGACGAGATGCGCCTCAACGGCAAGCTGATCGAAGCCGACAAGAAGTACAAAGTGGCTGGCTGGGCGCCAGTGGCTGAAGAGGCCAGGAGCCAGGGCAACAAGCAGATGTCGGAGATCGTGGAGACCTGGCTCAAGTCCCAGGGTGGCAAGGTCGGCACCCGCAAGCTCAATACACCCACGCTTTCTGCCGTGTTGCCCAATCCTGGCTACGCGCCGGTGTGACCTGAACGCTTGTCCCCACCGATGACGACCGATGACGAGGCCGCCATCGGGCAGGACCTGCTGCGCAAGGCACCGGGTCGATTGCAAACGCCCGGGGTGCCCGGTTTGAATGCCACGGCCGCGCTATGCTATTGAATTAATAGCTGCACACGCCCGTTCCTGCTGGGCTACAGGCTTATTTGATGAAAGGAATCGCGCGACGGCTGCGGTTGACCGGCTCTGGTCGGCAGGCAGGCCGTCGGGACATTCTCCGCCTGCGGCAGCGCGGCGGACTGCTGGTCCGTCCTACCAGTCCACCAGGCTCAGCCCGACGCTGAGAACCGTCCTGCGGCGGTTGTAGTCGACCAGGCTGTCGCCGTAGCCGCTGAACAGCTGCACGTGGTAACGCAGGGCCGCGCTATCGGCGATCGAGGTGGACGCCTTCATCCATTCCAGCCTGGCCGATCCGCGGGCTTCGGATCGGAGCGAATGGCGCAGCGTCAGGCCCAGGGTGTGCGTGCGGTTGATCTGCCAGTGCCCGGCCAGTTCGGCCCGGCCGATGTAGTCGGCGATGCCGGGATTGTCGTCCTGGCCTGAGGACTCGCGCAAGCGCTGCCACACGCGCGCCTGCAGGTCCAGCCGGCTGTCGCCGCCCAGTTCCTTTTCGGCTGCGCCCATCAGGTAGACCCGGTTCCAGCTGCGTGACAGCGGCAGGCTTTGCCCATTGGACTGGTGGTTCAGGCCGAGGCCGCTCAGGCGGTACTTCCAGCCGCCGGGCAGGGCGATCTGATGCGGGTAGATGTACACCAGTTCGGGCTCATGGTCGGTGGTGCGGAAGGGCCGGGACACGGAGCCGTTGAACAGTTGCCAGTAGCTTTGCTGGGTGTAGCCGACCCACAGCGAATCGCTGCCGTCTTCTTCATCGCTGCCCGAGGCCAGCAGGCCCTTGGCGATTTTTGTACGCACCGACAGCTGCAGCCGGGCCTCGGCGCGCCGGTAGTTGAACGGCGTGGTCACCGTGTGGCCCGGCGCGGGCGAGGACGGCTGGTTGTTCACGCTGTTCGAGCCGGTCCACATCAGGCTGATGGGGCGGTAGCCGCGCAGGCCGAAGGTGTCGCAATCCGTGCCGCGCTGCAGTTCCCAGAAGCGGGACAGCTCGGAGTATTTGGTGTTGCGGCAGCCGATCTTCTTGCCATCCGGGGCTTCGGTGTTCATGGCTGGCAGCAGCAGGACCTGGGCGGACTTTTGCCCGGTATCGGGATTGGCCGGCGCGGTAGTCAGGCTGGGCGGCGGCGTGTCTGCGGGCAATTGCGAGTCCGCCCAGTTCTTGAAACAGGCCAGTTGCGCCGCTGCGTCGCCGCTCATGGCGTGGCAGGCCTGCCAGCCGTGGCGGTTGTTGCGCTCCTGCAGGGTGGGGCTGGTACTGCCGGTCTGTGCCTGCACCGCGCCTGAGGCCAGCAGTGCTGCATATAACCAGGCTGCTGCAAGGCGCCTGCGTTTTTGTTGGGTGGTGACTACCATCCGGAGACCCTCTCCAGCGTGAACGGTACATCGGGCGCGTCGGCCGGGGCGCTGCTGCTCATGTCCTTCCAGGTCCCGGAGATTTTTCTTCCGCAGGACCCTTCCACCATTTTGCCGTTCCATGCCCCGGTGATGCTGACGCCGTTGGAGGACTCGTCGAGGGTCAGGTGTCCGTCTTCCAGGTCGCCGGCCAGCCGGGCCGTCGCCGCGTGGCCGCCCTGCGCGGGTTGGACGGCCGTGGACCCCAGCTCGCGGGTGACGACGCCGGCCACGCTCTCGCTGAATTCTGCGTGCCGCTCCAGGCGCAGCATCGCGTCGGCAGGCAAGCCTGCCGGCGCTGGCGCGAACCGGACCCGCCATGTGCCGTGGATGTAAGCCGCCTTGAGTTGCGTAACGGGCGGACAGGCCGACATGCCGGGCGACCCTGCGCGCGGTGCCTGTCGGTCCGGGTTGCTTTGACCGTTTGCCACGGTGATGACGGCGCTGGCAGCTATAAAAAAGAGAGCAGATCTGGGAAGGGTCAGTGTCATGGTTATTTTCAGGGGCGGTGCCGTCTGGCTGCGGAGCTCTCGGAGCCGCAAGGCAACCGGAGACTGTACCGCAGTCCACCGGAAAATCCGTTTCCCCTCTGCCTTCGCGCAGGCCGTTTTGCCGCCATGCTTTATGCATGAAAGCAACGCTTCCCGGTCCAAACGACGACTCATGGGCCATTCGGTGTTTACACCTACCTGAAAGAGGTCCAAAGTACCTAAAGTGAAACAATATGTAACTGCAAGTGGGTATTTTTAGTTAATTTTCAGGGAGAAAACAATGAATAGACGTTTATGGGTTGGTGCGCTGGCTCTGTTTCTGGGAGCTGGTCAGGTGTGGGCGCAGAGCGGTCCGCTGCTTTTCGCGGTTAACGAGGGCGTGACTTACCGGGTCAATCCGGGAGCCACCGTCGAGCGCTTCAAGGAGGTTTCCGACGACCTCAGCAAATTGCTCAAGCGACCTGTCAAGGTGCAGGCGGTGACCGACTACAAGGAACTCGCGGCGGGCCTGGCCGAACAACGCTACGACCTCGCCTGGGTGCACCCGGCGCACCACGCGATCCGGGCCATGACCAAAAATGGCTACAACCTGGTGGCACTTACGAAGGGGTTTACCGAATACCGCGCGTCCTTCATGGTGCGCGGCGACTCGCCCCTGAAAACGCTGGCCGACCTGAAGGGCATGAAAGTGGGGGCGCCTGACGAAGATTCGATCACGTCGGTGATCATGCGGGCCACGCTGCGTGACGCCCTGGGCCCGCAGCCGCTGGAAACCACCTATGTCAAGTTGCAGGACGCCGTGCCCTTCATGGTGGAACACGGCTTGGTCAAGGCAGGCGTCAGTGCTTCGCGTGCGGTGGTCAAGGACTGGCAGGACAAGGGCGGCAAAGTGCTGGCAACCAGCAAACCCGTGCCGATCAAACACCTGCTTGCCAGCGGCAAGATGTCGGCCGCCCAGCGCGCCCTGGTGACCGAGTACTTTGTCGGTCTGGCTCAGAGCGCCGAAGGCAAGAGACGCCTGGAAGCCCTCAATGTGCAGGGTTTCATCGAGTTCGACCAGAACGCGCTGGTCGGCATCGGTACGTGGCTGGGGATCTGAACCCAGGGGCGGCGCCCGCCAGGGCGTCAGCCCCGCTGCTTTAACGCTCTTCGGCTGCAGCCGCGGCCGCCAGGGCGTCGGCCGATTTTTTGGCAAATTCAGCGCGCAGGGCCCTGATTTTCTCGCGCGGGTCTTCCCTGACCGTGGCCTTGTCGAGGCCCATCTCGGCAATAAAGCGGCTGGGGACGCCGGCGACGGTGTCGCGCCCCTTCTTCCGGCGGCGCAGCCAGTTCACCGCCAGCGTGAACTGGGCCCGGGTGATGCCGACGTACATCAAACGCCGCTCTTCTTCGAGACGCTGCGCAATGTCGCCGGTATTGGTCCCGTCATCGTCTTCGAGCTTGAAAGGCAGCAGGCCTTCGTTCACGCCAGCCAGCACCACATGCGGCCACTCGAGTCCCTTGGCCGCGTGCAGCGTGGACAAGGTCACCACGTTCTGGTCGCCTTCGCGCTCGCTGATGGTCGACAGCAGGGCAATCGTCTGCACCACCTCCAGCATGGTCTTGGTTTCCGCGGCCACCACCGCGCCCGAGGTGTCGTCGATCTGCCCGCCGCAGCGCTGCGCCATCCAGTCGCAGAAATCCATCACGTTGGTCCAGCGCGCGGCGGCGACGTTCTCGCTGTCCTCGCTGTCGTAGATGTGCTTTTCGTAGTCGATGTCCTTGAGCCAGGCGGTGAGAAAAGCGCGCGCATCCTCGGCGCCCACCGTGCGTCTGGCGCGGTATTCGAGGTCGTTGAGGTAGCGGCCGAACTCATGCAGCGACCCGACCGCCTTGGCCGGCAGGACGGCACTGAGGGAACTGCTGAACAGCGACTCGAACAGGCTCAGCCTGTACTGCTCGGCAAAGGTGCTCAGCGCGCCCAGGGTGGTGTGGCCAATGCCGCGTTTGGGCGTCTTGATGGCACGGATGAAGGCGGCATTGTTGTCGTTGTTGACCATCAGCACCATCCAGCTGCAGAGGTCCTTGATCTCGGCGCGGTCAAAAAAGCTCTGCCCACCCGAGACTTTGTAGGGAATTTGTGCCTTGCGAAAGGCCTTTTCAAACGGCTTGGCCATGTGGTTGGCGCGGTACAGCACGCAGAAGTCTTTCCACTCTTTGTGCTGGCCGCCCACGGCCTGCAGCGTGCCTTCGGCGCGCAGGCTCTGGATGCGCGCCACCACGCGTTCGGCTTCATGTTCCTCGCTGTCGCAATCGACCACGCGCACCGGCTCGCCTTCGCCCAGTTCGCTGAACAGCGTCTTGGGAAACAGCTTGGGATTGGGGGCGATCACGTTGTTGGCCGCGCGCAGGATGGCGCTGGTGGAGCGGTAGTTCTGCTCCAGTTTGACCACCTTGAGCTGGGGGTAGTCCAGAGGCAGCTTTTTCAGGTTGTCCAGGGTGGCGCCACGCCAGCCGTAAATCGACTGGTCGTCGTCGCCCACGGCAGTGAAACGCCCCCTCGGACCGACCAGCAGCTTGAGCACCTCGTACTGCGTCGCGTTGGTGTCCTGGTATTCGTCGACCAGCACATGGCCCATCGAGGCCTGCCACTTGTCGCGCACGGCGTCATGCTCGCGCAGCAGCTTGAGCGGCAGCCCGATCAGGTCGTCAAAGTCCACACTCTGGTAGGCCGTCAGGCGCTCTTCGTAACGCGCCATCACGCGTGCCACCAGGCGGTCCTCGTCGCTGGCTGCCTGGGCTTCAGCCTGGGCCGCATTCAGGCCGCTGTTCTTCCAGCCGCTGATGGTCCATTGCCATTGCCGCGCCGTGGCGGCGTCGGTGCTGCCGCCAGCGTCCTTCAGGATGCTGGTCACGTCGTCACTGTCCAGAATGGAAAACTGCTTCTTCAGCCCCAGCACCTCGCCGTCCTGGCGCAACATGCGCACGCCGAGCGCGTGAAAGGTGCAGATCAGCACGCCCCTGGCGGGCTGGCCGATCAGTTTTTTGGCGCGTTCGCGCATCTCCGCTGCGGCCTTGTTGGTGAAGGTAATGGCCGCGATCTCCTGCGGGGGCAAGCCGGCCTGGATCAGGCGGCCAATCTTGTGCGTGATCACCCGTGTCTTGCCGGAACCTGCACCTGCCAGCACCAGACAGGGGCCATGCATGTAGTTGACGGCTTCCTGCTGGGCGAGGTTCAGGCCGTGGGCCTGGGGCGATGCAAAGGGCGGGGGGGACGACATGCAGTGAAAAGGGGCGAACAGGAAGGGCCGAAGCGGTTGCAGCCACCGTCACAGGGCTGGCTGAAAGATGGACGCAAGCGGGCCATCATAGCCAGTCCGCTGGGCGGCCTCTTTGGCGGTGACAATACGGCTTGTGCTAAGCATTCTCCTGATCACCTTTCCCTTCTTCGCGCTGGTGCTGTGTGGCTATCTGGCGGCGCGGCGCGGGTTGCTGCCGCAGGCTGCGATTCCGGGCCTGAACACCTTTGTGCTGTATTTCGCGCTGCCCTGCATGTTGTACCGCTTTGGCGCGAACACGCCGGTGGCGCAGCTGCTCGACGGCGGGCTGGTGGCCGTGTACCTGCTGTGCGCGCTGATCATGGTGGCGTTCACGATTGCCGTGACGCGCAACCTGCGCATCGGCTGGAACGACGCCTCCTTCGGCGCGCTGGTCGCGGCTTTCCCGAACACCGGTTTCATGGGCGTACCCCTGCTGGTGGCGCTGCTGGGCGCGCAGGCGGCGGGGCCAGCCATCGTCACCATCGTGGTGGACCTGCTGGTGACAAGTTCGCTGTGTATCGCCCTGTCGCGGCTCGATTCTGCCGATATCCATGGCGCGGAGGTGGCGGCGAAGAACGCACTCAAGGGTGTGGCGCTGAATCCCATGCCCTGGGCCATCCTGCTGGGCGCCCTGTCGTCGGGACTGGGACTGGCCCTGCCCGGACCGGTGATGCAGACGGTGGGCCTGCTGGCAGATGCCGCCTCGCCGGTGGCGCTGTTCACGATAGGCGCGGTGCTGGCGCGTTCGCAGATGAACAGCGTGGAAACCATACCGCTGAAAGACTATGTGCCGGTGGCGCTGATCAAGCTGGTCCTGCACCCGCTGCTGGTGGGCCTGGTGGGCCTGGGCGCCATCCAGCTGGGTGTGCCGCTGCAGCCTTTTGCCCTGACGGTGATCGTGCTGGTGGCCGCCCTGCCGAGCGCCAGCAATGTGTCGCTGCTGGCCGAGCGTTTCGGCGCCAACAACGGCCGCATCGCGCGCATCATTCTGGTGTCGACGGTGTTGGCGTTTTTCACTTTTTCAGGCGCCGTCGCACTGCTGACCTGAGGCTCCCGCAGAAGCCTCTTCAGACCAGCCGGGGCCGTGGGTCCGGCTCAGCCGGGCCGCAGGCGCAGCGCCCCCTCGGGGGGCAGCGTAGTACGCGAAGCGACAAGCGCGGGGGCTTTATATTGCCAGCGGATCCACGTCGATCGCCCAGCGCACCAGGCTTTTGAATTCGGCCTGCCTGCGCGTCTCGTGCAGCACCGGCTGCCAGGCCGCCAGGAAACGCTGCAGTGCCGCGCGTGAGGGGCTCTCCACCAGCATTTGCGCCCGCTCGATATTCGCCACGCGCTGGATGGTCATGGGCACGGCCGGGTAGGGGGTGACGGCGTCGATGCCCGGAAGCTGCTGCGCCTGCGCCACGGCGGCAGCCGCATTGAGAAACCCCTGGGCCACCGCCTGCTCCCGGGCCTCGGCGCGCACCAGCGCTGAAAAACCGAAGGGCGACATGCCGGCCGCCTCGCGCTCCTTGAGTTCCTGCGCCGCAAACGCCGGGTAGTCGTGTTTTTTCAGCGCGGCGAACAGCGGGTGCTGCGGATGGAAGGTCTGCACCCACATCTCGCTGGCTTCGCCATGGTCGGCGTCGCGCCCGGCGCGCCCGGCGGCCTGCATGAGCAGGCCGAACAGTCGCTCGGGCGCGCGGAAGTCGCTCGAGAACAGCGCGCCGTCGGGGTTGATCGCCGCGACCAGCGTGATGTGACGAAAGTCATGGCCCTTGGCAATCATCTGCGTGCCGACCAGCACATCGACCTCGCGCGCGTGCACGCTGGCCAGCTGCGATTCGAGCGCGCCCTTCAGGCGCGTGGTGTCGGCGTCGATGCGCGCAATGCGCAGGGGGCTGCCGTCGGGCCGCGTCACACCCGCCAGCAGTTCGGCGATGTGTTCCTCCAGCCGCTCCGTGCCCTTGCCTACGGGCGCAATGTCGATGTTGCCGCAGGCCGGGCAGGCGCGCGGCACGCGTTCGGTGAAGCCGCAGTGGTGGCAGCGCAGCGTGCGGTCTATCTTGTGGAAGACGCGGAAGGCGCTGCAATGCGGGCACTCGCTTTTCCAGCCGCAGTCGTGGCAGGCCAGCACCGGGGCGTAACCGCGCCGGTTCAAAAAAATCAGCGACTGCTCGCCGCGCGCGATGCGCTGGCCGATGGCGTCCAGCAGCGGCGGGGCAATCGTGCAGTGTTTGGGCTGGTGGTTCATGTCGACCAGCCTGACGGCAGGCAGGCTGCCCTGTTGCTCCACGCCCCCGATTCGTTCGTTCATCGTCAGGCGCTGGTAACGGCCCACCACGGTCGCCTGCCAGCTTTCCAGCGAAGGCGTCGCCGAACCCAGCAGGACACGACAGGCCCCCACGCTCCCCGCTGCGTCTGGTTCGCTGCTCCTGCGGCCCGGCCAAGCGGGTCCCGCGGTCCCGGCTGGCAAGGGAGAAGCCTCAGCGCCCTCACTGTCACCGGCGTGTGATCGTGAGCTTTCCAGCATCGCCCGGTAAACCGCCAGATCCCGCGCCGAATAACGCGCGCCTTCCTGCTGCTTGTAGCTCGGGTCATGTTCCTCGTCGACGACGATCAGGCGCAGATTGGGCAGCGACGCAAAAATCGCCATGCGGGTGCCCAGCACCAGCCGCGCTTGGCCGGCGTGGGCGGCCAGCCAGCTCTTGAGCCGCTGCGCCGGTGTCAGGCCGCTGTGCAGCGCCACCACCTGGGCCTTGCCGAGGTGCGCAAAACGTTCCTCGAAACGTGCCTGCAGCTGGGGCGTCAGGTTGATCTCGGGCACCATCACCAGCACCTGGGCGGTGGGGTCCTGCGCCAGCACGCGGGCGGCGGCTCGCAGGTAGACCTCGGTTTTTCCGCTGCCGGTGGCGCCAAACAGCAGCGCCGGCCGGGTATCGGCATCAAATTCGGCGATAGCCCTTTCCTGCTCTGCGCTGAGTGCTATTAAATCAGTAGTGTCCGGGGTGTCTGGCGCCGGAGCCACCGGCCGCTTGAGCCGGCGTGCCAGCTGCACGGTGCTCAGTTCGCGCAATTGCGGCGGCAGCGCGGCCAGTGCCACCTCGCCGAGCGAGCGCTGGTAGTAGTTCGCGGTGAAACCGACCAGCCGCCGCCAGGTGGACTGCAGGGGCGCCAGGCCTTCCAGCGCGCCCAGCACCGCTTTGGACTGGCTTTCCGGCAGGTCGCCGCTGTCCGGCAAGACCTCCCACACCACACCCAGGACTTCACGTTTGCCCAGTGGCACGCGCACCAGGCTTCCCGGCAGAAGCGGCCACTCGCTCCGATAGGTCAGCGGTCCGGCCACGCTGCTGTGGGCGGGGGTGGCGACAACAATGCTGAGCCAGTACCTCATTTTCGGATGAATCGATTGGAAGAACAGAAGGGATAGTTAATGAGATAGTCCTCAGATACATTTTCGAACATCGCTCTAAGTGCTTGATTTAAAAAAGCTTTGGCGGTCTTCCAAGGTTTCTGTGGATAACTTTGTTGATAGATTGCTCTGGCGCGCGCCGGGGCCTTATAAATCAAGGCTTTTCTTAAATTGCCCGCAAAAAAAGCAGTTTGAAGATCCTATATGAATCAAGCACTTAGCGGCGCTATGGCTTTGATAGCGGGAGGCCGGCCTGTTACAGCTTCATGCGGCACCGCAGCACAAAATTTGTGAATAAGTCGGGTCTGCGGCGCCTGGATTTGTGCTAACGGACGGCAAAACCTGCATCAATGCGGGTTTCCCGTGCGCATGCGGCGGGAATACGCATGGACGGCACGGACCAGCACCTCCACGCTTTCGGGCGGGGTGTGCTGGCTGATACCGTGGCCCAGGTTGAAGATATGGGTGGGGCCGCTGCTGTGCAGGTCTGCATGCGGCTGGCCAAAACTGTCCAGCACCGCGGCCACTTCCTTCTCGATCTGCGCCGGGTTGGCGAACAGCACATTCGGGTCCAGGTTGCCCTGCAGCGCCATGCGTGCACCGACCCGTGCACGCGCCTGGGCCAGGTTGACGGTCCAGTCCAGGCCCAGCACCTCGCAGTCGAGTCCGGCCATCTGCTCCAGCCACAGGCCGCCGCCCTTGGTGAAGACCAGGCGCGGAATGACCACGCCCTCATGGCTGCGCTTGAGCTGGCTCAGCACGCGCTGGGTGTAGGCCAGGCTGAAGGTCTGGAAGGCCGCGTCGGCCAGCACGCCGCCCCAGCTGTCGAAAATCATCACCGCCTGGGCACCGGCCTCGATCTGGGCGTTCAGGTAGGCCGCCACCGCGTCGGCGTTGATGGCCAGCATTTTGTGCATCAGGTCGGGGCGCTGGTACAGCATGGTCTTGACCAGACGGTAGTCGTCCGAACCGGCACCCTCGACCATGTAGCAGGCCAGCGTCCAGGGGCTGCCTGAAAAACCGATCAGCGGCACGCGGCCATTGAGCGCCTTGCGGATGGATGTGACGGCGTCGAAAACATAACGGAGTTTTTCCATGTCCGGCACTTCGAGTTGGGTCACGGCGGCTTCGTCGCGTACCGGCGTCGCAAAACGCGGACCTTCGCCGAGCGCAAACGACAGGCCCAGGCCCATCGCGTCGGGCACGGTCAGGATGTCGGAAAACAGGATGGCTGCGTCCAGCGGGTAACGCTCCAGCGGCTGCAAGGTGACTTCAGTGGCGTAGTCGGGCGACGTCGCCAGACCCATGAAACTGCCGGCCTTGGCCCGGCTGGCGCGGTATTCCGACAGGTAGCGTCCGGCCTGGCGCATCAGCCAGACGGGGGTGTAATCGGTGGCCTGACGCAGGCAGGCGCGCAAAAAGGTGTCGTTTTGGAGGGGAGCAAACATGCTTGTATTGTCTCAGAGCCGTGAATCTTTCTACTGCGCGGGCCGATCTGGTGCCCGCGTGGCGGAGCGGCGGAGTTTTGAGTCAAGCAGGGGCCGCGGGACCGGCTTTGCCGGCCCGCAGGCGCAGCGGCCCCCTCGGGGGGCAGGGAGTTACACGCAGTGAACGACCGTGGGGGCTATGTTTTTCCGCCGGGCCGCCCCAAGGAAAAATGCGCCCCCCTCGGGGGGCAGCGAACCACACGAAGTGGGGAACGTGGGGGCCTGTCTAACGGACCGGCAGAAACTGCAGAAAGGAAGCGCCCGCCAGGCTCTGCACATAGGTGATCACGGCGCGGCGGTATTTCTCGGTCAGGACTTCGGAGAGCAGGTCGAGCCGGCCGATGACCTTGCCGAACTCGCGCTCGAAACTGAGGTTGCGTTCGCGTTCGGAGATCTCATCGGCCAGCAGCAGCGGCTGGCCGGCCGGGTTGCGCCGCGAGGCCAGCAGCCAGACGGCCGATTCGATGTTGCGCGCCGCGTTGTAGATGTACTGCGCGTCCAGGCTGTCAACCAGGTAAAAATCGGTTTTTCCGTTGTGCGCCACGATCAGCATGTCGGCGCTGGCATACACAAAAGCGGCCACCCGGTCGCCCTTGAAGTCGGGGCTCAGCGCCAGCGACAGGGCGGCGATGTCGCGTTTGCCCTGCAGCTCCGGCCAGGGTGTGTGGCTGTCGATGGCGCTGCGCACGCGCTGGACCGCTGCCTCGCGGCTGGTGCTGCCGGTCTTGCGCCATTCGGCGGGGTTGCGCCGGTACAGCTTGTCGAGTAGGCGGTACAGGCTGCCCAGGTTGTCGCGCATGCCCAGGGTGGCCATGCGGTTCACATCCGATTGCGCCAGCTCGCCCGAGGTCAGTGGCGCCACCTGCGTCTCGCCGCGGTGTGTCGGGGCGGTCTGCAGGCAGCCGCCCAGCAGCAGCAAGGCCGGCAGCCACAACAGGGGCAGCAGGGTCGACAGGGACGAGTGCACAGGCCGGTGCAGGGAGGACATGCGGCGATTATCCCGGAGCCGCGCGCGGCGCAGGGGCCGCGCTCCCCTCAGCCGCCCCGCGTCGCCAGCAGGCCGCGCGACTGCAGCACCTTGTGGTCGACCTTGATGCAGTGGTCCTGCACCACCAGCAGGCCCGCCGCTTCGGCCTGGGCGGCGGCCGCCGGGTGGCGGATGCCTAGCTGCATCCAGACGGCCTTGGCGCCAATGGCGATGGCCTCGTCAACGATGGGCGGAATGTCCTCGCTGTTGCGAAAACAGTTCACCAGGTCGATGTGTTCGTGCTGCGCCGCTTCCGTCAGGCTGGCATAGGCTTTTTCACCGAGCACCTCGCTGACATTCGGGTTGACCGGGATGATGCGGTAACCCTGGCCCTGCATGTAACGCGCCACGTCGAAACTGGCGCGATGCGGTTTGGGCGACAGGCCCACCACCGCAATCGTGCGGCAATGGCTGAGGATGTAAGGCAGACGTTCGGCCGGCGGCACCGGGGTCGCGCCGGAACTCACGCCTTGTCCTTGTATTTGATCGAGCAGCCGTAGGCCCGGCTGCTCGCCACGCTGAGGGCCTTGCCAGCCAGTGCTTCGTTCAAGCCCTGGCGCACATAGTTGGTCGCGGTCCGGATGTCGTCCACGCGGGCGGAAGGCACGCTGTCGATGGCCCCGGCATAAACCAGCTGGCCTTGCGGGCTGATGATGTACATGTGCGGCGTGGTCCGGGCGCTGTAGAGCTGGCCGATGCTGCCCGAGTCGTCCATCAGGGTGGCACTGGCCGCTGCCTGTTTGCCTGCCATCCAGCCGGCGAGCCTGGCGGGCGCCAGGTAGTCGCCGCTGCCGGTGTCGGTCGAGTTGACGGCCAGCCAGACCACCCCTTTGCCAACGGCCTCTTTTTGCAGGCCCTGCATGTTGCCGTTGTAATGTTTCTGCACAAACGGGCAGCCGGGGTTGGTCCATTCCAGCACCAGTTTGCCCTTGTAGTCGCTGAGGCGGTGGGTTTTTCCGGCGGTGTCCAGCGCCGAAAAGTCTGGCGCGGCCTGGCCGACAGCCACCGCTGCATGGGCGGTCTGCGTGAAGCTTGCAGCCCACGGCGCGGTGAGCAGGGCGCCGGAAAAGAGGCGGCGATTGACAGGGTGGTTCAACATGGCTGGAACTCCTTCAGAAAAATGAACTGACGGACAGGTTGCAGTACTAGAGCCTGGCCAGTTCGGCCCGGACATCGGCGACCGAGAGAATTTCCGACAGCACCACCGGCGCGCGGCCGGGTTTGTAGATCACATACACCGGCACGCCGTTGCGGCCCAGCTGCGCCAGCGCAGCCGTCACGGCCGGGTCGCGGCGCGTCCAGTCGGCGCGCAGCAGCACCACGTTTTTCGCATCCATGTCAGCCAGCACATCGGCATTGGCCAGCGTGGTTTTCTTGTTGTACTGGCAGGTCACGCACCAGGCGGCGGTGAAATCGACAAACACGCTCTGGCCCTGGGCCGTGAGCTGGTCCACGCGGCCCGGCTCCCAGGCCTGCCAGCGGCCCGGGGATGCCGCAGCGACGCTGGAAGTCTCCAGCGGCTTGATGACATTCTGGCCTACAGCCCATACCCCGAAAGCGCCAAGCGCTATTGAAAGCGTAGCAGCCACGGTCCGGGTCCGGCCCCGCAGCGTCAGCGACCACAACACCAGCGCCATCAGCACCAGCAGCGCCAGCAGGGCGCCTGCCCCGTCGATGCCGCTTTGCTGGCCCAGCACCCAGACCAGCCAGGCAACGGTGGCAAACATCGGAAACGCCATCAGCTGCTTGAAGGTCACCATCCACGCGCCCGGTCGCGGCAGGGCGCGCGCCACCGCCGGCACCGCACTGGCCGCCAGGTAGGGCAGGGCCATGCCCAGACCGATGGCCCCAAACACTGCCAGCGCCTGCACGGCGGGCAGGCCCACGGCGTAACCGAGCGACGCCCCCATGAAAGGCGCGGTGCAGGGCGAGGCAATCGCGGTGGCCAGCACGCCGGTCAGAAAGGCATTGAGCGTCGGATTTTTGGCCTGCAGGCCGGCGACCTTTCCGGGCACAAAACTGCCAAATTCAAACAGGCCCGCCAGGTTCAGGCCGATCAGCGTGAACAGCACGGCCAGCGCGGCCACCACGGCCGGGCTTTGCAGCTGGAAGCCCCAGCCGAGCTGCTCGCCGGTGGCGCGCAGGCCCAGCAGCAGGGCGCCCAGTGCCAGGAAGGACAGCACCACGCCGGCCGTGTAGGCCAGCCCGCCACTCAGGCGTGCCGCGCGATTTTTCTCCTTGGCGAAACTCATCACCTTGATGGCCAGCACCGGAAACACGCAAGGCATGAGGTTCAGGATCAGTCCGCCCAGCAGTGCACCCAGCAGGGCGGCCACCAGCGTGAGCGGCGGCGTGCTGCTGCCGGTCGGCGCCGCGCCCAGCGCCGCATTGGCCTTGAGCGCGGCTTCCAGCGCCGGCGACACCGTGGCCGCGGCGGCCACGGCCGGCCAGTCGCCCTGGACCAGCAGCTCGACGCGGTAGGCGGTCTTGTCCAGCGCCACCACCACCGGCATCACGCGCGGGCTTTCGCTGCGCTGGCTGGAGAGCGGCAGTTGTGCGGTCCACACCGAGCCCTGCCAGGCTTGCTGCCAAGCGCCGGCGGGCTCAATCACGCCGCCGGTTTCCGGGAAAAAGTCCAGGGTCTTGCCCTGCAGGCGCGCGGGCAGGCCTGCGAGCGCCACCTGGATGGATTTGGCGCCGACCTGCACCTGGCTGCCGGTGGCGGCCAGCGGCTGGGGGCTGGCGGCAAAGGCAGCCGCAAACAGGCTGCTGCTGCTGCCGGTCGAACTCCTGACCGGGATCTGCAGGGAAAAATCACCTTCCTGCGGAATACATTCCTTCTTGCAGACCAGCCAGCTGGCCTTGAGCTGGATGTCCAGGTTGGCGGCGTTGAAGCCGGGCGCCACGGTGAGCGGTACCGGCAGCAGCACGGTGCCTTCGTAGCCGTAGTTGGCGAGGGTGCCGATCGGTATCTTTTTCGGGGTCGGCCAGGCGATGTCGCCAGCGGTGACACCGGCCGGCAGTGTCCATTCAAGCTGCGTCGGCAGGCCGGAATCGCCGGAGTTCTTCCAGTAGGTGTGCCACTCGGGAATGTGCGCCAGCTGCAGGGCCACCCATACCGGCTTGCCCTGCTCCACGCCATCGGGTGCCCAGGCCAGCAGTTCGGCGCGCACCTGGTCGGTGCTGACCACGGTCTTCGCCGCAGTCTTGTTTGTGAAGCTGATTTGGGCTGCAGCCCCCGTTGACAAAGCGCAAGCAGCTATCAAAAACAGAGCGGATGCCAGGCGGTGAAAAATCATGGTCATGGTGTGAGCGGCACGCTGGCCTTTAGTTCCTGGGACGGTGCCCGCAGGCCCTCTTGCTATTGTCGTCCGGCAGGGTCCGTGGGCAGGGCGGTCTGCGCAAACACCCCCGGAAGTTTCTTTGGCGCGCGGATGCGCAGCTGCTTGTTGACGTTCTCCTGGCCGAAGACCACCTCGATGTCGCTGACCGCCACACCGAACAGCGGCGCCAGGAAACGCAGCATGTGGTCGGTGGCCTTGCCGGCCTGCGGCGCGGCGGTCACGCTGACCTTGAGCTGGGTGCCCTTGGGTTTGCCGATCGCGTCACGGCTGGCCGACGGTTTGCCCAGGATATTGACCACCAGCACCTCGCCGTCCCAGGCAAAAAAAGTGTCGCCGGTGGCATTTCTCGGACGCATCGAAGAAATCAGGCAGCGAAGCCGAGGACGATGCGGCGCGTGGTGGCGCTTTTTTTCTCGATTTTGGTGACGATTACCGCGCCGATCTCGGAGGTGTTGGCCACATGGGTGCCGCCGCAGGGCTGGAAGTCGATCATGGCGTCTGCACCGGCGCCGCCGATGCGGATGGTGCGCACCTGGCCGCTGCCGCGCGGCGGCTGCACACTCATGCTTTTGACCAGGGCCGGGTTCGCATCGAGTTCCGCGTCGCTGATGCTGCCCACGGTCACCGGGTGCGCGGCGGCGACCAGGCGGGCAAGGCCGGCGCTCAAGACGTCCTTGTCCAGCGGGTCCGTCATGTTGAAGTCCAGCCGCGCATAGTCGGGCGTGATCGAGCAGCCGTTGACCAGCTGCGGCACCAGGTGGCACAGCAGGTGGGTGGTGGTGTGAAAACGCATGAGCCGGTGCCGGCGCGCCCAGTCGACGCGGGCGGTCACCACATCGCCGGCTTTCAAGCCAGCCGCCAGAAGGTGGTCCAGCACCGACGCGGCCGGGTCCGGCAGGGCCGGCAGGTGGCAGATGTCCGCTGTGAACTGGCCCTGGTCATTTTTTCCCTTGCGCGTGTCGGTAATGGCGATCTCGCGCCCGTCGGCCAGCACCAGCACGCCGGTGTCGCCGGCCTGGCCACCGCCCAGCGGGTAAAACACGGTGCGGTCCAATACCAGGCCCTGGCCGGTCACCGCGGTCACGGCCGCGCTGCATTCGGCCAGATAAGCGTCATCACGAAACAGGGTTTGTGTCATGGTTTGATAATACCGGCATGAACCCCCACGCGCCTTCACCCCTTCTCCCTGAGGCCCAAGGCAGCGCGCGTGTTGTTCTGGCCACCCTGAACGCCAAATACATCCACGCCTCGCTGGGTCTGCGTTACCTGCTGGCCAACATGGACCGCCACGGCGGCGCCGGCCTGCGCGCGCAGACACAGCTGCGCGAGTTTGTCATTGGCCAGCCCGCCACCCGCATGGTGGAAGAGCTGCTGGCGCTGCAGCCCGAGGTGATCGGTCTTGGCGTCTACATCTGGAATGTGGTGGAAACCACCCAGCTGGTGCGCCTGCTGAAAACCTTGCGGCCCGACATCAAAATTGTGCTGGGCGGCCCCGAGGTCAGCCATGAGGTGGAGCAGCAGGAAATCTGCCGCCTGGCCGACCATGTGGTCACCGGCTGGGGTGACGTGAGTTTTCCGAAACTGTGCCGGGCGCTGCTTAAATTACCGGGTGGGGGCCCGCAGCCGCTGATGAAAGTGATTGTTGGCGAGCAGCCGCCGCTGGAGGAACTGGCGCTGCCCTACAGGGACTACACGGCCGAGGACCTGGCCCAGCGCCTGTTGTATGTGGAAGCTTCGCGCGGCTGCCCGTTCAAGTGCGAGTTCTGCCTGAGCTCGCTCGACAAGACCGCCTGGGCCTTTGACCTGGATGTGTTCATGGCCGAGATGGAAGCGTTGTACCGCCGCGGCGCGCGCAACTTCAAGTTTGTGGACCGCACCTTCAACCTGAAGATCGACAACTCGGTACGTATCCTGCAGTTTTTTCTGGACCGCATCGCCGAAGTGCCCGATGTGTTTGTGCATTTCGAAGTCGTGCCCGACAGCCTGCCGGACCGCCTGAAGGAATTGATTGCGCAATTCCCCGACGGCGCGCTGCAGTTCGAGGTCGGCATCCAGAGCTTCAACCCCGACGTGCAGCAGCGCATCTCGCGCAAGCAGGACAACGCCAGGACGGCCGAGAACCTGCGCTGGCTGGTCACGCAAAGCCGCGCCCATGTGCATGCCGACCTGATCTTTGGCCTGCCCGGCGAGACGTTGGCGAGTTTTGCCGAGGGCTTCGATCGCCTGCACGCCCTCGCGCCGCACGAGATCCAGTTCGGTGTGCTCAAGCGCCTGCGCGGTACGCCGATCACGCGGCACACGGCGCAATTTGCGATGGCCTACGACCCGCACACGCCCTACACCATCCTGCAAAATTCGACGGTGGATTTTGCGACCATGCAGCGCATCAAGCGCTTTGCGCGCTACTGGGACATGGTTGCCAACTCAGGGCGTTTCTCGCAGGCGCTGGCCTTGTTGCTGGGACCCGGTTCGGCCTTTGGACATTTCCTGGCCTTCAGCGACTGGCTCTGGCAGACCACCGGCAAGACGCACGAATTCGCGCTGGAGAAACTGGTGGACCTGCTGTTTGTGCATTTGACACAGGTGCGCTTGCTGGCTCCGTCCCTTGTGGCGCAAGCCCTGCTGGCCGACTACCAGGCCAGCGGCGCGCGCGGGCGGCCGCAGTGTCTGGCGGCGTTGCTGGGCGGCCCGCAGAAAGCGCTTTCTGCAGCGGCTGACAAACATGGGGCTCAGCGGCAGGGTCGGCATCTGAGTCAGCAGCAGAATTTGCGGGTGGAGATTCAGAAGGCAGCGGCGGCGGCTTAGTTTTGAACCTTAGAACGGCTAACACCCCCAGCGCAGAATGGCCCAAAATACGCCCATGAACCCCGCGCGCCCCTCCCCAGCATCCTTCCCCCATTTCTGGGCCGACCTCAAAAGCCCCGACTTCGCCCGCCTCGATGCGGCGACCATTGCCGTGCTGCCGGTCGCCGCGATCGAGCAGCATGGGCCGCACCTGCCGCTCAGTGTGGACACGGACCTGGCTAATGGCGTGATTGCACACTGCCTGCCCCATCTGCAAAACCTGCCTGTTCTTTTTCTGCCGACCCAGACCGTGGGCCGCAGCATCGAACACATCGCCTTTCCCGGAACCCTGACCCTGGGCGCGGCCACGCTGATCCAGAGCTGGATCGACCTGGGTGAATCGGTCGCGCGCACCGGCATCAAAAAGCTGGTGTTTCTCAATGCGCACGGCGGCAATGTCTCCACGCTGGACATCGTCGGGCGCGAACTGCGGGCCCGTTTCGCCATGGCGGTGTTCACCGTCAATACCTTCAGCCTGCCGCTACCGGCTGCCGTGAAACAGCTGTTCGGCCCCGACGAAGAACGCTTCGGCGTGCATGGTGGCGATGTCGAAACTTCCATGATGCTGGCGCTGCATCCTCAGAAGGTGGACATGGCGCTGGCGCAGAACTTTCACTCCAGCAGCCAGGACCGGGCGCACAGCTACCCCATCCTGGGCAACGGCAGCAGCGCCAAACTGGCCTGGGCCGCCCAGGACCTGAACCCGCAGGGTGCGGCCGGCAATGCGGCGGCCGCCACGGCCGGCAAAGGCCTGGCGGTGTTGCAGGCCAGCGGCGCGGCGCTGGCGGCCCTGCTGCGCGAGATTGGCCAGCTCCCGCCGATGGCCTGAATCGCCGCCCGGCCGACCTGACAAAAACTGGGGACTTCAGCTGACAGAACACAGCAGCCTGCAGGGTCAACAATCAGCAGCATGCGCGTCCCGATGCGCCCCCAATCACCGACCAAGGATTTACCATGCCAGCCTCGCCTGTTTCCCGCCCTGCCGCCCTTGTTTCGCGTTTCGTGCTGGTGCCGCTGTGCGCAGCGCTGGTGCTGGGTCTGAGCGGCTGTGGCGACACGACCAAGCTGCCGGCTGGCGCCGATATGGGCGTCACCCCCACGCTGTCCCAGCCGGTCAGGTCGCTGATCCCCACCGTCAACATTGCCCCGGCACAGGGCTGGCCGGCAGGCGTGATGCCGCGGCCCATGGCCGGCACCACGGTGACTGCCCTGGCCACGGGCCTGGACCATCCGCGCTGGCTCTACACACTGCCCAACGGTGACGTGCTGGTCGCCGAGAGCAACAAGCCGCCCCAGCCCGACGCCGGCTTCAGCATCAAGGGCTGGATCATGGGGGTGGTCATGAAGCGTGCCGGTGCCGGCGTTGCGAGTGCCAACCGCATCACGCTGCTGCGCGATGTGGACGGCGACGGCAAGGCCGAAACCCGCACGGTGTTCATGCAGGGTCTGAACTCGCCGTTTGGCATGGCGCTGGTCGGCAGGGAACTGTTCATTGCCAACGCCGACGCACTGGTCAAGGTGCCGTATGAAGAGGGCCAGACCGCCATCACGGCCACGCCGGTCAAGGTGGTGGACCTGCCGGCTGGCCTGAACCATCACTGGACCAAAAATGTCATCGCCAGCCGCGATGGCAGCAAGCTCTACGTCACCGTCGGCTCGAACAGCAACGTCGGTGAAAACGGCATGGACATCGAGGTGGATCGCGCGGCCATCCACGAGGTCGACCCCAAGACCAACACGCGCCGCCTGTTTGCCTCGGGCCTGCGCAATCCCAACGGCATGGGCTGGGCGCCCGACGGCTCGCTCTGGACCGTGGTCAACGAGCGTGACGAGATCGGCAGCGACCTGGTGCCTGACTACCTGACCTCGGTGAAGGACGGCGCTTTTTATGGCTGGCCCTACAGTTATTACGGGCAGACAGTGGATGTGCGCGTGGCGCCGCAGCGGCCGGACCTGGTGGCCAAGGCGATTGCACCCGATTACGCGCTGGGCTCGCATGTGGCGCCGCTGGGCATGGTGTTTGCCGAAGGCAACACGCTGCCTTCATCGCTGGCCAGCGGTGTGTTTGTCGGCCAGCACGGCTCCTGGAACCGCAAGCCGCTGAGCGGCTACAAGGTGGTGTTTGTGCCCTTCATCGGCAGCAAACCCTCTGACAAACCCATCGATGTATTGACCGGCTTTGTCAGCCCCGAGGGCAAGGCCTGGGGCCGGCCCGTCGGTGTGGCGCTCGACAAACGTGGCGCCCTGCTGGTGGCCGATGACGTGGGCAATGTGGTCTGGCGCGTCAGCGCCCAGACGCCGCGTTAGGACGTTCATGGACGCGGTCTGCATGGTGATGGCCGCCATGGACAACGAGGCCGCGGCGGAAATGCTGGCGCAGCACCTGGTGGAAGCCCGCCTGGCCGCGTGTGTGCAGGTGATGCCGGTGAAAAGTTTTTATGTCTGGCAGGGCGAGAGCCGAAAAGATGCCGAATTCCTGCTGCTGATCAAGACCCGCGCGGCGTTGTATGCGCAGGTGGAGGCCTTCATCATCACCCGGCACCCGTACGACACGCCGGAGATCCTGCAGATGCCGGTAAGCGCGGGCGCCAGCGCCTACCTGCAATGGCTGGACGCCGCCACGCAAGGGGCCGGCTAGGCCCTAGGAGTAGGTGATCCAGTCCGCGTGTTCGGGCGCATCCAGGTGCGGTAGCGTGTTGTAGGTCACCAGCATGTGGCGTTTGGGCGTGAACGCAAACTCGGTCAGCGAGCAATTGCGGATGCGCAGGTTCAGGTCGATGGTGGCCTCGGGGCTGGTGCCCAGCACATGGCCCACGGCGGTGGCAATCGGGCCGCCGCTGGAGACCAGCAGCACGTTGCCGGTGTAGCTGCTCTTGACGTGGTCCAGCACCCCGGTGATGCCCGCCACAAAATCGGTGTAACTGGGCATGCCGCGTGGGCTGACCACGCCGGCCATCCACTGTGCCAGTCCGTCCTTGAGCAGGCGGAAGTGGCCGCGGACCATTTCGGGCGAGGTCGGTTTCTCGAGTTGGGCCGGATGGATGGCCGCGATCACCGCTTCCGCGTCGTATTCATTGAGCCCGGGTTGCCGCGATGCATCAAGCGTCGTGCCCATGCCTTCGCAGATGCCTGCAAAGGTCTGGATCTGGCGGTTCAGCGTGCCGGTCAGCGCCGCGTCGAAGGTGAGGCCCTTGTACTTGAAGTATTCCCCCAGACGCACGCTCTGCCTGTGCCCCATGCTGCTCAGCACATCGTAGTTGTCAGCGCCAAACGAGGCCTGGCCGTGGCGCACGAGGTAAAGGGTTCCCATGGGCAAATTGTGGCGCGCACCGAAGCCGCACCCAGTCCCGTGTGTGACCACCGCTAAAAGTAGTCGGTCCAGCCGGGGCCGCGGAACCGGGTTCGCCGGGCCGCAGGGGCAGCGTACTACGCGAAGCGAGAAGCGTGGGGGTCCAATACCCTGGCGACAGTGGCGCTGTCCACATTGCCGCCGCACAGCGTGGTGCCCACCACCTGGCCCTTGAGTTGCGCGCGCTCCTGCATGGCGGCCGCAAAACTCGCGGCACCGGCGCCTTCGGCCACGTTGTGGGTGTCGGCATACAGGTCGCGCATGGCCTGCGCGACCTCGTCGTCGCTGACCTTCACGATGTGATCCAGCTGCGGCAACAGGATGTCAAGCGCGGCCGGGTCCGCGATGCGGCAGGCCATGCCGTCGGCCAGCCGCGTGCTGACCGGCGCTTCGACCACGTGGCCGGCGGCCAGCGAATCGGCGTAGGTGGTGGCGTGTGCGCTGACAACACCAACGATGCGCAATTTTCGGCCCAGGGCGAGTTTGGCCGCAATCGCCGAACACGCGCCCGAGCCCTGGCCGATCGGCACATAGACCACATCGAGCTGCGGCACGGCCAGCATGAACTCCCACCAGTAGGTACTCACGCCGCTGAGCAGGTCGGCATGGAAACTGGGCACCATGTGGCCACCGCGTTCGATCGCCAGGTGCATCGCGTATTCGCGGCTCTCCTGGAAGTCCTCGCCGTGTTCGATCAGCGTGACGCCGAGCGCGCGCATGGCGGCGTTTTTCTCCAGTGAATTGCCGCGCGGAACCACGATGGTGCAGGCCACGCCATGCGCGCGCGCGGCCCAGCCCATGCTCTGGCCGTGGTTGCCCCGGGTGGCGCTGATGACTTCCTTCGGCAGCGTGCCGGCCTGGCTCAAGGCATTGAAGTAAGTCAGCCCGCCGCGTATCTTGAAGGCGCCGACCGGTGTGTGATTTTCGTGTTTGATCCAGCAGTCGGTGCCCAGCCGCTGGCTCGACAGGCCCCAGCGGTACTGCGGCGTGGCCTGGAACTCGCGGTACACGACCCGGGCCGCGGCTTCGATGTCCGCGAGTGACGGCAGCGTGCTGCTGCCCACGTCTTTCAGGAGGGCGTTCATGCGCTTGTCCGTTTTTCGCTCAGCAGGCGCAGCGCCAGCAGGCCCAGCACGCTGCCCATGACATAACGCTGCACGCGCATCCAGGCGCTGTTGCGATTGATAAAGACCGCCAGGCTGGCGGCGAAAAAGATGATCACGGTGTTGATGGCCAGACTGACGCTGATCTGCACCGCGCCCAGCGTCAGGCTCTGCAGCAGCACCTGGCCGCGTTCGGGGTGCAGGAACTGCGGAAAGAAGGACAGGTAAAACATCGCTACTTTCGGGTTGAGCAGGTTGGTCATGAACCCCATCAGGAAGAGCGTGCGCGGCGGGTCGTGCGGCAGGCTGCGGGTTTCAAATGGCGAGAGGCCCCCGGGTTTGACGGCCTGCCAGGCCAGCCAGAGCAGGTACAGGGCGCCAGCGACCTTGATTGCGGTAAACCCCACCGGCGCCGCCAGCAACAATGCGCTCAGACCGAAGGAGGCGCCCAGCAGGTGCACGACAAAACCGAGGGCCACGCCGCCCAGCGAGACCATGCCCGCACCGCGGCCCTGGCACAGGGTGCGCGAGATGCAGTAAATCATGTTGGGGCCGGGCGTGAGCACCAGCGCCAGCGCGATGAGCGCAAACCAGGCGAGTTCGGATGCCGTGAGCATTTAAATTCCTTTCGATTCGAGCGCGACGAGGCCGCGCGGCGTCTGTAGCGTGGCATGAAGACTGGGCGGGCCCTGGGTCACGCTCACACCGGTCAGGCCGATCGCGGCATAAGCGGCCTGAAGCTGTTCCGGCCGTGGGTGGCGGACCTGCAGCGCCTGAAGTGTCACGCCCGAAGCAGGCATCGCATCCAGTGGATGCGTCGCCTGCGCCGGGTCCTCTCCGGCCTCGCCCCACTGGATCAGCGTCGGCAAGGCGCCATAAAACAGCCGCTGGCCGTCGTCGCGTACGGTGATGCGCCAGCTCAGCAGGCCGGTGGCGGTCTGGCGCGAGGCTTCCACGACGCTGCCGCGCTCCAGGCCCTGTGCGGCCAGTGCCTTGACGGCCGAAACCACGCCCGGGACGCTGGCGACAAAATGCACCAGCTGCGGGCCTTCACTGGCCACACGCGCCTGCAGTTCGCGGTCGTCCATGTCGAACCAGCGCTGCCTGCCGGCCGCCCTGAGTGGCGCGACGCCGGGCTGGATCGCAATGATCTCGAAGTAGGCGCGCGGGAAGGCGGGGCCGGCCACGCTGAACAGGCGGTTGTGTGTGCCCATCAGCGGATGTTCGCCGCCGGGGCCGGGCGTGATGCCCAGGGTGTCCTCGCACCAGGCCACGCCTTGGGCCAGGCTGGCGGCCACGACGACCAGGTGATCGATCTGGGCCTGCTTCATGGCGCGCGGCGCACAGTGTCGCTCACAGCGCCACCGTGCCGTTGATGCAGGTGACGGATTGGCCGCCGACCCAGACCTGTGCAGAACCCGCCGCATCCGTCTCGCGTGTCAGGTAGACGCGGCCGGCGCGGCCCAGGCAAGTGCCTTGGGCGGCCACGTAACGCTCGGGCGCATGGCCTTCGGCGATCAGCCATTGCGCCAGGCTGGCGTTCAGGCTGCCGGTGACCGGGTCTTCCTCGATGCCGAGGGGCGCTGCAAAACCCCGCATCTCAAAGTCAGCGGTGGCTGATTCTGCTGCGCCGGCGGGCATGCTGCCGGCAAAAGCGCGTGCCTCGCGGTTGGTGCGCGCTATTAAAACAGGAGCTATCTGCGCTGGATGGGCACCGGCTACACCCACTTTTAGCCCATGTTTTTTGAGTGCGGCGTGATCCGGCGCCAGCTGCAGCACGGTGTCGGCGCTGTCCAGCAGCAGGCCCAGCCACACCGGGCCGTTGTCGAGCAGCTGCGCGGCCAGGATGTGTTGCGCTTTCAGGCCGAGGGCGGCAGCCACCTGCGCCAGCACCGCGGGGCTGGGCGCCGAGCGCTGCAGCGTCGGCGCGGCAAAAGCCAGCCGGTCCCCTTCGCGCCGGATGTTCACCAGACCGACCTGGCATTCCTGCACGATGAAGTCCTGACGCCTGGGTGTGCCGCCGGCCTGTAGCCAGGCGTGGCAGCTGCCCAGCGTGGGATGGCCGGCAAAAGGCAATTCGCCGCCCGGCGTGAAGATGCGCACGCGGTAGTCGGCAGCCGGATCGACGGGCGGCAGCACAAAGGTGGTTTCCGAGAGGTTGGTCCAGCGTGCAAAACGCTGCATGGCTTCGTCGTCCAGCCCGCTGCCGTCCAGCACCACCGCCAGCGGGTTGCCGAAATAGGGCCGGTCGGTGAAGACGTCGACTTGTTTGAAGGGTCTGGTTTTCATGGTGCGGGGTCAGAAGATGAGAAGTGAGAAGTGAGAGGTGAGAGGTGAGAGGTGAGAGGTGTCAGGACAGCGCCAGGTCCAGCACACCCTTGCTGGCCTGCCGGGCGCACAGGCTGTCGTACCAGCGTTCGAGGTGGGGCCGGCTCTGTCGTGGCTGCTGCAGGCCGAACCAGCGGTGCACCTCACAGGCGACGGGAATGTCGGCCACGGTGAAACGCTCGCCGACCATGAAGCTGCGCTGCGCGAGGTGGGCGTCCAGCATCGCCATCAGCGCCTCGACCGCGGCATTGGATTCGTCAATCAGTGCGGCGTCACGCTGCTCGGGCGGGGTGCGCACCAGCTGCCAGAAGCCGGGGCGGCTGGCCGGGTTCAGTGTGGTCTGCTGCCAGTCCATCCAGCGTTCGGCGTCAAAACGCTCACGCAGGTCGGTCGGGTAAAGGTCGCCGGACGAATGCCGCGCACACAGATAACGCACGATCACATTGGACTCCCACAGCACAAACCCCTGGTCCTCGATCACCGGCACCAGTGAGTTGGGGTTGAGCGCCATGTACTCGGGTGTCTTGACCACGCCAAACAGGCCGCCGGCTTCGGTGCGCTGAATATCAAGCGCCAGCTCCTGCGCGGTCCACACCACTTTCTTGACATTGATGGAGCTCATGCGCCCCCAGATCTTCAGCACTTATTGGACCCCCACGCTCGTCGCTTCGCGAGCCTGCGGCAGTTCGCTGCCCCTCTCACCTTGTATGGGGGCGTTGCTTGCTCGGGGCGGCCCTTCGCTGCGCAAGCTGTGGCTGGAACTCACGCTGTCGGTTTGCGCTGGCTGGTTCTCGCGGATTGCCGCCGCCAGCGCAGCAATGCCCGTGTTGATCTGTTCCACGCTGGCGGTCACAAAAGACAGGCGCAGGGTGCGTTCGTCGGCGTTGTCGGCGTAAAACGCGGCGCCCGGCACAAAGGCCACGTTTTTGTCGACGGCCTTGGGCAGCAGCGCCACCGCGTTCATGCCGGCCGGCAAACGCGCCCACAAAAACATGCCGCCGTCCGGTGTGTTCCAGCTGACATCCGATGGCATTTCGCGTTTCAGTGCGGCCAGCATGGCATCACGCTGCGACTTGTAGAGCGCGCGAATCGTCGGCACGTGGCGGTCCAGAAAACCGTCCTTCATGACCTCGGCGATCATGCGCTGGTTGAAACCCGGACTGTGCAGATCTGCCGCCTGCTTGGCCTGCAGCAGCTTGGGATACAGCGCTTTCGGTGCGACCAGAAAACCCAGACGCAGCCCAGGCGCCAGCACCTTGGAAAATGAACCGAGGTAGAGGCAGCCGTCCGGGTTGCGTGCGCTCAGCGGCAGCGGCGGCGGCGCATCGAACCACAGGTCGCCGTAGGGGTTGTCTTCGACGATGGGTAGCCCCAACTCGGCAGCTTTGGCCGACAACGCGGCGCGGCGTGCTTCGCTCATGGTGCGGCCGGTCGGGTTCTGGAAGTTGGGCAGCACATACAGAAAGCGGGCGCCTTTGGCTTTGCGTGCGAGGTCGTCCACATCAATGCCTTCGTCGTCGCTGGCCACACTCACCACCTGCGGCTCCATCGGCATGAAAGCCTGCAGCGCGCCCAGGTAGGTCGGCGTCTCCACCAGGATGGGGCTGTCCTTGTCGATCAGGATCTTGGCCAGCAGATCGAGGCCCTGCTGCGAGCCGGTGGTGATCTGCACCTGCGCGGGGTCCACGTTCCAGGGCAGCATCGCCGCCACCATCTCGCGCAGCGGGCCGTAACCTTCGCTGGCCGCGTATTGAAGGGCTGCCGGGCCGTCTTCGCGCAAGACCTTGGCGCAGGCCTCGGCAAACGCGCTGACTGGAAAGGTTTTGGGTGAGGGCAGGCCGCCGGCAAAACTGATGATGCCGGGCTTTTCGGTGACCTTGAGGATCTCGCGGATCACCGAGGGGTTCATTTTTTCGGCGCGTGCGGCCAGGGTCCAGTGCATGTTGCTTTTCTCCATGGTTGTTCTCTTTTCTGTCGTCAATCCACGATAAACAGTGTCGCACCTTTGGGTGCGCTGGAGCGGTGCGCCTCGGCCCCATCGGCCACCTGGTAACTCATGCCGGGCTGAAGTATGTGCACGCTGCCGTCTTCCAGCTCGGTGTGCAATTCACCCGCCAGGCACAGCAGGATATGGCCCTTGCTGCACCAGTGGTCGGACACGTAACCGGGCGTGTACTCCACCATGCGCACACGCAGTTCGCCAAACTGCTGGGTGCGCCAGAAAGCCCGGCCGCTTTGTGCCGAATGTTCGCTGCGCTCCACGGCGGACCAGTCGGTCGTGCCGAAAGGAATCTGGCTCATCTTCATGGGGCCTCCTTCAGGATGGCGGTATGGACGGGCATTTTCTTGCCGGCAAACACGGTGGCAATCACGGCCAGGCTGAAACCCACGGTGACTGCATCCAGGCGCTCACCGAGCAGCGGCACGGCAAACAGCATGGACAGGAAGGGCTGGACCAGCTGCACCTGGCTCACACGCACGGTGCCGCCCATCGCCAGCCCGCGGTACCAGGCAAAAAAGCCCAACCACATGGAAAACACGCCGAGGTAGGCAAAACCGGCCCAGGCACTGGCCTTGACCGTGCCCTGGGGCCAGCTCAGCAGCGCCAGCGGCAGGGTCAAGGGCAGGGAGATCAGCAGCGCCCAGCAGATCACATGTTCGGCCTGCATGTGTTGCGACAGCCGCGCGCCGTAGCCGTAACCGACCGCTGCACACATCATGGCCACCAGAAGCAGCATGTCGGCAAAGTGGATGGACAGCCCGCCCGAACCCGAACGCAGCACCGCAAATGCCACCACCAGCGCGCTGCCGAGCACCGCGCACCACCAGAACCCGCCCGAGGGCCGCTGGCGGTGCAGCAGCGCGCCGACAGCGGCGGTGGCCAGGGGCAACACGCCCACGATCACGCTGGCATGCATGGCCTCGACATAACGCATGGCGATCGAGGTGAACAGCGGAAAACCGAACACCACGCCGCCGGCCGTGATGGCCAGCGGCAGCCAGTCGCGCCGCTGCGGCAGCGGTGCGCGGGTGGCCAGCAGAAACAGCGCCGACAACGCGGCCGCCACCACGGCGCGGCCCAGCGCGATGAACATGCCCGACATCTGCGGCGCCTCGGGCGTGCCGACCGCCAGCCGCGTCATCGGCAGGGTCACCGCAAAAATCACGATGCCCAGCAGGCCCAGCCAGAGTCCTTTGCTGATGTTGGCGGGGGTGGCGTTCATAAAAACAGCATCCAGATCGCGGTGGCCACCAGCACGGCGGCCATGGCGCGGTTGAACCACACCAGGCGCCGGCCACTGCCCGCCGGGCCGCTCAGCCACTCGCGCAACAGCGAGCCGGCCAGCGCGTACAACAGGTTGCTGGCAAAGGCATAGACCAGCATCACCGGCAGCACCACGGCAAAACGCAGGCCGGGATCGCTGCGACCGGCGATCCAGCCACCCACGATGGCGAGCGCCAGCATCCAGGCCTTGATGTTGACGAACTGCAGCGCCGCGCCCTGCCAGAAACCGACATTCATGCGTTCTGCGTCGGCTTCGCTGAGCTGACGCGAGCGCGCGATCTTTGAGGCCAGCCACAGCAGATACGCCACACCGATGAACTTGATCGCCAGGCCCAGCAGCGGGATCGCCAGCAGCAGCGCGCCCAGGCCGAACGCGCACAGGCTCAGCAGCACGCCCCAGCCCACCGGCACCGCGCAGACAAAAGGCATGGCGCGGCGCAAGCCGTGGTTGGCCGCCAGCGCCGTCGCGAGCGTGGTGTTGGGGCCGGGTGAAAAGCTCATCGCTGTCGCCAGCACCAGCAGGGCGGTAAATTCTTGCCAATTCATGGCTCAGACTTTATAGTTCAAGCCAGCACACCACCCATACAGTTGGGGTGACAAATTCTGAAACTGTGCTGGTCAAATTATCAGCACACAGGCCGCGGTGTTGCCTTGCACCGGGCCAGCCGGGGTCCGCCATGTTGATGAAAACCGCCTCCCAGTCCCTGACCGAACAGCTCAGCGCACGGTTTGCCGAGCGCATACGCAGCCGCCTGCTGGCGCCCGGCGCGCGCCTGCCCTCGGTGCGCCTGTGTGCCGGGCAGCAAGGCGTCAGCGTCTCCACCGTGGTCGCGGCGTATGACCAGTTGCAGGCGCAAGGCCTGGTGGTGGCGCGCAAGAACCGCGGCTTCTTTGTCCGCGATGCGTCATTCAATGCGGTTCTGGCGCCCGTCCATCCAGCGCAGGGTGCTACAAAAAACGGATCGGTGGCGCCGGACACCCCGCTGCCGCTGAACAGCTGGAGCACCGCGACCTGGATGTCAACCCGGCAGGCGCCGGTGGATGCCACCGCGCTGATCCGCGGCATGTTCCACAAGGTCAGCAACAAGCCGCAGCCGGGCATGGGGGTGTTTCCGCCCGAATGGCTGGAGACCAGTTTCATGCCGGCGGCGGTGCGCAAGGTCACCAGCGGCAGCGCGCTGCGCGATTTTTCTCTCAGTTACGGCGAGCCCATGGGCGACAGCGGCCTGCGCCGCGCGCTCGCGCAGAAACTCAGCGCGCTCAATGTGCATGCGGTGCCAGAACAGATCATCACCAGCGTGGGCGCCACCCATGCGCTGGACATCGTGAGCCGCACGCTGCTGCGCGCCGGCGACTGCGTGATGGTTGAGGAGCCCGGCTGGGCGGTCGAGTTTGCGCGCCTGGATGCGCTGGGCATGCGCATCCTGCCGGTTCCGCGGCGCGCCGACGGCCCGGACCTGGAAGTGATGGCGCGTTACTGCGAGGCCCATGCACCCAAGCTGTTTGTCAGTGTCAGCGTGTTCCACAACCCCACCGGTTACTGCCTGAGCCCCGGCAGCGCACACCGCGTGCTGCAGCTGGCCAACCAGCACAATTTCCACATCGTCGAGGACGACACCTACAGCCACCTGGCACCCGAACACGCGACGCGGCTGTGCGCGCTCGACGGGCTGCAGCGCACGGTTTATGTCAGCGGTTTTGCCAAGATTCTGGCGCCCGGCTGGCGCGTCGGTTTCATGGCCGCGCCGCCCGCGCTGGTGGAGCGCCTGCTCGACACCAAGCTCCTGGGCACCCTGACCACACCGGCGCTGCTGGAAAAGGCGCTGGCCTGGTGCATTGACCAGGGGCAGCTGCGCCGCCACGCCGAACGGGTACGCACGCGACTCGATGCGGCGCGCGCCCGCAGCGTCAAGCTGGCGCTGGCGCACGGCTGCAGCTTCGCGGCGGAACCGGCCGGCCTGTTCGGCTGGGTGGAAACCGGCGTGGACACCGACGCGCTGGCGCAGCGCATGCTCGACGAGGGCTACCTGATCGCGC
>NZ_JAQSDL010000014.1 GCF_029945895.1 Polaromonas sp. | reverse complement strand
TTTTGGCAGGGGTGGAAGGATTCGAACCTGCGAATGCCGGAATCAAAATCCGGTGCCTTAACCAACTTGGCGACACCCCTACACAGGTAGATTGTCAGATCTGAAAACTGTCAAAGACAGGCGTCAGGGGACCGGCAACCAACCCTTTAATCGTTGTTTCTGGAAACACATTCCATGGCCTTGATCTTACCAATCGGCCAGAGGATGTGCATCCAGGTTGCTGCATTTGCGGACCTGCCAGTCGCCCGGGGCGACTGCGAGTTCCATCTCGTGCGGCATGTGCGCAAACACAGCACTTCCCGAGCCAGTCATGCGGCCTTGCAAATGCTGCATGGAGAGCCAGTCGAGTGACTGACCAACCTGCGGACACAAGGCCTGCGCGACTGGCTGCAAGTCGTTATGGCCGAATTCGTAAACTGAGCCAGTTGCGTTTGCAGCAAAGCCTCGGATTGTAGCAGTTTCTGTATCGCGTTTGAGCCCTGGCGAGCGGAAAATGGCGTCGGTCGGCAGCCCGGCGGGCGGTTTGACCACGACAAAACGGGCGGCAGGCAAGGTCAGTGGCGTGATTTTTTCACCAACACCCTCCACCCAGGCGTGCCCGCCGCTGAGGAAAAACGGCACGTCGGCACCGAGACCGAGGGCGATGGCCTGCAGTTGCTCCGCTGGCAGCCTGACGCCCCACAGGCGCTGCAGCGCCAGCAGGCAGCTGGCCGCGTCTGAGGAGCCACCGCCCATGCCGGCCTGCGACGGAATACGTTTTTCAAGGCCGATGTGCACGCCCAGCGTGGTGCCGGACGCGTGTTGCAGTGCCCGCGCGGCACGCACCACCAGATCCTCGGCCGGCAGCGCCTCGCTGGGGTCGCTGCCAAGGTCGGTGCGCGTGATCTGGCCATCTTGGCGCAGCTCGAAATGCAGGGTGTCACACCAGTCGATCAGCATGAATGCTGACTGCAGCAGGTGGTAACCGTCGGGACGCCGTCCGGTGATGTGCAGAAACAGGTTGAGTTTGGCCGGCGCCGCGACATCGTAGATCGCCCTCAGCGGGGGGGCCGAGGCAGGGCCCGCCAGTGCGGCCTGCATCAGGGCGCCGCCAGCACGATGCGCAGGTCGGAGCGCGGTTGCGGCATGGTCCGGCTGGCCGAAATCCGGCCTTCGGCTTGTTGTGACAGATCGGCATTCCAGCCGTCCGCGGCGGTATTTTTGCCATCCAGCCAGTCAAACAGGGCCGGCAACGGCACGGCTGCGCCGGTGGCCTTTTCCAACAGTTCATCGACGCTGGCAAAGCGCTGGATCTGATTGCCGGAATCGAGCACGGCTTCCTGAGGCGACCAGCGCAGCACAGCCAGGCTGTTGCCCAGCGGGCTGTTCAGCGTCAGTTCGCCCTGCCTGGGGTTGCCCTTGAGTTCGAAGCCGGCAAAAAAAGCCTGGGGCGGCTCGCTTTGCACCTGCAGGCTGATGCGGCCTGTCCAGAATGATATTTTTTCATCATTTTGGCCTGCAACCCTTGGTGGACTTGCGCAACCAGCTATGAAAAATGTAGCAATCAACAGGCTCGCCAGCAGGGCGGTCGAGCGGCGCAGCGGGGCGTCAAGGAGGGGCATGGCGGTTTACAGCCTGACACGGAGGCGCTTGAGGGTCTCCAGCAGCGTCTCGTTGTCGGCGTTGAGCAGCATGCCTTCCTTCCAGATGGCCAGGGCCCTGTCGCGCTGACCCAGGCTCCACAGCACCTCGCCGAAATGCGCGGCGATCTCGGCGTCGGGCTTGGCCTTGTAGGCGGCTTCAAAAATGGCCAGGGCTTCGGCCTTGTTGCCCAGGCGGAACTCCACCCAGCCCAGACTGTCCTTGATGAAGGGGTCCTCCGGCGCGTATTCCAGTGCCTTGAGGATCAGCTGTTTGGCCTCGGGCAGGCGCACGTTGCGATCGGCCAGCGAGTAACCCAGCGCGTTGTAGGCGTGGTGGTAGTCGGGCTTGCGCTCCACCACCTGGCGCAGCAGGCGTTCCATTTCCGGCAGCGCATCAAGCTTCTCGGCCATCATGGCCTGGTCGTAGAGAAGCTCGGGTTCGTCGGGGAATTGCGTGACGGCCTGGGCGAGCAGCTCGTAAGCGCTGCGGTATTCCTTTTGCTCGCGCAGCAGGTTGACCTCGGCCATCAGCTTGATGCGTTTGTCATCGGGGTTGCGTTCGGGCAATTTCCGGATCAGCTGGCGGGCCTCGTTGAGTTTGCCTTGCCGGGCCAGCAGCGAAGCGCGGCGCACCTGCGCCTGGACCAGTTCCTGCGCGTCGGGAATCTTGTTGATCCAGTTTTCCGCTGCGGCGAAATCCTTGCGCTTCTCAGCAATCTGCGCGAGGGACAGGTAGGCCTGGGACAGGCCGCGGCTGGTCTGCGGCTGGGCTTCCCCCTGGCCGGCAAGCTGGAGATAACGCAGCAGGGAATTCTGCGCCGCCGCCAGCTGGTTGTCCTGCAGCTGCAGGGAGCCCAGCACCAGCCAGCCTTCGGGGTAGTCGGGCTTGTCGCGCGTGACCAGTTGCAGCTGCGCGCTGGCTTCGGCATAACGCTGGGCATCGACCAGGACGCGGGCATACGCCATCCGGATTTCAGGCACGGCCCGGGGGTTGCCCGCAAAGTATTTCTGGACCAGGGCTTCGGCGCGCGGCAGTTTGGGGTCCATCAGTTCCAGTGCCAGCAAGGTCGGTCCCTCAGCCGCGGGGTCGAAGGCCTGCCCGCGTTCGGCAGCCTCCAGCGCGCCGGGCGCCTCGCCGGCGGCCAGCCGCATGCGCCCGACGGCGGTCCAGGCAGCCGCGCCTGTGGCGGGCGCCTTGAGCTCGTCGGCCAGTGCCTGCTCGAGCACGCTGGCGGCGAGTTTCTTGTCGCCGACGCGGGCATAAAAGCGTGGCAGGCTGGTGATGGCCTGCGCGCGTTCGACCTCGGGGGCGAGCTTCACTTCATTTTTCAGCGGCTCCGTGGTCTCGGTGATGCGGTTCAGTGCCAGCAGGATCTGCAGCACGTAGCGGTTGGCTTCCCGGGAGGCCGGCTGCGCCTGGCGCCAGGCCTGGGCGGCCTGCAACGCTGCGTCGCCCGAGCGCGATTGCAGGGCGATGTCGGCGGCGCGCTGGTACAGCTGGGCGTCGTTGGTTTTCCGGGCAGCGTCCAGCATCAGTGAAAAACCGGTCGGGGCATCACCTTCGCGCGCCGTGAGTTCACCGAGCAGCACCTGGTAGAACAGCTCCCCGTCCAGGCTGGACGGCGCCGGGGTGAGCGCCTGAGCCGCGGCAGGCGCCTCAGGCTGGGCAGCGGGCGGCAAGGCCGGGGCAGGCGGGGTGGTCTGGGCCCACAGCGCCGGAACTGCCAGGCAAAGTGCACTGAAAACGCTGATAAGTTGTTTCATCGGGCCATGATAATTGAAGCCTGAGCCCATGTAGGCGCGATCCCTGATTGACCCGAGTTGCCCATGCCCGAACTGCCTGAAGTCGAAGTTACCCGCCTGGGTTTTGCCAGCCGCATTGCCGGCGCCGAAATACTGGCGCTGCAGATGGGCAAGCCGCTGCGCTGGCCCCTGGGCTGCGACGCCGCCCTTCTGACCGGGCATACCGTGATCGAGGTCCGCCGCCGCGGCAAATACCTGCTGCTCGACACCACCGGCGGCCTGCTGATGATCCATCTGGGCATGTCCGGCAGCCTGGGCTTTGGTGCAGACCTGCCGCCGCCCGGGAAGCATGACCATTTCGACCTGCGCACCACGGCCGGCACCTTGCGCCTGCATGATCCACGCCGCTTTGGCGCGGTGGTGTACGCGCCGGCCGAACACGACGCCGCTGCCCAGAAGCTTCTGGGCCGGCTTGGCGTGGAGCCGCTGACGGACGATTTTGACGCGCTGGCCTTTTACCGCGCGCTGCAGGGCCGCAAGACGGCCATCAAGCAGGTGCTGCTGGCCGGCGAGATCGTCGTCGGGGTCGGCAACATCTACGCCTCGGAAGCGCTGTTCATGGCAGGCATCCGTCCGACCGTGCGGGCGGGGCGGCTGAGCAAGCCCCGCGCCGCCAGGCTGCATGCGGCGATCCGAAGCGTGTTGACCCAGGCGCTTGCAAAGGGCGGCAGCACCCTGAGGGATTTTTCCAACGCCATGGGCGAGAGCGGCCACTTCCAGCTCGAAGCCATGGTTTACGACCGTGCCGGCCTTCCCTGCAAGCAGTGTGCGGCTCCGGTTCGCATGCTCCGGCAGGGGCAGCGCTCCACCTTTTACTGTGTCAACTGCCAGAAATCCTGACCACCCGTCCCGCCGGGGGATGACCATTTCCGCTGGGCGATGCTATATTGATCGTTCTATGTCCACGCCGAACCATGTCCTTTAACGAACAATTTGACCAGCATGGCGCCTGGCGGCGTGAGTTTGCCTTGCGCCTGAAGCTTTTGTCCGAATGGATGAAGGGCCACGATCTGCTCAATGCCGCCGTGGAAGAACGCCTGCTCCGCCTGGAGTCGCAAGTGCGTTCGGACAAGGTCATGGTGGCTTTTGTCGCTGAATTTTCGCGCGGCAAGTCCGAGCTGATCAATGCGATCTTTTTCGCCGGCTACGGCCGGCGCATCATGCCGGCCAGTGCCGGACGCACCACCATGTGTCCGACCGAACTGGGCTACGACCCGGACATGCCGCCCTGCCTGCGCTTGCTGCCCATCGAGACCCGGCTCAAGCCACAGGCCTTGATGGAATGGCGTATGGTTCCCGAGAAGTGGACACGTGTCGACCTTGATGTGAACGACCCGGTCAAGCTCTCGAAGGCGCTGGAAAAGGTGGCCGAAGTCCGCCACGTTTCTCAGGACGAGGCACGTGCGCTGGGTTTCTGGCATGACGACGCACCGCAGGACAATCCGCGGGTCAATGCCGACGGTCTGGTGGAGGTGCCGAAGTGGCGCCATGCACTGATCAACATCGCCCACCCGCTGCTCAAGCAGGGGCTGGTGATCCTCGATACGCCAGGGCTCAACGCGATTGGCGCCGAACCCGAACTGACGGTGAGCCTGATTCCGCAGGCCCACGCGGTGGTCTTCATTCTGGCGGCCGATACCGGCGTGACCAAATCCGACCTGGCCATCTGGCGCGAGCACCTGATCACCGAGGGTGACGACAACGATGCCCGCCTGGTGGTGCTCAACAAGATCGATACCCTGTGGGATGCCCTGAGTTCGCCCGCGCAGATCCAGGCGCAGATCGAGCGCCAGCGCGCCAGCTCGGCGGAAATTCTCGGGCTACCGGTGGCCCAGGTCCTTCCCGTTTCCGCGCAGAAAGGCCTGGTCGCCAAAGTCACGGGTGACGACAAGCTGCTGCAGGCCAGCTGCCTGCCCGGCCTGGAGCTGGCCCTGGCGCAGGGTGTGATGGGGCAGCGGCAGAAAATCCTGCGTTCTGCGGTGGCCGCCGGCATTGTCGAGCTGCGCGCCGAAGCGGGCCGCGTCATCCATATCCGCCGGCGCGACCTGGCCGAGCAGATGATCGAGCTGCGCGGTCTGCGCGGCAAGAACGACTCGGTGATCAAACACATGCGCTCGCGCATCGAGCAGGAACAGCTTGAGTTCAACGCCAGCGGTGCCAAGATACAGGCCGTTCGCTCGATCCACCTGAAGCTGCTCAGGGAAGTCTTCCACCTGCTGGGCACACCCACGCTCAAGACGGAGCTGGCCGAACTGACCGACGCACTCAAGCAGCCCGGCATCAAGCTGGGCGTGAAGAAGGCTTATGGCAAGACCTTTGCGCGGCTGCGCGAAGGGCTGCAGAAGGCCCAGACCACCAGCGCCGACATCCAGAGCATGCTGGGCGGATCGTTCAAGCAGCTCAATGCCGAATTCGGATTTTCCCTGCAGGCGCCCAAGGAACCCGAGATGGGCCGCTTCATGGTGGACCTGGAGCAGATCGAGCGCAGCCACCTGCAATACCTGGGCGTGGCCAACATTCTCAAGCTGGCGCAGCCGGATTTTTCCGAACGGCTGGTGCGGGCCCTGGCCACGCGGCTGCGCGTGGTCTACGAGACCGCGCTTGGGGAAGTCGAGCTGTGGAACAAGTCGGCCGCCTCGCAGCTCGATGCCCAGCTCAAGGAGCGACGGCGCAACTTCAGTCGCCGCATCGAGGCAATCGAACGCATCCAGCAGGCTGCCACCGGCCTGGACGAACGCATCGCTGAAATTGCCGCCCATGAACGGGCGCTGGATGAACTGGACGGCAAGCTCGACGAGCTGACGGACCGGCTCGTGCATGCGCCGGCAAGTCCGCATGACCCGGCCTTGGCGGCTCCGGCCGCCGCCATGATCCAGGCCGCCTGAGCGCGGGGATGGCCCTGAGCTCCACACCCGGCGTCGGTGTGCCCCCGCTGCTTTCCGGGTCGACGGGGACTGACTGGCAGGCACAAGAGTTGGGCAGCCGTTTTTCCGCACAGGTCGTGCACTGGCAGAAAAGCCACGGACGCCACAGCCTGCCCTGGCAGAACACGCGTGACCCTTATCGCGTCTGGCTATCCGAGATCATGCTGCAGCAAACGCAGGTGGCCACGGTCCTCGACTACTACGCACGTTTCCTGGCGCGGTTTCCGGCGGTGGCCGATCTGGCCGCAGCCTCGCTCGACGATGTGCTGGGTTTGTGGAGCGGTCTGGGGTATTACAGCCGGGCCAGAAACCTGCACCGCTGCGCGCAGGATGTCGTGCGTTTGCATGGCGGGCAGTTTCCGCAGACGGCGGAACTGTTGCAGACCCTGCCCGGCATCGGGCCCTCGACCGCTGCGGCCATCGCCTCTTTCTGTTTTTCGGAGCGGGTGGCCATCCTGGACGGCAACGTCAAGCGGGTGCTGACGCGGGTCACCGCGTTTTCCGGCGATCTCGCTTCCAGCGCGCAGGAGCGTGAACTGTGGGCCATTGCCACCGGGCTGCTTCCGCGCCGCCAGCTGACGGAAACCATGCCCCGTTACACCCAGGGCCTGATGGATCTGGGGGCCACGATCTGCACCACACGCCAGCCCTCCTGCCTGCTGTGCCCGGTACAGGACATGTGCCGGGGCCTCGCCAGCGGCACGCCGGAAAGTTTTCCGGTCAAGACCCGCAAGCTCAAGCGCAGCGCGCAGTCGCTCACCTTGCTGTGGGCAGAAAAAACCGACGGCAGCGTGTGGCTGGAGCGACGCGCTGCGCCCGGCATCTGGGGCGGCCTCTATTGTTTTCCGGTGTTTGGCAGCGAAGACGATTTGCTGGCGGCGCTGCCCGCGCCTCTGCAGACGCGGCTGACGGCGATCCAGCCCTTTGTGCATGTGCTGACCCACAAGGACCTGCGCCTGTCGCCCATGGTGCTGGCACTGTCGGCCCGTGAGGGCAGTAGCACCCGCCTGCCGGGCGCCGGTGCCTGGTTTGCGCGTGACGGCTGGGAGGCGCTGGGACTGCCTGCGCCGATCAGGAAGTTGCTCGCGCAGCGCGCGGCCTGATTTCCCCGGATTATTGGTGAAAAAGGCCTGCAGCCCTTGATGGGCGTGCGCGGACAGCTATCAAAAAAAGAGTAATCTGGTTGCGCTGGCGAGCTTACGGCGCGGCGTCGAGTTCCCGGTGGCGCTTGAGGGTGACCCAGTGCGGGCCGAAAGCCTGCGCCAGCTGCTCGACGAGGTAAACCGAGCGATGCTGGCCACCGGTGCAACCGATGGCCACCGTCACATAACTGCGGTGGTCGCGGGCCAGCGCCTGCAGCCAGTGACCGATGAACTGCTCGATGTGGCGGAACATGTCGTCCACCTCGGGATGGCCTTGCAGATAACTCACCACCGCCGCGTCCTTGCCGGTCAGGCGACGCAATTCCGGCTCGTAGTGCGGATTGGGCAACATGCGCACATCAAACACATAGTCGGCGTCCACGGGCACGCCGCGCTTGAAGGCAAACGATTCAAACACCAGGGTCAGCTGGGTGGCCGGTGAGGAAATCAGCGCCTTCACGTAACCCTGTAATTGGGACGGCCGGATCATGCTGGTGTCGATGACATGGGCATGCTCGCGCAGCTCGCCGAGCAGCTCGCGCTCCTCGTCAATCGCGTCAACCAGGGCGCGCTGCTGGTCCAGGTCGTCCCGCCGCGACAGCGGGTGCATGCGCCGGGTTTCCGAAAAGCGCCGCACCAGCGTGTCGGTGCTGGCATCGAGAAACACCGATTGCACGGCCACGCCCTCTTCCCTCATCTGCGCCAGTTGCAGCGGCACCAGCGGCAGCGAGGTGGCGCTGCGCACGTCCATCGCGATCGCCACCTTGCGGGCACCGTGCTGCTTTTCCAGCGCGACAAACGGCAACAGCAGCTCGGGCGGCAGGTTGTCCACGCAGTAGTAGCCCGCGTCTTCCAGGGCATGCAGCGCGATGGATTTGCCGGAACCGGACATGCCGGTGATCAGGACCATGTCCATGTCCGGGGTCAGTTCCGCGGCCATGGCCGGGGTGGGATCGGTGGCGGCGTTCATTGGCCCAGCATTTCCTTGGCATGGGCCAGGGTGGTGCCAGAGAGTTTTTCGCCGCCCAGCATGCGGGCCACCTCGGCCACCCGCTGCTCGCTGTGGACCAGTTCGACGGTGCTCACGGTCTGGCCCTTGTCCGGACGTTTGGCCACCATCAGGTGATGGTCGGCACAGGCTGCGACCTGGGGCAGGTGGGTGACGGCCATGACCTGCCGGTCCTTGCCGAGTTGCTTCATCAGCCGGCCCACGGTTTCGGCCACCGCGCCGCCGACACCCGAATCCACTTCGTCAAAAATCAGGGTCTGCGCCTGACCGAGCTGGCTGGTGGTCACCGCAATGGCCAGTGCAATGCGCGACAACTCGCCGCCCGAGGCGACCTTGCCGACCGGCCGCGGTGTGCTGCCGCTGTGGCCGGCCACCAGAAATTCTGCCTGCTCCAGGCCATGCTGCGCGGGCTGCTCTAGCTTGCCCAGCGCCACTTCGAATCGGCCGCCCTGCATGCCCAGGCCCTGCATCGCCTGCGTGATGGCTTTGGCCAGCAGGGGCGCGGCCTTGCTGCGGGCTTTGGACAGCTGGCGCGCTGCTTCCATGTAAGCGGTGCGGGTCATCTGCTCGGTTTTTTCCAGGCCCACGAGGTCGGCTGCCGCATCGAGTTTCTGCAGCTCGCTGCGCCAGCCGGCCAGCAGTTCCGGCAGCTCGGCCGGCGTGCGCTTGTAACGCCTCGCCAGGCTGACCCACAGCGAAAGGCGTTCGTCGAGTTCGGCGAGCCGTTGCGGTTCCAGCTCGGCATGCCGGGCGTAGCCGTGCAGCGAATGCACGGCATCTTCCACCTGTGCCAGGGCACTGCTTAAAACCTCGGTCAGCCCTTTGAATTCGGGTTCAATATGCTCCTGATTCTGTAGCGCCGTGAGAGCACGGCCCAGCAGGGCACTGGCATTGTCATCGGACTCCTGCAGCGCATCGACCGCGGTCTGCACTGCATCGCGCAGGGACTGCACATTGGACAGCCGGCTGTGCTGGGTGTTGAGTTCTTCCCATTCCTGATCGCCCGGTGCCAGCTTGTCGAGCTCGCTGATCTGCCAGGCCAGGCGTTCGCGCTCGCGCTGCAGGCTGTCCTGCGCCGCGCGCGCGTCATACAGGGCCTTGTGCGCACTGCGCCAGGCCTGCCAGGGCTGCGCCAGCGCCTGCGCCGGGACACCGGCGTAGGCGTCGAGCAGGCCGCGCACCGCATCGGGACGGGTCAGGCTTTGCCAGGCATGCTGGCCGTGGATGTCGACCAGCAGGTCGGCGATCTCGCGCAGCTGGGTGGCCGTGGCCGGGCTGCCGTTGATCCAGGCCCGGCTTTTGCCCTGGGCATCAATCGTGCGGCGCAGCAGCAAGTCGTCTTCGGTTGCAAAGCCGGCCTGGTCCAGCCAGCCGGCCAGTGCGGCCGGCGCGTCGAAGGTGGCACTGATCTCGCAGCGCTGCGCGCCCTCGCGCACCACACCCGCGTCGGCACGAGCGCCCAGGGCCAGTTGCAGGGCGTCGATGAGGATGGATTTGCCGGCGCCGGTTTCGCCGGTGAGGACGGTGAAGCCGCTGTCCAGGTCCAGCGCGAGTTCACGCACGATGACAAAGTCGCGCAGGGCGATGTTCTTAAGGCTCATACCGCACCTTCATTCCAGTGAAGTTTTTTGCGCAAGGTGTCGAAGTAGCTCCAGCCTCTGGGATGCAGAAAGCGCATCTGGTACTTCGAGCGCCGCACCGTGATGCGGTCGCCGTGCAGCAGGCTGGCCAGCGACTGCATGTCGAAATTGGCGCTGGCATCCCGGCCCGCGACAATTTCCACGGTGACCTCGCCCGTGTCGGGCAGCACGATGGGCCGGTTCGACAGCGTGTGCGGCGCGATCGGCACCATGACCCAGCCGGAAATCGAGGGATGCAGCAGCGGGCCGCCGGCCGACAGCGCATAGGCGGTGGAACCTGTCGGCGTGGAAATGATCAGGCCGTCGGCGCGCTGGTTGGCCACAAAACGGCCATCGACTTCGACCCTGAGCTCGACCATGCCGGCCGTGGCACCGCGGTTGACGACCACGTCGTTCATGGCGGTGGCGCTGAAGACGCAGCGGCCGTCGCGCATGACCTCGGCCTGCATCATCCAGCGCCGGTCTTCCTCGTATTCGCCGCGCAGCATGGGCTCGAGTGCTGTCTGGAAATCCTCGAACGCGATGTCGGTGATGAAACCCAGCCGGCCCTGGTTGATGCCGACCAGCGGCACACCGAACTGGGCCAGCTGCCGTCCTATGCCCAGCATGGTGCCGTCGCCACCGACCACCAGTGCGAGGTCGCAATGCGCGCCGACGCCGGCTACATCGAGCACCGGGTAGTGCATCAGGCCGGTGTTGCTGGCCGTGTCTTTTTCCAGCGTGACCTCGCAGCCCTGCGTGTGCAGGAAGCCGGCAATTTCCTCCAGCGCCGAGCGTGAACCCTGCGCGTGGTACTTCCCGATCAGGGCGACGTGACGAAATTGCGACTTCATCGGCAAATTACATCACAACATTCTTGCCAAGCTTCGTAGAATGGCTTCATGCTTGATGAACGTGCCCGACTGTTGTTAAAAGCGCTCGTGGAGCGTTACATCGCCGACGGTCAACCGGTCGGCTCGCGCACCCTGTCCAAAGCCTCCGGACTGGACCTCTCGCCGGCGACCATACGCAATGTCATGAGCGACCTGGAGGATCTGGGCCTGATCGTCAGCCCGCACACCTCGGCCGGTCGCATTCCGACCGCCCGCGGCTACCGCCTGTTTGTGGACACCATGCTGACGATGCAGCGCGACCAGTATTCGGCCCTCGGCGCGTTGGGCACCCCCCGTCTGGCACCGGACCAGCCGCAGAAGGTTTTCAGCAACGCTGCCAACATCCTGTCGGACCTGTCGCAGTTTGTCGGTGTCGTGATGGCACCGCGCCGCACGTCGGTGTTCCGCCACATCGAATTTTTGCGCCTGTCCGAAAAACGCATCCTGGTCATCATTGTTTCGCCCGACGGCGACGTGCAGAACCGTGTCATCTTCACCGAAACCGACTACACCCAGAGCGAGCTCATCGAAGCGGCCAACTTCCTCAATTCGCACTACGCCGGCATGGCGATTGAAGAGGTGCGCGAGCGCCTGGGCAATGAGGTGGAGGCCCTGCGCGGCGAGATCGCCAGCCTGATGCAGGCGGCCGTGCAGGTCAGCACCGAGGCGATCGAGTCGCGCGACGAGGTGGTGATCTCGGGTGAACGCAACCTGCTGGCGGTCAGCGATTTTTCCAGCGACATGGGCAACCTGCGCAAGCTGTTCGACCTGTTCGAGCAGAAAGCCCAGCTCATGCGTCTGCTTGACGTGTCCAGCCGCGCCGAGGGTGTGCGCATCTACATCGGCGGCGAAAGCCAGGTTGTGCCCTACCAGGAGCTGTCCATCGTGACCGCACCCTACGAGGTGGACGGGAAAGTCGTGGGCACCCTGGGCGTGATCGGCCCCATGCGCATGCCTTATGAAAAAATGATCCAGATCGTCGACATCACGGCCAAGATGGTCAGCAGCGCACTGAACCACAGCAAGTAGCGGCTTACAATCCCTGCTGGCGACGTGGGGCGTTAGCTCAGTTGGTTAGAGCAGAGGACTCATAATCCTTTGGTCCACAGTTCAAGTCTGTGACGCCCTACCACCCAATTAATAGGCTATAATTCGAGGCTTAGCGGCTGTAGCTCAGTTGGATAGAGTACTTGGCTACGAACCAAGGGGTCGTGGGTTCAATTCCTGCCAGCCGCACCAAACGTCAAGCCCTGGAACCGAGAGGTTCCAGGGCTTTTTCGTTACGATGTCCCGATGTGGACACGTTTTGACTGCTTCAGTCGCCCATGAGCAAAGCCTTCACCAAAGAAACCGACGCGGACGACGATGACGAGCTGTCGTTGCCGTCGTTGCCTGCGGGCGGCAAAAACTACATCACTCCCGACGGTTACGCCCGGCTCAAGGACGAGTTGCTGGACCTGATCGACAACGAGCGTCCCAAGGTGGTGGAAGTGGTTCACTGGGCTGCCAGCAACGGCGACCGCTCCGAAAACGGCGACTACCACTACGGCAAGAAGCGGTTGCGCGAGATCGACCGGCGCATCCGGTTTTTGACCAAGCGGCTGGAAATTGCCGAAATTTCCGACCCGGCGGTTCACCATGGCAGCGACCAGGTGTTTTTTGGCGCCACGGTGAGCTACATCGACAGCAGCGGTTCCGGGCAAACCGTGACCATTCTGGGCATTGACGAGGCGGACAGTGCGCGCAATCAGGTCAGCTGGATATCACCCATTGCCCGTGCCTTGCTGAAGGCGCGGGTTGGCGATGAGGTGAAGCTGGCCACCCCGGGCGGGCTCAAGGACATCGAGGTGATGCAGGTCAGTTACCCGGCACCGGATGCCCGCGGCGGGCAGCACCGCTCATGAGGTAACCCGCCAGCGGGGCGGTTCAGACGCCTGGTTTGGCGCGCTGGACGCGCAGGACCGAGGGGGTGCGCTTGACGCTGCGCATGACCGACGCCAGGTGAATGCGGTCACGCACGGCCACATCAAAGCGCAGGTCAGTGGCGTCCTGCGCCGGCTCCTGTCCCATGTCGACCCGGGTGATGTCGGCCTCGGCGGCGGCCAACGCAGAGGCCACGCGTGCAAGCACGCCTTTGCCATTGGTGACCGTGACCAGCAGGCCGGTTTCAAACGCACGGGTGGGTTCGTCCGACCAGTCGACTGCAATGAAGCGCTCGCTGTCGCGGTGCTGCAGCTTTTTGGCGACGGCACAGTCGTCCGTGTGGACCACCAGGCCTTCACCGCGGCCCAGATAACCCACGATGGCATCGCCTGGGATGGGACGACAACACGGGGCAAACTTCACCGAGGCGCCTTCGCTGCCGTCCAGCACCAGCGCACCCTGGGAAATCGACTCGTGTGCGGTGTAACGCTCGCGGCTCATCAGCAAGGGGTCCGGCTTTTCGCCGGTTTCCGCCAGCAGGGTGACGATTCGTTTGGCGATCATGCTGGCGATGCGTTTGCCCAGGCCGATGTCGGTCAGCAACTCGGCGCGCGTGCGGTTGCCGCTGAAGCGCAGGATTTTTTCCCAGGTGGCGTGATGGGCGTCGTCATCCTCGGACAGCCGCTCGCGATCAATGCCCTCGGCCCGCAAGGCTTGCGCCAGCATTTTCTCGCCCAGGTCCTGCGACTCGCTCAGGGCCATAGTTTTGAGGTGATGGCGGATTTTTGACCGGGCCTTGCCGGTGCGCACAAAACCCAGCCAGGCGGGGTTGGGGCTGGAGACAGACGCGGTGATGATCTCGATCACGTCGCCGTTGTGCAGCTCCGAGCGCAGCGGAACCTGCTCGCCGTTGACCTTGGCGGCCACGGCGCGGTGCCCCACGTCGCTGTGGATGGCGTAGGCGAAATCGACAATCGTTGCGCCGCGTGGCATGGCCATGATCTGGCTTTTCGGCGTGAACACATACACGGCGTCGGGGAACAGGTCGATCTTGACGTGGTCCCAGAACTCGGCGGCATCCCGCGTCTCATGCTGGATATCGAGCAGGGACTGCAGCCACTGGGTGCCCAGCCGCTGCGATGCGTCGCTGTCCGGATCGGTGGCTTTGTAGAGCCAGTGCGCAGCAACGCCGGATTCGGCCACGATGTGCATGGCCTCGGTACGCATCTGGAATTCGATGTTGGTGCCGAAGGGGCCGACCAGCGTGGTGTGCAGCGACTGGTAGCCGTTGACCTTGGGAATCGCGATGTAGTCCTTGAACTTGCCTGGCAGCGGCTTGTAGAGCTGGTGCAGCACGCCCATGGCGGTGTAGCAGGCCGTGACGCTGGCAACAATGACGCGAAAGCCGTAGATGTCCGTTACCTGCGCAAACGACAGGTGTTTTTCATCCATCTTGCGATAGATCGAATAGAGGGCTTTTTCGCGCCCGTAGATATGCACCTGGATGCCGGCGCCGGCAAACGCTGCTTCCACTTCGGACTGGACACGCTTGATCACGTCGCGCCGGCGGCCGCGGGCACGGGCCAGGGCCTTGGTCAGCGTGGCATACCGCCAGGGGTACAGGTGCTGGAAGGCCAGGTCCTGCAACTCGCGGTAGGTGGCGTTCAGGCCAAGGCGGTGCGCAATCGGCGCATAGATGTCGAGGGTCTCGCGGGAGATGCGTTGCCACTTGCTGCGCGGCACGTCGCCGAGTGTGCGCATGTTGTGGCTGCGGTCGGCCAGCTTGATCAGGATGACGCGGACATCACGCGCCATCGCCAGCAGCATCTTGCGAAACGATTCGGCCTGGTTTTCCTCGCGGGTGTTGAACTCCAGCTTTTCCAGCTTGGTCAGCCCGTCCACCAGTTCCGCGACCGGCGCGCCGAAACGCTCGATCAGCTCCGGTTTGGTGACGCCGCAGTCCTCGATCGCATCGTGCAGCAGGGCGGCCATCAGGGCCTGGGCGTCCAGCTTCCATTCGGCGCACTGCTGCGCTACCGCGATCGGATGGGTGATATAGGGCAGGCCGCCGTTGCGGATTTGGCCCAGATGCGCTTCATCGGCAAAGCGGTAAGCGGTCCGGACGTTGTTGACGTCCTCGGCGCTCATGTAGTCCAGCCTGGCCGTCAGCGCAGCAAAACTCGCCGCGGCTGCATTTGCGGCAGCCGGCGTGGACTGGGTGCTTGCGATGGGGAAATCCAGGGCGCTCATGGCTTAAATGTATCGCGGTGCCGATAAAACGTACAAAAAGCGGGCATTCCACGACGTTGAGCAAACAAAAAAGCACCGCGGACGGTGCTCTTTGGAGGATAGGGGAAAGAACCTCAGCCTGGAACCTTTTTCAGCATTTCGAGGCCAATTTTGCCTTCGGCAATTTCGCGCAAGGCGGTCACGCCCGGCTTGTTCTTGCTTTCGATCTTGGGTGCATGGCCCTGGCTGAGCATGCGGGCGCGGTAGGTCGCGGCCAGAACGAGCTGGAAGCGGTTGGGAATTTTTTCCAGGCAGTCTTCAACAGTGATGCGGGCCATGATGATCTCCGGGTTAAACGCAATGGGGGGGATGAAGCAGCAGGTCAGTCAATATGCAGGGCCTTGAAGGTCTCGGCGCGGGCACGTCTTTGGGCTGCAAACTTGAGCCGCTGGGCATGAACAATGGTTTTCAGGTCAAAAACCGCTCGTTCAAATAACTCGTTGATTATAACGAAATCGAATTCGCGGGCCTGAGCCATCTCGATGGCCGCATTTTTCAGGCGCAGTTCGATCACTTCCGGCGTATCCTCGCCGCGGCGCTCCAGCCGCGAGCGCAACTCTTCCCAGCTGGGCGGCAGGATGAAGATCAGGACCGCGTTGCTGAAAATGCGCTTGATGTTGATCGCTCCCTGAAAATCGATTTCCAGGATGACATCGGCACCGGTCGCCACGCGTTCCTCGATCGTCTGCCGCGACGTGCCGTAACGCTGGCCATGGACATGGGCCCATTCCAGGAAGGAGTCCCGCAGCACCATGCCGTCAAACTCCTCCGACGAAATAAAGAAATATTCGCGGCCATGTTTTTCCTGCCCGCGGGGCGGCCGGGTGGTATGTGACACCGCCGGTTGCACCCGCGCATCGAGCTCCATCAGGGCCTTGACCAGACTGGATTTGCCGGCGCCACTGGGCGCGGCGACAACGAACAGGTTTCCGGGGTAATCCATCAGTGATCCTTTGTTCTGAGCACGCGGCCGCCGCGAAGGGCCGCCCCGAGCAAGGCCGGCCCCCTCGGGGGGCAGCGACCCACACGAAGTGGGGGAGCGTGGGGGCCCTGTTTCATTCGATGTTCTGGACCTGCTCGCGGATCTGCTCGATCAGCACCTTCATGTCCACCGAGACATGGGTAAGTTCCAGTGACCCGGATTTGGAGCCCAGCGTGTTGGCTTCGCGGTGCAGCTCCTGGATCAGGAAGTCGAGTCGTTTGCCCACTTCGCCGCCGGCCGCCAGCAGCCGGTCGATTTCGTCCAGATGGGAGGACAGACGCGTGATTTCCTCCGCCACATCGATGCGTATCGCAAAGGAGGTGGCTTCCGTCAGGGCCCGGTCCTGCGCCGCTTCGGGCAGGGTACTGCCGCCGCCCAGCGCCATGGCTTCCTGCCAGCGCTCCATGAAACGGATTTTTTGCTGCTCGACCAGTTTGGGCACCATGGGCACGGCCGAGGCCGCCAGCGCCCGCAACTGGGCCGTGCGGTCCAGCAGCATCTGCGTCAGCCGGGCGCCTTCGCGCTCCCGGGCCGAGAGCAGGTCCTTCAGGGCCTTTTTGGACAGCTTGAGCAACTCATCACTGTAGTCATGAATGGTTTTGTCTTCGCCGCCTGCCAGGCGCAGCACGTCGGCCACACTCAGGGCCGCGGCATGGGGCAGCCAGGATTTCACCGTGTCTTCCAGGGAGCCCAGGCGCTGCAGCGTGCTGGCCGCCGGGGCACGCAGGTTGCTGCCGGAGTTGCTCTCCAGCGAGACACGCATTTCTATCTTGCCGCGCTTGAGCTTGCCGGTCAGCAGTTCACGCAGGGCCGGCTCGGCCTGGCGCAATTCATCGGGCAGACGGAAGGCCAAGTCCAGAAAGCGGCTGTTGACCGAGCGTATCTCCACACCCAGGCGTGCACTGACGTCCGTCCCGGCGTCCGTTTCAGGGGTATTTCGCGCGGGGGTGGATTGGACGGCTGCATAGCCTGTCATGCTGTAAACTGACATTTAGTAATACGCTTTTCGTAGAGTAAACAGGACCTGGTGATCCCGTCACCTTGCATCAATCCCGAATTATGTCAAAGGTCAAGCCCGCGCCACTCCCACCCGATACCGTCATTGGCGGCTATCGCGTCGTGCGCAAGCTGTCGGCCGGCGGGTTTGGGGTAGTTTACTTGGCCGTCGACAACGAGGGCCAGCAGGTCGCCATCAAGGAGTACCTGCCGTCTTCGCTGGCGAGCCGCCCGCCGGGTGAATTGCTGCCGCAGGTGCAGCCGGAAAAGCTCTCACTGTACCGCCTGGGGCTGAAGAGTTTTTTCGAGGAAGGTCGCTCGCTGGCGCAGATCTCGCACGCTTCCGTGGTGAGCGTGCTCAATTTCTTCCGCGAAAACGAAACCGTCTACATGGTGATGAACTACCTGGAGGGTGGCACCCTGCAGGATTTCATCATCACCGCGCGCGAACTCAAGAAGCAGAAGGTGTTTCGCGAGTCGACGATCCGCTCGCTGTTTGACGAGATCCTGCGCGGCTTGCGCATCGTGCACCAGCACAAGATGCTGCACCTGGACATCAAGCCGGCCAACATCTTCGTGACTGACGACAACAAGGCCGTGATGATCGACTTCGGCGCCGCCCGCGAGGTCTTGAGCAAGGAAGGCAACTTCATCCGGCCCATGTACACCCCCGGTTTTGCCGCGCCCGAGATGTACCGCCGTGATTCGTCGATGGGGCCCTGGACCGACATTTACGCGATAGGCGCCTGCATTTACGCGACCATGCAGGGTTATCCGCCCAATGATGCGCCGCAGCGCCTTGAAAAAGACCGTCTGTCGCTTGCACTGTCCCGTTTGCGCGGCGTGTATTCAGACAACCTCATTGAAGTGGTTGAATGGTGCATGTCACTCGATCCCCTGTCCCGACCGCAATCGGTTTTTGCCCTGCAAAAAGAGCTCAGCCGCGAGGGGGAGCGTCGCTACACCAAGCTGACGGTGGGTGAAAAAATGCGGCTTCAGTTTGACAACATGGTGTCAGACACCAAGAAAACCGCGCGCAAGGCCACCGGCTTTGCGACGAAATTCAAATGAAATTCTCGGTCTTTCAGGTCAGTCGCAAGGGCGGTCGCGAGAAAAACGAAGACCGCATGGGGTATTGCTACACGCGCGAGTCAGGCCTGTTTGTGCTGGCCGACGGCATGGGCGGCCACCCTGAAGGCGAGGTCGCGGCCCAGCTGGCGCTGCAGACCATCTCCGCGCTGTATCAGAAGGAAGCCCGGCCGCTGGTCAGGGACACCACCGAATTTCTGTCGTCGGCCCTGATGGCGGCGCACCACCAGATCATCCGTTATGCCAGCGAAAAAGGCATGCTCGACACGCCTCGTACCACGGTGGTGGCAGCCATTTTGCAAGGATCGGGCGCGACCTGGGTCCATTGCGGCGACTCGCGGCTCTACGTGGTGCGAGACGGCGAGTTGCTGACCCGCACACGCGACCACTCCTACCTGGAGCAGCAAAACGCCGGCATCATCAAACTCGAGCGGCTGAACCGCAACATCCTGTTCACCTGCCTGGGGTCGCCCTCCAAACCGGTGTTCGACATCGCCGGCCCGGTTGTCCTGCAGCAGGGCGACAAGCTGATGCTGTGCTCCGACGGGCTGTGGGGCACATTGACCGACGCGGAAATTGTCCGCCATATGGCTGGCAACAGCGTGTCCGAGGCCGTGCCCGACATGGTCGAACACGCACTGCGTAATGGCGGCGAGCACAGCGACAACGTCACCGTGCTGGCCATGGAATGGGAAACCCCGGACGCTTTTGAATCGACGCGCGGCATTTCGACCGACAGCATCATGGACGGTGTGTTTGCATCGACCATTCAGGCCGGCGTGCTCGACTCCAGCGTCGAAGACCTTGACGATGCGGCGATCGAACGCTCCATCGCTGAAATCAACGAGGCGATCCGCCGCTCGGCGGCAAAAAAGGCCTGAGTTCCCCGTCAGGCAGCTTGGCCGCCTTCGCGCAGGTTCTGCCTTTGGCCTGACTTCTCTTTTCTTTTTTCCTGTTTCCCCGGGCGTAGCGACGCCAGAAAGCCCTGACCATGAGTTCATTTTCGAGAAGCAACGCCCGTGCCGCTGACCAGTTGCGCCCGGTGCGCATCACCCGGGCCTACACCGCCTATGCGGAAGGCTCGGTCCTGATCGAGTTTGGCGCGACGCGGGTGCTCTGCACCGCCTCGGTCGAGGAAAAAGTGCCGGGCCACAAAAAGGGCAGTGGCGAGGGCTGGGTCACCGCCGAATACGGCATGCTGCCGCGCGCCACCCACACCCGCAGCGACCGCGAGGCCGCGCGCGGCAAGCAGAGCGGGCGCACGCAGGAAATCCAGCGCCTGATCGGCCGCTCTATGCGCGCCGTGTTCGACCTGAAAAAACTCGGTGAACGGACCATACATCTCGACTGCGACGTGATCCAGGCCGACGGCGGCACACGCACGGCCAGCATCACCGGCGCCTTTGTCGCTGCGCAGGACGCGGTGAACAAGTTGCTGGCTGAAGGCAAGCTCAAGGAAACACCGATCATCGGTCATGTGGCAGCCATTTCTGTCGGCATCGTGCAGGGAACGCCCTTGCTCGACCTCGAATACATTGAAGACGTCAGTTGCGATACCGACATGAACGTGGTGATGACCGGCGCCGGCCATTACGTCGAAGTGCAGGGCACAGCGGAAGGTGCGGCTTTCTCGCGCAAGGAGATGGACGCGCTGCTCCTGCTGGCTGAAAAGGGCATCAGCGAGCTGGTCGTGCAGCAGCAGCAGTCGCTCCTGAATTAATAGCTGCTTGCGCCCGCCCTGATTGGGCTGAAGCCATATTTTGTTTATGAAAATCGTACTCGCATCGAACAACCCCGGAAAACTCGCTGAACTGCAGGCCATGCTGGCACCGCTGGGCGTGACGCTGGTGAAACAGTCTGACCTGGGCATCCCTGAGGCCGAGGAACCCTTTCGGACTTTTGTCGAAAACGCCCTGGCCAAGGCGCGCCATGCATCACGGCTCAGCGGCCTGCCGGCGCTGGCCGACGACGCTGGCTTGTGTGTCGATGCCTTTGGCGGGCTGCCGGGCGTGGACACGGCTTTTTACGCCACGCAGTTTGGCTACGACAAAGGCGATGACAACAATGTGCGCGCCCTGCTCGAACAGATGGCTGGCATGGAGCAGCGCCGCGCCGCGCTGGTCAGCACCCTCGTGGCGCTGCGGTCTGCCGATGACCCCGAGCCCCTGATCGCCGTAGGCCGTGTCAGCGGCGAGATCGCGCGCGAGCCGGTGGGCAGCAACGGTTTCGGCTTCGACCCGGTGATGTTCATTCCGTCCTTCGGCAAGACCTTTGCCGAACTGCCGGTCGAGGTGAAAAACGCCCACAGCCACCGCGGCATAGCGGCGCGCCAGATGATGGACCTGATGCGCGAGCGCTGGCTGTGAACGTTCTGGTCTTCGTATCTGTATTCGTATTCCCATGACTTTTCCCATTCCTGTTGTCAGCGCGTCGCCCAGGGAGGAAGCCGGGGCGGGGCTCAAGGACATCCAGCACTACATGCGGGACGGCACGCTGCGGCTGTCTGCATTGCCACCGCTGTCGCTTTATGTGCACCTGCCCTGGTGCCTCAAGAAGTGCCCTTACTGCGATTTCAACTCGCACGAAGTGTCTGGCGAGTTGCCCGAGCGGCGTTACCTTGACGCGCTGATGGCCGACCTGGAAGCCTCGCTGCCACTGATCTGGGGCCGCACGGTGCACAGCATCTTCATTGGCGGCGGTACGCCCAGCCTGTTCTCGCCGCAGGCCATCGACCGCCTGTTGGCTGACATCCGCGCGCGGCTGCGGCTGGAGCCCGACTGCGAAATCACGCTCGAAGCCAACCCGGGTACCTTTGAGAAACACCGCTTCAAGGCCTTTCGCAGCGCTGGTGTCACACGGCTGTCGATCGGCGTACAGAGTTTTGACGACCAGCATTTGCAGGCGCTGGGCCGGGTGCACGACCGCGCGCAGGCCATCGCTGCGGTCGAGGAAGCCGCGCAGGCTTTTGACACCTTCAACCTCGACATCATGTACGCCTTGCCCGGGCAAACGCTGGCCGGGCTCGAGCACGACATGCAGCAGGCGCTGGTGTTTGCGCCCCCGCATATCTCGATCTACCAGCTGACGGTCGAACCCAACACCTTCTTCGCCAGACACCCGCCGGTGCTGCCGGAGGACGACGACGCTTACGCCATGCTGGACCGTATCACCGAACTGACCGGAGTGGCGGGTATGGACCGGTACGAGATATCGGCTTACGCCAAGCCCGGCCACTGCTGCCTGCACAACCTGAACTACTGGAAGTTCGGCGACTACCTGGGCATAGGCGCCGGCGCCCACAGCAAGCTCAGTTTTGCGCACCGAGTGGTGCGCCAGGTGCGCTTTCGGGAGCCCAGGCTCTACATGGACAAGGCGCTCGCCGGCACGCCGGTGGCGCAGGACAACGAGGTCAGCCGTGCCGATTTGCCGTTCGAGTTCATGCTCAACGCCCTGCGCCTGCGCGAGGGCTTCAAACTGCAGGATTTTTCTGAAAAAACCGGCTTGCCGTTGACGGCGATCCAGACCGGGTTGGACGAGGCCGAACGCAAGGGCCTGATCGAGCGCGACTTGGCGCGGGTCAAGCCGACCGAGCGCGGCTTTGACTTCCTGAACGATTTGCAGACGCTTTTTCTGGCGGATTGAGCACCAAGTCGTGGGACCTGGGCGCGTCTTTGCCTCAGGGCTTGCGTTTTGCCTCGTAAGCAGCAATCGCCTTCTTCAGGTCGGTGTACTCTTCGCACGGCATGAAGCACAGCTTGTCGAGCGCGGCCAGATGCTGCTTGGCCTTGGCCAGGTCCCCCACCATCAGGTAGGCCTCGCCCACATATTCATGCGCGCCGCGGTGTTTCGGGTTGAGACGCAGGGCTTCCCCGTAGTGCTTGAACACCAGCGCCATGTCCGGGTTCGCGCCCTTGCGGATCGAATAGGCGTAGAGGTTGTGGTAGTCGGAATTTTTGCGGCGAGCCCGCCAGCGCTTTCTGCAAGCCGCTCTGGGCGGCGGCCCAGTTCTTCTTCGCAAACGCGGCCTGGGTGGCCGCCAGCACAGGGTCGGCAGAAGCGCCGGCGTCCGCCGAACTGCTCACGTCGCCCGCGGCAAAGGCCGCTGAGCAGACAGACAGCAACGCGAAAACCAGATGTTTGACGAGACGGTTCATGGCTGACTCCCTGGAAGCGGATTGACATGCGCGGGGTGGCATGCAGCACAAATGGTACTGCGCCGGCCGGCTGCGGTAAACCGTCTGCTGCCGGGGATATCGCAGGGGTTGGGTGCGCCAGGAAAACGGCGCCGGATGTTCTTCCGATCCGCGGCCTTCACCACAGTCTCGCCGATCCCCTCTACGCGGCGCGTCAAGGCAGGCGGCCTGGAGTCGGTTCGCCTGTTAGCGGTTAAACTACCCCTCTGGAAGCGTGGCAGAGTGGTCGATTGCACCGGTCTTGAAAACCGGCAAAGGGAAACCTTTCGTGAGTTCGAATCTCACCGCTTCCGCCAGACGGCCCGACACCGGCCGGCAGCCCAATCTACCCCCATGATTTCCCCCTTTCGTTGTTGGTCCGCTCTCGTCAGCTTGTTGCTGGCTGTTTGCGCCGGCCCCGCAGCCGCACAGCCGCTGATTCCGCCCGGGGTGCATCTGGGCGTGACCGTTTCCGAGTTGCGCGAAGCTGTACCGGGACTTCATCCGGTTCCCCGGCCGCAGTCCGTCGCTGGTGCTGTCGGGCGCTGGAGGGTTGATGGTGTCCAGCAGGCCGGTCTGGTTTTCGACGAGACCTTCTTTTTTGCGGGGCCGGCGCTGCAGCGGGTGGAACTGCTGATGCAACCCGGCACCTTCCCACCATCCGGCGAGGCTTTCGCGCATCTGGTGGCCTCGCTGCAGGGGCTTTATGGGCCGGAACTGCCGCTGCACGGGGCTTTGTCCAGCGTGGAGGCCGGAAGCGCCTCCTGGGTGCACGATGGCGTGGACATTCTGGCCCTGCAATCCGGTTCTGCGGGCCAGACCAGCGTGCGTCTGATTTACAAGGCGCGCGTTCTCAAGGACGCGGGCGAACTCTAGAGGCGGGTACCCCGGCCCAGGCTCAAGCCGCGCCCAGCATGCCTTTGCTTTCAATAAACGCCACCACCTCCGTCAGGCCCGTGTTGGTCTTCAGGTTGGTCATGACAAAGGGTTTCAGGCCTTTGGCGGTGGTGCGCATGCGGATGGTGTCGGCTTCCATCACGGCCAGGTCAGCGCCTACGTAGGGCGCCAGGTCGGTCTTGTTGATGACGAACAGGTCGCTTTTGGTGATGCCGGGGCCGCCCTTGCGCGGTATTTTTTCGCCAGCGGCGACGTCGATCACGTAAATCGTCAGGTCGCTGAGTTCAGGGCTGAAGGTCGCGGCCAGGTTGTCGCCGCCGGACTCCACAAACACCACGTCGGCGTCGGGAAAGTCTTCCAGCATGCGGTCGATGGCCTCGAGGTTGATGGAGGCGTCTTCACGGATCGCGGTGTGCGGGCAGCCGCCGGTCTCCACACCCATGATGCGTTCGGCATCGAGCGCGCCGCTGACGGTCAGGATGCGCTGGTCTTCCTTGGTGTAGATGTCGTTGGTGATGGCCACCAGGTCGTACTTGTCCTTCATGGCCTTGCACAACATCTCGAGCAGGGTGGTTTTTCCGGAGCCGACGGGACCGCCTATGCCGACGCGCAGCGGGGGCAGTTTCTTGGTGCGGTTGGGGATGTGGTGCATGCTCATCGGAAGTTCCTCGGAATGATGACTTCGCGCTCAGGAGCGGAAAAGCCGGGAGTACTGGGTTTCGTGTTGCGATGAAAGAATCGCCAGCATGGGCGAAAAGGCCTGGCGTTCACGGTCTTCCAGCGCCATCGCCGTCGTGATGGCTGCGGGAATTTCTTCAGCCAGCCGCGCGAGGATGCGCTGGCCGGCGCTCTGGCCCAGCGGCACCGACTTGAGCGCGGCCTGCATCATGTTTTCGGCCCAGCCAAATGCGTAGGCGGTCAGGCAATCGGGCACACCGGCAGCCAGCGGTGAGGCGGCCAGTGCAAAGGTGACGGGGTAGGTCGGTGGCAACTTCGCGCAGGCATCGATAGCTGCATCGCTGACGCTGTGGTGATTGCGCAGCCATTCCAGCAGCGAGCGTCCCATCTGTTCGGCCTGCGCCCGCAGCTCGCTGGTCTCGCGGGTCTGCAGCACCCAGTCGTTGAGCGCTTTCACCCTGTCGAGCTGCTTGTTGCGCCAGGCCGGGATCGCCTGCGCGATCACCGCCAGGTCGCCGCGCGCCAGGCTTAGGTGCAACTGGTCGCTGAGCCAGTCGGCCGCTATGCTTTCCGTAGCTACTCCCGCCCGGTCCACGCCGGCTTCCAGTCCTTCGGAGTAGGAAAAACCGCCAACGGGCAGGGCCGGGGAGGCCAGCCAGATCAGTTGCAGCAGGCTGGCGGCCGGCAGGGGCGGGGCCGTGGCGCTCAATGGCTATGCGGCTTGTGTGGGTGGCCCTGGATCGCGACCGGCTGCGCCTCGTGCGCGTGGTCATGTCCGTGATCGTGGCCGTGACTGCAGTCGGGCCCGTGCACGTGGAGCGCAGGCGCCGCAGCCGGTGCATGGGCGTGGTCATGGCCACCCTCATGCGCATGGCCGTGGCCGCCCGAGCGATACGCGCCGCCTTCAGGCTCGAAAGATTCGCTGACCTCGTTGACGATCAGGTGCATGGACCGCAGCATCTCCGCCAGCACATGGTCGGGCTCTATCTTCAGGTGATCCGGCTTGAGTTCGATAGGCACATGGCGGTTGCCGAGATGATAGGCCGCGCGGGTCAGGTCGAACGGGCTGCCGTGGCTGGTGCAGGCGGTGATGCGCAGCACGGTTTGCGGCGCGGCGATGACTTTGACCAGCGAACCGTCTTCGGCCACCAGCACATCACCACCGCGCACCAGGGTGCCGCGCGGCAGAAAAATGCCGAGCTGCCGGCCCAGCGAGTCGGTGGCCTCGAAGCGGCTTTTCTGGCGGATGTCCCAGTCGAGTTCGACGGTGGCAGCGCGTTTGAGCAGCACCGGGGCGAGGCCGGCGCCCTGCGGCATGATTTTGGAAACCTGGAGCATGGAGGAAATTCAGTTCAGAAAAGAAAGTAGCGTTGTGTCATCGGCAGGCTGGTCGCCGGCTCGCAGGTGAGCAACTGGCCGTCGGCGCGCACCGAGTAGGTCTGTGCATCAACTTCCATTTTCGGCGCGTAATCATTGTGGATCATGTGGCGCTTCTGCACGCCGCGTATGTTCTTCACGGCGGCCAGGTTCTTGGCCAGACCAAAACGCTCCTTGATGCCGCCGGCCAGACCGGCCTGCGACACAAAGGTCAGCGAGCCCTTGGCAATCGCGCCGCCGAAGCCGCCGAACATGGGCCGATAGTGCACCGGCTGCGGTGTCGGGATGGAGGCGTTGGGATCACCCATCGCAGCCATCGCGATGAAGCCGCCCTTGAGAATCAGCGCCGGCTTGATGCCGAAGAAGGCCGGTTTCCAGACCACCAGATCGGCCCACTTGCCAACTTCGACGGAGCCGACCTCGTGCGAGATACCGTGGGCGATCGCCGGGTTGATGGTGTATTTGCTGATGTAACGCTTGACGCGGAAGTTGTCGTTGCGATCGGTGTCCCCGGCGCCGCCGCCGGCTTGTGGTCCTTGCAGCTTGCCGCGCTGCAGCTTCATCTTGTGCGCGGTTTGCCAGGTGCGGATGATGACCTCGCCGACCCTGCCCATGGCCTGGCTGTCGCTGCTCATCATGCTGATCGCGCCCAGGTCGTGCAGCACATCTTCAGCGGCAATAGTTTCCTTGCGGATGCGGCTTTCTGCAAAAGCCAGGTCCTCGGCAATCGCCGGGTCCAGGTGGTGGCAGACCATCAGCATGTCCACATGTTCGTCCAGCGTGTTGACGGTGTAGGGCATGGTGGGGTTGGTCGAGGACGGCAAAAAGTTCTGCTCGCCAACCACCTTGAGGATGTCGGGTGCATGGCCGCCGCCCGCGCCTTCGGTGTGGAAGGCGCACAGGGTGCGGCCCTTGGTGGCGGCAATCGTATTTTCGACAAAACCGCTTTCATTGAGCGTGTCGCTGTGGATGGCGACCTGCACATCGGTTTCTTCGGCGACGTCCAGGCAGTTGCTGATCGCGGCCGGTGTCGTGCCCCAGTCCTCATGCAGCTTCAGGCCGATCACGCCGGCATCGATTTGTTCATGCAGCGCGGCCGGCAGGCTGGCGTTGCCTTTGCCCAGAAAACCCAGGTTCATCGGGAAGGCATCGGCCGCCTGCAGCATGCGCTCGATGTTCCAGGGGCCGGGCGTGCAGGTGGTGGCAAAGGTGCCGGTGGCCGGGCCGGTGCCGCCGCCCAGCATGGTGGTCACGCCCGAGGTCAGCGCTTCCTCAATCTGCTGCGGGCAGATGAAATGGATGTGCGAGTCGATGCCGCCGGCGGTGACGATCATGCCTTCGCAGCTGATGATCTCGGTGCCGGGGCCGATGATCATCTCGACGCCGGGCTGGGTGTCGGGGTTGCCGGCCTTGCCGATGGCCGCGATGCGCCCGCCCTTGAGGCCGATGTCGGCTTTGACAATGCCCCAGTGGTCGATGATGAGCGCGTTGGTCATCACGCAGTCCATCGCGCCTTCGGCACGGGTTTTCTGCGACTGCGCCATGCCGTCACGGATGGTCTTGCCGCCGCCGAACTTCACCTCTTCGCCGTAACTGCCGGCGCGCAAGGTGTAGTCGGCCTCGACTTCGATCATCAACTCGGTGTCGGACAGGCGCAGGCGGTCGCCCACGGTGGGGCCGAACATTTCTGCGTAAGCTCGTCGTCCGATCGTGGCCATCAAAGTGCTCCCTGAACCAGGCCGCGAAAGCCGTAAATTTCCCGTTCACCGGCGAAGTCCACCAGTTCCACCGTGCGCTGCTGCCCGGGCTCGAAGCGCACTGCCGTTCCGGACGCGATGTTCAGGCGCATGCCCTGCGCCGCAGCGCGGTCGAAAGCCAGCGCGCCGTTGGTTTCGGCGAAGTGGTAATGCGAGCCGACCTGGATCGGCCGGTCGGCGCTGTTTTGCACCACCACGGTCAGGGTGCGGCGCCCGGTATTGAGTTCATGGTCGGGGCCGTCGGTCAGCAGTTCGCCGGGAATCATGGGCGCCTCACTTGTCGCCGCGCGACAGCCAGATGGCCAGCGCGAGCACACCCGCCATGGCCACAAAACCCCAGACATCGGTGGCGTGCCAGTGGGTGCCCGCCATGGCGTGACCATCATGAGCAAATGTGGATGTAGCCCATGTCGGTATTGCGCAAGCAGCTATTGTTTTGAGAGCGTTTTTTAAGTTCATGGGAGTCTCTGGCAGGGCCTGTAGGTGAGTCAGACAATCGGCTGGTGCACGGTGACCAGCTTGGTGCCGTCAGGAAAGGTGGCTTCGACCTGGATGTCGGGAATCAGCTCGGGGATGCCGTCCATCACGTCGGCGCGTGTCAGGATGGTCCGGCCTTCGCTCATGAGCTGGGCCACGGTTTTGCCGTCGCGCGCACCTTCCATCACGGCGGCGCTGATCAGCGCGACGGCTTCGGGGTAGTTGAGTTTCAGGCCCCTGGCCTGACGCCGTTCGGCCAGCAGGGCAGCCGTGAAGATCAGCAGCTTGTCTTTTTCTCGGGGGGTCAATTCCATGGGTTCTCCGGGGGCTGCTACGGCATTGTTGGTGTGCCGGGGTGCAAGAATGGTGCCACAGGAATCGGCCGCACGGCGCCGACACAGCGCTGGTTTTCCCTCTGTGGCATGGAATCTGCACTTCAGCAGCTCCGCCTGATGACGTATTGACACCCCCACCCCCATGGACACCCCAGCCGAACCGCTGACCCTGCAGACGCAGGCCGTGCCCCCGTGGGCGCCTGCGCCGCTGGCGCCGGCCGAGCCGGAAGCGCCGGTGCAGCGCATCATCAAGGTCAGGCGCGACTACAACAGCTGGGTCGCCAGCGAAACCATGGAAGACTACGCGCTGCGTTTCACGCCGCAGCGTTTTCGCAAATGGTCGGAATGGCGGGTCGCCAACACCGCCTTCGGCGCGGCCTCGTTTCTGATCCTGGAGGCGGTCGGCGCCACCTTGCTGGTTCAGTATGGTTTTACCAACGCCTTCTGGGCCATCGTCGCCACGGGGCTGATCATCTTCATGGCCGGCCTGCCGATCAGCATCTACGCGGCACGTTACGGCGTGGACATGGACCTGCTGACGCGCGGCGCCGGCTTCGGCTACATCGGCTCGACCCTGACCTCGCTGATCTACGCTTCCTTCACCTTCATCTTTTTTGCGCTGGAAGCGGCGGTCATGGCCTACGCGCTGGAACTGGCACTGGGCATTCCGCCAAGCTGGGGTTACCTGATCTGCGCGCTGGTGGTGATTCCGCTGGTGACCTACGGCGTGTCGGTCATCAGCCGTCTGCAGATCTGGACCCAGCCACTGTGGCTGATCATGCTGGTGGTGCCGTTTGTCTATGTTTTGGTGCGTGATCCGGGTGCTTTTACGGGAATAACGCACTACAAAGGTGAGAAGGGGATCAATTCGGCTTTTGATCTGCACTTGTTTGGTGCCGCCTTGACAGTGGGCATCGCGCTGATCACTCAAATGGGTGAGCAGGCCGACTATCTGCGTTTCATGCCGGCCCGCACCGCGGCCAACAGCCGGCGCTGGTGGGCCGGGGTGCTGGCCGGCGGCCCGGGCTGGGTGCTGCTGGGCGTGGTCAAGATGCTGGGCGGCGCGTTTCTGGCCTACCTCGCGATCCAGCACATGGTGCCGGTCGAGCGCGCGGTGGACCCGAACCAGATGTACCTGGCGGCGTATGAATACGTGTTCCCGCATTACGGCTGGGCGGTGGCCGCGACCGCGCTGTTTGTGGTGATCTCGCAGCTCAAGATCAACGTCACCAACGCCTATGCCGGCTCACTGGCCTGGTCCAACTTCTTCTCGCGCCTGACGCACAGCCACCCGGGGAGGGTGGTGTGGGTGGTGTTCAACACCCTGATCGCCTTCATGCTGATGGAGATGAATGTGTTTCAGGCGCTGGGCGACGTGCTGGGCCTGTACTCCAACATCGCCATTGCCTGGATGATGGCGGTGGTGGCCGATCTGGTCATCAACAAGCCGCTGGGCCTGTCGCCCAAGGGCATCGAGTTCAAGCGCGCCCATCTCTACGACATCAACCCGGTTGGTGTCGGGGCGATGGCGCTCGCCTCGCTGCTGTCGGTGAGTGCTCACCTTGGCCTGTTCGGCCCGCTGGCCCAGGCTTTTTCGGCGGTCATCGCACTGGGTACGGCCTTTGTCACCTCGCCGCTGATCGCCTGGGCCACGAAAGGGCGCTACTACATTGCGCGCCGGGGCGAGGCGCCCGAGACCGATGCCCAGGGCAATTACCAACCGTATGCGCTCAAGCGCTGCGTGATCTGCGAACGTGACTACGAAGGCCCGGACATGGCGCATTGCCCCGCCTACCAGGGCCCCATCTGCTCGCTGTGCTGCACGCTGGACGCGCGCTGCGGCGATCTGTGCAAGCCGCAGGCCAGCCTGTCCGCGCAGTGGTCGGCCACCTTGCGCTGGCTGCTGCCACGCCGCATCTGGCCTTACCTGGACACCGGCCTGGGCCACTTTCTGCTGCTGATGCTGGTCATCGTGCCTTTGCTCGCCAGCGTCTTCGGCCTGCTGTACCACCAGGAAATGCGAGCCCTGCTGGACCTGCAGGCTGCGTCGGAGTCGGCGCTGCGCTCGGGCTTTCTGAAGGCCTACATGGCACTGCTGGTGATTGCCGGATTGGTGGCTTGGTGGCTGGTGCTGGCGCACAAGAGCCGGCAGGTTGCGCAGGAAGAGTCGAACCGCCAGACGCATTTGCTGATGAAGGAAATCGAGTCGCACCGCCAGACCGACGAGGCGCTGCAGCAGGCCAAACGCGTGGCCGACCTCGCCAACCAGGCCAAGAGCCGCTACATCAGCGCCATCAGCCACGAGCTGCGCACGCCGCTCAACAGCATCCTCGGTTATGCGCAGCTCATGGGCGAGGACACATCGATTCCGCCGCACCGCCAGCAGGCCGTCGGCGTGATCAAGCGCGGCGGCGAACACCTGCTGTCGCTGATCGAAGGCACGCTGGACATTGCGCGGATTGAGAGCGGCAAGCTCACGCTCAATGTCAAACCCATGCACTTCACCGACTTCGTGCAGGAACTCACTGGCATGTTCGAACTCGAGGCGCAGGCCAAGGGCCTGGGCTTTCACTTCGAGTCCGAGGGCACGCTGCCGGTGGTGGTGCGGGCCGACGAAAAACGCGTGCGGCAAATTTTGATCAACCTGCTGGGCAACGCCATCAAGTTCACCGCCAAAGGGCGCATCAGCCTGCGCCTGAAATACGCGCGCGAGATGGCCAGTATCGAGATCGAGGACACCGGCCCGGGCCTCTCGGCACAGGAGATCGAGCGCATTTTCGAGCCCTTCACGCGCGCCTCGACGCCCGGCCCGGCCGCGCCCGGCGCCGGCCTGGGCCTGACGATTGCCAAGATGCTGACCGACCTGATGGGCGGCGAACTGACGGTGGCCAGCACGCCCGATGTCGGCTCGGTATTTCGCGTCAAGCTGTTTTTGCCCGAGGTCCGGCTGGCGCCGGGGGCGGTCTTGCCAGTGCGGTCTTCGCGCGCCCACAAGGCGCGTTACGGCTATGCCGGTCCGCGTCGGCGGGTGCTGGTGGTGGACAACGAGGAGGCCGACCGCGAGTTGCTGGTCAATGTGCTGGAGCCGCTGGGCTTTGAGATACGCACGGCTGCCAGCGGCCATGACTGCCTGGACCTGCTGGCCGCCGGTTACCGGCCCGAGGTGATCCTGATGGACCTGGCCATGCCCGGCATCGATGGCTGGGAAACCTTGCGCCGCGTGCGTGCGGCCGGCCATGCCGAGATTCACCTGGCCATCGTGTCGGCGAACGCCTTCGACAAGGGCCTGGACAATGACGCCGGCATCCGGCTGGAGGACTTCATCCTGAAGCCGGTGCGCCACAGTGAGCTGCTGGACTGGCTGGAACGGCGTTTGCAACTGGTCTGGCTGGAAGCCCCGGCGCAAACACCCGTCGCTCCCGCCAGCCCGGTGCTACCACACGTCTATCCGCCGCCCGCGCAGCTTGAGGCCCTGCGCGAAGTGGTCAACCTGGGCTATTTTCGCGGCATCATGAACACGCTCGACGAGATTGAAAAATCGCAGCCGCAAAGTGCCGGTTTTGCCGCCGAGATGCGCGGCCTGGCGCGCCAGTTTCAGTTTGAAACCATGAGCCAGCAGCTCAGCGAGGTACCCACATGAATGACCGCGTGCTCGCGCAGACGCTGGACCGCGCCAACAGCGATGTGGTGCTGATCGTCGACGACGTGCCCGACAACCTGTCGGTGCTGCACGATGCGCTCGACGAATCGGGCTTCACCGTGCTGGTCGCCACGCACGGCGAGGCCGCGCTGCAGCGCGCCGCGCAAGCGTTGCCCGACATCGTGCTGCTCGACGCGATGATGCCCGGCATGGACGGCTTCGAGGTCGCCAAACGGCTGAAGGCCGATGCCCGGACCGCGCACATCCCCATCATCTTCATGACCGGGCTGACCGAGACCGAGTATCTGGTGGCCGCGCTCGATTCGGGCGGCGTGGACTATGTGACCAAGCCGATCAAACCCAAGGAGGTGCTGGCACGCATCGGTGTGCATCTGCAGGGCGCGCGCGAGAAGCGCCAGGCGCGTAATGCGCTCGACGCCTTCGGCTATGCCACCATCACGGTGCGTGTCAGCGACGGCAAGCTGATGTGGCAGACACCGCTGGCGCGCGAGCTGCTGCTGCAGTACTATGGAACCAGCGCACCGCAGACGCCGGAAGCAGTGCTGACCTGGCTGCGGCGCCACCTGCTTGACGCCGAACGCCAGATCGAGCCGCCGCGCCTGGTGTGCGGGAGTGCCGTCTCGGGGGCACGTCGCCTGACTTTTCGCCTGCACCAGCAGACCGGCGACGATGACTGGTTGATCATCATGCGCGAGGAATCGGACGACACGGTGATCCAGGCCATGAGCCTGAGTTTCAAGCTCACGGCGCGCGAGGCCGAGGTGCTGTACTGGGTCGTCAAGGGCAAGATCAATCGCGACATCGGCGATATTCTGGGTACCAGCCCGATGACGGTGAAAAAACACCTGGAGCGGGTGTTTGCCAAACTCGGGGTTGAAACCCGCACCGCAGCGGCCGGCACGGCCATGAGCCGTATCCGGCTGCTGCATCCGCAGTTTGAACAATAGAGCCCTCACGAAGCCCCCACGGTCGCGCACTGCGTGTCGCTTCCTGCCCCCCGAGGGGGCCGCTGCGCCTGCTGGCCGGCGAAGCCGGACCCGCGCGCCCGCTTGAAAAGACCTCCTCCGCGGGTGCTCTGCGCATTGCCTCCTGCGTCCCGGGACTGGCTTTGTGCAGGCAGGCGTGGTAAGGGTTACAATAGGTACTTCGGTAAAGCATCAGCTTTTTTCATCGAAGCCCCCTTACCACGCGGCTTCCTTCTCAAATGCGGCGCTTCCAAGAGCCCGAATTCACAGTGTGTTTAGCGCCCCTACAGTGCTGAACCCTCTCAAACACTGTTCCATTTCCGGCGAGCACCTCTCCCAACGGTGCCCACGCAAGGCTCAACCAGCCAGCCCTTTATGTTGTAAAGCCTGGCTGTCAGGACCCGAACACGCGCGGGCTTGCTTGCAAGCCACTTATTTCCTTATTTATCAAGCCGGGAAAAATACCCGGCACGGACTTTATGAACATCGATCACACCAACATCGCGGTGGGCAAGTACCTTGTCTCCCCGCTCGCCAAACCGCAGGGCGAAGGCCTTTACGCTGCGTCTGTCTCCATCCGCTCCGGGCGCGGCAGTGCCACGCACGACCGCGTGCTGCGTTTCAGCGGACTTTTTGACAGCGCCGCGGCTGCGGTGCATTACGCGACGGAGCATGCGCTGGGCTGGATTCACGAACGCACGTCGCCGGTTTGCGCCTGAGCGGCACTGATAACCGCCTGCACGACAGATTTTTTTTCAGATATCCAAGGAGTTTTCATCATGGCCAAAGAAGAACTGATTGAAATGCACGGACTGGTCAACGAAGTGCTGCCAGACTCGCGCTTTCGCGTGACCCTGGACAACGGCCACAAGCTGGTGGCTTACACCTCTGGCAAGATGCGCAAGAACCACATCCGCATTCTGGCGGGGGACCAGGTGTCGCTGGAGCTGTCGCCTTACGACCTGAGCAAGGGCCGCATCACTTTCCGGCACATCGCCGGCCGCGGCCCGGGCCCTTCACGCACCCACTAGGCGCGAAACACGGTTTTTCATGATCATTTTGGCGGCCGGCCCTTGATGGGCGGGCGCCAAAAGCTATATTATTGATAGCAATTCGGTGCCGTCTCAAAGGCGGGGCGTGTTGTCCGCAGAAGTCGGCGGCCGCGCCATCCATGCGAACATCGACGAGCGCATCGCTTCCTCAACCGTCATCGCGATCGGTTGTACCCATTCGACAGGCACAAAGACGGTGTAGCCGCCAATCATGTAGCCCATCGGCAAATACACCGCCACACGCTCCCCCGGCAAGAAGCCTGCGGGCAGATCCGCAAAACTGCGGCGCGTGATCAAGCCCACAATTTCGAGCCCGTGGTCCGGCATGCGCAGGATCACCACGCTTTGTTCACCCTGTTTGCCTGTTGGCGAAAAGTAGTCGGCAAAACTCTTGAGCGACGAGTAAATGCTTTTGACGACCGGCAGGTTGGTGAACGGCAACTCGACAAAGAGCAGCGCCTTGCGCACCTTCGGGTTGGACACCAGGTAGCCAATCAGCACAATGCCCAGCATGCCGACCACCAGCCCCATGCCCGGAATGTAGAAGTCGCCGAACAGCGGCCGCAGGATCCATAGCGTCAGGGTCTCCATCCATGCCAGCATGACGAAAAGAAGGTACAGGGTCAGGGCCAGCGGCAGGATCGTGATCAGGCCGCGGAAGAAATATTTGTAGAGCTTTTTCATGGTGGTTTCAGAGAAGGGGCGGTCTGGAACAGGAGGGGGAGCGAGGCCCCAATATACCCAAGCTCTGTGGCGCAGGTTGCGCACCCGGGTGTGCTGATCAACGCGGCAATGTAGGTCTGGCCCTACTTTTGTTGGGGTTCGCTTCCGGCACTCGTCCTGGCAGGCGCTGTTTATCTTTGGGTTTCGTTACTTAACAAGGAGAAATCACATGCCCATCATTGCCTGGTTACTCGGTGTGCCGGTTACCGTCATCATCCTCTTGATGTTGTTCGGCGTTTTTTGAATCGGGAGGTATTTCATGCTTCGTAAACTGCTTGTTTTTGCCTTCACCTCCGGAGTGGCGGCCAAGCTCTATCGCAGCTATGCCGCTAGGCGCAGCCAGCCCGTGCCGACGGTCAGGCCAGCTGCGACGCGGCGTCGGCGCGCTGGCGTCCAGAACGATCAGGCCTGAAACCGTGCCCCGTCCTGACTGGTCGGGTCGGGGCGGGTTTCACGTCGCATGCCTTGCAGACCAAGGGCTATTGCATTTTCAACACCGGCCCAAAGCAGGCCTGGAGTGACGCCTTTTCGCACACCAGCATCTTGTCGCCTTGCGGATTGAACTGGATGAAGCGGGTGCTTTGTTCACCCGGCCCTTCCAGCACCGCCCCGGAGCAGTCCTTCTTGTCGTTCTGCCGGACCACGGTCTCCACCAGTTTGTAGAAACCGCTGGCGTCCGGCAACTTCGCGACCTCGTATGTTTTTTCGGCCACTTCCTGCCCACTCGTGCTGAGCACCGTGCGGTTGCTGCGGTAATGCCAGGTCTCGGTGCAGCTGCTGCCGAACAACGACCAGGACCAGGTCCCTGTCAGGGGGTGGCTGCTCGCCGGTGCGGTCTCGCCGGCGGCCTGCAGCGCGGAAGCGGTCATGAGCAGGCAGGCAGTGAAAAGCAGTTTTTGCAATCGTGACTTTCTCAGGGACAAGGATTGGGTTGAGGGTGCCATGACCGATGCTACTCCCTCGCAGCGTGTTCCCGGGGGCAGCATCACGCGCGGCAAGGCGGCTGCCAGGCATTTCAGGACCCCGGCCCTTTCTGCACGGCCGTGAAGTGCTGCCTATTTCATAGCAAAGCGGCGGAACGGCGGGACCCTTGCAACACTGTCAGCGTTCACCCCTGCACATCCTGTAACCGGCTTCACCGTTCACAGGGACCAGGCACACGCTACCGACACCCGACGGGAATTCAATGGCGTGGCAACCTCAACTTCACCTGGAGATAGACATGCTGAAAAAACTTGCCCTTGTGCTCGCCGCCGCTTCGCTGGCTGGCTGCGTGGCCGTGCCCTACGGCGCCGGTCAGCCCTACCGATCGCACGGCGTACCCTACGACGGCGACCGCGACCGCGACGGCATTCACAACCGGGCCGATCGGGACCGCGATGGAGACGGCGTGCCCAATCGCCGGGATCGCCGGCCGGACAACCCGCGCCGCTATTAGGAAGCGGCGTGGCTATAGTGGGGGGATGTTCACGCTGAAGGAAACGCCATGAAAAAGTCCCCTTTGTTGCCTTTGTTGCCCTTGTTGTCCATGCTGCTGCTCGGCGTGTTGTCACCCGTTCACGCCCAGAGCATTGGCGAGGTAGACACCGTGTTCAAGTTCATCGGGCCGGATCACAAGATCGTGGTCGACGCCCACGATGACCCCAAGGTCAGGGGCGTGACCTGTTATGTTTCCCGGGCCAAAACCGGCGGCATCAAGGGGGCTGTGGGTTTGGCCGAGGACAAGTCGGAGGCGTCCATTGATTGCCGTCAGGTGGGGCCGGTCTCGTTTGTCAAACCGCTGCCGCAACAGGAAGAGGTTTTCAGCGAGCGGATATCGCTGGTTTTCAAGAAGATACGCATTGTGCGCATGGTGGATGCCACCCGCAACACCCTGGTTTACCTGACGTACTCAGACCGGGTGATCGAAGGCTCGCCGCAAAACAGCGTTGCAGCGGTTCCCGTTGATCGCGCGATGAAGATCCCGCTTCAACCCTGATGCACAGGAGGCGGCGGGGCGTTTGTGCGAAGTCTGCGCACGAGCACGTGCGGCGGTGACCGACACCAACCACGGACTAATCCCTATTTCAACTGCACCGCAGAGGCGCACACTTTCGCCACGGGGCTCGCGGCCCTCGGCACGCTCAAACCCCTGTAACGAAAGGTGAAGACAAGGCATGAGGAACAGCTCTTCTGGTGAACTGGTGCTTATCCGGCCGCACACGCGGCTGGCCATCTTGAGGTTCGCCCGTGAAGGGTAACGAAGAAATCGCCGAAGAGAACTGTCGTCTGAAGGCGCGGCTGCATGAACTCGAGAGTGCCAACGACCTGCTCGACCGGGCGCTTGCCGAACAAAAGCGTGAAGCCGATCTGCTCAGGAGCAGCGCCCAGGGATTGCGCGATCTCGCCACGATATCGGCCGACTGGTACTGGGAACAGGATGCGGAGCATCGTTTCATCAGGTTTTCCGGCGAGCAGGCGGCCGTCGCGCTGGATGTCGAACGGGACAGCAACATCGGCAAGCGCCGTTGGGAGCTTGCCGGTGCTGTCCCTCTCAGCGGGTCCTGGGAAGCGCACCGTGCCGTGATGGATGCCCACCAGCCGTTTCGGAACTTCGAATACAAACGCAAACTTGGCGACGACTTGCCGCACTTCCTGTCGGTCAGTGGCATTCCGGTGTTTGACGACCAGAACCGCTTCCTCGGGTACCGGGGGACAGTGCATGACATCAGCGAGATAAAACGTTCGGAGGAAGCCGAACGGCAAGCCGCCGGCTTTCTCGATGAAGTGGTTGACAACCTTCCCATCGCCCTCCAGTTGAAGTCTGTTCAGGACGGGTTCCGGATCGTGGGCTGGAACAAGGCCGCCGAGGCTCTTTACGGGGTGACCCGCGAAGAGGCGATGGGACGCACGGCGCACGATCTCTGGCCAAAAGAGGACGCAGACCGCATGCACGCCGCCGACCTGGAATTGGTGGCAGCGGGCGTCATGCAGGATCTGCCCGACCAGCTGACGGCGACCAAACACCGCGGCGCCATCCGCGTTCACATGCGCAAGGTCCCGCTCAAAGACGCCAGCGGCGCCGTCACCCATGTCCTGGTCACCAGCGGGGACGTCACCGGGCGTCTGGCTGCCGAGGCGCGCCTGCGCGAAAGTCAGGAACGTTTTCGCAATCTGACCCAGCTTTCCTCTGACTGGTACTGGGAGCTGGACGACCAGTTCCGCTTCACCCGGATGTCCAGTGGTGCGGCCCGTTTTGGCAGGCTTCCTGCCGATTCCGGAGGCCAGGCCCAGATCAGCGAATACATCGGCCGCACACGCTGGGAAATCGACGACACCCCGCGTAACAAGGCGGCCTGGGCTGTGCATCGCGCGCAGCTGGAAAACCACGAAACCTTCCGCGATTTCGAATACGAGCGCGTGGACATGGATGGCAGGCGCATCCACTTCTGCATCAGCGGCGAGCCCGTTTTTGACGTGGACGGGAAGTTCACCGGCTACCGCGGCGTGGGCACCGAGATCACGGCGCGCAAACAGACTGAAGCAGCGCTGGTGGCCAGCGAGGCCCGTTTTCGCGGCGTGGTCGGAGCACTCGCCGAAGGCGTCGTCATGCGTGATGTCGAAGGCCGAATCATTGACTGCAATGCCAGTGCCGAGCGTATTCTTGGCCTGAGCCTGGCCCAGATGATGGGAGAGACGCTGCTCGGGCCGACATGGCAGACGCTGCGCGAAGACGGTTCGTTGATGACCCATGAGGAACGGCCCAGTGTGGTTGCCGGGCGCACGGGCTTGCCGCAGTCCAACGTGGTGGTTTGTTACCGCAAACCCGACGGCAGTGATTTGTGGGCACTGATCAACGTCATGCCGTTCTCTGAGCGGGCAGGGGACGCCCCGGCCGGATATGTCAGCACCATCACCGACATCACCGAGCGCAAGCGCGCCGAGATGGAAATTGTCCGGCTCAACGTTGACCTGGAAAACAGGGTCTCGCGCAGAACAGCCCAGCTGGAGGCGGTCAACAAGGAACTGGAGGCATTTTCCTATTCGGTGGCGCACGACCTGCGTTCCCCCCTCAGTGCCATCGACGGCTACTGCGCCTTGCTTCAAAAAACGGTGTCGCCGGAGACCGGCGAACGAGCCAGCCATTACCTCACCCGGATACGCGGCGGCGTGCGACGCATGGGCGAACTCACCGACGGGCTGCTGCTGCTTGCTCGGCTGTCACGCACCAGCCTGAACTGGGAAACCGTGGACCTCGGGGCCGAGGCGACGCGGGTGCTCGCGCAATTGTCAGAAGCGGAACCCGGACGCGACGTCCGCGTGATGGTCGAGCCTGGCATGTTGGCCAGGGCGGACCTCTCGCTGCTGCGGCAAGTTCTTGAGAACCTGATCAGCAACGCCTGGAAGTTCAGTGCGAAAAAGCCCCACACGGAGATCATGATCGGCAGGGAAACCGTGGCCGACCAGCCGCCGGTGTATTTTGTGCGCGACAACGGTGCAGGTTTCGACATGGCTTATGCCGACAAGCTGTTCGGCACCTTCCAGCGCCTGCATTCACCGGAAGAGTTTGCCGGCAGTGGCATCGGCCTGGCCACGGTCAAACGAATCATCACCCGTCACGGCGGGCGAATCTGGGCAAGTTCCGTGCTGGGCGAGGGCAGTACGTTTTATTTCACGCTGGGAAGCGACCAGGGCAATGCCATGCCGGGCGAGGATGTTTCCGGAGACGATGCGGGCATTGCGCTGGCGCTTCCCCGCTCGCGCCACCTTTTCGGGGGCACCGGCCAGGCGGCACGGGCTACGGCGGGTTCGTTGATCAGCAGCGACAACGATATTTTCGCCGATGGCGACCAGCAATTCAGCAGCGCTTTTGAGCATGCGGCGATCGGCATGGCCCTGATCGCCGTCAACTCGCGCCGGCTCCGGGTCAACAGTGCCTTCTGCCAGATGCTCGGTTACTCCGAGGCGGAGATGCTGGCCCGCACCGTGCACGAGATCAGCCATCCGGACGACGTCGAATGGGACCTGCTCCAGCGGAAAAGGGCGTTGGCCGGCGAGATCGAAACCTACCAGTGGGAAAAACGCTACATTCACAAGTCCGGACACATTGTCTGGGGGTATCTGACATGTTCGCTGGTGCGCGACCCCGACCGCAAACCACTGCATTTCATTTCCCAGGTGCAGGACATCACCGAACGGAAAGAGGCCGAACGCACCCTGCGAGAAAGTGAAGAGCGCTTTCGCACACTGACCGAGCTGTCGTCCGACTGGTTCTGGGAGCAGGATGCGGACTTCCGCTTCGTGCGGGTTTCCTCTGAGGGGCAACGGACCCATACGGCGGCGTTCAAGGGCGACAACTCCATTGGGAAAACGCGCTGGGAACTGCCTTATGTACACATGGACGACAGCGTCTGGGCGGCCCACAGGGCGCAGCTTGAAAGACACGAGGTTTTCCGTGATTTCGAGGTCACGCGGCTCGACCTCCAGGGACAGATTCGCCATGTGTCCATCAGCGGTGTCCCCGTTCTTGACGCGTCGGGCTGCTTCACCGGTTACCGCGGGACGGGCCGCGACACGACCGAGATGCGCCGTGTGAGCAACGCCCTGCGCGCCAGCGAGCTGCAATTGCGTGAGATCACGGACACGGTGCCGGCCCTGATCGCCTACGTCGACAAGGCGCAGTGCTTTCGCTTTCACAACCGGGCTTATGAGGAAGGCTTCGGCCTGTCGCACAAGCAGATCGACGGCAAAACCCTGCTGGAGGTCATGGGTGAGGAGTTCTACCAGGTTGTGCGCGCGCGTGTTGACGAGGTCCTGTCGGGCTACCCGGTGGTTTACGAGCGTACCCAGAAAACCGCCCGCGGCGATCACCGCGACTACGTGGTCAATTATTTCCCGCGTTACGGCGATGGCAAGGAAGAAGGCGAGGTCATCGGGTTTTATTCGCTGGCGACCGACGTGACCGAGCTCAAGCGTATTGACCGCATGAAAAGCGAGTTTGTCTCCACGGTCAGTCATGAGCTGCGCACGCCGCTCACTTCGATTCGCGGTTCGCTGGGTCTGATCGCCGGCGGTGTGGCCGGCGAGTTGCCGGCGGCGGTCAAGACCCTGGTGGAGATCGCCAGAAACAATTGCGAGCGCCTGATCCGTCTGATCAACGATATTCTGGACATCGAGAAGATCGAGTCGGGCAAGATGCGCCTGGACCTGCAGGTGGTGGAGCTCCAGCCCTTGCTGGCGCAGGTGCTGGCGGCCAACGAAGGTTTTGGAGCGGCGCAGAACGTCAGCCTGACCCTGGATGTTCCGGAGGGCGACCTGCGGGTTCAGGTGGACAGCGACCGTCTGGCCCAGGTCGTGACCAACCTGCTGTCAAACGCGGTGAAATTTTCTCCCCCGGGCGGAGTGGTGGAGGTGCATGTCAACCGCGCCGGCCTCGGCGTGCGGGTGGAAGTGCGTGACCACGGGCCAGGCGTTCCGGAAGAATTTCGCAAGCGCATCTTCCAGAAATTTTCCCAGGCGGATTCGTCCGACACGCGCCAGAAGGGCGGCACCGGCCTGGGCCTGAATATTTCGAGGGCCATTGTCGAACGTCTGGGCGGCAACGTGGGTTTTGACAGCAAAGCCGGCAAGGGCTCCACCTTTTTCTTTGAACTGCCCGAATGGAAAGAGGCCGCGCCGCAACTGCCCGCCCCGTCACGTGCGTTCACCCGGCCGTGCGTGCTGATCTGCGAAGACGACAGGGACATCGCCCGCCTGATCGCGATGATGCTGGACAAGGGTGGCTTTGACAGCGACCCGGTGTACACCGCCGCCGACGCGCTGGCCCATCTGGCGGCCAACCGGTACGCCGCGATGACGCTGGATCTCAAGCTGCCCGATCAGGATGGCGTCACACTCATCCGTATCCTGCGCACCCGGGACGGCACGCGTGATCTTCCGATTGTGGTGGTGTCGGCCATGGCCGGGGAGGGCCAGATCCAGTTCAACAACCAGACGCTGACGGTTTCTGGCTGGCTCGAAAAACCGATTGACGAAAACCTGCTGATCCGCAGTCTGCGCCATGCAATAGACGGCATGGCCAAGGGCAAGCCCCGCATCCTGCATGTCGAGGACGATCTGGATATTCAGCGCATCACGGCAGCGATCGCGCAGGACTTTGCCACCTTCGAGTTTGCCGCCACGCTCGAGGAAGCCCGCGCGTGCCTGCTGGCGCAGACCTACGACCTGGTGCTGCTCGATCTGACCCTGCCCGGTGAATCAGGCTGGGATCTGCTGGCCGACATTGAAGCGCTGGAGCGACCACCGCCGGTCGTGGTTTTCTCGGCCAGCGAGGTAAACCGCGCCCAGGGAACCCGGGCGGCTGCCGTGTTGATCAAGGCGCAAACATCGAACGATGAGCTGCTGCAGACCCTGCAGCGCGTACTGGCCCAGGGCCGTGCATCGGGTTTCCCGCCGCTGGCCTGAGCTGCACCGCCCGAGTTGGGGCGCCAAGGCCCGGACTTTGCAGTCAAATCATCAACCAGCCCTTTGCGGACGAGCGCTGACAGCTATATTCTGAATAGCAGATCATTTGGCTGGCGTTTGCATCAACGCGGTGTAGCGGCGCTGCATTTCTGCCGGCGTCACATCTTCAATGCTGTGGCCCACGCTCCATCGGTGGCCGGATGGGTCGCGAAAGCTGCCGGATCGCTCGCCATAGAACTGGTCCTGTGCCGCCGTTTCCAGCGTGGCACCGGCCTTTAGCGCCCGTGCGATGACTTCGTCGCAGTTGTCCACATGCAGATGCAGCGTCACGGCGGTCGGCGCGCCCGCCTGCGGCCCCTGGATGCCGTACTCCGGAAACTCCTCTGAAAGCATCAGCGTGCTGCCCGCAAAGTCCAGCTCTGCATGGCCCAGGCGTCCACCGGGTTCGACCAGCCGGAATTTTTCGGATGCACCAAAAACCGTGATGTAGAAGGCGATGGCTTCACGTGCATCGCTGACGTGAATGTAGGCAAACAGTTCATGGGCGGCCATGATGGCTCCTGATTTGAAGTGGGAACAAAACCCAGTCTATCGGCGGCTGCGTTTCAGGTCTTGAACAAAATTGACGGGCCCGCAGACAACAGCGGCACGTGGTTGGGTGACAGCACCGGGGCCTGACGGTATTGCTCTGGCGTGAAGCCGGAGAATTCACGAAATTCGCGGTTGAAGTGCGGCTGGTCGCTGTAGCCGGCATCCTGCGCCACATCGGCCAGACTGACTCGGCGCGCCGCGACGCCGTGATGCAGCAGGCCCAAAGCCCGCTGAAAGCGTTGCACCCGGCTGTATTGCTTGGGAGCCAGTCCAACGTGATGGGAGAACAGCTGGATGAATTGCCGGTGGCTGTAACCGCTTTGTGCCACGGTCTGCCTCACAGTGGCGCCCGCCTTGAGCTGTGCTGCAGCCCGCAACATGGCGGGAAGGGCCGCAGGAAGCGGAGCCGACTTCAGCCGCGCCAGCAGAAAGCGCTGCAGGCCCTGGATCTTCTGCGCGGGCATGGGGGCCTCTGCCAGCTGTTCCTGCATCGACCGCACGCTATTGCCCCACAGGTCTTCCAGGCGGGTGTGTTGTCCGGCCAGTTCGCTGGCAGGCAGTCCCAGCAGGGTCAACGCAGCACCGGGCATCAGCTGCACGCCCACCGCATCTGACGAATCGGCGACTTCCTTGACATAGAAACCTGAGCGGGCGCCACCGACCGCGGCATGCCCCAGGCTCAGGCCATCGGCCATGTGCCGGCTTTCAAAAATCCGTATCTTCGGTCCGCTCAGGCGAAAAACCAGGTGCATCTCGCCGGTGGGGAGAATGTGTTCCCGGCTCGAAGGACTTGCCGTGTCGCCGGGCACGCTCACCCAGACGGACTTGATAAAACCTGCAAGCGATGGGTGGGGTCGATGCTGCATCGGGTGATGGGACGGGTCAGTTCAAACCTGTGGACCAAGGGAGTGAAGTCGATGCCTGGCAGTTTACGGGAGTTCAGCCGCCAGCGACTGTGCGCGCGGACGGTCACCGGCGCCTGAAGCCCGATCGTTCACGGGGGCAGGGCGCATCGTGGACACAGGCTGCGGGCAGACGCCCAGAGGCGACCGCTGCGATGTTGGCCTACAGCCTGGCCCAGTCGGAGTAGCTGACCAGTTCCGGGCGGGGCGCATGGCCCAGCACCCGGTGCAGCGCAACGCACAGGCTGCTGAGATCGTCGCCCTTGCTGATCACAAACGCTGCTCCCTCCTCGTACGCCCGGGCTTCGAGCGCGCTGTCCAGATAACCGGAAATGACGATGACTGGCAGGTTGGCTCGTAGCAGCTTGACCTGCTTGAGCAGGTCTATCCCCGTATGGGTCTGCAGCCGGTAGTCGGTCACCAGCACCTCACAGTCGAAAGCGTCAGCCCGCAGGGCGGCCAGTGCCTGCTGGGCACTTTCATGACAGGTCACCCGAAAGCCCGCCTGGGGCAGCGTGTCGCTGACCAGCACCCGCATGGCTTCATAGTCATCTACATAGACAACGTGGGGCGCTTGTGCGTCGGCCTCCTTGCCCGCGGTGTTTTCCAGTGGCACGGCGGCCGGCAGGTAGATGTCGAAGGCCGTGCCGCGCCCAGGCTCTGGCGACACGTTGATCATGCCCTGGTGCTGCTCCATGATGTCGCGCACTTCCCGCAGTGACAGGCGGCGTGCGCTGGCGGGCCTGTCGTCTGTCTGCGCGGGCGCTGGCACCAGCGTGTGGAAGGGACCGGTTGCCGCCCGGCTGCTGTTGCTGATGACCAGCCGGGCGTAACGCCGTGGCGGCAACCCGCCGCGCAGCTTCTCCGCGTCGGGATCCAGCACCACGTCGTCCAGCAGCACCTCGGTCATCTCCACGACGATCTGCGTTGCCAGGCCGACCATCGACTGCCACGCCACGATACAGGCGCTCAGCAGGGCGTTCTCCAGCCGATCAGCGTGTGCGCGCAGCCAGGGGTCTTCATGGGAGAGTTCCAGCGCCAGTTCGACTTCGCGCGGAAGCAGGGCGCGAAAGCGATGCAGAGCCCGCAAAACGATGGGCTCCAGCCTCTGATTGATCAGTTCTCCGGCGGGCACAGCGTCAGACGGCATGGACTTCTTTCCGCGGCATGGGTCGGCAAGCGTGCTCGCGTGGCGTGATACGCGACGGAGAAAGAGTAGGCCTTTTGGCCGGGGAGGTCAATGAGGTTTGTCTTGGGGCGAATGCAGCAGGCCAAGGCGCGCGATACCCAAACCGGCTGCAACCCAGGACGGGCAAACGGGAGGCGCTATCAATCAGGGAGCGGTCCGGGTGTGATTTCCTGTCAACGGCTCTTGACCTGGTTCATCGCACTTTCGAACTCCTGCTGCGACAAGGCGCTGTCCTTGTTCGTGTCGGCTTCATCAAAGTGCCTGGCCACACCGCGAAAGCCGGAGGCCTCTTCGCGGCTGATCTTGCCGTCCTTGTTGGTGTCCATGAAGCTGAATGCCCGCTCGATGTCCGCGGCGCTGTACCTGGGTTGGAGGGCGGCCGAGGCCGTCGAGATCATGGAGCTGGCCGGCGCAGTTGCAGCCGGCTGGGCGTGTGCCAGCGGCGTCAGCAGTGCCGCTGCGCTGGCGAGAGCGAACAGAGCGTGCACGGGGGGGCGCCATGTTCCTTGTGAGGCGGAGGTCAAAGTCATCGGGTTCCTGACGATAGTAGCTGGCATGAGCATCATTGAACGACATTGGACGCGGCGGCGCCAGCAAGGTTGCACGGTGTTGCGTGACTTTACATCCCTCGGGAAACCGGACACACTTCTTTGCGCTGCCCCGGGCGTTCGGGCTGAGCGCTGACAGTGCCTGTCCGGGCTGTCCCACACGGTGCAACCCCCTGCGCTGGCGGGTCGACCGTTCAGCAGGGGTCACCATCAGCAGGTGCCCACGCGCGCGCAGAAATCCGCCCTCCCGGCGGACATCTGTGCGGCGGGCCATCCCCCATTCAGCAGGACCCGCCAAGCCATGAACCTCCCCGACGCAGCGAAATCAACCGCGCTTGAAGACAAGACCTTCCTGCTTCTGCTGCTGGTCATCTCGGTGGCCTTCCTCTGGATACTGTGGCCGTTTTACGGCGCAGTTTTCTGGGGCGCGGTGCTGGCCATCATGTTCAAGCCGCTGTATCTGCGCGTGCTCAGGGCCATGCCAGCCAGGCGCGTTGGCGCCGCGCTGCTCACACTGCTGGTCATCCTGGTGGCGGTCATCCTGCCGGTGGGGATCGTGACCGGGCTGTTGATTCAGGAGGGCGGCAGCGTCTACCAGCGCATGCAGTCGGGTGAGCTCAGTGTGGCGCGTTACTTCCAGCAGGTCTACGAGGCCCTGCCGGCCTGGATCACCGGTTTGCTCGACCGCTTCGGCATGAACAACTTCGGGCTGGTGCAGCAGCGGATCACGGAAGGGCTGACCAAGGGCAGCCAGTTTTTCGCCACGCAGGCGCTGAGCATCGGCCAAGGCACGTTCGACTTCTTCGTCAGTTTTTTTGTCATGCTCTACCTGCTGTTTTTCCTGTTGCTCGACGGCTCGGCCCTGGCCACGCGCATCAAGGATGCAGTGCCGCTCAACGCAGAGGTCAAGGGCAAGCTGGCAGCCAAGTTCACCACGGTCATTCGTGCCACGGTCAAGGGCAACATCGTGGTGGCCTTGATCCAGGGGGCGCTGGGCGGCCTGATCCTGTGGGTGCTGGGGGTGCATGCGCCGGTGTTGTGGGGCACGCTGATGGCCTTTTTGTCGCTGCTTCCGGCTGTCGGCGCCGCCATGGTCTGGCTGCCGGTCGCGATTTATTTTCTGGCGACCGGGGCGATCGTCAAAGGCGTGGTGCTGATCGCCTTCGGCGTTCTGGTGATCGGCCTGGTCGACAACATCCTGCGCCCGGTGCTGGTCGGCAAGGACACACGCATGCCTGACTACGTGGTGTTGGTGTCCACACTGGGCGGCATGGCGCTGTTTGGCCTGAACGGCTTTGTGATCGGTCCCGCGATCGCGGCGATGTTCATGGCGGCCTGGGATCTGTTCGCCAAGGCGAGACAGGCGGAAGTGACTGAAGTGGGGGAGCCGCCCACGCTACCGTGACAACATCGCAACAGCATTCCTGATGAAAAAATTTCCGGAGTCGGGAACAGGGACTGGCCGGAAACATGCTCAGCGGGGAAGCACCTTGTAGGATCGGCCATCCGTGGCGGAGCCCGAGCTTTCTCCCTGCACAACCAGCGGCGCAAACACGCGAATCTCGGTGGTGGTCGGCACGGTGAACTGGGTTTCCAGCGTGGCTTTTCCGCTTCCCTTGGCGATCACCTTGACATCCTGGCCGAGATCAGAGCTGTCGGCCGCCAGAACAATCAGTTTGATCGTTCCCGCTTCCGAAGTCAGGACATAACTGACATCGACCTTGAGCTTGACTTGCTGACCCGGGTGAAGGACCTGGTTGGTGTCGGGCGAGATGGCAGTGATTTGCGCCAACGAACCAAAGGGCGGCATGTTGGCCGGTTTTCCAGTGACCTGGCAACCCGACAAAATGCCCGAAACGGCCATCGACACGAAGAGCGCGGGGAGGAATTTGGTAGTCATTGCCAGATACTAACCGGATGGGAATGAACGGACCGACGAAATGACAAGGTCACGGGGTCAACGGTGCATGAAAAGGAACCCGCTGCCATGTCCATGTGACTTCTCCGGGTGCCAGGGAGGTGTTCGTGACAGGCCTGCTTGATCGGTGGGCAGGAGGCGCTGTCGCCGCGAATTTCTGCCCCGAATCACTGTCGGGGGGGGACAGGCGATCTTTGTGATCCCGTCCTGCATACGCCACCCGGCGTATTTCCCAATCCCCGGTCGGTGGCCAGAATCGCCTCATCGCTTCGCAAAAGCCCCCTTGGCGGCTGGTGTGAAGCGAAACGCGAACCATCTACCTACCGGAGAAGCACATGCAACGTCGTTTTACCCTCAAGGCGCTCAGCGCCGCCGTCGCCCTGGCGGGCCTCTCGGTTCTGCCAGCCCATGCCCAGTCGGGCGGCACCATCAAGGTGGGCATTCTGCACAGCCTGTCGGGCACCATGGCCATTTCGGAAACCGTGTTGAAAGACACGGTGCTCATGGCGATTGACGAGATCAATGCCAAGGGTGGCGTGCTCGGCAAGAAGCTCGAGCCCGTGGTGGTGGACCCGGCCTCCAACTGGCCGCTGTTCGCTGAGAAGACCAAGCAGTTGCTCGGTCAGGACAAGGTCTCGGTGATTTTCGGCTGCTGGACGTCCGTGTCGCGCAAGTCGGTGCTGCCGGTGGTGGAAGAAATGAACGGCCTGCTGTTCTACCCTGTGCAGTACGAGGGTGAAGAGCTGTCCAAGAACGTGTTCTACACCGGTGCGGCGCCAAATCAGCAAGCCATTCCTGCCGTTGACTACCTGATGAGCAAGGCCGGCGGCGGTGCCAAGCGCTGGGTGTTGCTGGGCACCGACTACGTGTACCCACGCACGACCAACAAGATCCTGCGCGCCTACCTGAAAAGCAAAGGCGTGAAAGACAGCGACATCGACGAGAAATACACACCGTTCGGGCACTCCGACTACCAGACCATCGTGGCTGACGTGAAGAAGTTCTCTGCCGGCGGCAAGACCGCCGTGGTCTCCACCATCAACGGCGACTCCAATGTTCCCTTCTACAAGGAACTGGGCAATGCCGGCTTGAAAGCCAAGGACGTGCCGGTGGTCGCCTTCTCCGTGGGCGAGGAAGAACTGCGCGGTGTGGATACGAAACCGTTGGTGGGCCATCTGGCCGCCTGGAACTACTTCATGTCGATCAAGAACCCGACCAACACCGCCTTCATCAAGCAGTGGAGCGAGTACGCCAAGGCCAAGAAGATTCCGGGCCACATGGACAAGCCGCTGACCAATGACCCGATGGAAGCCACCTACATCGGCATCCACATGTGGAAGCAGGCTGTCGAGAAGGCCAAGTCCACCGATACCGACAAGGTCATCGCCGCCATGGCCGGTCAGACTTTCCCGGCACCGTCGGGCATCGTCTCCAAGATGGACGAGAAGAATCACCATCTGCACAAGTCGGTGTTCATCGGCGAGATCAAGGCCGACGGCCAGTTCAACGTGGTGTGGAAGACGCCCGGCCCGGTGAAAGCCAAGCCATGGAGCCCGTACATCGAAGGCAACGACAAGAAGCCTGACGAGCCGGCAAAAATGGCCTCCAAATAAGGCCGCTACCGCAAGCCCCGGCGGGGCCTGCGGTGCAAGCCGCACCTGGTCAGCAGAAAACAGGTGCGGTTTTTTTTCGGTCTGGCCCGCTTCTTGCGCTACTCCGGTGCATTGCCGGTTCATTGTTTTCAAGGAAGTTGCAGCCTGGGCATCGTGGCAAGCCGTTAAAGCCTGCTCCTGTGCCTACCCTACAGGTTCTTCATCATGATGATTCGCACACTTCTTCTATCTGCTACTTTTTTTGTAGCTGCTGGCGCCCATGCTTTAAGCGCGGATGAGGTAAAAGGCATGGCTCTCGGCGATACCGAGACCCGGGTCGAGGCGCTGAACAAAGCCGCGGCCAACCCCGATGACAAAACTGCGGCCTTCATCCAGGCCCTGGCCGACGACGCGGTCAAGACGGCGGGCGGCAAGGTCTTTGTCATCAAGGATGACAAGGGTTACGACCCCATCACCGGCGCCGCGCTGCCGGTACCCGCGGACGCCGAGGACGTGATCAACAACAACTTGATGCGCGGCGAACTCGACAACGCGCTGGCCGCGCTCAAGCTGTTCTCGAAAGAAGAAAAAATCCGCGCCGAAGCCATCAAGACGCTTTCTGGCGGGGCTGACGAGTCGCGCCTGCCGCTGATCGAAAAAGCTTATGCGGCGGAAGCAGTGCCGGCCCTGAAAAACCAGCTGGAGATGGTGCGCGCCACCATTCTTCTGAGCAGCAGCGACAAGGCCAAGCGCATGGAAGCCGCCGCCCGCCTGTCAGGCAGCAACAATCCGATCAGCAAGACCGTGCTCATCGCCCGCCTGTCGGAAGAGGACGACCCAGAAGTCAAGAGTGCGCTGCTGGCTTCGCTGCGCAAGGTCGAGTCGGCGCTGGCCTGGGGCGACAAGCTGGGCGCGGTGTTCAGCGGCATCAGCCTGGGCAGCATCCTGCTGCTGGTGGCGCTGGGCCTGGCCATCACCTACGGTTTGATGGGTGTCATCAACATGGCGCACGGTGAGCTGATGATGATTGGCGCCTACGCCACCTACGTGGTCCAGGGCCTGTTCCAGAAGTATTTACCCGGCCTGTTCGACTGGTATCTGCTGGCGGCGGTGCCGGTGGCCTTCATGGCCTCGGCACTGATGGGCGCGGCGCTGGAACGCGGCGTGATACGTTTTCTTTATGGCAGGCCGCTGGAAACCCTGCTGGCCACCTGGGGCATCAGCCTGATGCTGCAGCAAGGGGTGCGTTCGATTTTCGGCGCGCAAAACGTCGGTGTTGAAAACCCGGTGTGGATGAGCGGCGGCGTGCAGGTGCTGGGCAACCTGTCGCTGCCCTACAACCGTCTCGTCATCATCGGTTTTGCAATTGCCGTGCTGCTCGGCATGGCCTGGCTGATCAGCAAAACGCGGCTTGGATTGTTTGTGCGCGGTGTCACGCAGAACCGGCCGATTGCCTCCTGCATGGGTGTGAACACGGCGCGTGTGGACACCTATGCGTTTGCACTCGGCTCCGGCATTGCGGGCCTGGCCGGTTGTGCGCTGAGCCAGGTTGGCAACGTCGGCCCGGACCTGGGCCAGGGTTATATCGTCGATGCTTTCATGGTCGTGGTGCTGGGCGGCGTGGGCCAGCTGGCCGGCACCGTGTACGCCGCCCTGGGCCTGGGCATCCTGAACAAATTCCTCGAAGGCTGGACCGGTGCGGTGCTGGCCAAGATTGCGGTGCTGGTGCTCATCATCATCTTCATTCAAAAACGTCCACAGGGCATCTTTGCCATGAAGGGCCGCTCAGCGGAAGCATGACATGACCCAACCCTCCCATTCGATCGCTCTGCCCGCCAAAGGTCCGCTACTCACACGCGTCGGTTTGAGCACCTTTATCGTGGCACTGCTGCTCGTGTGCGCGCTGGCCCCCGTGCTTAATTTGCTGGTGCCCGAGACCAGCATGTTCCACATGAGCACCTACGCGGTGGCGCTGCTTGGCAAGATCATGTGTTACGCCATCGTGGCGCTGGCCATGGACCTGATCTGGGGCTACACCGGCATCTTGTCGCTGGGCCACGGCCTGTTTTTTGCGCTCGGGGGTTACGCCATGGGCATGTACCTGATGCGCCAGATCGGGCGCGACGGCAACTACAAAAGTGACCTGCCGGACTTCATGGTATTTCTCGACTGGAAGGAACTGCCCTGGCACTGGGCCTTCAGCGACAGCTTTGTCGCCACGCTGTTCCTGGTCGTGCTGGTGCCTGGCGTGGTGGCCTTTGTGTTCGGCTACTTCGCTTTCCGCTCGCGCATCAAGGGCGTCTACTTCTCGATCATCACGCAGGCCATGACCTTTGCGGCCATGCTGCTGTTCTTCCGCAACGAGACCGGCTTTGGCGGCAACAACGGCTTCACCGATTTCAAGCGTATCCTGGACACGCCGATTGCCACGCCCACCATGCGCATGGGGCTGTTCGTGATCACCGGCTTGACCCTGCTGGGCTTTTTCCTGTTTGCCAAGTGGCTGGTACGCAGCAAGTTTGGCCGTGTGCTGCAGGCGATTCGCGATGCCGAGACGCGCGTGATGTTCTCTGGCTACAACCCCATCGGTTACAAATTGACCATCTGGACCCTGTCGGCCGTGATGTGCGGCATTGCCGGCGCCCTGTACGTTCCACAGGTCGGCATCATCAACCCCAGCGAGATGAGCCCGGCCAACTCGATCGAGATGGCGATCTGGGCCGCCGTCGGCGGACGCGCCACCCTCATCGGCCCCATCGTCGGTGCCTTCATCGTCAACGGCGCCAAGAGCTGGCTGACGGTGGCTTACCCCGAATACTGGCTGTATTTCCTGGGCATGTTGTTCATTGCGGTCACGCTGTTCCTGCCTCATGGGGTGGTCGGCCTCGTCAAAAAGCTGCGCAAGGGAGAGTCCCAATGACCCCCGATCTGCTGGAACAGGGCGCGCGCCGCATCGAGGAGCGCCGGGCGGCGCTGGAGGCCGGCCGCAGCAACACCGAGTCCGGTGGCCGCAGCGCGAGCGGCAGCCGCATCGCCACGCCGGGCGAGGTCGATGTCACGCATGGCCGCATCCTTTATCTGGAAGACGTGAGCGTCAGCTTCGACGGCTTCAAGGCCATCAACAAACTCTCGCTCGATATCGCGCCGGGCGAGCTGCGCTGCATCATCGGCCCGAACGGCGCCGGCAAGACCACGATGATGGACATCATCACCGGCAAGACCCGGCCTGACGAAGGCACGGTTTACTTTGGCAGCACGATCGACCTGCTGCGCCACACCGAGCCGCAGATCGCCCAGCTCGGCATTGGGCGCAAGTTCCAGAAACCCACAGTGTTTGAACAGCTCACCGTGTTCGAAAATCTGGAACTTGCGCTCAAGACCAACAAGGGCGTGAGGTCGTCCATGTTCTTCAGGCTCGACTCGCTACAGAGCGACCGCCTCGCGGAAATCCTGGTGACGATTCATCTGGCCGACAGCGTGGGCCGCATGGCCGGCAACCTCAGTCATGGGCAAAAGCAGTGGCTGGAGATCGGCATGCTGCTGATGCAGGACCCCAAGCTGCTGCTGCTCGACGAGCCGGTGGCCGGCATGACCGACGAGGAAACCGCGCGTACGGCCGAGCTGTTCCTCACGCTCAAGGGCAAACATTCGCTGATGGTGGTCGAGCACGACATGAGTTTCATCCGTACGATTTCCGAAATCGTCACGGTATTGTGCGACGGATCGGTGCTGGCGCAGGGCACCTTGGATCAGGTGCAGGCGGATGAACGGGTGATCGAGGTGTACCTTGGGCGTTGAACCTTTCACCGTTCGGGCTGAGCCTGTAGAAGCCTGTGCAAGCTTGAGCGGCCGTCGGTCATCCCGCAAGCCGGGTCTCGCCCCGGCGGGCGAGTTACTTTTCTTTGTCTCGCCAAAGAAACCTAACGAAAAGAAAGGCGACCCGATGGTCTGGGTCCCCTGCGCTGCGCTTCGGGGCAACCTGCGGTGCTCGCCGAAAACGGGGTCGAGCTCGAACTCGCCTTCGGCTCAGACAATCGCTCGCCCTGATCCGTTTTCGGCTGCGCTCCTCGGCCCAGCCCGACGGGTGGGGGAAGAAAAATCCAATACGGGTACGGGAATGCGAGGACGCGCGAAGCGCGTCCTCGCCGGAGCCCGATTACGTACCCGACTCCGAACCCGCTCCCGACCCCACCTCCCTTCTGGCTGCGCCGAGGAGCGGAGGTCCAGCCGGGTCAGTACGGGCGATTGTCTGAGCGTAGCGAGTTCGAGCTCGGCCCCGGCTGGACCGAGCACCGCAGGTTGCCCCCGGGCAACCCCCGGCCTGCTGGCGAACCACCACGGATCCGAAGCTTCAACAAGCGCCAGGGAGGTCATCAAATGCTGACAGTCAAAAACATCAACCAGTACTACGGCGGCTCCCACATCCTGCGCGATGTGAGCATGGACGCCCATCTCGGCAAGGTGACCGTGCTGCTGGGCCGCAACGGGGTTGGCAAGACCACCCTGCTCAAGTCGCTGATGGGCCTGGTGCCGATCAAGACCGGCAGCATAGCGTTCGACGGCAAGGCCATCCAGAACGCCACGCCCTACGAGCGCGCCCGCGCCGGCATCGGTTTTGTGCCGCAGGGACGAGAGATTTTTGCGCGGCTGACGGTCGAGGAAAACCTGCGCATGGGCCTGGCTTATAAAAGCGCCGGTACACCGATCCCTGCAGAACTGTTTGAGCTGTTCCCGGTGCTCAAGCAGATGCTGGGCCGGCGTGGCGGCGATTTGTCGGGCGGGCAGCAGCAGCAGCTCGCGATTGCGCGCGCGCTGGCGGCCAAACCCAAGCTGCTGATCCTGGACGAACCGACCGAAGGCATCCAGCCCAGCATCATCAAGGACATCGGCCGCGTGATCCGCATGCTGGCGAACCGCGGCGACATGGCCATCCTGCTGGTCGAGCAGTATTACGACTTTGCTGAAGAGCTGGCCGACGACTACCTGGTGATGGAACGTGGCGAGTTCATTGCGCGCGGCCAGGGCAAGGACATGCAGGCCAACGGCGTGCGGCAACTGGTGGCGATCTAGGTAGTTGTCTTCCCGAACGCGACACGGGATCCATGCTGCATGAATCGCGACCGCAGGTGTGCCTGCATGGATGGCGGATCCCGTCCGCAATGACAGATCAGCTACCTACTTCGTGCGAAGAATCATTTCCTTCATGCGCGCAAGCCTTGGTGCGACCACCGGCACCGTCAGCATGGTGCTGGCAATCGCCATCAACAGAAGCGCGGTGAAGGTTTCGTTGGTGATGATGCTTTTGTCCAGCAGGATGTTGACAAAGATGATCATGATCAGTGCCTTGGTCTGCAGCAACCAGCCGATGATGGAGCTCTCGCCCGGCGCCCACTTCAGAATCTTGCCGGCGATGTGCACGCCGATCAGCTTGCCGCCCACCGAGGCTACCAGCAGCACGGCGGCGGCGATGAAAACAGCTTCGCCGCCCACCGCCCAGTTGGTACGCAGTCCGGTGCTCAGGAAAAACACCGGCATCATCACCAGCAGCACATGGTGGCGCAGCAGGTCCATGTGCTCCTGGTTGAACCAGTCGCTGTCCATGACTGCACCGGCCAGGAAGGCTCCCACCATGTAATGCAGGCCGGCCCAGTCGGCGCCGAAGGCACAGACGATGAGCCAGACGAGTCCTGCGTACCAGCGGTCGCGCTCTGGCATCCACACCATCAGCTTGCGAAAGAGGTAGCTGAGCACCGCGAAAGCGGCCAGGAAGCCGGCCTGGCGGCCGACGCGCTCCCAGTCCATCAGGATCAGCGCCAGCACGCCCCAGATGGCGATGTCGTCCAGGCTGGCATAACGCAGGATGCGCTGGCCGATGGGCTGGCGCAGGATGGCGAGCTTTTCCATCAGCAAAATCAGGATGGGCAGGGCGGTCACGGCGCAGGCCATGCCGACGCCCAGGATAAACTGCCAGCGCATGCCTTGGGGGCCGATCCAGCCCTCGTACATCAGCATGCCGGCAGCGGCTGCGCAACCGAACAGCAGCGGGGTGCCCAGCGCCAGGCCGGCAGTGATGGTGCTCTCGCGCCGGTGTGCCCAAGCCTTTTTCAGGTCCAGCTCGATGCCGGCAATCCAGACGAACACCATGACCGCCCACCAGGCAATGCCATTGAGCGACTGCACCACGGGCGCACTGAACACAAAGGCGTAGTAGTCGGGGTAGAGCCTGCCCAGGACGCCGGGTCCCAGCAGGATGCCGGCAATGATCTGCACCACGACCAGCGGCGCGTAGTAGTCGGTCTTGAAGATGCGCCAGATCAGGTAGGGAACCGTGAAGATGATTGCCATGGCAATCAGGTAGATCTCGGTGGTGGTCATGGCTGCATGCATGGCTTTTCCCGTGTTCATGATGCCGCCGGCGTGTACCGGGGGCGTCGGGTCGGGGATGAGCGCGGTCCGGCAGCGGCTTGCGCGCCAGGCCGCGAAGGTGAAGCCTAGCGGCGCGTGGCCTGGTACAGCGGCATCACCGTTGGCAGCAAGGCCTGAATCTGCTGCACGCGGCTGCTGTCGCTGGGATGGCTGCTCAGGAAGTCGGTGCCGCCGCCGGAGCTGCCTGCACTGGCCATTTTTTGCCACAGGCTGACGCCGGCCTGGGGGTTGTAGCCCGCACGTGCCGTCAGCTCCAGGCCGATACGGTCGGCTTCGCTTTCATGCGAGCGGCTGAAACGCGTGGCTACGAGCGCCTCGTAGGCTGCTTCAGTGATCTGTGATGTGCCCCCACCCAGCCCCAGCAGCTGGGTGCCGATACCGATGGCCGTTTGTGCGGCCGCTGCCTGCGACACCTGTTCGCGTGAGTGTTCACGCAGGGCATGGGCGATTTCGTGGCCCATCACGATGGCTATTTCGTCATCGCTGAGATTGAGTCTGGAAACCAGGCCGGTGTAGAACATGATTTTTCCGCCAGGCATGCAAAAGGCATTGAGCTGGTCACTGGTGATCAGGTTGACTTCCCACTGCCAGCGCGGCGCATCGGCGCGGAACACTGCCGTCTGCGGCTGGATGCGAGCGGCCACTGCGCGCACGCGGGCCAGCATGGCCGCGTTGGTATTGAGCGCGCCCTTGGCACTGGCCTCGGCCTTGAGCTTGGCGTAACTTTGGGCTGCCATCTGGTCCAGCTCCGCAGACGACACCAGCAGCAGTTGCGAACGGGACGCGCCGACGGAGCCGCCTTCGGTGGTGCTGGCGCACCCGGTGAACAACAAGGTAACGGCCACCAGGGCAGGAGTCAGAAAGGTTTTCATGAGCGTCTCGCAGATCAGTGTTGCAGGAGGGCAATGGCAGGGGGCCATGCCGCCCCTGATTTTGCGCCCCGGTTGGCTGCACCCGGTAGGACGGTCCGCAAAAACGGTGTAGGTCGCAGGCGCCAGATGTGTCCTGACCATCAGACCGACCAGATGCGCGGGCTGGGTGCGGCCTTGTCCCAGAAATGCCGGCGCCAGGCCTTCCAGACGTCTTTCAGCAAGCCCATGGCAGGCTCCACCAGCGGTGCCAGCACGCGAACCACGACGACCTGCGCGTCAGGGCTGGTGGCGCCTGCGGCGTTGTTCAGCGGGTGCGCTTCAATCACCTCGCGTGCAAGGTCCAGGGCGAGCTGACGGCGTTGGCGTTCGAGCTTGCTGCCAGCCGCGAAAAACAGGGTGCCGATACAGCGCTGGCCGGCCAGGCCCAGCGGGCTGTTCATCAGCAGCAGGTCGTCGGCGCGGATGCGTGCGCGTTCCAGCCAGATGCCGGGTAACTCGATGTGCTGGCAAAAGCTGCCTTGCTCGAAGGGCTGGTTGGCGCCAGGCAGGCCCAGCGCGGTGACATCCCAGCCCATCAGTTCTGCGCCAGGCGCCAGATCGAGCGTGAGATGGTTTTCGCCCAGGCAGCCGCTGTAACACAGCGCCTCCATCGGCAGCCACTCGGCGCGGGCGCCGGCCTCCAGGCGCAAGTGCGTACGCTGCAGGGCGGTTTCGCCCAACGATCTGTAAAAGCGTGTCGCGCCGGGTGTGGTGATCAGGCCATGGCTACCGGCCGCAGCCGTGACCGCGATGTCCAGTGTGTCGCCGCCCACCAGACCGCCAGGTGGATGCACCAGCACGTTGTGGCAGACCGCGTCGCCTTCGGGGTACAGGCTTTGCAGGATGCGCAGCGGGCCGTCGTGGCGAAAGTGGGCGACTGTCTTGCCGGCCTGCAGGGAGTAGTCGAGACTGAGCGTTGCGTTCCAGGCCATCGGTGGAGTTTAACCGTTGGCGTGCGGTGATCATGCCTCACGCTTGCTATTGATTTGGTAGCTGGTTGCGCCCGCTTGTAGAGGGCTGCAGCCACTATTTCCATGAATTTCCGGGGCTTGCAGTCCCCCGCTCCGGATGTGTCAGGCTGGCCGAGGGGGCCGAAACCCTGTTCAGGCCGACGCGACTTGTTGGAGGTCGCTGGCTTCTTTCACCCGTTCAGCCAGGTGTGCCAGTGCTTCCTGCACCTGGTCGACCAGGATCAGGCAAAGGTCGCCCGGCTCCAGGCGGGCCAGCGCCGTGTCGATGGCCAGAAACTCGCCGCGAATTTCCTCGATGTGGGTGGTGCGGCTGGCGCCCGTCAGGCCGTCGCGCAGCAGTCCGATGACCTCGCCGTCGGCGCGGCCGCGCTGGGCGGCATCCTGGTAGAGCAGCACATCGTCAAAAGCGTGGCCAAGAATGATGGTCTGGTCGCGGATGTCGTTGTCGCGGCGATCACCCGCGCCGCTGATGACCACGCTGCGGCGTCGAGCCGGCATCGCTTCCACCGCGCTTACCAGCGCGCGCATGGCGTCGGGGTTGTGGCCATAGTCGGCAATCACGGTGGCGCCGCGGTAATCCATCACGTTGAAGCGACCGGGCGCGTTGTGCGCGTCGTTGACAAAACTGGCCAGTCCGCTTTTGAGGGTTTCCCAAGGCACGCCGACGGCCCAGCCGGCGGCCAGTGATGCCATGACGTTTTCAACCTGGAAACCGATGCTGCCGTTGCGCGTCAGGGGGATGCTGTGCAGCGGCACACGTTCGCGCCACGCGCCTTCGGCCGCGACCAGCGCGTTGCCGTCGACATAGACCGTGCGTTTGCCCTGGGCGCGGTGGGTAGCCATCAGGGGGTGGTGACGGTCAGCGGCAAAAAAGATCACATTGCCGGGGCAGGTGGGCGCCATGGCGGCGACGATGGGATCGGCTGCGTTGAGCACGGCGTAGCCGGTTGGCGCGACGTTCTGCACAATCACGCGCTTGAGAACCGCCAGGTCTTCGACCGTGGTGATGTAATTCAGGCCCAGGTGGTCGCCGCTGCCGACATTGGTGACAACAGCCACCTGGCAGCGGTCAAAACCCAGGCCCTCGCGCAGGATGCCGCCGCGCGCCACTTCAAACACGGCGGCATCCACGTCGGGATGCATCAGCACATTGCGGGCGCTTTTCGGGCCGCTGCAGTCGCCGCTGTCGGTCTGCCGGCCGTTGACCCAGACACCGTCAGTGTTGGTCATCCCGCAGCGCAGACCGCTGGCCGTGAGCAGGTGCGTGATCAGGCGCGTGACCGTGGTCTTGCCGTTGGTGCCGGTCACGGCAACCACCGGCACCCGACCATCGTCACCGGGTGCGAACAGTTCGTTGATCATGGCACCGCCAACGGCCTGACCCTTGCCATAAGACGGCGACAGGTGCATGCGCAGGCCGGGCGCCGCGTTGACTTCCACCACGCCGCCACTTTGTGCTTCAAGCGGGCGCAGCACACTTTCGCAGACCACATCCACGCCGCAGATGTGCAGGCCCACCATGTGCGCTGCAGCTACCGCGCGGGCGGCAACCTCCGGATGGACGTCACTGGTCACGTCGGTGGCGGTGCCACCGGTGCTGAGGTTGGCGTTGTTGCGAAGCACCACGCGCCGACCCCGCGCGGGAATCGATTCCGGCGTCATGTCCTGCACCGCCAGCCGTGCGACGGCAATATCGTCAAAACGGATTTTGGTCAGGGAGGTGGCGTGACCCTCGCCCCGGCGCGGGTCCTGGTTGACGATATCGACGAGCTCGCGCACGGTGTGCAGGCCGTCGCCCAATACCTGCGGTGGCTCGCGCCGAGATGCCGCCACCAGCTTGTTGCCGACCACCAGCAGCCGGAAGTCGTTGCCGGGCAGAAATTTTTCGACCATGACGGTGCCGTGTTCCTCGGCTGCACGGAAGGCGATGTCGAGGTGGTCGCGGTCCACGATGTTGACCGTGACTCCCTTGCCCTGGTTGCCGTCCTGCGGTTTGATAACCACCGGCAGCCCGATCTGCAGGGCGGCGGTCCAGGCTTCGTCAGGGTCGGCGACGGGCCGGCCCATGGGCACCGGCACCCCGGCGGCGAACAGCAGTTTTTTGGTCAAATCCTTGTCCTGGGCAATCGATTCGGACACCGCGCTGGTCGCATCGAGCTCGGCGGCCTGAATGCGGCGCTGGCGCGAGCCCCAGCCAAACTGCACCAGGCTGCCCTGGGTCAGGCGTTTGTACGGAATGCCGCGGGCGACGGCTGCGTCCACGATGGCGCCGGTGCTCGGTCCGATACGCTCGTCCTCGTCGAGTTCGCGCAACTGGGCAATCGCGGCTTCCATGTCGAAGCCGGTTTCATAGAGTGCGGCATGGATCAGCGCCTGGGCCAACTCCAGCGCCAGCCGGCCGACCGTTTCTTCGCTGTACTCGACCACGGTCTGGTAAACGCCGTCTTCGAGCGTGGAGGCCGTGTGGCTGAAGGTTACCGGGCAACCCGCCTGGGCCTGCAGCGCCAGTGCCGCCGATTCGAGCACATGGGCCAGAGACACAGGGCCGACATAACCACCCGGACGCAGCGCGCCTATGGCGGGAAACAGCGAACGCACGCGCGGCTCAAAGCCGGGCAGGGCGTCGATGGCGCATTCGGCCTGCGTGCAGGTGACGATGGCTTCAAGCGCCGTATGGCGGCTCCAGAGGTTGGGGCCGCGCAGCGCACGGGTGCGGGTAACTTTCATCAGCGTGTCTTTCCGTGCCGGGTTTCGCGGGAGCTGCGTTTTAAGAGGGAACCGGTACTCATGTGGCCTTTCCTTCCAGGGTGGAACGGTCTGTGGCCGTTTCCAGGTTGAAGGCTTCAATACCGGCACCTATCAGGTTGAGCGGGATGTCGAGCGCCCATGCCGCTGAAATGGCAGCGAGCAGGCTGTCTTCGGCAGTGGGGGCATGCCGGCCTTGCCAGACGGCCAGCTTGTCCAGACCGGGCAGGAAGGCTTCGCTGGCACCGGTGGCCAGCACAACCTGGCCCTGGCGCATGAAAACTGCCCGGCCACCGCCGCCCAGGTGGGTGGCAATCGCAGGCAAACCCGGATCGGTAGCGTAGAAGATCACCTCGCCGTCACACAGGCGGGCCATTTCCACGATGACCGGATCGGCGGCATTGAGCACGGCCACGCCGTCGGACAGCACCACATCCACCTGGGAGCGCATGACCTTGAACATCTGTCCACCCTCGGCCACATCGAATTCGCCCAATGCACCGGCGCCCCCGAGGTCTGTGACCACCCCGACCTGGCAGCGGTCATAGGCCAGGCCACTGCGCAAGATGGTGGCGGCTCCGTTTTCAAACACGGCGGCCTGCACGGCACGGTTGATCAGCAGGCGCTGGCCGGCCTCCCAGTGCGTGCAGTCGCTGGCATCGAGGCAACGCCCGTCGAGGAACAGGCCGTCGCGACAGGCCAGACCGGTGTGCCGCCCCGAAAGCTGGAGCAGCCAGGCCACCAGCCGAGCCACCTTCTGCGTGCCCGCCGAGCCGGCCACGCCCACCACGGGAATGCGGCCGCTGTGCGTGCCTTCGGGCGCTTCGGGAAACAGGTGGTCACAGATGGCGCGGCCGACCGGCCGCGGCGCACCTTCGGCGGGCTTGAGGTGCATCAGCAACCCGGGTCCGGCATTGACTTCCACAATCGCGCCGCCCTGCGCATGCAGGGGTTTGGAGATGTCCTGCGCCACGACATCCACACCGGCGATGTCCAGACCGACGACGCGGGCGGCCAGCGAGACGATATGGTCGACGTCGGGATGGATCTCGTCGGTACAGTCAATCGCCACATTGCCGTTGCGCTGGATCAGCACCTGGCGCCCGGCGTCCGGCACCGAGGCGGGGCCCAGCCCCTGGCGCTGCAGGTCCAGCAGGATGGCCTCGTCCTTGTCCAGCTCGATCAGGCCGAGCGGGAAGTCTTCGGTGGCGCCGCGCCGCGGATCGGTGTTGAGCTGCGCGTCGACCAGTTCGGTCACACTGGCACGGCCATCGCCGCGCACCGTGGCAGTCTCCCCGCGCGCAGCGGCGACCACCCGCCCGCCAACCACCAGCAGGCGGTGCTCGTGGCCGCGCACAAAACGCTCCACCATCACTTCGCTGCCGTGCGGCGCCGCTACCTGGAACGCTGCTTCAACCTGTTCGCGGGTGGTGAGGTCCAGCGACACGCCGCGGCCATGATTGCCGTCGCTCGGTTTGACTACCACCGGCAGACCGATGTCCTGCGCGGCTTCCCAGGCGGCTTCGGCGCTGTCGACAATTTCACCTTCCGGCACCGGCACGCCACAGGAAGCCAGCAGGCTTTTGGTCAGGTCCTTGTCGCTGGCGATGCCTTCGGCAATCGCGCTGGTGAGCTCGGTCTCGGCCGTCCAGATGCGGCGCTGGCTGGCGCCGTAGCCCAGCTGGACCAGGTTGCCATCATTGAGGCGGATGTGCGGAATGCGGCGCTCGGTGGCGGCAGCAACGATGGAGGCCGTGCTGGGGCCGAGGTAACACTCGTCGACCTTGTCACGCACACGGCCAACGGCGGCCTGAAGGTCGGCGTCACTGAAAGCCTCGTTGTTGATGGCGGCCATCAGCAGGCGGTGGCCCTCGGCCAGCGCGCTGCGCGCCACCTGCTCGTCGCGGGCGCGGACCACCATGCGGTAAATGCCGCGCTGTGAGGTGCTGCGGGTCTGGCCGAAACCGGTAGGCATGCCTGCCAGGTTCAGCAGTTCGATGACGACGTGCTCCAGCACATGGCCGGCCCAGGTGCCTTCGTAGAGGCGCTGGATGAAGCCGCCGCGCTCGCCGACGCCGCAGTGGTGTTCCAGCAGGGCCGGCAGCAGTGCAACCAGGCGGTCGCTGAAACCCGGCAACAGGTTGGAGGGCAGGTCCTCCAGGGTGCCGAGGTCCATCCAGACTTCCAGCACAGGGCGGTAAGTCCAGATGTTGGGGCCACGCAGGTAATTGATGCGCAGAAGCCGGATGTCGTCCTGTTTGGTCATGTTTTTCTGGATTCGGTCAACCGGCCGGGCCGGGGCAACGTTCTTTTCTGAGTAGGCGCCCACAACGGGCGTTTCTGTTTGATCGGGCAGGTTTTCCTGTCCGGCGGCCGAATCTTGCATCAGCCGACGCGGATTGGGCGAAAATCCCCGATTTGACCCCACTGTTTCCGGGGCACCGGTTTTTACGGCTTCCACATCACAATGCAACATTCCCATCCGGTCGATGCCTCCAGCGAGGCTGGCCCCGCGCAGACCGACCTGCGCGCGCAACTCGCAAACCATGAGAACGTGCTATGTACGGTGCTGGTTGACCTGAATCAACAACTTCGTTTTTCCCGGGGTTTGCTGGCCCTGACCGACCGCCGCCTGATGGCCCACGACCCGCAAACCGGCCTGTGGGCCAGCTGGCCGTTGCGACCGGAAGAGGCCTCCGGCCAGTTGTCTCCCCTGTCCTTGCGCCATTTCGACCACGCCGGTGTCGGAACACTGGAGCTTCATCAAGGGGGGCAGCGATTGCGCAGCTGGCGGTTCACGCTGGCGGTCAATGTGCAGGCGCTGCGACTGCTGCGCCTGTTCGAGCAGCAATTGACGCCCGGTCCGGCTGCCACCGGCGACGACATGGCCCTGTGCCCCTTCTGCGACACGGCGCTGCCGACGGACAGCGACGAATGCCCGACCTGCGCCCGCGAACTGCACACGCCGCCGTCGACCTGGGTGTTGCTGCGCCTGTGGCGCTTCGCCCGGCCTTATCAATGGCAGTTGCTTTCAGGGTTTCTCTTGACCCTGGCATCGACCGCCGCAACCCTGGTGCCCCCCTACCTGACGATTCCGCTGATGGACGACATCCTGATCCCGTTCCAGAACGGCCAGCAGATCGAAACCTGGAAGGTGCTGGCCATTCTGGGCGGCCTGCTGGCGGCGGCGCTGCTCGGCTGGGCGCTGAACTGGGCGCGCACCTATCTGCTGGCGCTGGTGTCCGAACGCATAGGTGCCGACCTGCGTACGGCCACCTTTGACCACCTGCTGGATCTGTCGCTGGATTACTTCGGCGGCAAACGCACCGGCGACCTGATGAGCCGCATTGGCTCGGAAACTGACCGTATCAATGTGTTCCTGTCGCTGCACGCGCTCGATTTTGCGACCGATGTGCTGATGATCGTGATGACCGCCGCCATCCTGTTTTCGATCAACCCCTGGCTGGCGCTGGTCACCCTGCTGCCGCTGCCCTTCATCGCCTGGATGATCCACACGGTGCGCGACCGCCTGCGCACCGGTTTTGAAAAAATCGACCGGGTCTGGTCGGAAGTGACCAATGTGCTGGCCGACACCATTCCCGGCATCCGCGTGGTCAAGGCCTTTGCCCAGGAAAAACGCGAAGCCCAGCGTTTTCGCGACGCCAATCGGCACAACCTGCTGGTCAACGACAAGCTCAACAAGGTCTGGTCGCTGTTCACCCCGACGGTGTCGCTTCTGACCGAAATTGGCCTGCTGGTGGTCTGGGCTTTCGGTATCTGGCTGGTGTCCAAACAGCAGATCACGGTCGGTGTGCTGACCGCTTTCATTGCCTACATTGGCCGTTTTTACACCCGGCTGGACTCCATGAGCCGCATTGTTTCGGTCACGCAAAAAGCGGCAGCCGGGGCCAAGCGCATTTTCGACATCCTCGACCATGCTTCCAATGTGCCGGAGCCGGCCAACCCGGTGTCCATGGCGCCCATGCAGGGCCGCATCGAAATGAGCGGGCTGGGCTTTCGCTACGGCAACCGCGCGGTGATACGCGGGCTGGACCTGAGCATCCAGCCCGGCGAGATGATCGGACTGGTCGGGCACAGCGGCTCCGGCAAAAGCACGCTGGTCAACCTGATCTGCCGCTTTTATGACGTCACCGACGGCAGCATCAGCGTGGACGGCACCGACATCCGGCGTTTCACCGTGGCCGACTATCGTCGCAACATCGGTCTGGTGCTGCAGGAGCCGTTTCTGTTTTTCGGCACCATCGCGGAAAACATCGCCTATGGCAAGCCTGGCGCCAGTCGCGCCGAGATTGTGGCCGCTGCCCGAGCAGCGCATGCGCACGAGTTCATCCTGCGCCTGCCCCAGGGTTACGACTCGCTGGTCGGCGAGCGCGGCCAGGGCCTGTCGGGCGGCGAACGCCAGCGCATCTCTATCGCGCGTGCGCTGCTGATTGACCCGCGCATCCTGATTCTTGACGAGGCCACCTCGTCGGTGGACACCGAGACCGAGCAGGAAATCCAGAAAGCCCTCGACAACCTGGTGCAGGGCCGGACCACGATTGCCATCGCACACCGCCTGTCCACCCTGCGCAAGGCCGACCGGCTGGTGGTGATGGACCGCGGCCAGGTGGTGGAGGTCGGACCGCACGACGAACTCATGGCGAAGCAGGGCGCGTACTGGCGGCTCTACGAAGCGCAGGCGCGTCAGGTTGACAGCGAGGGCAATGCCGATGCAGAGGAAGGCCGGATTGCGCTGGCCACCTCGCAGGTGGCCCATACGGCTCAGCATAACGGCAATGTCTGAAGGATTGAGCATGACCATCCCTCCTGTTTCAGCCAGCCCTGCTTTCCAGCTGGAGCGGCATGCCTCAGGCCGGTTGCTGCTGGTGGCGGCCGGCGGCGAGCAGCACCTGGGCGTGGTGCCGGTGCGCGCCTTCCCGATTGCCGCGCCGGATGAGGGCATCTCCCTGATCAGCAGCGAAGGCCATGAGCTGGCCTGGCTGGAGCGACTGGGCGACTTGCCGCTGCCGCAGCGCAGCCTGCTGGAGGAAGAACTGGCGCTACGCGATTTTGTGCCCGAGATCACGCGCCTCATCAGCGTGTCGAGTTTCGGCACACCCAGCACCTGGGCGGTGGAGACCGACCGCGGCGAGACCAGCTTTGTGCTCAAGGGCGAGGAAGACATCCGTCGCCTGAGTCGCGAATCCTTGCTGATTACTGCCGGCCATGGCGTGCACTTCAGCGTCAAGGACATGGGGGCGCTGGACCGGGCGTCACGGCGGCTGCTCGAGCGCTTTCTCTGACCTCTGTTGTCGGGCCGGGTACGCTGGCAGGGTTCGCCGGCTCAGGGTAGGGGGCTTGCGCTGCTGCCGGGTACGCGCCGTACTGCCGGGAGCAGCATCGTGCGTGGCCTGGGTGCCGTGCTGCAGTGCTTCAGAGGCTGGTTGCCGTCAGGGTTGCGAGCCGGCGACTCAGCGGGAGGGATCTTCAGGCCGCGTTTCGCCGGCGCGAGTGACTTCCTTGCCGGCTGGCCCCGGGATGGCGCTGGCGGGATTTTCCGCTGTCACCAATGGGCCCGCAGCGGCTCCGCCCAGCGCGCCAGCCACCAGGCCCACGGTTCCGCCGACCAGCACGCCGACCGGGCCAGCCAGGACGGCACCAACGGCTGCGCCGGTAGCTGCACCGGCTATCCCGCCACCGCCCATCAGTACGGAATTCGATTCGCGGTTGGACTCTGCAGCCGTAAGGGGAGTCTGTGCCGCAGGCTCAGGGTCCTGCGAAGGGATGCCGTGGCCGGGCCGGGCTTGCTCAGCAAGGTCTTTGTCTGCCGGGTCGACGTTGAGCGGCCGGGTGGTCGAGGGATCGGGCGTGGTGGGGGCAGGGGATGGGGACATGTGTCTCTCCTTGGAAGTGGACCGACGAGGGCATGGGCGCAACATGTGCCACCCTTCCGGTGTACCCCCGGCAGCTGCACCTGCCGGGCCGTCCGGCAGGCCGCACCCCTGTCAGACAATGGCCCTGATCCGACGCAAGGCGCACACGCCGATCACCGAGCGCCAGAGGGCGGGACGGAGTGTGCGATGGCAAATACGCCGGTCACACCGATCCTGCCTACTATGATTTAGATAGCTGTTTGCGCCCGTCCCAATTGGGCTGAAGCCCGATTTCATGGATGAAACCTGAGGCGGGTGGCCTCAGTCGCCCTGTGTTCCCCGGTGCGCCCATCCTGTCGTGTGTTTCTCGATGTAGCTGAACAGCTCGTACATGATCATCGCCATCGCACCGATCACCACCAGCCCGGCAAAGGCCAGCGCCATGCGCTGCTGGGAGCCAGCGCTGAGCATCAAATAACCGATGCCGGAGTCGCCGGCCGTCATTTCAGCCAGAACGGTACCGACAAAAGCCAGGGTGATCGCGATCTTGAGCGAGCCGTAAAAGTAGGGCATCGAGCGTGGCAGGCCGACCTTGACCAGCACATCCCAGCGCTTGGCGCCCAGCACGCGCAGCACGTCTTCCAACTCGGGCTCCAGCGTCGCCAGGCCGGTGGCCATGTTGACGGTGATCGGGAAGAAGGAGATCAAAAAGGCGGTCAGGATGCCGGGGCCGACCCCGATGCCGAACCAGACAATCAGGATGGGCACGATGGCAGCCTTGGGCACGGCATTGAAGGCGACCAGCAGCGGGTAAACCGCGGCGTAGGCCAGGCGCGAGGAGCCGACCAGAAAGCCGAGCATCACGCCGACCACGATGGACAGGCCGAAGCCGACCATGGTGACCCAGAAGGTTTTCCAGGCAGCCTGGGCGATCGGGCCGGCGAACTCGGCCATGGACTGGGCGATCGCGAGCGGCGCGGGAAAAATGTATTCGGCAATGCCGAACACCATGACCACCCCTTGCCAGAGCGCCAGGATGACCAGCAGCAGCACAAACGGCGACCAGCGTTCAATCTGTTTTTTCGTCATGGCTTGTTGGCCTCTATGCCTGCGGTGGCGGGCGCGGGGTTGATGACGGGGCTGCGGATGGCGCCGATGTGGCTGCGCAGCTCGTGGACGATGTCGCCGAAGGCCTGGGTGTAGGTCACTTCGAGGTCGCGCGGGCGCGGCAGGGTGATCTCCTTCTTGACCACAAAACGGCCCGGGCTCTTGCTCATCACATACACGGTGTCGGCAAGGAACACCGACTCGCGCAGGTCGTGCGTGACCAGGATGACATTGAAACGCTGCTCGGTCCAGAGGTCGCGCAGGATGCACCACAGTTCCTCGCGCGTGAAGGCGTCGAGCGCGCCGAAGGGTTCGTCGAGCAGCAGCATCTTGGGCTCGTGGATCAGCGCGCGGCAGATGCTCACGCGCTGCTGCATGCCGCCCGACAGCTGCCACGGGAACTTGTCCTCGTAACCGCCCAGGCCGACTTTCTGCAGCAGCTTGCGTGCGCGCTCCTCGAATTCCTTGCGCCTGGACTTGAACTGGCTTCGAAAGGGCTCAACGATCTCCAGCGGCAGCAGCACGTTGTCAACCGTGGTTCGCCAGGGCAGCAGCGAGGGCGCCTGGAAAGCCATGCCGGAAATCTTCAGCGGGCCGGTGACGGGCTTGCCGTCGATCATGATGCGGCCTTTCGACGGCATTTTCAGGCCGGTCGTCAGCTTCATGAAGGTGGATTTGCCGCAGCCCGAGGGTCCGACGATGGCGATGAACTCGCCCTCGCGCACCTTCAGGTCGATGGCTTCGACGGCGAAGTGGTTCTGCGCCAGCAACTCGTCGTTGTAGGCGAGCCAGACGTCGCTGAAGTCAACAAAATGGCCGTCGGGTTGTGCTTGCATGGTTTTTTGAGTTTTGTGATTCGCCCGGGGTCTTCAGGACAGCGGCCGGCGTTTCAGGGAAAGGCCGGCCGTGTCGTTCAAGGTGTCTGCTGGCGCGGGTCGCCGACAGGCGCCGTATGTCGCAGTTACTTCTTTGCGGCGGGCAGAACGTTGAGCTCGGCCACCGTGGGCAGGAAGGAGCCGTTCCACACGCTGTCGGCATTGACACGTGTTTTGGTGTTGAAGGCGTCGGAGACCTGCGAGGCCATCAGTGTCAGGCGCGGGCCCTTGGCCTGCCCGAAACCTTCGGCACGTGCGTCGGGGCTGTTGATCACGGTGTCAATGGCCAGCTGCAGGCGGCGTGTTTCGAGTGCGGTATTGATGATGCCGTCGCGTGCCTTGACGTCTTCAATGGCTGCCGCTGGTTTGGCGATGACTTCTTTCACGCCCTTGGTGAAGGCCAGCAGGAAGGCCTTCACGGCGGCGGGGTTCTCCTTGATCATTTTCGGCGAGGCGATGATCACATTGCCGTACAGCTTGACGCCGTTGTCGGCGTAAGGCAGCACCACCACGTCCTCGGCCTTCACGCCGCGCGCTTCGAGGTTGAGCAGCGAGGTGAAGGTGAAGCCGGTGATGGCGTCCACATCGCCGCGCGCCAGCATGGTTTCGCGCAGCGGCGGGTCCATGGCAGTCCACTGCACGCCGCTGATGTTGTTGGCCTTGGCGAAAATCGGGAAGGCGCGGCGGCCGGCGTCAAACACCGGAGCACCGAGTTTTTTGCCGTTCAGGTCAGCCACAGTCTTGATGCCGGATTTTTTCAGGGCCATCACCGAAGCGGGCGTGTTGTTGTAGACCATCATCACCGCGACCGGCTTGTTCGCGGCGTCCGGGTTGTTGGCGTGGAACTCCATCAACGCGGCCAGGTCGGCAAAACCCATGTCGTAGCTGCCCGAAGCGACGCGGGTCACGGTGCCGCCCGAGCCGTTGCCGGCGTCAATCGTCACGTCGAGTTTGGCGTCCTTGAAGTAACCCTTGGCCGCGGGCGTGACAAACAGCGCCGCCGGGCCTTCGAAACGCCAGTCCAGCTGGAACTTGATGGGCGTGTTCTGGGCGTAGGCATTGCCGCAGACGGCGGTGGTTGCCGTCACGGCCAGGGCTGCGATGGTCTTGATGAAAGCGCGTTTTGTCATGGGTACTCCAGGAAATATTGGGGATGTATCACGTCAAGCAAGAAGAATGCCGGGTTGGTGTCTGGAGGCACCCTGTGCATCCCTGATTGTGGATGGGGCGCGCGGCGCAGCCATCGGGATATCCCCTGCACCGGTCCGCACCGGCGGCCAGGGCGATGGTTGTCGGCGCAAGGGTGCTCATGGCTGGGGCGCAAGCAGTTCACGCAGGGTGCGTGCAATCACCTTGGTGGCGCCGCGCAGGTCGTCGAGGACCAGGTGTTCGTCGGCGCGTTTGGCGTTGGACTCGAGCACCGTGCGGGGTCCGGCGCCATAAATCACGCCGGGGATGCCGGCCTCGGCGTACAGACGCACATCGGTGTACAGCGGCGTACCCATCGCTGGTATGGGCTCACCAAAAATGGCCTGGCCATGCTTCTGGATCGCGTCGACCAGCGGCTGGTTGCCCGGCAGGGGCTTGAGCGCGTTGGCCAGCAGCAGGCGCTTGATCTCGACACGGACACCTTCGCATTCCCTGGCGGCATCATTGATCACCTTGCGGATATCCCGTTCCACTTCAAACGGCTTTTCCTCGGGAATCATGCGTCGGTCCAGCTTGAACATCACCTTGCCCGGGACGACATTGGTGTTGGTGCCACCCTCGATGCGACCCACGTTGAGGTAGGGGTGGGTGATGCCCTCGACTTTCGAGCTGACCTTCTTGTACAGCGTGTTCTGCGCGTACAGTGCATTGAGGATGTGCACGGCGGCCTGCAGTGCATCCACACCGGTGTCGGGAATGGCCGCATGGGCCATCTTGCCGTGCACTGTTACTTCCATTTGCAGGCAGCCGTTGTGGGCAGTGACCACTTCATGGCTGAATCCCGCGGCGATCAGCAGGTCCGGCCGGGTGAGTTTGTTCTTGAGCAGCCAGCCCGGTCCCATCTCGCCGCCGAACTCCTCGTCGTAGGTGAAATGCAGTTCCACGCTGCCGTGCAGCGGGATGCCCAGTGCCTCCAGCGCCCGCACGGCAAACGTGTAGGTGGCGAAATCGGACTTGCTGACGGCCGAGGCCCGGCCATAAATTCTGCCGTCCACGACCTTGCCGCCATACGGGTCCTGGGTCCAGCCTTCACCGGGGGGCACCACGTCGCCGTGGGCGTTCAGGGCGATGGTCCTGCCTTCCCCGTAGCGCCGGCGCACGATCAGGTTGGTCAGGGACTCCAGGCCATAAGCCTTGACCTCCACCGGGGCGATTTTGTGTTTTTCCACTTCGAAACCGAAAGCGTGGAGAAGCTCGGCGGTGCGTTCGGCATGCGGGGCATTGTTGCCGGGGGGCGTGGGGGTGGGGACGCGGATCAGTTCCTGCAGAAAACGCACTTCCTCATTGAAGTGGGCGTCCACCCAGGCGTCAAGTTGTTCGTCATCAGTCATGCTTGGTTCCGCCAACTTGGTCCAGCAGGTGCTGGAAGGCCTGGACGGCCAGGTCGATGTCGTCGCTGGTGGTACTTTCCAGCGGGTTGTGGCTGATGCCCGAGTTCTGGCCGCGCACAAACAGCATGGCCTGCGGCATCACCTCGTGGAGCTTCATCGCGTCGTGACCCGCGCCGCTGGGCATGCGGTAAAGCGGGACCCCCAGGCTGTCCACCGCCCGCTCCCAGTGCTGTTGCCAGGCCCGGGCACTCGGCGCGGCAGCAGCGCGCATGGTTTCCTCGGTGGTGTGGTGGACGCCGCGGCGTTCACAGATGGTTTTGAGTTCGGCCAGCACATCGGCCACCATCGCGTCACGCTGCGCATCGTTGGGTGCGCGCAGATCCAGCGTGAATTGGCAGCGGCCGGGTACCACGTTGGTCGAGCCGCCGGGCACCGTCCAGATGCCGATGGTGCCGACCGAGTCGCCATCGCGGGCCGCGCGCTGCTCCACATACAGCGCTATTTCAGCCACGGCCAGCGCCGCATCGCGGCGGCGGTTCATGGGGGTGGTACCGGCGTGGCTGGCCATGCCGGTGACCTCGCAGGTGTAACGCACACCGCCGTTGATGGAGGTCACGATGCCCAGCGGGATGTCGAGTTCATTGAGCACCGGCCCCTGCTCAATGTGCACTTCGACAAAACCCAGGTAGTCGGCAGGCTTGCGCTGCAGGGCAGCTATGGCCTCCAGCGTGGCCGGCAGGCCGGCGTGCTGCATGGCTTCCCGCATGCTGATGCCGTCGGCGTCTGTCTGGCCCAGCCAGGCCGGGTTGAACTGGCCGATCAGCGCGCCTGAGCCTAGAAACGTGGCCTTGTAACGCTGGCCTTCTTCTTCGGCAAAAGCAATCACTTCAAAGTCGAAAGGCAGTCGCTTGCCCGCGCGCGACAGCTCGCCCACACAGGCCACGGGTACAAAGATGCCGAGCCGGCCGTCGTACTTGCCGCCGTTGCGTACGGTGTCGTAGTGCGAGCCGGTCATCAGGGTCTTGGCGCCGGTCACGGCCGCCTTGTAGCGGCCGACCACGTTGCCGACCGCGTCCACGCTGACCTCGTCGAAGCCGCTGTCCCGCATGGTCTGCTCAATCAGCCGGGCAGCTGCACGATGCGCGTCGGTGAGGTAGGTCACCGTGAGCTGGCCTTTTTCCAGATAACCCGGGTCGCTGAACGCACTGAGGCTTTCCTGCCAGTCCCAGACCTGGTTGCCCAGGCGGGGCTCCGCACCGAACTTGTCCTGGAGCCGCAACTCGGCGATGCGGTGAATGTTGCGCAGGGCTTCTCCGAGCTCGAAGTCCGGGTGATTGGCCAGGCGTTGCTCAAAGGTGGCGATGATCTCCTGCCGGCTCAGGCCGGTGCCGCGGGGACCGCGCACGGCCAGGATGAAGGGAAAGCCGAACCGCGTGTTGTAGGCGCTGTTGAGTGCCTGGATGCGCGCAAATTCTTCAGGCGTGCAGTGGGTCAGGCCCGCCTTGTTCTGCTCGTTGGTGGATTCGGCCGTCAGCGTGTTGCTGACCATGGCCTTGCCGGCCAGTTCGGGGTGGGCGCGGATCAAGGTGAGCTGGGCCTCGCGGCCGGCCTTGCGGACGATGCCGGCCATCAAGTGTTTGAAGTGTGCCAGCGACCGGAAGGGACGCAGGGCCAGCGCGCCTTCGGCGATCCACGGGGAGTGTTCGTAGAGGCCGGCCAGCCAGGCCACGGCTTCAGTCGCTGGTGCGGCGTTCAGTTGTTCAAGGGTCAGGGGCATGGTCATTCTCTATATAGGGGTGGACTTGCTGCCAGTGGCGTGCAATGTCGATGCGACGGCAGATCCAGACAGCCTCGTGCTGCTGGACATGGTCAAGGAATTTCTGCAGTGCCACAATGCGGCCGGGCCTGCCCAGCAGGCGGCAGTGCATGCCGATGCTGAGCATCTTGGGTGCGTTCAGGCCGTTCGGGTCGCCTTCGGCATACAGCGCATCGAAGCTGTCACGCAGGTAGGTAAAGAAGTCATCGGCTTGCGCGAAGCCTTGGGGCAGCGCAAAACGCATGTCGTTGGTGTCCAGCGTGTAGGGCACCACGAGCCGCGGCACCACGGTGCCGTCGGTGCGCGCCACTTTCATCCACAGCGGCAGGTCGTCGCCGTAGTAGTCGCTGTCGTAGGCCAACTGGCCGTCGTCGGCGACCAGGCGCCGGGTGCGCGGGCTGTCGCGGCCGGTGTACCAGCCCAGCGGACGCTGGCCCGTCATTTGCGTGATGATGTCCAGGCCCAGGCGCATGTGCTCGCGCTCGACCACTTCGTCCGCGCCCTGGTAGTTGATCCAGCGCAGGCCGTGGCAGGCGATCTCGTGGCCGAGCTCGACGAAGGCGGCGGTCAGCTCGGGGTGGCGTTGCAGGGCCATGCTGACGCCGAACACCGTCAGCGGCAGCCGGCGCTTTTCAAACTCGCGCAGCAGGCGCCACACACCGGCCCGCGAGCCGTACTCGTAGATGCCTTCCATGCTCAGGTGGCGTTCGGGGTAGCTGGGCGGATTGGCCATCTCGGAGAGAAACTGTTCGGAGCCGGCGTCGCCATGCAGCACGGCGTTCTCTCCGCCTTCCTCGTAGTTCAGCACGAACTGCACGGCGATGCGGGCGCGGCCCGGCCACTGAGCGTGCGGCGGCGAGCGGCCATAACCCACCAGGTCTCTGGGGTAGGGCAGGGTGGTGTTGTAGATGGTCATGCAGGTTCAGGACAAGGCCATGGAAATATCGCTGGTCGGCATCTGGCGTTCAAAGCTGAGGTTTTCCTCGACATGCTGCAGGTGGTCGTTCATCAGGCGCACGGCGCGCTCCTCGTCCCTGGCGGACAGCGCCCTGACGATTTCGGCGTGTTCGTCATGGGAGTGTTCGGCAGCGCTGGCGCTCTGGTACATCAGCGTGATCAGCGAGCAGCGGGAGATCAGGTCGCCCAGCATTTGCGCCAGCACCTCGTTTCCCATCAGTTCGGCCATGCGCACATGAAAGTCGCCCAGCAGCTCGGTGCGCCCCGGGGCGTCCTGCCGTTCCACAGCCATTTTTTCCTGCGCTACATGTTCTTTCAGGGCCTTGATCCTGGCCGGCGTGACACTGCGCACAAACGCCCGGGTCATCTCGGCTTCCAGCATGCGGCGCACTGCAAACACCTGGCGCGCCTCGTTGACCGAAGGCGCAGCAACAAAGGCGCCGCGCGCGGGTTCGAGCCGGATCAGCTGGTTTTGCGAGAGCTGGAACAAGGCCTGGCGCACCAGCGTGCGCGAAACGCCGAAGTGGTCCGCCAGTTTCTGCTCGGCCAGTTTGGTGCCCGGAAGCAGGCGGTGCTCCACAATCGCCCTGGTCAGGGCTTCCACAATGGCGCTGGTGGTGGACGATTCCATGGCGCAAATGATAGTCGGAAAGCCCAAAAGTGTATACACTTTCGGTGGACCATCGGGCAGACCGACTCACCGCAACAAGGAATTGACATGGGCCTGAGCACACATGTGCTGGACACCATGCACGGCACGCCAGCGGCCGGCATGAGCGTCGAGCTGTACACCACCGACGGCGACCGCACCACGCTGGTGAAAGCCTTCCATCTGAACAGCGACGGCCGCAACCCCGACGGGCTGCTTTATGACAACAGCAGCCTGCAGCGCGGCACTTACCGGCTGGTCTTCGATGTGGCGGGCTATTTCTCCGCTCGAGGCGTGACGCTGCCGGAGCCGAATTTCCTGAACCGGGTGAGCCTGGACTTTGGCGTGGCTGACACCAGCCAGCATTACCATGTGCCGCTGCTGGTCAGCCCCTGGAGTTATTCCACGTATCGGGGATCCTGAATTCGCCAGCAAGCGTGAACTGAGTGGGGGGCTTCTTCAAGCAGGGGCCGCAGGCGCAGCGGCCCCCGAGGGGCTGGAGCCTGCGGCTCCAAAGCTGCTTGAGCAGCTTTGGACAGGCGACAGAGGCGAAGCGTCTCGCGAGCCGCGGCCTGCAAGGCCTCGGGCGCTACACGAAGTGAGCAACCGTGGGGGCTTAATTCTGCCCTTCGGTCAGCGTATCAAGCTGGAATTTGCCGCTTTTGTGCCAGAGCCAGGTGTCGGTGTAGACGACTTTGCCAATTCGGACTGGCGCCGGAAAAGGCGATGCGGCCTTGATCATGCGTTCGATCTCGGCGATGACCTCTGGCGCGTGGCGCGGTGCCCGCATCCAGTCGAGGCGGGTCACAATGCCGACCTGGTTGATTTCCACGTTCAGCACACCGACGGCGTAAAGCAGGGGTGGCATTCTCCCCTTGTAGATGCGGTCGGCGTGCAGTCCGTAAATGTGGCTGGCACCACTTTGGCGGTAGGCGCGGGCCGTAGGTGCGGCCGACTGGCGCGCCGAGCCGGCGGGGCCGGAAATCGGGCCGACCACGGGAGACGACGGAGCAGCCGGTTCGGGCTCGGCCGCCGGTGGGGGGGCGGATTTGCACGCTGAAACGAGGGCCCCGACCGCTGTCGACAGCAGGGCCGCAAGCCAGAAGCGGCGGTGTGAGGTTTCAGGCATACGTGTCCTTGTGTAGTTGCCAGGCGGCGTGGCTGCTATGGTGCAGTCTGTCAGGGGCCGTTGCCGTCTGGGAAAGCTGCCGCCTGGAAGTTGAATTATGCGTTCTCCGGGTCCCGGAAAGCGGGCCGTGAATCAGAGGGTTTCTACCGTGAGTCAGCACAAGGATTTGTTTTTGGCACGGCTGGCGCAGGAGCCGGCTGTGCTGGTCGAGGTGAGTGCCACCGAAGGTTCGGTGCCGCGCGAGGCCGGCACCTGGATGGCGGTTTTTGCCGATGGGGCGGTCGGCACCATAGGTGGCGGCCACCTGGAGTACGAGGCGACGGCGAGAGCACGTGCGCGTTTGCGGGGCCTGCCGGGTGAGGCAGCTGGCCGCTTTGTGCTCGGTCCTTCGCTGGGGCAATGCTGCGGCGGCGTGGTGCATCTGCGTTTTGAAGCGCTAGGTCCGGATGATGTGCCGGCCCTGCGCCGCCGGCTGGACAACCATTTACAGCCTGTTGCGCTTTTTGGGGGTGGCCATGTGGGTTTTGCGCTGATGGAGGTGCTCTCGCTCCTGCCGTTTGCCCTGACCTGGATCGACAGCCGTGACGGCATTTTCCCGGACGAGTTTGCAGATTTTTCCGCCGGGCCGCCCCAAGGAAAAATGCGCCCCCCTGGGGGGCAGGGAGCTACACGAAGTGAGCGAGCGTGGGGGCAGATTTCCGCCGGGCCGCCCCAAGGAAAAATGCGCCCCCCTGGGGGGCAGGGAGCTACACGAAGTGAGCGAGCGTGGGGGCAGATTTCCGCCGGGCCGCCCCAAGGAAAAATGCGCCCCCCTGGGGGGCAGGGAGCTACACGAAGTGAGCGAGCGTGGGGGCCCAACGTAAGCTGCGAGCATTCCGACCCGGTGCAACGCGCGGTGACGGACCTGGCGCCGCAGTCTCGGGTATTGATCATGAGTTTCAGCCACGCCGAGGACCTGGACATCGTGGCCGAATGCCTCAAGCGCCAGCGCGAGCGGGGCGACCTGCCTTACATCGGTTTGATCGGCAGCAAAACCAAATGGGCGACCTTCCGGCACCGGCTGGAGGCGCGCGGCTTCAGCGCTGAAGAACTCGGACACGTGACCTGCCCGATCGGCCTGCCCGGCATCAGCGGCAAGGAGCCGGAAGTGATTGCAGTGGCGGTCGCGGCACAGTTGTTGCATGCCGGCAGGCCATAGATCGCATACACTTTTAGCTTCCCCCTGGTCGCAGCGGAGCACATTTTTTTGTTGTTCGTGGCCTTTGTCTGCTTACAGCGCCCGCAGTGGTGAGCAGCTTGCACAAGGCAGCGCCGCGTCGCTGCATAGGTTGAGATCATGGAAAGTTACCTTCTCGACTGGGCCAACCTGCTGCTGCGCTGGGTCCATGTCATCACCGCCATCGCCTGGGTTGGCTCCTCGTTTTATTTTGTCTTCCTCGACTCCAGCCTGACGCCGCCGGTCGATGACGACCTGAAAAAGCAGGGCGTCAGCGGCGAACTCTGGGCTGTGCATGGCGGCGGTTTCTACCACCCGGTCAAGTTTGCGGTCAAGCCTCCCACCTTGCCCGGTCACCTGCACTGGTTTTACTGGGAGAGCTACAGCACCTGGCTGACCGGTTTTGCGCTGTTCACCGTGTCTTACCTCTGGAACGCCGGCACCTACCTGGTCGACAAATCGCTGATGAACTGGTCGCCCGGCGCCGCCATCGGGGTGGCACTTTCTTTCTTTGTGGTGTTCTGGATGCTCTACGACGGCATCTGCCAGCTGTTCGGCAAACGCAAAAACGGGGATGCGATGGTGGGCGCGCTGGTGCTGGTGCTTGTCTGTGTGGCGTCCTGGCTGGCCTGCCACTGGTTTGCCGGGCGCGCCGCTTTCCTGCTGGTGGGCGCCATGATTGCCACCGCAATGAGCGCCAATGTGTTTTTCTGGATCATTCCCGGTCAGCGCAAGGTGGTCGCCAGCATCCAGGCCGGCGAGCCCGTGGACCCGGTGCACGGCCAGCGCGGCAAGCAGCGCAGCGTGCACAACACCTATTTCACCCTGCCGGTGCTGTTTGCCATGCTCAGCAACCACTACAGCTTCACCTGGGGCCATCCGCAGAACTGGCTCGTGCTGATTGGCATGATGCTGGCCGGTGCGCTGATACGCCAGTTTTTTGTCATGCGCCATGGCTTCAAACTGGGCCGCAATGGCAACCCGCTGCCCTATGCGCTGGTCGGGGTGGTGCTGATTCTTGGCGCCATCGTCTGGATGAAACCGCCAGCGCAGGCTGCAGGCGCCGGGCTTGCTACTGATTCAATAGCTGCTGGCGCAGGAGGGGCGGGGGCTGCAGGCCAAAATGACTATAACAACCTGCAGAAAGTGCTGGAGCAACGCTGCTACCAGTGCCACGGTGCGCAAGTCCAGATGAAGAACGTGCGCCTCGACTCGCCGGCGCTGCTCAGGCAGCATGCGCAGGCGGTCTACCAGCAGGTGGTGGTCAGCAAAACCATGCCGATGAACAATGCCACCGGCATCACCGAGGCGGAACGGGGCCTGGTCCGGCAGTGGTTCGAAGCCGGCGCCAGAACACCCTGACGGCGCCCTGACCAGGCGGCTCACCAGCGGGTGACCAGGCCCGCAGCCAGCGTGGACGATTTCTCGAAGTGGCCGGCCAGGTAGTCCACAAAGGCGCGCACACGTGCCGACACCTGATGCCGCTGCGGCCAGACCGCATGAATGTCGGCCGGCGGGGTCTGGTGGTTCTCCAGCACCTGGCGCAGCCGGCCGCTGCGCAGGTAGCGCGCGATGTCCCACTCGGCGCGCATCACGATGCCATGGCCGGCCAGCGCCCAGTTGACGGCAATTTCGCCGTCGCTGGTGCTCAGGTTGCCGCGCACCTTCACGGTTTCCGTGCGTTTGCCCGACGCCAGGCGCCAGATGCCGTAGGCCTCGTCGCCTTGGCGGATGCCGATGCAGTTGTGTTGCGTCAGCTCGTGCGGCACCCGGGGCGTGCCGTGTCTGGCCAGGTAGGCGGGGGCCGCACACAGCAGGCGCCGGTTCGGTGCCAGCTTGCGCGTGATCACCCGCGCCTCGGGCGGTTCGCCGAAACGCACACACACATCAAAGGCGTCTTCGCTGGCGGGCGGCGGGTTGACGGTGAGTTGCAACTGGACCTGCATGTCCGGGTGCTGCTTCACGAAGCCGGAGATCAGCGGTGCAATGTGGCTGCGCCCAAACCCGGGGGTGGCGTTGACGCGTAGCAGGCCCTTGGGCGCCGCCACCGCGCTGGACACCAGCTGCTCCATGTCGGCGATCTCTGCCAGGATGCGCCGGGCATGGCTGAGGTAGATTTCGCCTTCGGGCGTGGGGCTGATGCGGCGTGTGGTCCGGTTCAGCAGCAACACGCCCAGCCGCGCTTCCATGAGCGCCAGGCGTTTGCTGACGGCCGGCGTGGTCACGTCGAGCTCGCGCGCCGTGGCCGAGAAGCTGCCGCAACGCGCCAGCAGGCTGAAAAACGCCATCTCGGAAGGGGCGGAGGCCGGTGTGCTCATTATTAACTCAAAGTAAACAATGCAATAACTCTAAGGCGTTCTGTTGAATCAGGCAAGCGCTAGAGTCCGTCCTTGCTATTCGAACATTTCAAGGACATGTCATGAAGGTTTACAAGATTGCCTGCATCCCCGGCGATGGCATTGGCAAGGAAGTGGTCCCGGCCGGCCAGCAGGTGCTGCAGGCCCTGGCCGCCACGCAGAATTTCGGCTTTGCCTTCACCTCTTTGGGCTGGGGTGGCGACTGGTTCCGCGCGCACGGTGTGATGATGCCCGACGACGGCCTGGACGCCCTGCGCGACCAGGACGCCATTCTGTTCGGCTCGGCGGGCGATCCGCATATTCCCGACCACATCACGCTCTGGGGCTTGCGCCTGAAGATCTGCCAGGGGTTCGATCAGTACGCCAATGTGCGGCCCACGCGCATCCTGCCTGGCATCGACGCACCGCTCAAACGCTGCACGGCGAAAGATCTGGACTGGGTCATCGTGCGCGAGAATTCCGAGGGTGAATATTCCGGTGTCGGCGGCCGAGCCCACCAGGGCCATCCGATCGAGGTGGCCACCGATGTGTCGATGATGACGCGCGCCGGCGTCGAGCGCATCATGCGTTACGCCTTCAGACTCGCGCAGTCGCGTCCGCGCAAGCTGCTGACCGTGGTCACCAAGTCCAACGCCCAGCGCCACGCCATGGTCATGTGGGACGAGATCGCGCTGCAGATCAGCAAGGAGTTCCCGGACGTGAGCTGGGACAAGGAACTGGTGGACGCCTGCACCGCACGCATGGTCAATCGCCCGGCTTCGCTGGACACGATCGTTGCGACCAATCTGCATGCCGACATCCTGAGCGACCTGGCGGCGGCACTGGCCGGCAGCCTGGGCATTGCGCCCACCGGCAACATCGACCCCGAGCGCCGCTACCCGTCGATGTTCGAGCCCATCCACGGTTCGGCCTTCGCCATCATGGGCAAGGGCCTGGCCAACCCGGTCGGCACGTTCTGGAGCTGCGTCATGTTGCTCGAGCATCTCGGTGAGAACACGGCGGCGCAGCAGCTGATGCAGGCCATCGAGGCCGTCACCGCCAACCCGGCCCTGCACACGCGCGACCTGGGCGGCAAGGCCACCACCGCGCAGGTCACCGCCGCTGTGTGTGCGCTGCTTGCCCGGCAGGGCAGCGCGCAACAGGCGCACGCGGCGTGACCCTTTTCCCTTTTCCGTTGACCCTTTTCCCGTGGCATTTGCATCAATATCAAAAAAGGAGACAGCAGCATGAAAGTTGACATCCGACACTGGATAGGCATCGCCTGCCTGATCGTGGCGCCCATGGCGCTGGCGCAGTCTTGTCCAGACAGGAACCTGATGTACTGGCAGGCCTTTCCACCCGGCGGCGAGTCGGACCTCTCGGCGCGTCACCAGCAGATGGTGCTGAAGAAAAAATGCGCAGCCATCGACGCCATCATCCAGTACAAGGCGGGGGCGGGCGGCGGCCTGATGTGGGGCCAGATGAACCAGTTGCCCGGTGACGGTCTCAACGTGGTCGGCATCAACCTCCCGCACATCGTGTTCCAGCCCATGGAAGGGCAGGTGCAATACAAGACGCAGGACATCACGCCCGTGTTCTGGTTTCACTTCACGCCGGATATCCTGGCCGTGCCTGAACAAAGTCCGATCAGAAGCTTTGCCGATTTCATCAGTGCGGCCAAGGCGGCGCCCGGCAAGCTCAACCTTGGCGGCTCCGGGCTGAATTCGGCCAATCATGCGGCGCACGAGCGCATGAATGCCGCCTTCGGGGTCAAGACCAACTACATCCCCTACAAGGGGACCGGCGACATGTCGCTGGCCGTGGTGGGCAACCAGATTGACGGGGCGATGACCTACTCTGCCTTTGCCATCAACAACAAGTCCAAGGTCCGTGCCCTGGCCATCGCCATGGAAAAGCGGCATCCGCTCCTGCCCGACGTGCCCACCTTCAAGGAGTTGGGCGTGGACTGGGTGGACGGTGCCTACCGTGGCATCGGGGTACCCCGCTCGACGCCACCCGAAGCCCGCAAACGGCTGTCGGACATGTGGGCCGCGCTGAACGCCGACCCGGAGATGAAGGAGCTGGCCGCCAAAAGCGGGTTCGAACTGGTCAATGTGGGGGTGGACCAGATGGACCCCTTCATGAAGGAGAAGACCCGGCTGTACACCGAAGGCGCGCAACGCCTCGGTCTGGGCAAGAAGTAAACCTCAGCAGCCGCGCCTCCACGGCGCGAGCTTCTGCTGGAGTTACCAGCGGGTTACGGCGGCACAATAAGGGCTGGAGACAACGCATGACCGCACCGAACCCCGCCACCGAACCCCGCGCCTTTCTCGAGCATCTGTATCAGGCCGCCGTGCAGCGCGCGCTGCCGCTGCACAACACGGCGGCTTGCCTGCCGCCACCACCCAGGGGCAGAACCATCGTCATCGGCGCCGGCAAGGCCGGCGGCTCGATGGCGCAGGCCGTTGAAGCGCTGTGGCCGGCAGACGCCCCGCTCGAAGGCCTGGTCGTCACGCGTTACCACCATGTTCCTCCACGGCCTCAGGGCTTGCCGCAGCGCATCGAGCTTGTCGAGGCCGCCCACCCGGTGCCTGACGCGGCCGGCCTGGCCGCGTCGCAGCGCATTCTGCAGATGGTGCAGGGCCTGACCCGGGATGACCTCGTGCTCTGCCTGATCTCGGGCGGTGGCTCGGCCTTGCTGACGCTGCCGGCCGACGGCCTGAGCCTGGAAGACAAGCAGCGCATCAACAAGGCGCTGCTCAACAGCGGCGCCAACATCGGCGAGATGAACTGCGTGCGCAAACACCTCTCGCGCATCAAGGGCGGGCGCCTGGCCGCGGCCTGTGCGCCGGCGCGCGTGGTCACGCTGACCATCAGCGACGTGCCCGGTGACGACCCGTCCATCATTGCCAGCGGCCCGACCGTGCCCGACGCCAGCAGCTGCGCCGACGCGCTGGCCATCCTGAAGCGCTATGCCATCGACGTGCCGGCAGACGTGTTGTCGCAGATGGAAAGTGGGGCGCTGGAAACCCCCAAACCCGGCGCCCCGGCGTTTGAAGGCCACGAGGTCCACATGATGGCCACGCCCCAGCAATCGCTGGACGCGGCAGCCGCAGCGGCGCGTGCGGCGGGGATGGCCGCGTACATCCTCAGCGACGAGATGGAGGGGGAGTCGCGCGAGGTCGGCAAGGTGCATGCGGCCATCGCGCGCACCGTTGCGCGATCTTCGGATTCCTCGCGCGCCGTGGCACCCAACGCCCAGCCCTTCAGCAGGCCCTGCGTGATTTTGAGCGGTGGTGAAACCACGGTGACGGTCCGGCCCCGGCAGCCCGGTGACGCGAAAGGCCGCGGCGATAGCAATGAAGCCCGCCCCGGCCGCGGCGGGCGGGCGGGCGAGTTCTGCCTGGGCCTGGCACTCGCGCTACAGGGCCAGGCCGGCGTGTACGCGCTGGCCGCAGACACCGACGGCATCGACGGCGTGGAAGACAACGCCGGTGCCTTTGTGGCGCCTGACACCCTGACGCGCGCTGTCGCACAGGGCATGAAGATCAACGGCTTTCTGGACCGCAACGACGCCTACGGCTACTTCGAGCCACTGGGCGATCTGGTGATCACGGGACCCACCCACACCAATGTCAACGACTTCCGTGCGCTACTGATTTTGTAGCTGCTTGCGACCACCCAGCAAGGGCTGAAGGCCGATTTAGCTTCAGACTATTCGCAAAGGCTGCGAATCTCTGGCGGAATCGGCAGCGCGCGTATCGCTTCCGGGTTGTTGGCCCGGCGTCCGGCGAAGATGCGCACCTCGTCGCATTCCATGATGGCCTCATCCCCGCGCATGATGCGGTAACGCTGCACAAAACTCTTCTCGCGCCATTCAGGGATGGAGGTGTGGATGTCCAGCGTGTCGCCATAGGTGGCAGTGCGCAGAAAACGCGAATGGGTGTCCACCAGCGGCGTGCCGATCACGCCGATTGTTTTTTCGGTCTCCTGCCAGGAGGGCACACCGCACTGGACAAAAAAGTTTCGCGAGGCGGCGTCTATCCAGCGGAAGAAATTCGGAAACCACACAATGCGCGCCGGGTCGCAGTCGCCGAACTCAACGCGGATGGTGTGGGTGATCTGTTTGCTCATGGCTGAATTATGTCGTCAAGGTACCGATGCCACGTAAGGCACGGGACGGCCTCTCTTGTTCAAGCAGGGGCCGCGGGTCCGGCTCCGCAGGCGCAGCGGCCCCCTCGGGGGGCAAGGAGCTAAACGCAGTGAGCGACTGTGGGGGCTAGTCACCCTGGATGTTCCGCGCCCGGATCAGCGCGCCGAAACGGGTGCCGTCAATGGCGGCGCGCATGTTGAAGTCAGACGGCGACATCGGGGCCGGAATGCCGCCTATCGCCATGATGCGGTCTTTCACCGGCTGCGTGGCGAGGATCTTGTTGATCTCCTGGTTCAGCCGGTTCACGATGGCCGGCGGGGTGCCGGCCGGCGCGTAAAAGCCGAACCAGGTGTCGGCGTCGAAGTTTTTCAGGCCGGCTTCGTCCAGGG
>NZ_JAQSDL010000013.1 GCF_029945895.1 Polaromonas sp. | reverse complement strand
TCAGGACGGCATTGGTCTCGGTCAGTGCCGCGGTGGCGCTGCTCAGGGTGGAGACGTCCTGGCTGCCGGTGATGTTGACCGTCACCGTGTTGCTGGCACCGTCTGTCGTGGTGACGGTGAACACTTCCGTGACCGTCTGGCCAGCGTTGAGGTTGTTCAAGGCGCTGCTGGTGGTGTAGGTCCAGGCGCCTGCGGCGTTGATCACGAAGCTGCCGTAGCTGCCGGCGGTGCCGGTCTGGGCCACCACCGTCGCGGCGGTCGCATCCAGGTCGCTCACGGCGAGGGTGCCGCCTGTCGTCAGGACGGCATTGGTCTCGGTCAGTGCCGCGGTGGCGCTGCTCAGGGTGGAGACCGACCCAACAACGGCAGAATCCGACGCAGGAACCACAGAAGCAACAGAAGCGCCAGTCGCAGGAAGTGCAGCGGAGAAGCCCTGATCGCCCAGTTCAGACGAGCCCGCCGCATCGTCGGGTCGCGGAGCGCTGCCAGCTGGCAAATACCCCAAAGATTGCCTGCCAAGTGAAGCGTATTCATACGTTAACGGCGCAAGCTCCTCGGCTGTCCTTAACAACTGCACAAAATTGTTGCCATCGTCAGCCCGTATATTGGCGCCGCCGGCGTCAGAAGCCGAACTCACCCCGGATGACGTTTCCTGCAATAACCTGTCAAGGCTGCTGCCTTCGCTAATCGCATTAAGAATGCTGGTGAGTTCTCCAACACGTGGCAAAAGGGCGCCGCTGTCCGCATCCGGCAGGACGTTGCCAAAGACGGTTGAGTCAAGTGTTACGGTTTCCCTGGAACGGAGAAGAAACTTTCCGCCTTGATCGAAGGCGAGTTCCACACGGCCTCCGGCCGCCGTGACGATTACTTCCCCTTCAAAAACAGGATCGCCGAACTTAAGAAGGCGCTGTTCACCATCGCTGTTCTGCGCAAAGGCTATGCCTTCAATCAAAACGACATTGCCGACGACGTTGGCTTCTTTTGCCATATCGAATCCCAGACGGAGTTATTACATTGAGTTTCAATGTAGTCCGTTTGACTGGCCAGGGGAACTGTACGGAGGTACTAGGCCGCCCCCCGATTCTGAGGGCGTCCGGACGCCTGGCCGTTCACGACCAGCGACAACTGAAGGCGATCCCGCACATGAAGTTTTTCAAGAATGGCGCCTACATGCGCCTTGACGGTTCGCTCTGTAATGCCAAGTGCTCGGGCAATCTCCTTATTGCTGGCTCCGGCGGCGAGCGTGGCGGCAACCTCCTTCTCCCGGTCAGTGAGGTCTTGAGACCAGCCAGACCTCACACCGGCCTCAACCCTACCAGCTGGCGCCTGCACCTGCAGCCGGCTGGTGGCGCTAACCAATCGCTGCATCAATGACTCCCCAATCCAGAGCCCCCCCTGCAACACAACCGCAGCAACCTGGATCAAAACATGAGGAAAGGCGTGCGTATTGCAATATCCCCGTGCACCTGCCGAAAAAGCGGCAATCGCCTCCTCATCTGTCGGCAAATCACTCAATGCCACGCAGGGGACCAGCTTCAAACGCGGGGCAAGACGTTCCATCTGCACAGCCACAGGCACGCCCTGCTCAAGCCGCAGCCAAACGAGATCAACCGTGCCCGCTTCCCAACCGGGTCTCACAGTGTGGACTTTGCCGGCTCTTCCCGTCTTGAAAGCTTCACTCCAGCGAGGAAGCATGCGTCCGTGCGGGCAGAGAAATAGATGTCCGGAGTCCTGAATTCCCACTGACGTCCCGATCTAGCGCTCTGTAAAGGCGGCCTGTTTTGCCTTCAATACAGGTTTGAGAAGATAGGACAGTATGGATTTTTGGCCGGTGATGATATCCACTTCAGCGACCATCCCCGGAATGATGGGAAGACCCTCACCCAGCTTGGATTTTTCGGTACGAACACGCACCGTATAAAAGGTATTGCCGCGCTCATCAGTGACCGAATCAGCGCCAATAAATTCCAGCTTGGCCTCGAGGCCACCATAGATGGAAAAATCATACGCTGTGAACTTCACCAGGGCCCGATCGCCCGGTCGCAAGAAAGCGATATCTTTTGGCAACACCTTGGCTTCGAGAAGAAGGTTTTCTTCAAGCGGCACAATTTCAATGATGTCCCTTCCCGGCTGAACCACCCCTCCCACGGTATTGACAAGAAGGCGCTTGACCGTGCCCTTGACCGGGGAGCGCAGCGAGGATTTATCGACTTTGTCTGCCAATCCAACCCCGCCAGCTGAACTCACGTTCAGCCTTGCCAAGGTATCGGACAACTCCTTGCGGGCTTCGCTCTGAAAATTCAAGGTGATTTCCTGAATTTTTCGCGAGGCTTCTTCGATCGCCGACTGGGTCTTTGAAATTTGGGCTGAGGCCATTTCCCGCTCGCCCAGAAAACGCCCCGTTTCCCGCTCCAGCCGGAGTAATTCGACTTCTGATACAGCGCCATCCTTGAGCAAGGGCTTGGTGTACCCCAGTTCTTTGGCCGTCAATTCGTATGCACGCGACGCCTGCTCCCGCTTCGCCCGAACTTCAACCAGTTCCTGCTGACGCTGAGCCAGTTGCTGCCGGGCGATAGCCAACTGTGCGTTCAAGGTGGATGTGCTGGCTTCGTAGGCACGAAGCTCCTCTCCGACTGTCTTCGGCGCCTCGGCAACGGCTTCAGGGGGTGGTACAAAAGCCACCCCTTCGGCAAGCGCACGCAGGCGGGCCGCCTTGGCCAGCAGGGCCAGATACTGGACGCGGTTTTCTTTGACGGAAGAATCGAAGCGCGTCGTATCGATGTTTACCAGCACTTGCCCAGGCTCAACAACCTGACCTTCCTGGACGAGAATTTCGGAAACAATACCGCCATCCAGACTTTGCAGGATCTGCAATTGCCTCGAAGGAATGACCTTGCCTTCACCTTTCGTAATTTCATCAACCTCCGAAAGCCCCGCCCATAAAACTGCCAGAATGAAAACCACGCCGAGGCTTTTAACGAGCATTCTGGCTCGCAAAGGCTCCTGGGCGAGCATGGCGCGGTCCGCATCACCGCCAAATCCCGCATCCATGCGACGATCATCTTCTCGCCACGATGAGAGCGTGCGATCCAGCCCAGGCTGCAACACTCGCCGGACAGCCTCCAGGCCGGCCATCAAGGGTCGAGCCCACGTGATCCATCGCGGCTTCATGAGGCTTTCCCAATGCGGCCGGCTTTCAGCGCCTCGATGACCTGCTCATAGGGACCATCGGCAACGATGCGACCCTCGTCGATAACGATGATGCGGTCAGCCAGATCCAGTAAGGTATTTCTATGCGTCACCACGACCATGGTCTTGTGTTTGGCATAACTGCGCAAGCGCTCCTTGAATTGCGCTTCTGAAGAAAAATCCATGGCGCCCGTGGGCTCGTCCAGCAACAACACCGGTGGTTCCAGCAAAGCTGCACGGGCGATTGCCACGCCCTGTCGCTGGCCGCCGGAAAGCGACTCTCCCCGCTCGCCAATGATCATGTCAAAGCCTTGAGGATGGCGATTGGCAAACTCAATCAAACCGCCCACCTCGGCGGCAGCCAGAATCGCCCCGTCGTCGGCATAGGGTGCCGCGATTGCGATGTTGTCGCGCAAGGTGCCGTAAAAAAGCATGGCATCCTGCTCAACATAACCGACGTTGCGACGCAAATCCGCGGGGTCAAGCTGGCGAAGGTCGATGCCGTCCATGGTGATCGCGCCTTCAGAGGGGGTGTAAAGGCCCAAAATCAGTCTCTGCAGGGTCGTCTTGCCCGAGCCCACCCGGCCAATCACGACCACATTCTCCCCCGGCTTGATTCTGAAGGAAACTCCTCGCAAAGCTTCCTGGGTACGCCCGGGATAACTGAAGTGCACATCGTCAAATACGATTTCCCCTGCGATGTCCGGCCGGTGTACGAAATTTATTTCATCGGAGCGCTCACCCGGTTTTTTCATCGTATCTTCAAGCGAGGCCAAGGCGGTTCTTGCATTCTGGTACTGCATCAACAGCGCCACAATTTGACCCAGCGGTGCCATGGCTCGCCCGGACAACATCGTGGCCGCGATCAGGCCGCCCATGGTCAGTTTGCCTTCATGAATCAGATACACGCCTGCCACGATCATCACGATGTTGATGAGTTGCTGCAGACTTGAGACAACGTTGATCACCGACGACGACAACAACCGCAGCTGAGCACTAACACGAGCGAGAAACGCTGCAGTGTCCTCGAGCTTCGCCTGCATCTGACTTTCAGCGCCGTGTGCCTTGATGGCCTCCATGGCTGTCAATGTCTCGACCAAGGTTGCATTGCGCATTGCAGAGGCTCTGAAAGTGGTCTCCGAAAGCAGATGCATCTTGTGCTGAACAATGTAGCTGTAAATGACAACAACAATGACCCCGACCAGAGGCGGAATGACCAGCGGCCAGGATATCCAGCCAAGGACGAGAAAGAACAGCAGGGCAAACGGGAGGTCAACCACAGCAGTGACTGTGGCAGATGCGATAAAGTCGCGCACCGATTCGAAGGAGCGAAGTGTCGCGGCATAGGAGCCCACTGAAGCGGGTCGCTCGGAAAGCCGCATCCCCAGCACCCGTTCCATGATCAGCGTGGAGAGCTTGATATCAATACGAGAACCCGCAAGATCCACAAAATAACCCCGCATGATGCGAAGGAAATAATCAATAACCAGCACCAGCAACAGGCCGAAGGCCAGCATCCAGAGCGTCTCGACCGCGAAGTTGGGCACCACGCGGTCATAGACATTCATCGAGAAAAGTGGCAAGGCGAGCGCAAACAAATTGATGAGGAGCGCCGCCGCCAGAATATCCCGATAAAGCGGAAACTGGTCCCGAAAAGCTCCCCAAAACCAATGTCGCTGAGGGATGTCAGCCAGCTCAGGGGTTCGCTGGTCAAAACGAAAGTTTGGCCGAGAGAAAATCGCGATGCCGACATATCGGCCAAGCAGTTGTTCACGTGACAGCTGCACAACGCCCTGGCCGGATTCCGGAAAAAGCAGGTTTGCAGTTTGCCCCTGATCATCCCAACCGAGCAGAAGACAGGCGCCATCGCCCTCAAGGAGCAGAACAACAGGCAAAAGCGCCGAATCTATTTTTTCAAGGGGACGTCTCAATATCTTGCATGACAGACCCGCGCGCGCTGCAGCACGGGAAAAGAGCGACGGAGGAAGACCCGCCTTGGGCAGAGGAAGGCCGGCAGACAAAGCGGCCCGCGTACTTGGCCGGCCATGTATGCGCGTCAACTCGACCAGACAGTCGAGCAAGGGATCGTGATGCAACAAGTCCTCGCGCAAGCCTTGGGCCAAGTGGCTAGCCTCGCTCTTAGGATTGGTCTGCAATGGCACGTTCATGTCACTCATTTCTCGATCTGTCAGGCCAGCTCTTTCAAAATTGAAGCCAACACGGAAAGTAACCAATTGTAATAAAATCAAACACTTGCCGCCACATTTGCAAGTCAGATTTTGTGAGTTGGCATCATTTTTGGCGACATCGGCTGCTTAGTGTGGCGGCACGACCCCATGACCGTCAAACAAATCTCTCAGCTGCCAGCCCTTTGGGACCGCTCCAAGAGTTTACGCGACAGAGAGGGCTACAGATTCGACAATTGCGTCATCCGAAAACAAAAGAGGCCCTAACTGCACATGTTACCCCTGCAAGGGTTGCCCGCCCGCGTCACAAGACACCAGCCTCTCATGGAAATCCCAACCGACCCGTTGGAAAAAGCAAATCGACCTCTTGAGTCCATGGACCAAGCAGACCGAAAGAGCCCCTCACCTACGTGGCAATAGCAAACAAACGGCGGAAAGCAAAACGCCCACGTGAAGTGGGCGTCTGCTACCAGCCTGAACGGCGTGGGTATTGGTTGCGCGGGCAAGATTTGAACTTACGACCTTTGGGTTATGAGCCCAACGAGCTACCAGGCTGCTCCACCGCGCGATATGATTTATTATACCCTATTCCGACTTAGCGATGTCAGAAGTAGTGTCTTCAGCAAACTCCGGGCGATCAACCAACTCCACCAATGCCATCGGTGCGTTGTCGCCGACACGAAATCCCATTTTGAGGATACGTGTGTAGCCACCAGGACGTGTCTTGTAGCGAGGGCCGAGCTCGGCAAAAAGCTTGACCACCATGTCGCGGTCACGCAGACGGTCAAATGCCAAGCGCTTGTTCGCGAGCGTAGGCTCTTTTGCCAATGTGATCATCGGCTCAACGACGCGGCGAAGCTCTTTGGCCTTGGGCAAGGTTGTTTTGATCGCTTCATGCTGAATAAGGGAATTCATCATGTTACGTAGCATGGCCAGCCGGTGTGAGCTGGTGCGATTGAGTTTACGAAGTCCGTGTCCGTGACGCATGGTGCTGTCCTTTCATTTTGTAATTCAGATAGCCGTATCAGGTACTACCTGTGCACTGCCTCCCGAGAGAGGCTTATTTTTAATTAACGCTTGTCAAGACCAGCCGGGGGCCAGCTTTCCAGGCGCATACCAAGTGTCAACCCCCGGGAGGCCAAGACTTCCTTGATTTCATTGAGCGACTTGCGCCCCAGATTTGGTGTCTTGAGAAGCTCGTTCTCTGTGCGCTGAATCAGGTCGCCGATGTAATAAATGTTCTCCGCCTTCAGACAGTTGGCAGAACGAACCGTCAGTTCGAGTTCGTCGACTGGACGCAGCAAAATCGGGTCAAATTGCTGGGAACTACGCTGCACTGGTGCATCAAAAGCAGCCAGTTCGTTGCCTTCAAGCTGTGCAAATACAGCCAGCTGCTCCACAAGGATTTTCGCTGAGGCCCGGACAGCATCTTCCGCAGTCACTGCACCGTTGGTCTCTATTTCCAGAACCAGCTTGTCTAGGTCGGTCCGCTGCTCGACGCGGGCACTTTCGACCGTATAGCTCACACGTTTGACAGGGGAAAACGATGCATCCAGGACAATCCGACCAATCGACTTGGTAGATTCGTCGCCGTAGCGGCGCATGGTTCCGGGTACATACCCACGGCCGTTTTCCACCTTGATCTGCATGTCTATCTTTCCGCCGTGCGACAAATTGACAATGACATGTTCTGGATTGATGATTTCGACATCATGCGGCGTCTGAATATCGGCGGCGGTCACGGGGCCTTCACCCTCCTTGCGCAAGCTCAGCGTCACTTCATCGCGGTTGTGCAGCTTGAAAACGACGCCTTTGAGGTTCAAAAGGATGTTGACAACGTCTTCCTGGACGCCATCAATGGACGAGTACTCGTGCAACACCCCGGCAATCGTGACTTCGGTTGCGGCGTGACCTACCATGGAAGAAAGCAAAACGCGGCGCAAGGCGTTGCCGAGCGTGTGGCCGTAGCCACGCTCGAAAGGCTCCAGAGTCACCTTGGCGCGGTTCGCGGCAAGCTGCTCAACGTTGATGGTTTTTGGTTTCAGTAAATTGGTTTGCATGCATCTTCCTCTCAATACCCTCGGCTCGTTACACCGATAAGGCCGGGTGAAGCGACCCTGCGCCTACAGTGCCCCGTAAGCGCAGGAACGAAAATTAACGTGAATACAGTTCGACGATCAACGACTCGTTGACGTCCGCAGCAAATTCGTCGCGATCCGGCACTTTCTTGAAAATGCCCTCGCCTTTGTCTATGCTGACATCCACCCAAGCCGGCATGCCGACTTGCTGCGCCAGTTGCAGAGCTTCCGCGACGCGGGTCTGCTTCTTGGACTTGTCACGAACGGCGATCACATCGCCCGTTTTGACCATGTAAGACGGGATGTTGACCGAGCTGCCGTTGACAGTGATCGCCTTGTGCGACACCAGCTGGCGCGCTTCGGCACGGGTGGAACCGAAACCCATCCGGTAAACCACATTATCCAGGCGCGATTCCAGAATAAAAAGCAGATTGGCGCCGGTGTTTCCCTTGCGACGATCAGCTTCTTCGAAATAACGGCGGAACTGCTTCTCCAGCACGCCGTACATGCGCTTGACCTTCTGCTTCTCGCGAAGCTGCAGACCGAAGTCCGAGGTCCGGGTACCGGAGGTGCGACCGTGCTGGCCGGGCTTGGAGTCGAATTTGGCCTTGTCCCCGATGGCTCTGCGAGCACTCTTCAGGAACAGGTCGGTGCCTTCACGGCGGGATAGTTTGGCCTTGGGGCCGAGATAACGTGCCACTTGAATTCCTTATGTCATCTGCTGCAGAAACTGCAGGAGCCGCAGGTAGTCACCCGACGGCGGTGGGCTTGATAAAAACTCACCCGGCTGGCCTGCGTGAAAACGAGGAACAAACCGGGAAAGCAGAACTTAAATACGACGGCGCTTCTGGGGACGGCAGCCGTTGTGCGGCACAGGCGTGACGTCGGCAATCGAATTAATGCGAATGCCAAGTGCTGCCAGCGCGCGAACCGATGACTCACGTCCCGGACCAGGGCCTTTGATTTCGACATCCAGATTCTTGATGCCCTGCTCGATGGCGGCACGACCAGCCACCTCAGAAGCGACCTGAGCGGCAAAGGGGGTCGACTTGCGCGAACCTTTAAAACCCTGACCGCCAGAAGATGCCCACGACAAGGCATTGCCCTGGCGATCTGTGATCGTGATGATGGTGTTGTTGAAAGACGCGTGAACGTGAGCGACGCCGTCGGCAACGTTCTTGCGTACTTTCTTGCGAACGCGTTGTGCTGCGTTACTGCTGGGGGCTTTTGCCATAACTACCTCTTACTCAATTATTTCTTCAAGGACTGTGCCGCCTTGCGCGGACCCTTGCGGGTGCGCGCATTGGTGCGTGTGCGCTGACCGCGCATGGGCAACCCGCGCCGATGGCGAAAGCCACGGTAGCAGCCGATATCCATCAAACGTTTGATGTTCATCGTGGTTTCGCGACGCAGGTCACCTTCAATGGTGAATTGCGCGATCTGATCGCGAATTTTTTCCAAGTCACCGTCTGTAAGATCTTTGACTTTTTTGGAATACGCAATGTCACATGCTTCGCAAATTTTGCGAGCACGAGTGCGACCGATGCCGAAAATAGCAGTCAAGCCGATTTCGGCGTGCTGCTGTGGCGGAATATTGATACCAGCGATACGAGCCATGTGCGTCCTCTAAAACTCTTGAAATCAGCCTTGACGCTGTTTGTGGCGTGGGTCTGTGCAAATCACGCGAACAACGCCCTTGCGGCGGATGATTTTACAGTTGCGGCAAATTTTCTTGACCGAAGCTGAAACTCTCATTTCTTTCTCCTAAACTTCTGAACTGTACTTACTTGGCGCGAAACACGATGCGTGCTCGCGACAAATCGTAAGGCGTTAACTCAACCGTCACCTTGTCACCAGGAAGAATGCGGATGTAATGCATTCGCATTTTTCCCGATATGTGACCCAAAACAATATGACCATTTTCCAGCTTTACGCGAAACGTCGCGTTGGGCAAGTTCTCCACGACCTCCCCCTGCATCTGGATAACATCATCCTTCGACATCCCAATCAACCACCTGGTGACGTTTTAAAGTTCGCTTTCTTCAGCAGGGATTCATACTGCTGGGACATCATGTAGTTCTGAACCTGCGCCATGAAATCCATGGTGACAACCACAATAATCAGCAACGAGGTTCCACCGAAATAGAACGGCACGTTGTACTTCAAAATCAGGAATTCCGGCAACAGGCACACAAAAGTGATGTAAATTGCGCCCGCCAGAGTCAAGCGCACCAGAATCTTGTCAATGTAACGCGCCGTCTGATCACCGGGCCGAATACCAGGAATGAATGCGCCGCTCTTCTTCAGGTTGTCGGCAGTTTCCCGACTGTTGAAAACCAGCGCGGTGTAAAAAAAACAGAAAAATATGATCGCACTGGCATACAGCAACACATAGATCGGCTGCCCCGGCGTCAGCGTACTGGCGATGTCCTTGAGCCAACGCGTCCCTTCCCCGGTACTGAACCAACCAACCACGGTTGCCGGCAAAAGGATAATCGACGACGCGAAAATTGGAGGGATCACACCGGCCATGTTGAGCTTCAAGGGCAGATGGGACGATTGACCGCCATAGACCTTGTTGCCGACCTGGCGCCTGGCGTAGTTCACCAGAATCTTTCGCTGCCCACGCTCTACAAACACAACAAAATAAGTGACCAAAACGACAACGGCGACAATCACGATGGCCACCAGAATACTCATGGCACCGGTGCGGACGAGCTCAAGCAAACCGCCAAGGGCATTGGGCAGGCCTGCTGCAATACCTGCAAAAATCAGGATCGAGATGCCGTTACCCAAGCCACGCTCGGTGATCTGCTCACCGAGCCACATCAGAAACATCGTGCCAGCAGTCAAACTGACCACGGCCGTCATGCGAAAACCAAATCCAGGAGCCAGCACCAGACCTGGAGAGCTTTCCAGAGCAATCGCAATACCCATCGACTGGAACAGTGCCAGACCCAAGGTCCCGTAGCGGGTGTACTGCGTGATCTTCCTGCGACCAGCTTCACCTTCTTTTTTCATCTGCTCGAATGTCGGAACGACATAGGTGAGCAACTGCATGATGATGGAGGCCGAGATGTAGGGCATGATGCCCAGCGCAAACACCGTGAACCGCGAAAGGGCTCCTCCAGAGAACATATTGAACAAACTCAATATGCCGCCCTGCTGCCCCTTGAACAGTTGCTGCAGCTGCCCGGGGTCGATTCCAGGAACCGGAATATGGGCTCCGACCCGATACACCACCAGCGCAAGCAGCAAAAACACAAGCCTGTTGCGCAGATCACCGAACTTGCCGGTTTTTGCAATTTGTGCAGAGCTGGTTGCCACTGGTCGTTATCCGTGTATGAAAATTAAGCGAGCACGCCGCCGGCGGCTTCGATCACGGCCTTGGCACCTGCAGTTGCGCCAATGCCATTGAGCTTGACAGCCTTGGTCAGCGCACCCGACTTGATAACCTTGACGTTCTTTGCCAACTGACCCACGAGGCCAGCTGTTTTGAGCGTCAACAGATCCACCTCGGCCAAACCGAGCTGTTCGAGCGCAGTCAAGGTGACTTCCGCATTGAACTTGAGGTTGTGCGATTTGAAGCCGCGCTTGGGCAAGCGACGCTGCAAAGGCATTTGACCGCCTTCAAAACCCACCTTATGGTAGCCACCGGCGCGGGATTTCTGGCCTTTATGGCCGCGACCGGCCGTTTTGCCAATGCCCGAACCGATGCCGCGACCGACGCGTCGTTTGGCATGTTTTGCGCCTGCGGCAGGCTTGATTCCGTTTAGTTCCATCATAAGCTCCGCTTACAGCACCTTGACCAGGTAGCTGATCTTGTTGATCATGCCGCGCACAGCGGGCGTGTCCTGCAGTTCGCTCTTGCTGTTGATACCGCGCAGGCCCAGACCGCGCACCGTAGCGCGATGGGATTCCTTGGTACCAATCGGGCTGCGAACCAGCGTCACCGTGAGTTTTTTCTCTGTCGTCATTGGGTATCGCCTTAGCCGAAGATTTCTTCGACGGATTTACCACGCTTGGCTGCGATGTCCGAAGCCGTCGTGGAGTTATTCAGGGCGTCCATCGTTGCACGCACCATGTTGTACGGATTGCTGGAGCCGTGGCTTTTAGCGACGATATCGGTGATACCCATCACTTCAAACACTGCACGCATGGGGCCGCCGGCAATAATGCCTGTACCTTTGGCCGCAGGCATCATCATGACGCTGGCAGCACCCCAATGGCCGAACACATTGTGATGAAGCGTGCCGTTTTTCAGGGACACCTTCGTCATGTTGCGGCGCGCTTCTTCCATGGCTTTTTGTACGGCCGCAGGCACTTCTTTCGACTTGCCCTTACCCATACCGACACGACCGTCGCCATCGCCAACCACTGTCAGGGCGGCAAAACCCAAAATCCGGCCGCCTTTGACAACTTTGGTCACGCGGTTCACCGCGATCATTTTTTCCTTCAGACCATCGTCTGGAGCGTCGTTTTGTTGTTTTGCTTGAAACTTAGCCATACTTAATTCCAGTCTGCTTAGAACTGCAAGCCAGCTTCGCGAGCTGCCTCGGCCAGCGCTTTGACGCGGCCGTGGTACGCAAAGCCAGCGCGGTCAAACGCTACTTTTTCCACACCTGCCGCTTTTGCCTTTTCGGCAATGCGCTTGCCAATGGCCTGCGCAGCAGCAACGTTGGCACCCTTGCCCGAAGCGCCAAGATCCTTGCGGACTTCGACTTCTGCGGTCGAGGCAGATGCCAGGATCTTGGTGCCGTCGCCAGAGATGACGCTGGCGTAAATATGCAAATTGGTGCGGTTCACCGTCAGACGGGCAACACCTTGCGTGGCAATGCGAATGCGGGTCTGGCGTGAACGACGAAGGCGCTGCTCTTTTTTGGTCAACATGGTGCAGCTCCTTATTTCTTCTTGGTTTCTTTGATCGTGATCTTCTCATCCGAATAACGGATGCCCTTGCCCTTGTAAGGCTCGGGAGGACGAACTGCACGCACTTCAGCAGCAATCTGACCGACGCGCTGACGATCCGACCCCTTGATGACCACTTCGGTGGGCGTAGGCGTCGCAACCTGAATACCGGCCGGCATATCCATCACCACGGGGTGCGAATAACCTACCGTCAAATTCAGCTTGGCACCTTGCGCCTGGGCCTTGTAACCCACACCAACCAGGTTCAGCTTTTTCTCGAAGCCCTTGGTGACGCCCGTCACCATGTTGTTGACCAGCTGACGCATGGTTCCACTCATGGCATTGGCTTCACGCGACTCGTTGGCCGGCACAAAAGTCAGCTGGCCAGCATCATTCTTGATGGTCACCAGGGCATTTTGCGTCAGCGCCAGGGTACCGAGGGCACCCTTGACATTGATCTGGTCGTCTTTCATCGCCACGTCCACACCCTGGGGCACGACGACTGGCATTTTTCCTACACGAGACATTTCAGTTACTCCTCAATGCCCGTTAGGCCACATAGCAAAGCACTTCACCACCGATACCGGTAGCGCGCGCCTTGCGATCAGTCATGACACCCTGGGGAGTCGTGACAATGGCGACGCCCAGACCGTTCATGACCTGGGGGATGGCGCCGTGGCCTTTGTAGACGCGAAGGCCGGGGCGGCTGACGCGCTCAATGCGCTCAATCACCGGGCGTCCTGCGTAATACTTCAGGGCGATTTCCAACTGGGGCTTGCCATCGTTGGCGCTGACGGAGAAGCCATCAATGTAGCCCTCATCCTTCAACACCTGCGCGATGGCGACTTTGACTTTTGAAGACGGCACCAACACAACGGCTTTTTCAACCATTTGTGCATTGCGGATGCGCGTCAGCATGTCGGCAATAGGATCACTCATACTCATTTGCGGTTCTCCTATGCTTACCAGCTTGCCTTGGTGATACCAGGGATATCACCAGCAAAAGCCAACTCGCGGATCTTGGCGCGAGCCAAGCCAAATTGACGGAATGTGCCACGCGGACGACCCGTGATCGCACAGCGGTTGCGCTGACGTGTCGGATTCGCATTGCGGGGCAACTTTTGCAACTCCAGACGGGCCAGTGCGCGCTCTTCATCGGAGCGCTTGGCGTCGTTGGACGTCGCTTTGAGTTCAGCGTGTTTCTTGGCGAACTTGGCCACGAGTTTGTCGCGCTTCAGTTCACGTTGCAATAAAGCCTGTTTTGCCATGCCCGCCTCAGTTCTTGAACGGAAAACGGAAGCCGGTGAGGAGCGCCTTGCACTCTTCGTCGGTCTTAGCCGTTGTGGTGATGCTGATGTTGAGACCACGCAAGGCGTCAACCTTGTCGTACTCAATCTCAGGGAAAATGATCTGCTCTTTCACGCCGATGTTGTAGTTGCCGCGACCGTCGAAGGCCCGACCCGAGATTCCACGGAAGTCGCGGACACGGGGCAATGCCACGGTCACGAAACGATCCAGGAACTCATACATCTGGACACCGCGCAACGTGACCATGCAGCCGATCGGGAGGTCTTCGCGGATCTTGAAACCGGCGATAGCCTTCTTGGCCTTGGTGACCACCGGCCGCTGGCCAGCAATCTTGGTCATGTCGCTGACGGCATGTTCCATGACCTTTTTGTCGGCCACGGCCTCACTCACACCCATGTTGAGGGTGATCTTGGTGATGCGGGGAACCTGCATCGGAGAGGTGTAACCAAACTTTTCCATCAAGCTTGGTGCGATTTTTTCGCGGTATTGCTGTTGCAAGCGTGCCATGTTCATGCAGCCTTAATTTCTTCGCCGCTGGACTTGAAGACGCGCACTTTTTTGCCGTCAGCCAACAACTTGATGCCCACCCGATCCGCCTTGCCCGTTGCAGCATTGAAAATGGCCACATTGGATTGGTGAATCGGCATGCTTTTTTCAACGATGCCGCCAGTGGCTCCCTTGAGAGGGTTGGGCTTGGTGTGTTTTTTCACCAGATTGATCCCGTCCACCAGCACATGGCTGTCGTCCTTGCGCAGCGAAATCGTGCCACGCTTACCCTTGTCACGACCTGCGATCACAATGATCTCGTCGCCTTTGCGAATCTTGTTCATGGCGCGTCCTTACAGAACTTCAGGAGCCAGGGACACGATCTTCATGAACTTCTCGGTGCGCAGCTCGCGCGTCACCGGTCCGAAGATGCGGGTGCCGATGGGCTCCAGCTTGGCGTTAAGCAACACGGCTGCGTTGCCATCGAATTTGACGAGTGAACCATCGCCGCGACGGATGCCCTTGGCAGTACGAACCACCACAGCACTGTAAACCTCGCCTTTTTTGACGCGGCCACGCGGAGCGGCTTCTTTGATACTCACCTTGATGACATCACCAACGCTGGCGTAGCGGCGCTTGGACCCGCCCAGCACCTTGATGCACATCACAGATTTGGCACCCGTGTTGTCAGCAACATCGAGTTTGGATTGCGTTTGAATCATTTAAATTAGTCCCAACTTGCACCAGCGCCTTTTCCCCAAAGGGGAAGACTTGCCAGTCAGTCTTGGGCCCGTCGTCCACACCGCAAACCACTCGCGATGCTTCCGTTAGGCAGAATTCTCAGCTTTTTACAGCGAAGCCCACGATTATTAACAAATTTCGTCCGCCTGTCAACACTTGGCGCTGCAAATTCTTCGACAAGCACGATTCCTGTCGGGGTCACATGCAAAAATGGCGTCAAACCCTAGATGGGTGGGAACAGGTCGCTATCAAAAACGAAGCGCCGGCGACGTGGCATCCCCATTCAGAATGCGCCTTGCCGGCATTCATTGCGGCAAAGTCAGGTACTGATCGGCCAAGGCAAGGAAATCCGCCAGGTGGGGATCCCGCTGGTTTTCCTCCACCAACAGGTCCGCCACGGTACGCGCCAGGGTCCTGGCCAGGGCGGCGTCCAGAAACAGAAGCCGGGATCGACGCGCCAATACATCCTCGACTGTGCGGGCGTACTCGTGGCGCGCCGCAAAACGCACCATCGCCTCCGTCAGGCCGCCGCCCAGCATTCTTTCCGCTCCCGGCAAGGCCTGGACGGCAGCAGCCTCGCTTCCATACAAATGCACACCCGGCTCATCACTTATCTTGTGGACGGAAGGCTGAGCCCCCACCAACTGGAGGCTTGCCGTGACGCCACCCGGGCGGTATGCCAGCAACTCAGCACCAAAACAGCTGTCCAGCACGTCTTCCGCCATCGCCCGGTAGGTTGTCCATTTGCCGCCGGTCACGGTAACCAGACCGCTTTTGCTGACCAGGACGGTATGTTCACGCGACAGCGCCTGTGTGCTGTCGCCGTCGTCTTGCGGTGGTTTGACCAGCGGGCGCAAACCGACCCAGATGCTCTTGATGTCGGCCGGGCCAGGCGCCCGGCTCAGGTAACGCGCCGATTCACCGAGGATGAAGGCGACCTCTTCGCGGAAGGGCAGCGGTTCGCGCGCCAGGTCGTTGCGCGGCGTGTCGGTGGTTCCCAGGATGGTCTTGCCGAGCCAGGGCACGGCAAACAGCACCCGTCCGTCCGCGGTTTTTGGAACCAGCAGGGCATGGTCGGTGGGCAAAAACGAGCGATCAACAACAATGTGAACACCCTGACTGGGTGCGACCATGGGTTTTGCCTCGCGACCTATGGCCTGACCGTCAAGGAGTCGCAGCTGATCAACCCACACCCCCGCCGCATTCACGATACATTTGGCCCACAGAGTAAGTGTTTGCCCACTTTCACGATCGGCCACATGCAAACCCGCCAGCTTGCCGCCCTCATGGACGAGGCCGGTCGCAGCACAATAATTGACAAGCAAGGCGCCGGCTCGGGCGGCACTGCGCGCCAGCGCCAACGCGAGCCGCGCATCGTCGAACTGCCCGTCCCAGTATTTGACCCCGCCCCTGAGTCCGGACGGGCGGGCCGTGGGCTGGAGCTGCAACGTTTCGGCGCGGTTGAGGAACTCGGTGGCGCCCAATCCGGCCTTGCCGGCCAGCGCGTCATACATCTTGAGTCCGATGCCATAGAACGGAGCTTCCCAGAACTTGTAGGAAGGCATCACAAAAGGCAGGGGCTGCGCCAGATGCGGCGCATTGGCCAGCAAGCGCGTGCGTTCATGCAGGGCTTCGCGAACCAGGGAAATGTTGCCCTGCGCCAGATAGCGAACCCCGCCATGAACCAGCTTGGTGGCGCGCGAAGAGGTTCCCTTGGCGAAGTCGTGTGACTCGACCACCACGACGGAAAATCCGCGTGCCGCGGCATCCAGCGCAACACCCAGGCCGGTGGCGCCGCCGCCGATGATCGCAATGTCGTAAGTGTGGGATGCCTTGAGGCGTTCTATCAGGTCGGCGCGTCGCGTTGGCAACGGTGGGGAATCAAAAGTCATGGGCTCCATTGTCCATCTCCGCGGCAAGCCCTGCACAGACTGCGCATTCGTGGCCGTCTTGTTGGCAAGCGCGCACGGACACTGTGGTCCGTGCGCGGTCTTGCATCAGTCAAGCAACATGCGGGCCGGGGCCCGGCTGGGCGCGGTTAACGAACCTTGCCGTCCTTCCAGGCCTGCAGCAGCTTGTCGTAGTTGATGGTCTCGCCCTTGGGCTTTTCGTTGGCCAGCTTTTTCCACGGCGCGCCTGTGTCGCTGAGGTACTTGGCCGGATCGCCTTTCGGGTTGAGCTTGGGGGCGCACCGATCCATACCGGCGCGCTCGAGGCGGGCCATGACCTGGTCCATCTCTTCGGCCAGCGTGTCCATCGCACCTTGAGGCGTTTTTTCGCCCGTCACGGCCTGGGCCACGTTTTTCCACCAGAGCTGTGCGAGCTTCGGATAGTCGGGCACGTTGGTGCCGGTCGGCGTCCAGGCCACGCGGGCCGGGCTGCGGTAGAACTCCACCAGGCCACCGAGCTTGGGGGCCATGTCTGTCATGGCCTTGGAGCGGATGTCCGATTCGCGGATCGGTGTCAGCCCAACAATGGTCTTCTTCAGCGAGGTGGTCTTGGCGGTCACGAACTGCGCGTACAGCCAGGCAGCCGCCGTCCGGTTTTCGTCATGGGCCGAGAAGAATGTCCAGGAGCCCACGTCCTGGTAACCGTTTTGCATGCCCTGCTTCCAGTAAGGTCCGTTGGGGCCGGGCGCCATGCGCCACTTTGGCGTTCCGTCGGCATTGACCACGGGCAAGCCTTTTTTGGTCATGTCGGCGGTGAAGGCGGTGTACCAGAAGATCTGCTGCGCGATCTGCCCCTGCGCCGGCACCGGGCCAGCTTCGCCGAACGTCATGCCGGTGGCTTCCTTCGGAGCGTACTTCTTCATCCAGTCCACGTATTTGGTCAGCGCATAAACAGCGGCAGGTGAGTTGGTCGCACCACCGCGGGAGACTGACGCACCGACCGGTGTGCACTTGTCGGCTGCCACGCGGATGCCCCATTCATCGACCGGCATGCCGTTGGGGATGCCCTTGTCTGCTGTTCCGGCCATCGACAGCCAGGCATCTGTGAAGCGCCAGCCCAGCGATGGATCCTTCTTGCCATAGTCCATGTGACCGTAGATCGGTTTGCCGTCGATGGTCTTGACGTCTTCGCTGAAGAAGGCGGCGATGTCCTCGTAGGCGCTCCAGTTCAGCGGCACGCCCAGCTCGTAGCCGTACTTGGCCTTGAACCTGTCCTGCAGGTCCTTGCGCGCAAACAGGTCGGCACGGAACCAGTACAGGTTGGCGAACTGCTGGTCGGGCAGCTGGTACAGCTTGCCGTCCGGTGCCGTGGTGAAACTGGTGCCGATGAAATCCTTGAGGTCCAGGCCAGGATTGGTCCATTCCTTGCCCTTGCCGGCCATGTAGTCGGTGAGGTTCATGACTTTGCCGTAGCGGTAGTGGGTGCCGATCAGGTCCGAGTCCGAAATCCAGCCGTCGTAAATCGACTTGCCCGACTGCATCGAGGTCTGCAGCTTCTCGACAACGTCACCTTCCTGGATCAGGTCATGCTTGACCTTGATGCCGGTGATCTCCTCGAACGCCTTGGCCAGCGTTTTGGACTCATATTCGTGGGTGGTGATGGTTTCCGACACCACGGAAATTTCCTTCACCCCCTTGGCCTGCAACTTCTTCGCCGCTTCGATGAACCATTTCATCTCGGCCATCTGCTGGTCCTTGCTCAGCGTTGATGGCTGGAATTCGCTGTCTATCCATTTTTTTGCCTCGGCATCGCCGGCGCTGGCGTTCTGCATGACCGTCAGGGCCGCTGCGAGTGCCAGTGCTGTGTAGCGCATCTTCATGACTTGTCTCCTCGATTGAACACCTCCCCCAGTGTTTCCATGACTCGCCCGGCCCGGGGAAGCAATGAGCCGAATCCGTACCCTCCCACTAGCCTTTGCGCATCACAAGCGCAATCCATCCCATGGAGATGAAAAAACTCACCCAGATCGATGGGTCAGCCTGCAAGCCCAGCGCCGCGCCGAGCTTGCCGCTGAGCCCGACAAAAATCAGATTGATATAGGCCGCCCCCAGCAGGCCGATGAACAACCGGTCGCCGCGTGTGGTATCCAGCGGCAGAAAGCCGCGACGCACGGTGGTGGGAGACTTGATCTCCCAGATCGTCATGCCGATCAGCATCAGCACAATGCAGCTGAAAAAGACCGCCACAGGCAAGGTCCACGCCATCCACTCAAACATGGTTGTTCCTCCTCATACCCGACCCATCGCAAAACCTTTGGCGATGTAATGCCGCACAAACCAGATCACGATCGCACCGGGGACGATGGTCAGCACCCCTGCGGCAGCAAGGGTCGCCCAGTCCATGCCCGAGGCCGAAACTGTGCGCGTCATCGTGGCGACGATGGGCTTGGCATTGACACTGGTGAGGGTGCGGGCGAGCAACAGCTCAACCCAGCTGAACATGAAGCAAAAGAACGCCGCCACGCCGACGCCGGCCTTGATCAGCGGCAGGAAGATGCGGACGAAGAAGCGCGGAAAGGAGTAACCGTCGATATACGCGGTTTCGTCGATTTCGCGCGGAATGCCACTCATGAAACCTTCCAGAATCCAGACCGCCAGCGGCACGTTGAACAGCAGGTGCGCCAGCGCCACGGCAATATGGGTGTCCATCAGTCCCACGGTGGTGTACAGCTGGAAGAAGGGCAGCAAAAACACGGCAGGCGGCGTCATGCGGTTGGTCAGCAGCCAGAAAAACACATGTTTGTCGCCGATGAAGCTGTAGCGGGAAAATGCATAGGCAGCGGGCAAGGCTACCGTGATCGAGATCACGGTGTTGATGGCCACATAGATCAGAGAATTGATGTAGCCCGAATACCAGGAGGGATCCGTAAAGATGGTCCGGTAGTTGGCCCAGGTGAACTCCTGCGGAAAAAAGGAGAAACTCGACAGGATTTCCGAATTGGTCTTGAAGCTCATGTTGATCATCCAGTAGATGGGCAACAGTGCAAAAAGAATGTAGGCAATGAGGAACAGCGTCCTCGCCTGGAAGCGGGGCTTAGTCACCGGCGTTCTCCTTGGTTGCCGTACCCACCCGCTGCATCCAGTTGTAGAGGATGAAACACAGCAGCAGGATGATCAGAAAATAGATCAGCGAAAACGCCGCCGCCGGCCCCAGATCGAACTGGCCCACGGCCTTTTGCGTGAGGTACTGCGACAGAAAGGTGGTTGCATTGCCTGGCCCGCCACCGGTCAGTACAAAGGGCTCGGTGTAGATCATGAAGCTGTCCATGAAGCGCAGCAGCACGGCAATCATCAGCACTCCGCGCATCTTGGGCAGCTGGATATAGCGGAACACTGCAAATTTGCTGGCCCCGTCGATGCGTGCAGCCTGGTAGTAAGCGTCCGGGATGGAGCGCAGGCCGGCGTAACAAAGCAGCGCGACCAGCGGCGTCCAATGCCAGACATCCATGACCAGCACGGTGATCCAGGCGTGCAGCGCGTTGCCGGTGTAGCTGTAGTCGAAGCCCATTTTCTGCAGCACCATGCCGAGCAGGCCAATATCGGCACGTCCGTAGATCTGCCAGATGGTGCCCACGACGTTCCAGGGAATCAACAGAGAGAGGGCCACCAGTACCAGAACCAGTGAGGCTCTCCATCCTTGCGCCGGCATCGACAGCGCCAGCGCGATACCAAGTGGAATTTCCACGGCCAGCACCGAAAACGAAAATGTCAGCTGCCGCCACAGCGCTGCGTGCAGGTCCTCATCGCGCATCACTGCCGCAAACCACTCGGTCCCGACAAACACCCGTCGCTCGGGCGAGATAATGTCCTGCACCGAATAGTTGACCACGGTCATCAGGGGCAGGATGGCTGAAAAGGCGACACAGATGATGACTGGCAGCACCAGCCACCACGCCTTCTGGTTGACCGGTTTGTTGGTGGTACTCATGCCACAAGCTCCTCGTTGGCATAAAAACAGGTATGTAGACCCAGCACCTGCAGCAAGACGCCCTCGCCGGCCCGCGGAACCGCCACCTCTGGCTGCAGACGCACTTTCACAGATGTCTCGCCGACCCGCGCTGTCAACATCGTGTGGGTCCCGATGTCTTGCGCCCGTGTGACGGTCGCGGGCAAGGCACCTGCAGTGCCGGACGCCGCCAGCGTCACATATTCGGGGCGTATGCCGAGCTTGTAGTGGCCGGGCGGCAGTTCCCGCCCGGTTGGCATGGGCAAGGTGCAGCCAGCAATCTCGAGGGAATCGCCGGTGACCCGGGCAGGTAAAAAATTCATCCCGGGTGAACCGATGAAGTGACCCACAAAAGTATGTTGAGGTCGCTCGAACAATGCATCGGCTGACCCGATCTGCACGGCGCGGCCGCGGGTCATCACTACCACCTGCTGGGCAAAGGTCAATGCCTCCACCTGGTCATGCGTGACATAGATCAGGGTGAGCTTGAGTTCATGATGAATCTGCTTGAGCTTGCGGCGCAGCTGCCACTTCAGGTGCGGGTCGATGACGGTCAAGGGCTCATCGAAAAGAACCGCTGAGACGTCCGGCCGCACCAGGCCGCGGCCCAGCGAGATCTTCTGTTTCGCATCGGCCGCGAGGCCGGCGGCGCGCTGGTTCAGCTGGCCACTCATCTCCAGCATCTCGGCGATCTGCCCAACCCGTTTTCTGATCTGGTCTTCCGGCATTTTCCGGTTGCGCAGCGGGAAGGCGAGGTTTTCGGCCACAGTCATCGTGTCGTAGATGACCGGGAACTGGAACACCTGCGCAATGTTGCGCTCCTGCGGCGTGGCATGGGTCATGTCCCGCCCATCAAATTTCACCGTTCCCTGCGACGGCGCCAGCAATCCGGAAATCACGTTGAGCATGGTGGTCTTGCCGCAGCCCGAGGGGCCCAACAAGGCGTACGCCCCACCGTCGTCGAAGGTCATCTGCAGCGGCAGCAGTGCGTAGTCGGCGTCCTCCTGCGGATTGACCTTGTACGAGTGCGCAAGGTCCAGGTCGATGCGTGCCATCTCAATGCACTCCCTTGCGCTGCGGCGCAACCAGCAAGGCGCCGCTTGCATCAAATACATATGCATGGGCCGGTTGGAGATAAAGCGCAATCGGCTCACCCAGATCGAAATAGTGCACACCAGTGAGCTGCGCAACCAGCTCACCAACTGCCGTGCTCACGTGCACAAAGGTGTCCGAGCCCGAGATTTCCGCCAACTCGACCTTCCCCGGCAGACTGACGTCCCCATCACGCGGCGTTTCGCGCAAGGCGCTGGCGCGCACCCCCACGGTCAGGCCCGTTGTCGCGCCAGGCGCCAGCACGATGGGCAGTTCGGCTCCGCCGATCAGTTGCACACCGTGCGCACTCGCCTTCGCGGCGATCAGGTTCATCGGCGGGTCACTGAAGGCGCGTGCGACCCGCAGCGATTTCGGTGCATGAAAGACTTCCGCTGTCGGGCCGTACTGAAGCAGTTCGCCACCGTCCAGCACGGCGGTATAGCCACCCAGCAACAGGGCCTCACCGGGCTCGGTCGTTGCGTAAATGACTGTCGAATCGCCGATGGCAAACAGCTGGGTGAGTTCTTCCCGCAACTCTTCACGCAGCTTGTAATCCAGATTCACCAGGGGCTCGTCCAGCAGCATCAGGGGCGCGCCCTTTGCCAGCGCGCGGGCCAACGCCACACGCTGCTGCTGTCCACCCGACAGCTCAGCCGGATATCGGTCCAGGAACATGTCGATGTGCAGCCGCCCGGCAATCTCGCGTACCTGCCGGTCTATGTCCTTGTCGCCGCGCAGCTTGAGCGGCGAGGCAACGTTGTCGGCGACCCTGAGCGAAGGGTAGTTGATGAACTGCTGGTAGACCATGGCCACGTTGCGTTCACGTACCGGCATGCCGGTCACATCTTCGCCATCGACCAGGACCCGGCCCGCGCTGGGAACGTCCAGGCCGGCCATCACGCGCATCAGGCTTGTTTTGCCTGCCTGGGTCGCACCCAGCAATACCGTCACTTCGCCTGGCCGCGGCGCAAGGCTCATGTCATAAAGCCAGGTTTCGGGGCCGACTTTTTTGCTGATTTTGTCGAGCAGGAGCTGCATCACGCGCCTTTTCGGGCGGCAGAGCGCGTGTGAGTCGGGGGGAGAGATGCGTACAAGTTTTGTCTACCTTGGTTCGTATCTTTTCTATTTTTCTTCCTTTCTGCGCGTTTTAAATAGATGCTTTCCCTAATTTGTTTCTTTTTGTTTCGATATACAGTCGAATGACCTACAGACTTGAATACCGACTCGAAGCACGCGTGAATTCCAATCCCCGGCAACTGAAACTTCTCGACGTCGTCCGCGCCCGAGGCTCCGTCACGGTTGAACAACTCGCAGACACGCTGGAGGTCACACTGCAGACCGTGCGCCGTGACGTGCAGCGCCTGTCCGAAGCCGGCCTGCTGACGCGGTTCCACGGCGGTGTACGGGTACCAAGCTCGACCATCGAGAACCTGGCGCACCGCCAGCGCGAAAGCCTCAATGCCGATGGCAAGGCGCGTATCGCGTTGGCCGTCGCAGCAGAAGTGCCGGACAACTGCTCGCTGATCCTCAACATCGGCACCACCACCGAAGCCATTGCCCGGGCGCTGATGCACCACAAGGGCTTGCGCGTCATCACCAACAACCTCAACGTGGCAGCCATCCTGAGCGGCAACCCCAACTGCGAAGTCATCGTGGCCGGGGGCGTGGTGCGCGCGCGCGACCGCGGCATCGTGGGGGAAGCTGCTGTTGACTTCATTCGCCAGTTCCGCGTTGACATTGCCCTGATCGGGATTTCAGGCATCGAAAGTGACGGTTCACTGCGTGACTTCGACTACCGCGAAGTCAAAGTGGCGCAAACCATCATTGAGCATGCGCGCGAAGTCTGGCTGGCCGCCGACAGCAGCAAGTTCAACCGGCCCGCCATGGTTGAGCTCGCCACGCTGTCGCAGATCGACCGGCTGTTCACCGACCAGCCTCCGCCTGAACCCTTCCCGGCCCTGCTGGCCGAGGCAGGCGTAAGCTGTGACGTGGCCTTTCCCTGAGACCCACCCAACCACCGCACACCATGACTTACCTGCTCGCTCTGGACCAGGGCACCTCCAGCTCCCGCAGCATCGTGTTTGACGAAAACGGCCATATCCTGGCCCTGGCGCAGCAGGAACTGCCGCAGATCTACCCCCGGCCGGGCTGGGTCGAACACGATCCGATGGAGATCTGGCGCACCCAGCTCGGCACGGCGCGCGAGGCGCTGGCCAAGGCAGGGCTCAAGGCGGCCGACATCCGCGCGCTGGGTATCACCAACCAGCGTGAAACGACCGTGGTGTGGAACCGCAAGACAGGTCAGCCCATCCACCACGCCATCGTCTGGCAGGACAGGCGTGCCGAAGCCACCTGCGCCAGACTGCGCGAAGAAGGAAAGGCCGATCTCATTCAGGCCAAAACCGGCCTGCTGGTCGATGCCTATTTTTCCGGCACCAAACTGAAATGGCTGCTCGACAATGTGCCGCAGGCGCGCCAGCGGGCAGCGCGCGGCGAACTCGCCTTCGGCACCATCGACAGCTGGCTGATGTGGCAACTCACTGGCGGCAAGCTGCATGCCACCGACGTGACCAATGCCTCGCGCACCATGCTGTTCAACGTGCACACCAATGCCTGGGATGCCGACCTGCTGGCGCTGCTGGACATTCCGGAGACCCTGATGCCGCGGGTGTTGCCCTCCAGCACGCACTTCGGCGATGTGCTGCCGGACCTGCTGGGCGGCGCCATCCCGATCGGCGGCGTGGCAGGCGACCAGCAAAGCGCTCTGTTCGGCCAGGCCTGCTTCAAGGAAGGCATGGCCAAAAACACCTACGGCACCGGTTGCTTCATGCTGATGCACACCGGCCACAAATTCCAGACCTCGCACAACGGCCTGCTCACCACCAGCGCAGCGCAGGTCACGCCGCACACCGAATACGCCTTTGAGGGCAGCGTGTTTGTCGGCGGCGCCGTGGTGCAGTGGCTGCGCGACGGCCTGCATGCGATCCAGGGCAGTGGCGAGGTGCAGGCCCTGGCGCAAAGCGTTCCCGATTCGGGCGGCGTCATGATGGTGCCGGCCTTCACCGGCCTGGGCGCCCCCTACTGGAAACCCGACGCGCGCGGCACCATCACCGGCCTGACACGCGGTACCACGGTGGCCCACATCGCGCGGGCCGCGCTGGAGAGCATTGCTTACCAGAGCGCCGCCCTGCTGCAGGCCATGAGCCGCGATGCGGTGGCGGCCGGCGCCGCACCGGTGGCCGAACTCCGGGTCGACGGCGGCGCCTGCATCAATGACCTGCTGATGCAGTTCCAGGCCGACCTGCTGGGCATCCCGGTGGTACGGCCCGCCGTGACCGAAACCACGGCGCTGGGCGCGGCCTGCCTGGCAGGGCTGTCCAGCGGCGTCTACGCCAGCACCACGGAGCTTTCCGCCATGTGGCGCGCAGAACGCACCTTCTTGCCCACTTTGAGCGCCGACCGCGCAGCCAGCCTGATGGCGCAGTGGGAACACGCGGTGCGGCAGACCGTGGCCTTGTAAGCCCGGGCCGGCAGAGGTCGGCGTCCCGTCACACCCCGTACAACAGCGAAGGCTAGACTTGCTTCATGCCTTGCCGATCTCAGCCTATCACGCCCCTGTTTGAAACAACCCGGCGCCGGACGCTCGGTTACGGGCTGGCTGCCACGCTGGGTCTGGCGGGCCTGACGTACCTGCCACTGGCGCGGGCCGCCCTGGCGCCCCCCCGCCTGCGACTGATCGGCGAAGCCCGCCTGCCGCACCGGCTCCAGTTTCAGGGCACCACCGTCGGCGGCCTGTCAGGTGTGGACTATGACGAGGCCAGCGGCCTGTACTACCTGCTCAGTGATGATGGCTCGACCATCAACCCGGCGCGGTTTTACACGGCACGCCTGTCCCTGGAAACAAGTCATCCGGGCGAGCCCATGCTGACGGGCGTGACCTTCCTGCGCCAGGCCGACGGCAACACCTACCCGGCGGCGCTGCGGGGTATCCAGGTTCCCGACCCGGAGGCGATTCGCTGGCGCCCGGCCAGCCAGACCCTGCTGTGGACCAGCGAGGGCCATGCATTGACGGGAGCTGCCCCCGCGTTGCGCGAAAGCCGCACCGACGGCACGCTGGTGCGCGAATTTGCGTTGCCGGCCATGTTCGACTTTCAGCTTGCCCGGGGGCCGCGCAGCAATCGGGCCCTGGAGGGCCTGGCCTTGAGCCCGGACGGCAGACAGGCCTGGATTGCCATGGAAGGCGCCCTGCGCCAGGACGGCCCCCTGCCCACCGTGCAGGCGCCGGGTGGACCCTGCCGCTTCACCCGGCTGGACCTGGCCAGCGGGAAAGCCATGCGGCAAATCGCCTATGTGCCCGACGCGGTTCCACGCGCACCTGTCCCGCCGGCCACACAAGCCGACAACGGCGTCACTGAAATCCTGATGCTGGATGCCGACCGCATGCTGGTGCTGGAGCGGGCCTACATGGCGGGGCATGACGTCCTCTCGGGCAATTCGCTGCGTCTCTACCTGATTGACACGCGCGAGGGAACGGACACGCTGGGCGCTCCCCAGCTGCAGCCCGGCACCTTTCAGCCGGTGGCCAAGACGCTGCTCGCCGATTTTTCGGCCTTCACCGGCGCAGGTCCCGGCCACAGGCTGGCCCGCCTCGACAACACCGAGGGCATGTGCTGGGGACCGCGGCTTCCCAACGGCAACCGCAGCCTGCACTTCATTAGCGACGACAATTTCAGTTCGCGGCAAATCACCCAATGGCTGGCTTTTGAATTTTTTGACTGACCCTTCATGACTTCACCCCTTCCCACAGACACCGAAACCGACACCAGCGCCATCGCCTTCATCGGCGGCGGCAACATGGCCAGCGCCATCATTGGCGGCCTGCTCCAACAAGGCACGCCCGCTGCCCGGATCCAGGTCGTCGAGCCCTGGGCCGAGCAGCGCGCGAAACTCCGGGCGCAGTTCGGCATCACCGCTGAGGCGGCACCCGGCGCAGCGCTGGCATCCGCCGCTCTGGTGATCTGGGCCGTCAAGCCCCAGACTTTCCGGGAAGCCGCCCTGCAGGCCGGCCCGCACACCGGCCAGGCCCTGCATCTGAGCGTGGCAGCGGGCATCCGCTCGGACAGCATGGCCTCCTGGCTGGCGACCGAACGCATCGTACGCGCCATGCCCAACACACCGGCCCTCGTCGGCCAGGGCATGACCGCCCTCTTCGCGCGTCCAGCCGTCACCGCCGCCGAGCGCCAGACGGTCGAACGCGTGATCCAGACCACCGGCGAACACCTGTGGCTGGCGCAGGAAGAGCAGCTCGACGCCGTGACCGCCCTGTCCGGGTCCGGTCCGGCCTATGTGTTTTATTTCATCGAAGCCATGGTGCAGGCCGGCACCGAGATGGGGCTGAGCCGCGCGCAGGCGCACCAGCTGGCGGTGCAGACGTTTGTCGGCTCGTCGGCTCTGGCCAAAGCCTCCAGCGAGCCACCGGAAACCCTGCGGGAACGCGTGACCTCGAAAGGGGGAACCACCTACGCGGCCCTCACCTCCCTGGAGCGGGACGGCGTCAAGCAGCAGTTCATGCGCGCGATGCACGCCGCCCGGCAACGCGCGGCGGAACTTGGTGACGAGTTTGGCGCGGCCTGAAGCGGGCAACGCACAGCCCGGGTCAACCGCCGGGGCGACGCAGACGTTGAATCAGGGCGCATACGCCGGTGTTCGCGCCCCTCAGGGTTCCCGGTTCATGCGAAAGCGAAACAGCCTTTCCAACACCCGGAGTTCACCATGAAGAAATTTCTGTCCATTCTCGCCAGTGCCGCCGTTCTCGCCATGCCCCTGGCCGTGATCTCCACGCCAGCCGCTGCGCAGACCGCCGCTCCTGCGGCAGCCCCGTCCACGGCTCCCGCCGCTGCACCTGCCAAAAAGGCCACACCCGTCAAGCTCAAAGCCAAGCGCAAGGCCGTCCGCAAGGCCAAAGCCAGGACCATCAAAAAAGCCGTTTGAGCCTCAGCGCGAGGCCTCGCTGACTGTGCCCGCCCTGTGCGGGCTTTTTCATGCCCGTGCGCCGGGCTCAGGCCATCAGGTAGGCCAGGGCGATGCCGGCAAACACCGTGAACCCCAGCCAGTGGTTCAGGCGAAAAGCCCTGAAGCAGTCGTCGCGCCCGCGCCGGCGGATCAGCCAGCCGTGCCACAGCGCCTGCCCCAGCGCCGCTGCAATTGCTATGAAATAAATAGCTGGTTGCGCAATATCCATAAGGGCCCAGGCCCAAATTGACAGATAAATCAGGTAACTCGCCAAAACCGCCGCCACGTCGAAGCGGCCCAGCGTGATGGCCGAGGTTTTCATGCCAATCTTCAGGTCGTCGTCGCGGTCCACCATGGCGTATTCGGTGTCGTAGGCGATCACCCAGAACAGGTTGCCCAGCAGCAGCAGCCAGGCCAGCGCCGGCACACGCGACTGCACCGCCGCAAACGCCATCGGAATGCCGAAGCTGAAGGCCACGCCCAGCACCGCCTGCGGCATGGACACATAACGCTTGGCATAGGGGTAGACCACGGCGACGGCCAGCGCGGCAAACGACCAGGTGATGGTGGCGGTGTTGGTGGTCAGCACCAGGCCAAAAGCCAGCAGCGCCAGCACGGCCCCCAGGATCAAGGCCTCCTTGACGGACACCGCGCCACGTGTCACCGGGCGCTGCGCCGTCCGTTTGACATGCCGGTCAAACTCCCGGTCGGCAACGTCGTTGAGGCAACAGCCGGCGCTGCGCATCAGGATGGTGCCCAGCGTGAACACCGTCAGCAGGTGCCAGCCGGGGAAACCGTGCGATGCGACCCATAACGCCGACAGCGTGGGCCAGAGCAGCAACAGCCAGCCGGCCGGCCGGTCCCAGCGGATCAGCTGCAGGTAGAGGTGTAATTTATTCGTCACGCAGCGATGTTAATGGCTGCGCGGACTCACTCTTCCAGCAGCGAACGCAGCATCCAGGCGGTCTGTTCGTGCACCGTCAGGCGCTGCGTCAGCAGGTCGGCGGTCGGCTGGTCGTCGGCCTTGTCGGCCACCGGGAACAGCTCCCTGGCTGTACGCGCGACGGCTTCATGCCCCTTCACCAGAATGCGCACCATCTCCAGCGCCTTGGGCGGCGTGGTCGGCACGTCGGGCACCGAGGCCAGCTTGCTGAACTGCGCATACGAGCCGGGCGCGGGATGGCCCAGCGAGCGGATGCGTTCGGCCACCGGGTCCACCGCGGCCCACAGCTCGGTGTACTGCGTCATGAACATGACATGCAGGGTGTTGAACATCGGCCCGGTCACGTTCCAGTGGAAGTTGTGCGTGGTCAGGTACAAGGTGTAGGTATCCGCCAGCAAATGGCTCAGGCCCTTCGCGATCGCGGCGCGGTCTTTTTCGCCGATGCCGATGTTGATGGGCGGCGCGCCGGTGCGGCCGGCAGAAGCCTTGGGAGATGTTTTGGCCATGATGTGTCCTTGATTTGAATGAGTCTGGACATCACTCTAAGCAATCGCCAAGCCCAAGGCAACAGTCAAACTGTATCGCCTTGATAGGCGTCATGAACCCAGCAGGGAACCGGGGCTCAGGACAGGCGTGTCACGCCCGGCAGTTCGCAGGCGTAAATCGCGTTACGCAAGGCGGCGATGGCTTCATACCGCGTGAAACTGCGGCGCCAGGCCAGCACCACACGCCGCGTCGGCACATGGCCCTCAAACGGCAGGTAGCGGATGTAGGAGGGCAACTCCGGCACTTCCCGGCTTTTGGCTTTGGAGACGGCTTTGGCCGGCGCCGGGTGCAGCAGGGCGTCCTTGGGCACGCTCAACCGGGGCACCAGCGTCACACCCATGCCGGCCGCCACCATGTGTTTGATGGTCTCCAGCGACGAGCCTTCAAAACTCTTGCGTATGCCCTCGGCATTGCTCGAAAACCGGGCGAACTCGGGGCAGACTTCGAGCACATGGTCGCGAAAACAGTGGCCGGTGCCGAGCAGCAGCATGGTTTCTTTTTTCAGCTCTTCGGCCGTGATGTTGCTGCGCGCGGCCAGCGGATGGTTGCTCGGTACGGCCGCCATGAAGGGCTCGTCGTACAGCGGCGCAATCGCCAGGTTGGTATCGGGAAAGGGTTCGGCCAGAATGGCGCAGTCGATCTCGCCGGTACGCAGCTCTTCCAGCAACTTGACGGTGAAGTTTTCCTGCAGCATCAAGGGCATCTGCGGCGTGAGCGCAATCGCCTGGCGCACCAGGTCGGGCAGCAGGTAGGGGCCGATGGTGTAGATCACACCGAGGCGCAAGGCACCGGCCAGCGGGTCCTTGCCGCGCTTGGCAATCTCGCGGATGCTGTCGGCCTGCTCCAGCACACTTTGCGCCTGGCGCACGATTTCTTCACCCAGCGGCGTCACCGTGATTTCGTTGGCGTTGCGCTCGAACAGCTTGACCTGCAACTCTTCCTCGAGCTTCTTGATCGCCACGCTCAAGGTCGGCTGCGATACGTGACAAGCCTCGGCGCCTTTGCCGAAGTGCTTTTCGCGGGCGACAGCGACGATGTATTTGAGTTCGGTGAGCGTCATGGGCTTATTGTGCGGCTTTTCGCGGCGGCGATGCTGACCGCTCCGGCGCATCCGGCCCGCTGCAGTCAGCCGGGCTCAGCACGCGTTTTCGCCGGTTTCATGCATCGAATCAGCCTTCAGGCCTTATCTGTTAGGCACGAGCAGCTATCAAATGCGCAGCGTCAGAAAAATCCATGATAGCCCTTGAAGGCAAAGGCTTACGCTGCTTCAGGCCATAGCCGACGGCCGGACATCTGCTGGCGGCACCTAGACTGGACCATCAACTACCGGAGCCACCGATGACCAACCCAAACTCCCCGGAATCGCTGAAGGGCAAGACCTTGCGCTGGAGCTTCGCGGACGGGCCCACCGCGGGCATGACGTTTGAACACAGCTTCAAGCAGGACGGCTCCGTCGCCTGGCGCACGGCCGGCAAGGAAGGCAAGTCCACTCGGGTCGATAAATGCGCCACCGTCAGAGTTGACGATTCGGTATTTGCCGTTTCTTACCTGGGCGGATCGGGTTACACGCTCACGGTGCTATTGAATTTCCGGAACAACGAAGCGATTGCTTTTGGATCCAACGACAAGGAATGGTCGCAGCAAAAGGGCAGCTTTGAAGTCGTGGACTGAATGCTTCAGGCCTTCAAAAATTCCGCCTTCCCCCCCAGCCATCGCAAAATATGCCGATGCGCGAGGTCCGGGTATTTTTCCAGCATCACCGGCGCCAGCGCCCGCGCCCAGGCCAGCAACTCGGTATCCGTCGCCAGATCGGCAAAACGCAGCAGCGGCGCACCGGACTGCCGCGCTCCAAGGAACTCGCCCGGGCCACGAATTTCCAGATCGCGGCGGGCGATCTCGAAACCGTCCTGCGTTTCCACCATGGCCTTGAGCCGGGCGCGTGCGGTTTCGCCCAGGCGCGGCGCGTCCCCGGTCGAATAAAGCAGCACACAAGCCGAGGCGGCTGCGCCGCGCCCGACACGGCCGCGCAGCTGGTGCAGCTGGCTCAGGCCAAAACGTTCGGCGTGTTCAATCACCATCAGCGAGGCATTGGGCACGTCCACACCGACCTCGATCACCGTGGTGCTGACCAGCACGCCGAGCTGGCCGCTGGTGAACGACGCCATCACCGCCTTCTTTTCGGCCGGCGGCATGCGGGAGTGCAGCAGGCCGACCTGTGTGCCGGGCAAGGCGGCGCTCAGCGCCTCGTGCGTCTGGGTGGCGTTGATCAGGTCGACCGATTCACTCTCTTCGATCAGCGGGCAGACCCAGTAGACCTGCCGGCCCTCGGCGAGCTGGCTGCGTATACGCTCGACGACCTCGTCGCGTCGCGTTTCGCTGACCACCTTGGTCACGATGGGCGTGCGGCCGGGCGGCAGCTCGTCAATCGTCGAAACATCGAGGTCGGCGTAATAACTCATGGCCAGCGTGCGCGGAATTGGCGTAGCCGTCATCATCAGAAGATGGGGCTCTTCCCCGCCCTGCGTCATCTTGCTTCGCAGCGCCAGCCTCTGTGCCACGCCAAAACGGTGCTGCTCGTCGATGATGGCCAACGCCAGATTGTCGAAAACCACCTTGTCCTGGATCACCGCATGCGTGCCGACCACCAGGCTGGCCGCGCCGCTGGCAATCATGGCCAGCGCCTCGCGCCGCTCTTTCGCCTTCTGGCTGCCGGTGAGCCACGCGGTCTGGATGCCCAGCGGTTCGAGCCAGCCGATCAGCTTGCGAAAGTGCTGTTCGGCCAGGATTTCCGTCGGCGCCATCAGCGCACACTGCCAGCCGGCGTCGATACAGCGCACCGCCGCCAGCGCCGCCACCACGGTTTTGCCGGAGCCGACATCCCCCTGCAGCAGGCGGTGCATGGGCACGTTTTTCTGCAGATCCGCCGCGATCTCGGCGCCCACGCGCTGCTGCGCGGCCGTCAGTCGAAACGGCAGGCGCTCCAGCAACTGTTCCTGCAGCGTGCACTGGGGGCCGTGCACAGGCGACCGCAACGGCGGCGCCCGCATGGCGGCCCGTACGCGACGCGCCTGCAGCTGCGACAGCTGCTGCGCCAGCAACTCCTCGGCCTTGAGCCGCTGCCAGGCCGGGTGGCTGCGATCCTCCAGCGTGGCCAGCATTACATCCGGCGTCGGGTTATGCAAAAATGATAGCGCCTCGCGCATACTGGACAAGGGCTGCGGCAGGTTTTTACTTAAAAATTCGGCCGGAAGGGTTTCCGCCAGATCGGCCCGTGCCAACCCGCCCAGCACGGCCTTGCGCAGATAGGCCTGCGGCAAACCGGCCACGGTGGGATACACCGGCGTCAGGGCGGTCGCGAGTTCACCACCAGCGGCGCGAAAACCCGGGTGCACCATCTCACGGCTCACAAAACCGCCGCGGATTTCGCCGCGCACCCGCACACGCGCGCCCACACTCAGGGTTTTCTGGTGCGAAGGGTAGAAGTTGATGAAGCGCAGCACGCAGGTGTCGCTGCCGTCGTCCACCGTCACGCGCAGCTGCCGGCGTGGCCGGAACGTGACTTCGCTGTGCGTCACCTGGCCCTCGATCTGCACCATGTCGCCGTCGCGTGCATCGGCCAGCCGGGTGATGCGGGTTTCGTCCTCGTAGCGCAGCGGCAGGTGCAGCGCCAGGTCGATGTCACGGCGCAGGCCCAGCTTTTCCAGCGCTTTCTGCGGCTGGGACTTGGGCGCCACCGCGTTGCCGGTGCCAGCCTCAGCCGGCGGCACCTTGCGGGGAGAAGCAGTGGGGGCAGACCGGGTGGGCATGGGACAATTGTGCATCCATGAAGACCTCGTTCAGCCTCAGTGATTTTGATTTCACACTCCCCGACGAACTGATCGCCCAGCACCCCACCGCCGAACGCAGCGCCTCGCGCCTGCTGGACGGGCGCGGCGCCACCCCGGTGGACCGGCGTTTTACCGAGCTGGCAGACCTGCTGCAACCGGGCGATCTGCTGGTACTCAACGACACCCAGGTCGTCAAGGCGCGCCTGTTCGGGCAGAAAAGCAGCGGCGGCCGGCTCGAACTGCTGATCGAGCGCGTGCTCTCGCCCACGCCGGAGGCCGGCCATGAAGTCGCCGCCCACATGAAAGTCAGCAAGAAGCCTTTGCCGGGCGCGGTGCTGCAGATGGACGGCGGTTTCACGGCCACCTTGCTGGGCCGCTGGCCCAACGAGGACGGGCCGCTGTACCACTTTGCACTCAGCAGCGATCCGTATGCGCTGATGGCCAGCCACGGCCATGTGCCGCTGCCGCCCTACATCACCCACACCGACTCGGCCGTGGACGAGCAGCGCTACCAGACGGTGTTTGCCAAAAACCCGGGCGCGGTTGCGGCGCCGACGGCCGCGCTGCATTTTGACGAGGCCATGTTTACGCAGCTCGAAGCGCGCGGTGTACAACGCGCGACCGTCACGCTGCACGTCGGCGCCGGCACTTTCCAGCCCGTCAAAGCCGAAAACATCGCGGACCACACCATGCACTTCGAACGTTTTGAAGTGCCCGAGGCCACGCTGCAGGCCATCCAGGACTGCAAGGCGCGCGGCGGCCGGGTGGTCGCGATCGGCACCACCAGCGTGCGCGCCCTTGAGTCGGCGGCCAAATTCGGCCCGGACTACAAGGACACCAATATCTTCATCACCCCGGGCTTTGAGTTCCAGGTGGTGGACCTGCTGCTGACCAATTTCCACCTGCCCAAAAGCACGCTGATGATGCTGGTCAGCGCTTTTGCCGGTTACGAACACATCATGGCGCTGTATCGCCATGCGATTGCCGAACGCTACCGCTTTTTCAGTTACGGCGATGCCATGCTGCTGCAACGAACCCTCGCCTGAGACAATCATCCCATGCTGAAATTTGAAGTCCTGACCACCGACGCGGCCACCACCGGCCCCGAAGGCGCCTACCTGGGCTCTTTTGCCCGCCGCGGCACGCTCACCCTGAACCACGGCGTGGTGCAGACCCCCATCTTCATGCCGGTCGGCACCTACGGCACGGTCAAAGGCGTGATGCCGCAGTCGCTGCACGAGATGGGCGCGCAAATCATTCTGGGCAACACCTTTCACCTGTGGATGCGTCCGGGGCTGGACGTGCTGCAGCAGTTCGGTGGCCTGCACAAGTTCGAGAACTGGCACAAACCCATCCTCACCGACAGCGGCGGTTTCCAGGTCTGGTCGCTGGGCGAGATGCGCAAGATTTCGGAAGAAGGCGTGAAGTTCGCGTCGCCTGTCAATGGCGACAAGCTGTTCCTGACGCCCGAGATCTCGATGCAGATCCAGACCATCCTGAACAGCGACATCGTGATGCAGTTCGACGAATGCACGCCCTACGACACCAAAGGCCACATCACGACCGAGGACGAGGCGCGTTTTTCGATGGAGCTGAGCCGGCGCTGGGCGAAACGCTGCGAGGACGAGTTTGCCCGGCTGGAGAACCCCAACGCGCTGTTCGGCATCGTGCAAGGCGGCATGTTTGAAAACCTGCGCCAGGAGTCGCTCGATGCCCTGGTCGAGATGGACTTTCCCGGCTACGCCGTCGGCGGCGTCAGCGTCGGCGAGCCCAAGGAAGAGATGCAACGCATCATGGCGCACACGCCGCACCGCCTGCCCGACCACAAGCCGCGTTACCTGATGGGCGTGGGCACGCCGGAAGACCTGGTCGAAGGTGTGGGCGCCGGCGTCGACATGTTCGACTGCGTGATGCCCACACGCAATGCGCGCAACGGCCACATGTTCACGCGTTTCGGCGACCTGAAAATCCGCAATGCCCGCTACAAAACCGAAGAGGCGCCGGTGGACAGCACCTGCAGCTGCTACACCTGCAAGAATTTCAGCCGTGCCTACATGCACCATCTGGACCGTTGCGGCGAGATGCTGGGCCCCATGCTCAGCAGCATCCACAACCTGCATTACTACCTGAACCTGATGCAGGAAGTGCGTGATGCGCTGGATGCCGGCAAGTTCGCTGCCTTTGTGCGCCAATTCAAACAGGACCGGCAACGCGGCGTATAAGCAGCCGCCTCACGACAAGGAGTTTTCATGAAATACCGCCGCCTTGGAAGCAGCAACCTGAAGGTGTCCACCCTGTGCCTGGGCACCATGATGTTCGGCCAGCAGACCCCGGACGACGAAGCGGCGCGCATCGTTGCATCGGCGAAAGAACATGGCATCAACTTCATCGACACCGCCGATGTCTACAACGAAGGCGCCTCTGAAATGCTGTTGGGCAAACTGCTGGCGGGTCAGCGTTCGCATTGGGTGTTGGCCAGCAAGCTCGGCAACAAGGCCGGCCCGGGTGTGAACCAGGGCCACTATTCGCGCAGCTGGATCATGCAGCAGACCGATGCCATCCTGGCGCGGCTGGGCACCGACTACCTCGACATCCTGTACCTGCACCGCGACTTCCATGGCGAAAATCTTGAAGAAGCGGTGCGTGCCATCGGCGACCTGATCCGCAGCGGCAAGATCCGCAGCTTCGGCCTGTCCAACTTCCGCGGCTGGCGCATTGCCGAGATCGTGCGGCTCTGCGAAAAAACCGGTGTGCCGCAACCGGTGGTCTGCCAACCTTATTACAACCTGCTCAATCGCGGCCCCGAGGTCGAAATCCTGCCGGCCTGCGGCCACCACGGCCTGGGCGTTGTGCCTTACAGCCCGCTGGCGCGCGGCGTGCTCACTGGCAAGTACCCGCCAGGCCAGCCCCCGGCCGAAGGCACGCGCGCCGGTAGCGGCGACAAACGCATCCTGGAAACCGAGTTTCGCGAAGAGTCACTGGTGATCGCGCAGAAGATCAAGGCGCGCTGCGAGGCCAAAGGCTGGGTGCCGGGCCAGTTTGCCGCCGCCTGGGTGCTGGCCAATCCGCTGGTCAGCGCCGTGATTGCGGGACCGCGCCTGCTCTCGCACCTGGAAGATGTTTACGGCGCGGTGGACCTGGTACTGGACAGCGACGACGAGGCCTTCATCAACGAGCTGGTGATTCCGGGCCACGCCTCCAGCCACGGCTACAACGACCCGAGCTACCCCTTTTACGGTCGCCCGGTCTGAGCCCATGGCACGCTATTAAATAAGTAGCTGCTTGCGCCCTGTGCATAAGGGCTGCAGCCCGTTTTTACTGAAATTCCGGCTCAACCCTGCTTCTGGAACAGCACCAGCCTGGTTTCGGTGGCCACCATGCCGTCCTTGCCGGCCGTCATCGACACCTCGTAACGCGTGCCGGGCAGCGGAAACTGCGGCGTGAAGCTGAACGAGAAGTTGCCGTTGCCATCGGCCTGAACCCGCTGCGTCAGCAAATCCTGGTTCATGCCGAACAGGCCGGCGAGCGTTCCCACGGCGCTGACCTTGACATCAACCATCGCGCCTGGGGCGGTGCGTCCGCGCACCACCACCGGGCTGCCTTCGACTGTGGCGTTGTTGGCGTGGCTGGTGACCTGCAACAGCACGGTCGCAGGCGCGGCGCTCACGGCCGAAGCCACGTCGAAACTCCAGGTCTGGCGCACGGCATTGCCCACCATGTCCTTGGCGGTCACGTCCACGGCGTAGCGGCCGGCCGGCAGGTCTGCGCGGTAGGTGAAGAATTGCGGTGTGATCTGCGCCGCGGCAGTGACATCGCGCCCAGCCAGCATGATGCGAACGCTTTTGGGGTCCACGCCCACGCCGCCGGCATCGTCAAAGGTGCCGGACACCGAGGTGTTGGCGCTGCGCGTGATGGACTCACCGTCGCGTGGCGACAGGTTGCGGATCACCGGCGGCTTCGCATCGGCCAGCAGGGGCTGGGTCAGGGTGGAGGTCACCGCGCGGTCGCCGACACGCAGGGTGGCTACGACAGGCCGGGAGGGGGCGAGGTTGTCCAGGCGACGGATGGTGTAGGCGCCCTCATACACACCGGGCCGCACCTCGCGCATCGCCACATTGTTGATGACTCCGGGAATGTCGAAATCTGCGGTACCGCCTGGCGCGCCGTTCAGCGTGAAGCGGAGTTCAGCGCCCGGTTCGAGCTTGTCGACCGGCGCCACCGTGAAGCGGTCGATTTTCAGGCCGGCCGGTGGCGCAGCAGCCACGTCCTGGCGTGCGATGCCGGCGGGAAAGGTGTAGTTGGTCGCGATGCTGCGGTTGCGCACCTTCAGCGTGGCACGTATGGCGCTGCTTTCCGTGATCCGGTCCTGGCGCCGGAGGGTGTAATTTCCCGTGTACACCCCTCGCGCGGTTTCCTTGAGCACGATGGTGCGGGGCGCGCCGCGCACAGTCAGGCTGACCCGACCCCGCGGTGTGCCTTCCACCGTGAACTCCAGAGTGGCGCCGGCCCGGAGACCGTCGTCTGTTCCCACCTGCAGTGATCGCAACTCCGGGGCGGCGGGCTGCGCCAGGACCGTGCCCGGCAGGACCAGCAGAGCGGTGGCGGCGGGAAGCAGCAGAAAAAGGGCTGCCACCTGGTTGCGAATCTGTTTTTTCATGGTGTTCAAACCTGGAGTAAGGATTGGCCCACTGTGATCGCAACGAAGCGTAATACCTGTAAGAGAACAAGGGTGCCGAGCGTAGGCGGCCAGCGAAAACCGTCAAGGACAGGACGCCGTTTTGGCATCCGCGCCGCAGGCGTGACAGAACTTGGCAAATGCGCTTTTGCGCGTAGTGCAGATGCCGCAATGGTCAAACAGGCCGATGCCGCAATGCGGACAGAAGTCGATCTCCTGGTTTTTCAGATCCACCGCGCGTTCACAGCCGGGGCATACACCTTTGGACAGGCGCGTCAGTGCGGTGTCGTAGCTGAGTTCTTCGCGGCGCTGCGCATCGGGCAGTTGTTCGGCCAGTTTCTGTTTTTCCAGATAACGGTTCAGCGAAACAATCGCCTGCCGCCCGACCAGCACCGTGATGACAATGCCGACGATGTAACGCACATAACCGCCGTAACTGGGCAGGTAGGGCACGAGCTCGACAAAAAAGGCGAACAGTGCAAAAAAGATGAAGCCCCAGACAAAGGGCCACCAGGTGCTTTTGCGCTTTTTGGCAAACAGCCACCCCGCGGCCACCAGCAGCGGCAGGGTCAGGGCCAGCCGGTACAGAAACACGCGCAGCTCCTGGGCACGCTGCGCTTTTTGCCACTTGTCCTGCGCCGTGCGTTCCATCTCAGCGATGCGTTCACGCGTGCGCGTGGCGCCCTGGCTGGCGTCCAGCGCCTTCTGCTGCTCGGTCTCCATCGTGGCCAGCGCCTGGCGCTCGGCCGCTTTAAGGGTATCCAGCGCGCGTGTCCGTTCAATCAGCTCCGGGTCCTGGTCGACCCGATCGGTCGCGCGCCGCGTCGCCAGCCAGTTGCTGAAGGTCTCGCTGGCCGAGCGCGAATTGGCCTGCGCCACGCGCAGCTTGAGCCGCGCCTGCTCCAGCGCTTCCTGCGCCTGGCGCCCCTGGCGTTCCGCCGTCTTGAGGCTCTCGCGTGCCTCGGTGGCGGCGGGCTGCTCGATGAAATCGTCCAGGGTCAGGACCTTCTCGACCCGCGGCAGGTCGCCCACCACCGTGCTTCCCAGGCCGATCAGGAAGGCGGCAAATACAAAAGCCACCAGCCAGAGGCCGCGCTGAAACCATTTTTCGGACAGTCGTAATGCTTTGCTCATGGAGGCTCCAGTTTCAGGAAAAAGTGTGTGACCAGGCGGCGCCCCCGGGTGTCAGGCTTTTTGCAGTGCCAAGACCCGGGCCCGCAGCATGTCCGGCTGCACCTGCGTGCCCGGAATGGCCGGCCCGACGTTCAGGCCCACGCGGCTCAGCAGGCCGCGGCGGAACGGCCGCACCATGGCGCCGCCTTGCTCGATGCGGCTGAAGAAAGACCCCCAGAGATTGGTCAGCGCCATGGGAACCACCGGCACGCTGAGGCCATCACGTCCGGCGTTCTCCAGGATCTTCATGATGCCGCCCTCGAAGGGTTGAAGCTCGCCATCCCGGGTGATGCCACCCTCCGGAAAGATGGCCAGCAGGTCACCGTTTCGCAACACCCTGGCGGCCGCTTCGAAAGCCGCTTCATAAGCCACCGGGTCCTGGTCGCGCGGCGCGATCGGGATCGCCCTGGCGAGCCGGAACAGCCAGCCGAGCACCGGCATGTTGAAAATGCGGTGGTCCATCACGAAATAAATGGGGCGTGGGCTGGCCGCCATCAACAGCAGGGGGTCGATAAAACTCACATGGTTGCAGGTCAGCACAGCCGCGCCCTGCGCAGGAATGTTGTCGTCGCCCTGGACCTTGAAGCGGTAGATGCAGCGCGAGGCGATCAGCGCGATAAACCGCAGCAGGTACTCCGGCACCAGCATGAAAATGTAAAACGCCACCACCGCATTGGCCAGGCCCACAAACAGGAAGACCTGCGGAATGCTGAAGTCGGCCTTGAGCAGGGCGCCAGCAAGAACGGCGCTGACAATCATGAACAACGCATTGAGAATGTTGTTGGAAGCAATGATGCGAGCGCGGTGGGTGGGCTGGCTGCGCAGCTGGATCAGCGCATACATGGGCACGCTGTACAAACCGGCAAACAGGCTCAGCAGTGCCAGGTCGGCCATCACGCGCCAGTGGGCCGGCTGCGCCACAAAGGCAGCCAGGCCCATGATCGGTGAAGCCGGCAGTCCGCGCGAGGAGAAATACAGGTCAATCGCAAACACGCTCATGCCGATGGCACCCAGCGGCACCAGGCCGATCTCGACATGACGCCGGCTCAGCACCTCGCACAACAGCGAACCGGTGGCGATGCCGATGGAAAACACCACCAGCAGCAGGGAGGCCACCTGCTCGTTGCCGTGCATCACCTCTTTGGCAAAACTCGGAAACTGGCTCAGAAAGACGGCGCCAAAAAACCACATCCAGCTGATGCCCAGCATGGAGCGAAACACCACAATGTTGCCGTACGCGAGCCGAAGGTTGTGCCAGGTCTCGGTGACCGGGTTCCAGTTGATCGTCAGGCCGGGGTCGGTGGCGGGCGCAGTAGGAATGAACTGCGCCACCACCCGCCCCGCCACGGCCAGCAACACACAGGAGAGCGCCACATACAGCGGACCCACACCCGGCACGGCCACCATCAGCCCGCCAACGATGTTGCCCAGCAAAATGGCGACAAACGTGCCCATCTCCACCATGCCGTTGCCGCCGGTCAACTCGCGCTCGTTCAGTGCCTGCGGCAGGTAGGCGAACTTGACCGGACCGAACAGCGTGGAATGCAGTCCCATCAGAAAGGTACAGGCCAGCAGCAGCGGCACCTGCAGGTTCACGTCGCGGCTCAGAAAACCGGCGGCCGCCACCACCATGATCACGATTTCCAGGTTCTTCACGAAGCGGATCACGCGCGTCTTTTCGTATTTGTCCGTGAGCTGCCCGCTGGTCGCCGAAAACAGCAGAAAGGGCAGGATGAACAGGGCGCCTATCACCAGCCCCGCCAGCGCGGGCGGCAACCAGCTCACGCTGAGCTGGTAGGTCACCATCACGGTAAAAGCGAACTTGAACAGGTTGTCGTTGGCGGCACCCGAGAATTGCGTCCAGAAAAAGGGGGCGAAGCGACGCTGGCTCAAGAGCGCGAACTGGTCCGGATGCCCGTGCGGCGGCGGGGCTACCTCAACGACTGTTTCGGCACGCATGGTGGACTGCTCCTGTTTTTTCGGCTGGTGATGCGAGCCACGCCCGGTTGCCCGGTTGCGCGCGCAAGGCTGAAGCGGATTCTGCCCTGCTTTTCATGACAGCTCCGCGGCAGCTCCCGCCCCGGCTGCGAACCGCCCGCAGGGAATGCGCGACCGTTGCCAGGCGAAGCCTGTCTGCCTAGCCGCCCGCTGAAGTAAACACCGTCAGCACGCCGGTGTAGCCATAGAGGTTGTGGCGCGCGATTTCCCCACCGGCAAAAAAACCGACCAGCGGCACGTCGCCAAGGGCACGCCGCACAATCTGCAGCTCGGCGCTGGGCGCGCCGAAGTGCGGGCCGCCGCGCCCGGCGCAGCTGATGTAGATCGCGCCGGCAATGCGTCGGGCCGGGTGCGGTGCCGATTCGGCCTCGGACGCGCTCAGCGCACTGGCGACTTCCAGCGTCAACTCCTCCGGCTCCAGTTCCTCGCGGATCTCGGCGCAGACGCGCACCAGGTCGGCACGCGCCGCCTCGGCATTGCGTTCGCAAAAGGCCAGCTTCATGCCCGGGCTGGGCACCTCGGCAATGGCCACGCCCTGGCGCGCCGGATCCAGGCCGATGATGTGGCGCACCAGCACATCGGCCCCGAACTGCCCCGGGCGCCGGATCCGGCCGTCCTGCAGGGCATCGGCGCCGCTCAGGCCGACCAGCGTGGTGCGCACTTTTTCGAGCGCCTCGCGCGGCGCATCGAGCGACACGCCGAGGTCCTCCAGCATCACGTCGAGTGCGCTCTGGCCGTCCAGTTCCGTCACCACATTGGCGTCGCAGGCGGTGATCTCGTGCTCCCGCGAGACCGGTCGGCAACCTTGCGTCACGCGCGACATCAGGCCGGCGCCCTGGGCAAAAGCCACCCCGCTCAGGCCGCCGCTGAACACGCCGCCGGCGGCGCCCTGCCCTTTCACATTGCCGCTGCCGCTGAGCGCAAACTGGACCGCCTTGCTGCGGCTCGACGCCAGCCCGCCAAACACGTAGCCGCTGCTGGTGCGCTGGGCCATCTCGGCGATCAGCTCGGCCACGTCGGGGGTGCCGGCGTCGGCGTGCACCAGCGCGGTATGCGCCTGGAAATGGCTGGCGCCGGGCGGCGGCAGGGGCGACACACCGGAAAACACGCGGTACTGGTCCGACGGCAGTTCGCACAACATCACCGCCAGCGCGGGCTCGTCGAAATACTCGACATTGTTCGACGCGATACCGATGCCGACCGTGCCCGCCCAGTCGGTGATTTCAGGCAGCTCGGCGCCCAGGAAGTCCAGGATGTCCTGCGCCTGCGCGGTGTAGTGGTCGGTGATGTAAAGCAGGCCCAAACCGGGCGAACTGGCATAACCGTGCAGGGCCATCTGCGCACGCAACTGGGCCAGCACCAGGCCGGCTGCCATGCGCCATTGCGGGTGGGTGGCGTGGCCGTAGGGAAAAAGTTTCATGGGCTTGTCAGGACAGGTTGGCACTGGCGATCTGCCTCACCACTTGGGCAGCAGTCGCTCTCCGGGAAGCACATCGTAAGGCGAGGCCCAGCCGGGCAGCCCGCGCAGGCGCGCAAGCCATGCCTCGATGTGCGGGTATCGCCCAGCGACTTCGTAGCCGCTTTCCTCCAGCGGGTAGAAAAGATAACCGGACAGCGAGAAGTCGGCGATGGTGGCGACCCCGCCGACCATCCACTCGCGTGTGGCCAGATGTTTGTCGACGATGGCAAAGGCGGCGTCCATCCGCGCGCGCAGCCAGGCCATCACGGCCGGGTCGGGCGCGGCGGGGCCGAAGGCCTTCATGAAGCGGTAGGTGGCGAAGTAACTGGTGAACTTGTGGTTATCGAAAAACAGCCAGCGCAGCACCTCCAGCCGGTCGTCTTCCGTGGCGCCGTCATACGCGCCGTGTTTTTTCGCGAGGTAGCCCAGAATGACGCCCGACTGCGTGAGGCGGCGCGTCCCGTCCTCCAGTACTGGGGCCTCGCCCATCTCGTTGGTCTGCGCGCGCCAGGGCCCGGTGCGCGTGACACCCTCCATGAAATCCACAAAAACCGGCTCCCAGGACTGGCCCAGGGCGCGCAGCAGGAAAGCCACCTTGAAGGTGTTGCCCGACTGGCAAAAACCATGAAGACGGTACATGGGAACGCTTTCTCGCTTTCTTTCAGATGCCTGCCAGCCGGCCACCGGCGCGGCGGGGGTTCAACGCGTGGTCTTGCGCGCCACCTTGCGCACCGGCGCCTTGGCTTTCGGCTTGGGTTTGGCGCCTGCCGCGGTTTTGGCCGCCGCCGGGGTGGGCCAGGCCTGGCTGCTGCGCAGAGCGCTGTCCATCGCAGAGCGGGCGCCCCGGGCCACCGTCTTTCCAGCGGAACTGGCCATGCCCTTGGCCAGGTCGGTGGCCATGCCGGTGGCGGTTTTCATCGCATCCTTGGCCAATCCGGCGGCCATGTTTTTCGTCGTGCTCATGGCGGTTTTTTTGGCGGCGTCCTGCATGGCCGTGGTGGCGATGTTCTGGAACTGCTGCGTCAGCGCCCCCCACCACTGCATGGGGTCGACCACGCCAGGCGCCGGCGCGGCGGCTTTGTCAGCCTTGGGCTTCGTGGCTTTGGCCTTCGCGGCCGTCTCACTGTTCTGGTAACTGGTGGGAGGTACCTCCAGCCCCGAGAACGTCTTGGCTTTGTCGGCCACTTTCTGCACCCCGCCCGCCACCGTGTCGGCGACCTTGAGCTTGAAGGCATTGGCCACATCGCCCATGTTGAAATTCATGCCCTTGAGCGTGGCCAGGGTCATCTTCTGCACTTCCAGTGCCTGGATGGTGGCCTTGAGCGCCATCGCGTTCTGGTCCAGCCAGAACTGGACCGCCTTGAGCTCCTCGATGCGTTTGTCGAGCTCCTCGACATTGAGCGTCGGCGCGACCCAGTTGCCCAGGTTGGGCAGCTGGGGAATGCTTTGCGACGCGCTGCCGGCCGCCTGCTTGGCAAGGTTCTGCAGGAAATCAAAGCCCGGGACCAGTTTGCCGAACCCGGCAAAAGAAGGGTTGTCTGCGTCGCTCATGGTTGTCTCCTGATGTTGTAGGAAGTGCCCGAAGTCCCGCGGCATTGCACTGACTTGCGGTTCACGGTGCTTTCATTGTGCAGGGTCGGGGCGGCGCGTCAACCCGTTTTTCTGCCTCCAGCCGGCGCATCGCATCCCCCCAGGTCACCTGCCCCGCCTGGCCGCCTCAGCCAAAGCTTCAATAAAAATCAGCCGCGAGCCCTTGCCTGATGTGCGCAAAACGCTATTAAATCAGTAGCAAATCAGGTTTTGGGTGCATAGGAAGGCGGACGGCGCTCACGCAAGCTGGCCACACCTTCGCGCACGTCGGGGCCGGCAAAACCCATGAACTCCAGCGCCAGCGAGGCGTCGAAAGCCGGGCCTGCCTGGCGCAGCCAGTTATTGAGCGCGTACTTCGTCCAGCTGATGGCGGTTTGCGAGCCGGCGGCCAGGCGGTCGGCGACCTCATAGGCCTTGGGCAACAGCTCGTTTTCGTCGACAGCCAGGGAAACCAGTCCAATGCGCTCGGCCTCCTCGCCGCTGATCGGCTCACACAGCATCAGGTAGTACTTGGCCTTGGCCATGCCGCACAGCAGGGGCCAGATGATGGCCGCATGGTCACCGGCGGCCACACCGAGGCGCGTGTGGCCATCGACGATCTTCGCGCTTTTCGCGGCAATCGAAATGTCGGCCAGCAGCCCCGCCACCAGCCCGGCGCCCACCGCCGGCCCATGCAAGGCGCTGACAATGGGTTTGTCGCAGTTGATCACGTTGTAGACCAGGTCGCGCGCCTCTTTCCAGACGCGGGTGCGGGTGGCAAAGTCGTCGGCCATGTCCTGCACCAGCGCGAGGTCACCGCCGCCGGAAAAACCCAGGCCTTCGCCGCGCAACACGGCGCAGCGCACCGAGTCGTCGCTGCCCACGTCGCGCCAGATCTGCGCGAGTTCGCGGTGGCCGTCATGGCCGGCCGTCGGCAATTTGCCGTTGAGTGCTTTCATCTGGATGTCCAGCACCGCTCCGCCGGCACCGCGGCGCGTGATGTGAAGGGTCTGGTAGGCGCTGTAATCCATCGTCTGGGCCGTCATGGTGTCTCCGTCAGGGGGCAAAAGGAATGCCTGAATTGTGCCCTGCACAGATCAGGCCCCGACCGCTTGACATTCATCAACCGGGGCCATGACGCCATGGCGCATGATGGAGATGAGTACAAGACAAGAAGGAACCCCATGGACAAACAACACAGCGCACCCTACCAGAAGCAATTGCTGGGCATGCGCACTGCCCTGCTCGCACAGATCGCGGCGCAGCGTGGCGGAACCGTCAGCCGCGCTGACGCCGCCGCTGACCATTTTGGCCAGCCCGAAGACTCGCGTGCCCAGGTGGCCACCGAACGCGAACTCGAGTTCGCCTTGGGCGAGCGCGAGACAGCCGAACTCGCCGCCATCGACACGGCACTGGCCCGCATCGAAGCCGGGACCTACGGAAAATGCACCGACTGCGGCGTGACCATCCCTGCCGCCAGGCTGCAGGCGAGCCCCGAAGCGTGGCGCTGCATCGCCTGCCAGGAAAAGGCCGAGCAAACCCGTCCGGCCTGAGCCCCTTTTTCTTTTTTCTTCAAAGGATTTCATGAGCACTTTTCACGCCGTTGTCTGGATCGACCAGTCCGAAGCCCATGTGGTGATGTTTGACCGCGAACACATGGAAGCCCAGCGCATCAAGTCGCGCTCGCACCACAAACACCAGGGCAAGGCCGACGACAGCGCCACCTTTTTTGCCGACGTTGCCCGGGCATTGAACGGCACGCACGAAGTGCTGCTCACCGGCCCCGGTCTGGTGCGCAACCAGTTCCGCGACTGGTGCAGCAGCCACCTGCCGGCGGTGGCTGACGCTGTAGTGGACTCGGTAGCCGCCGACCACCCGAGCGACGCCCAGCTGGTTGCGCTGGCCCGTCAGTACTTCAGGAAGTTCGACAACATGGCGGCCGATCCTTCGACCGTCTGAGCGCAGGATTTTTTCGCCGGAACACCACCCGGCGGCACACAGGCTGCTATCCTTGACCGGATGCGCAGCCTGTTTCATTTCGCCTTCAATGTCACCGATCTCGACGAGGCCCGCCGTTTTTACGGCGGCGTGCTCGGTTGCGCCGAAGGCCGCAGTACCGAGAGCTGGGTCGATTTCGACTTCATGGGCCATCAGCTCTCGCTGCACCTGGGCCAGCCCTTCAAAACCGAACGCACCGGCCATGTGGGCGACACACTGGTGCCCATGCCGCATTTCGGGCTGGTCTTGGGCCTGCCCGACTGGCAGGCCATGGCCAAGCGCCTGCAGGCCGCCGGCACCGACTTCCTGTTCGAGCCGCAGGTGCGTTTTGAAGGCCAGCCGGGCGAGCAGTGGACCATGTTCTTTTGCGACCCCTTTGGCAACCCGCTGGAGATCAAGGGCTTCCGCGACCTGGACGCCATTTACGCGTCATGAGGATGGGCCGGTGAACACGCCGCCGCGAGACCTCTTCCATCAGGCAGGAGCCGCGGATCTGGCTTCGCCAGTCCGCAGGCGCAGCGGACCCTTTCCCCGTGCAAGGGGCAGGGAGCTGCCGCAGGCACGAAGCGAACGACCGTGGGGGCCAAAGTGACCTACACCTTTGCCTCGGCCACGATCCTGCTGCTCCTGATCACTGATCCGCTGGGCAACATCCCGATTTTTGCCAATGCGCTGCGTCACGTCGCGCCCGAGCGGCGCGCCTTTGTGATCCTGCGCGAGGTGCTGATCGCCTTTTTGCTGCTGCTGGCCTTCATGTTCGTCGGCGACCGCTTCCTGCGCCTGATGAACCTGAGCGAACTCTCACTGCAGATTGCCGGTGCGGTGATCCTGTTCCTCATCGCCCTGCGCATGATTTTTCCCGGCGGCCACCCGGCGGCAGAGCCCCTGCAGGGCGAACCGCTGATCGTGCCGCTGGCCATCCCGGCACTGGCCGGGCCTTCGGCGCTGGCCACGGTACTGCTCTTGGTGTCGCAGGCACCGGCACGGCGCATGGAGTGGGTGGCGGCCCTGTGCGTCACCATGGCGGTGTGCGCTGTGGTCCTGGTGCTGGCCGAACGCATCCAGCGGGTGCTGGGCGACCGTCTGCTGACGGCCTTCGAGCGATTGATGGGCCTGATCCTGGTGGCGATTTCGGTCGAGATGCTGCTGCGCGGCATCCAGCTGTTCATCGCGCAGACGCGCGCTGCAGGCTGAGGGGCGCGCAGCCCCGCCCCTTACTTGACCGGTACGGCCGGAACGATCTTCTGCTCGATCGCGCCGAAAATCAGCTCGCCGTCCTTGCCCTTCATTTCAATACGGATGGTGTCGCCGTATTTCATGAAAGCCGTTGAGGGCTTGCCGTCCTGGATGGTCTCGATCGCGCGCTTCTCGGCGATGCAGCTGTAGCCCTTGGGCCAGTCGGTCTTGCCCTTGACCTCGACACCCTTGTTGCTGACGGTGCCGGAGCCGATGATGGAGCCGGCGCGCACGTTGCGGGTCTTGCAGATGTGGGCGATCAACTGGCCGAAGTGGAAGGTCATCTCCGGACCAGCGTCGCACATGCCGACCTTGCGGCCGTTCCAGGTGCTTTGCACGGTCAGGTTCAGGCGGCCGTGGTCCCAGGCGTCGCCGAGTTCGTCCAGGGTGACCGCCACCGGGCTGAAGGCCGTGGCCGGCTTGCTCTGGAAAAAACCGAAACCCTTGGCCAGCTCGTTGGGGATCAGGTTGCGCAGGCTCACGTCGTTGGCCAGCATCACCAGGCGTATGCCTTCGAGCGCCTGCTCGGGCGTGCTGGTCATGGGCACGTCGCCGGTGATGACCGCCACTTCGGCCTCAAAGTCGATGCCGTAGTCCTCGCTGGGGCAGACCACATCGTCGCAGGGGCCGATGAAGTCGTCGCTGCCGCCCTGGTACATCAGCGGGTCCTTGTAAAAACTGTCGGGCACCTCGGAGTCGCGCGCCTTGCGCACCAGCTCCACATGGTTGATGTAGGCCGAACCATCAGCCCACTGGTAAGCGCGCGGCAGCGGCGCCATGCAGCGCACCGGCTCAAACGGAAACGCGTGGCGTGCCTTGCCGTTGTTCAGCGTCTCGTACAGGTCCTGCAATTGCGGGGCGAGGAAGTTCCAGTCGTCGAGCACCTGCTGCAATTTGGTGGCGATGCCCGTCGCATAATGGGCCGTCGACAGGTCGCGTGAGACGACCACCAGCTGGCCGTCACGTGAGCCATCTTTATAGGTTGCGAGTTTCATGGGGTTCCTTCGGGGATGATGGGAAGCACGGCGACGGATCGCGGCAGGAAATTGGAGTTACGATAAGTGAAATCAGTTTACCTAAATGTAATTTTCAATTTTAGTCGAATTCCATGAAAGAGCGCAAAACCGCCCCCGCCGCATCGCCTTCCAGCCTGCCCGCCCAGCGCGCCGGCATCCAGTCGGTGGAGGTTGGTTTCAGTCTGCTGCAGGTGCTCAGCGCCTCGCCGGGCGCGCTGATGCTGCGCGACCTCGCCTTTGCTGCCGGCATGAGCGCCGCCAAGGCGCACCGCTACCTGGTGAGTTTCCAGCGGCTTCAGCTGGTGACGCAAGACCCGGGCACCACACGTTACGACCTCGGCCCGGCGGCGCTCAAGCTGGGCCTGGCCTCCCTGTCGCGCCTGGACAGCGTCAAGCTCGCACGCCAGCGCCTGGGGCCGCTGATGGAGCAGATCGGCCAGACCCTGGCCCTGGCGGTGTGGGGTAACCAGGGGCCGACCATCGTGCACTGGGAGGAGTCGCCGCAGGCCGTGACCGTCAATTTGCGACTGGGCGACGTGATGCCCCTGCTGTCCTCGGCGACCGGCCTGTGTTTCTCCGCCTTCATGGCGCAGCCCGCCGGCAGCCGCAGCAAAAAAGGCCCGGCGACCAGGCCGCCCGCCCAGGACAGCCTGACGCCGCTGCTCAGGGACGAACTGGCACGCATGCACAAGCTCGCCCGCAAGGACGTGCCCAAGACCATGGCCGAGGTCACGGCGTTACTGGACGAGGTGCGCCGGCGCGGCCTGTCACGCGTGGTGGACACCCTGCTGCCCGGCGTGGCCGGATTCTGTGCGCCGGTGTTCGACGCCGACGGCCACCTGGTGCTGGGCATGGTGGCGATGGGCTCGCTGGCCAATTTCGACCCCGCCTGGGACGGCGCGGTGGCCAGGCCCCTGGCGGCAGCGGCGCGGCAACTTTCCGCCGATCTGGGATTCACAGGGGCATGAACACCCCGCCCGCCCGGCAGGCACCCGCGCTGCCGGCGCGACCCCTGATCACCCTGACCTCGCTCGTGGCACTGGCCCATGTCCTGCTGCTGCAGGCGGCGCCGCTAGCCTGGGGGCCGGTGCCCGACCCGCAAGCGAAGGCGCCACGCCCCTTCATCACGCGAACGCTGGAGATCAAACCCGAACCGGCGGTGGCCAGTGCCCCCGCTGCTCCGCCGGTGCGCCCACAGCCGGTCCGGCGTCGCGCCCCTGTTTCACCATCAAATCGGGCCCCAGCCCCCGAACCAAAAGCGCCACCAGCTATCGAATCAATAGCACCTGCAGCCGCTGACAGCACCGCCCCGGTTGACCTGCCGGGCCCGCCGGCCGAGACCGCCGCAGCGACGACAGAATCGGTCGCGCCCACCTCCCCCCCAACACCACCGCCCCTGCCCGGCGCCAGCACGGCCCTGACCATCCCCGGCTCGGTGCGCCTCAAATACGCGATGACGGGTCGAGCCAAAAACCTGGACTACAGCGCCTTTGCCCAGCTCGACTGGTTGCAGGACGGCCAGACCTATGACGCCAAAATGGTGGTCAGCGCCCTGTTCCTGGGATCACGCAGCATGACCAGCAGCGGGCGCATCACCGCCGACGGCCTGGCGCCTACGCGTTTTCTGGACAAGTCCCGCAGCGAACGCGCGGCCCATTTTCAGGCCGACAAGGGCACGATCAGCTTCAGCGCCAACACGCCAGACGCGCCCTGGCTGCGCGGCGCGCAGGATCGTCTGAGTGTTTTCCTGCAACTGGGCAGCCTGCTGGCCGGCGCCCCGGCCAGCTACCCGGTCGGCGCCAGCGTGTCGCTCTACACCGCTGGCCCGCGCGAGGCCGACACCTGGACCTTCACCGTCGAATCCGAGGAAACCCTCAAGCTGCCCGCCGGCGAAGCGGCCACGCTCAAACTCACGCGCAAGCCGCAGCGCGACTATGACCAGACCGTCGAAATCTGGTTCGCGCCGTCCATGGACTACCTGCCGGTGCGCAGCCGCATCACCCAGCAAAACGGTGACTTCATCGACCAGCAACTGCGCGCAGTCGAAAAACCCTGACACCACGCAGGCGCCACCGCGCCCCTTTTCGTCACGCTGTGATTTTTTTGGCATTTCGGGGCAATTCAGCACATTTCGGCGTGTTTCGGGGATTTACCCTGTGTGTCTTGAACTCCGCCCGGCCGTTGATATATGGGTACAAGAAGGAAACCACACCATGCACATGCTCTACGACTCCGAATCCTTCGCGGTGATGCAGATCCATGCCAACGCCCCGGAGGAGTCTGCGCCCGCCCCGGCCGTGCCCCAGCTTGCCCGCAACGGCTTCGAGATTGTCGACAAACGCTCCGGCAAGGAGGTCTATCTGGACGGCTCCTGGGCAGAACTTTTCCAGCAGCGCCTGAACGTCTGGCAAAAAAACACGCCGACGCAGGAAGAACTCGAGGACATGCTCGAAAGTTATGCGGAGCTGGCGCACACGCCTGTGGGGCTGCACTGAGCGCGCACGCGCAGGCGTCGCTCGGGATCGGGTCCACGATGTTTCTGGAAGGTCATTGACGGTCATCAAACAGACCGGTGCGGGCGCGCGTAACATTTGTTTACATTAGCTGCCCGTTCACGCGATGGTCGGCGGTGCCTCTGACACCTTGCCCCGGGACCCGACCATGACGCTTTCTCTTCCCCGACTCCTCGCCGCCTGCCTCGTGCTGTGCACGCAATGGGCGCTGGCCGCCGATGGCGTGGCACCGCGCCAGATCCTCATCGGCCAGAACATCACGCTGCAGGGCGGCAAAAACGACTACGGCATGGCCGTGCAGGACGGCATCCAGACCTACCTGCAGGCCGTCAACGCCCGTGGCGGCGTCAACGGACGGCAGGTCGTGCTCAGGACACTGGACGATGACAACCAGCCGGCCAGGGCCGAGGCCAATGCCCGCCAGCTCGTAACGCAGGACAAGGTGTACATCCTGTTCGGCTCGATCGAAGGCGGCCCGTCCACCGCCGTGATGAAAGCCGCAGTGGACCTGAACGTGCCGTTTTTCGGGCCCATGGCGGGCTCACCCACACTGCGGCGCCCGCATCAGCCGCTGGTTTTTCCGGTGCGTGCCGAGCACCGCGACGAGTTCCGCGCCCTGCTCGACTACGCGAAGAAGACCGGGACCACCCGTGTGGCTTTTGTCCGGTCCGACTCCGAGACCGGCCAGCAACACCTGGAGAACGTCAAGCTGGCATGCCGGGACCTGGGCATGGAACTGGTGGCAGATCTGCCCTTCAAATCCGATGTGAGCGACGTGCAGATCGGCCAGATGGCCCAGCGCATCGCCGCGACCAACGCCCAGGTGGTGATCAACCACGGCGGCGCCGCCATGTATGAACGGCTGATTCGCCAGGCCCGCAAGCAAGGCGTACGCGCCACCTTCAGCGGCGTGAATTCGGGCTCGACGCAGCTCGCCAAACATCTGGGTGAACTGGCGCACGGCATGGTTTTTTCCCAGGTGGTGCCCAGCCCCTGGGAGCGCAAGACAGCCATCACGCGCGAGTACCAGGAAGAATTCGCGCGCCTCAAACCCGGGCAGGAGTTCTCCTACGGCAGCCTGGAAGGCTATCTGACGGCCAAGGCCCTGGTCGCGGCCCTGGCACTGGCCGGCAACGATCCGACCCGCGACAGCTTTGTGCGCGGCCTGCACAACGCCGGCAGCATCGACCTGAACGGCCTGCGGGCCAGCTACCTGCCCGGCTCGCATACCGGCCTGACGCTGGTGGACCTGGCCATCGTCACCCGCGAAGGCAAGTTCCGGCATTGAAGGCGCGGACTCAGTCCGCCGGGTAGAGCCAGCGGTGGAGCGGCGCCACCAGAATCAGCACAGCCACGAGCCGGCACACCTGAAACGCCGTGACGACCGGCACACCGAGTTGCAGCACCTTGGCGGTAATCGCCATCTCGGCGATGCCGCCCGGGGACGTCCCCAGAATCAGCGTGGCCAGCGGCAGGCCGGTGGTCCACGCCAGCAGCGCGGCAAAGCCGCTGCACAGCACCAGCATGGCCAGGGTGCCCAGCACCACCGAGGCCATCCAGCGCGGCGCGGCGTGCAGAAAAGCCGGGGAAAACCGCACGCCCAGTCCCACGGCAATCAGCAGTTGCGCGCCGTTGGTCAGCCAGGGCGGAATGCCCGACAGGTGCAGGCTGGCCATGGTCAGGCCCATGGTTGCCAGCAGCGGCCCCATGAACCACGGGTTGGCCCGGCCCAGCCGCAGCATCAGCCAGGCGCCCGTGGCTGTGGCCCCGGCCAGCGCGGCCAGGCCCGGCCCGTTCACAGCGCGCAGCACCGGCGGGTTCAGGTCCAGCCCATGCAGCCCGCTGAACTGCATCGCAAAAGGAATGGTCACCGTGACCAGCAGCAGCCGCAGGCTGTGCGAAGCCGCCACCAGGTCGGTGCGCGCATGGGCACGTTCGGCCAGCAGGGTCATCTCGGAAGCGCCGCCAATGGCCCCCGCGAAATAACTGGTGGCGCGCATCGCCGGCGCCGGCACGCCGGGCATGTGCGGTGCATTGACACGGTGCAGCCAGCCGCCAAAGGCCAGGCCCAGTCCCAGCGCCCAGACAATCGCCAGGACAATGGCCCACCACAGGCTGCCCACCAGCGCGGTCACCTGCGGCGTGAAGTAAAGCCCCAGCACGGTGCCGATCACCCACTGGCCGCTGTTGTTAAGCGGCCGCCAGCTGGCAGTCGGCACGCCAGCGATCGAGGCGCAGGCCGCGGCCAGCAACGGACCGATCATCCACGGCAGGGGCGTGCCGATCCGGACGCAGAGCCAAGCGCCGGCCAGCGCCAGCAGCAGGGTGAAAACAACATGAACAGGCTTGAGGCGCATCCGGGGCAGAAAGACAGGAACAGGAACAGGAAAGGGATAGATGCAGGGTTTTGGCTGACCGGCCTCCGCCGGTTTACAGATAGGTCTAGTATCGCCCTGAGCATGGCCACGAACACCCCACCCCCTTCCCCTGCGAACACCTGCCGGCGCACGGCCGTCCTGGCCCCGTTGCTGCTTGTGCTGCTGGCCGCCTGCGCCAGGGTGCCCGAGCCCCGGCTGTTTCCGCATGCGCCCAATGACATCACCGTACGCACCGAGGCCCTGCTGCCTGCTGACGTGATCCTGCTCGGCGAGCAACACGATGCGGCCGAGCACCAGGACATTCACCGACAGGTCATCGAGTACCTGGCGGTGCGCGGCCGGCTGGCGGCCGTGGCGCTGGAAATGGCCGAGGCCGGTACCAGCACCGCGGCCCTGAAATCAAACAGCACCCAGCTGCAGGTGCAGGCCGCCCTGGGCTGGAACAACAAGAGCTGGCCCTGGGCCGCCTATGGCCCGGCGGTGATGGCTGCCGTCAAGGCCGGCGTGCCGGTGCTGGGCGCCAACCTGCCGGCGGCGCAGATGCGGGGCGCCTCGGCCGACGGCCAGCTGGACCAAAACCTGCCCGGCCCCGCGCTCAAGGCCCAGCAGCAGCTGATACGCATCGGCCACTGCGGCTTGTTGCCGGAGGACCGGATCTCCCCGATGACACGCGTCCAGATCGCACGCGACATCCGCATGGCGCGTACGCTGCAGCAGGCGGCCCTGCCCGGAAAAACAGTGGTGTTGCTGGCCGGCAGCGGCCATGTCAACCGCACGCTGGGCGTGCCCCAGCACCTGCCGCCAGGCCTTGCCGTCAAGGCCGTGCAGTTGCGCGCCGGTCCGGCACCGGCCGCGCCGGATGCGCGCCAGGAGGCCGAAAGCAGGGCGGCGTTTGATGCTGTCTGGCCGACCCCGGCCGTGCCGGAGCAGGACTACTGCGCGAGTTTGAGAGAACCGCCCGGGGCAAAGTAGCCCCGTCCCCGGCGCGGCCTCAGGCGTTCTTCCTGATGGAATCCGCCACCACGCTGACGATGCGTTCGATCTGCTCCTTTTCCACGATGTAGGGCGGGCAGATCACGATGTTGTCGGCCGCCGGGCGCACCAGCACGCCGTGTTTGAAGCAGTCCATGAAGATGTCATAAGCGCGTTTTCCAGGCGCACCGGCGATGGAAGCGAGTTCCACCGCACCAGCCAGGCCCAGGCTGCGGATGCCGACCACATTGGGCAAACCCTTGAAGCCGCTGTGCATGGCATCACCGAGCACGGTGCCCATCTGGCCGGCGCGTTCAAACAGTTTTTCTTCCTTGAACAGCCCCAGCGTGGCAATGGCCGCAGCGCAGGCCACCGGATGCCCGGAATAGGTGTAGCCATGGAAAAACTCGACCGCATGGGCCGGGCTGTCGGCATTGGCTTCCATCATGGTGTTGTAGATGCGGTCGGTGCAGATCACGCCGCCCAGCGGGATCACGCCGTTGGTCACGCACTTGGCAAAGTTCAGCATGTCGGGCACCACGCCGTAGTAGTCGGCGGCGAAATTGGTGCCCATGCGGCCGAAGCCGGTGATGACCTCGTCAAAAATAAGCAGGATGCCGTGTTTGTCGCAGATCTCGCGCAGGCGCTTGAGGTAACCCTTGGGCGGCAGGTACCAGCCGGCGCTGCCGGCCACCGGCTCGACGATGACCGCGGCAATGTTGCTGGCGTCGTGCAGCGGCAAAATGCGCTGCTCCAGCTCCAGCAGGATGTCTTCTTCCCAGACCGGTTCGGCGCCGTGGATGTAGGCATGTTTGACCGGGTCGTGGATGAAACGCATGTGGTCCACCCGCGGCAGGAAGGCCGAGCCGTACACCTTGCGGTTGGCAGGAATGCCGCCCACACTCATGCCGCCGAAACCAACGCCGTGGTAACCCTTTTCGCGGCCGATGAAAACGTTGCGGTGGCCCTCGCCGCGTGCGCGGTGGTAAGCCAGCGCCACCTTGAGCGAGGTGTCGGCCGCTTCCGAGCCGGAATTGCAGAACAGCACCTGGTTCAGGTCGCCGGGGGCCATGCCGGCAATCAGGTCGGCGGCCTTGAAGGCCTGGTCGTTGCTGGCCTGGAAGGCGGTCGCGTAGTCCAGCGTGTCGAGCTGCTTCTTGATGGCCTCGTTGATCGGCTTGCGGTTATGGCCGGCGCCCACGCACCACAGGCTGGAGATGCCGTCGAGCACCTGCTTGCCGTCGTGCGTCGTGAAAAACATGCCGTCGGCTTTCACAAAAACCCGCGGATCCTTCTTGAAGCTGCGGTTGGGCGTGAAGGGCAACCACTGGTGGTCCATGTTGAAGTCTTGATAGGCCATGAAGAAATCTCCTGCTAGAAAATGAGGCAGCCGGGTTTTGGCGGGATGTGATGCATTCTGGCACTCCCGGCGACAATGTGCTTTCCGGCACGGCGCCCCCGTTCCGCCACCTGCGACAATTCATCCCCCATGAGCCCTACTTATATCCTCACCCTGTCCTGCCCCGACCGCCCGGGCATTGTTCATGCGGTTTCCGGCTTTCTCTTCGAGCGCGGCGGCAACATCCTGGAAGCGGCGCAGTTCAGCGACGACAAGCGCGACGACCCGGCGGCCGACGCCACGGGCCTGTTTTTCATGCGCGTCAGTTTCACCTGTGACCAGCTCTCCTTTGAAGAGCTCAAGGAACAGGTCGGCGTGCTGGGCGTGCTGTTCGACATGCGCTGGGGCCTGCACCAGACCACCGAGCCCATGCGCACGGTGCTCATGGTCAGCAAGGAAGGGCATTGCCTGAATGACCTGCTGTTTCGCTGGAAGTCCGGGCTGTTGCCGCTGGACATCCGCGCCATCGTCTCCAACCACCGCGATTTCTACCAGCTGGCGGCCAGCTACAACGTCCCCTTTCACCACATTCCGGTCACGGCTGCGACCAAGGAAAAGGCCGAAAAGAAGCAGTACGACATCATTGAGGCCGAAGGCGCCGAACTGGTGGTGCTGGCGCGTTACATGCAGATCCTGAGCAACGACCTGTGCAAAAAACTCGCCGGCCGTGCGATCAACATCCACCACTCCTTTCTGCCCAGCTTCAAGGGCGCCAAACCCTACTACCAGGCCCATGCCCGCGGCGTGAAGCTGATAGGCGCCACGGCGCACTACGTGACGGCCGACCTCGACGAAGGCCCCATCATCGAGCAGGACGTGGCACGCGCCGACCACAGCAAAACCGTCGAAGCCCTGACCGCCATGGGCCGGGACACAGAAAGCCAGGTGCTGGCGCGTGCCGTGCTCTGGCACAGCGAACACCGGGTGCTGCTGAACGGCCACAAGACAGTCATCTTCAAATAAACATGGCCCCCACGCTTGTCACTGCGTGTACTACGCTGCCCCCCGAGGGGGCCGCTGCGCCTGCGGGCCGGCAGAGCCGGACCCGCGGCCCCTGCTGGTAAAGACACGGCCATATGACCGCCGCCCGCATCCCGCCCATCCAGTGCCTGCTGACCTTTGAGACGCTGGCGCGGCTGCGCAGCGTCACGCAGGCAGCGGAAGAACTCAATGTCACCCCGAGCGCCGTCAGCCACCGGGTCAAGCAACTCGAACAGATCATTGGTACCAAGCTGTTCGGCCGGGCCGATTTCTCGCTGACCACCGAAGGCAGCGAATACCTGGCCCATGTGCGCGAGGGCCTGGCGACGCTGCAGAAATTTCCCGGCACAGCCGGCCAGAGCGGCAGCCCCGGCAAACGGAAACTGCGCCTGGCGGTCACGCCGACCTTTGCCCGCTCCATCCTGATCCCGCGGCTGCGCCAGTTCACCGACGCCTACCCCGAGATCGACCTGACGCTGCAGGTGTCGATTCCCCTGCTGGACGTGGTGGCCGAGGACGCCGACCTGATCGTGCGTTTCGGCACCGGGCGTTATGCCGACCTCGAGCACGTCTGCCTCATGAAGGACGAAGTCACGCCGCTCGCGTCGCCAGCCTATGCGCGCGAACACGGGCCGTTTGAAACTGCGGAAGACCTCGAGGGGGAAGCGCTGCTGCGCTCGCCGCTGGAGCCCTGGCGCACCTGGTTTGCCGCGCATGGACTGGACTGGTCCGAGCCGGTCGATGGCTCGCAGTTCAACGACATCGGCCTGATGTGCGACGCCGCCGCCGCCGGCATGGGTGTGGCGCTGGTGCGCCTCAAACTGGGCGCGCCGTGGCTGGAACACGGCTCCCTGGTGCGGCTGTACGAACGCAATGTCGCCAGCCCGCACGCCCACTACCTGTGCTGGCGCACCGGCATGATGGACCGCTGGGAATGTGCCGCCTTTGCCGAATGGCTGAAAAAGTCGGTGGCATAGGCCCTGCCGCCCCATCTCTTCAAGCCTTTTATGACTCCAGTCCTTGCTGGATAAGCGCAAACAGCTATTAAATCAATAGCATTCCGGTTTTCACAAAAGCCCGCCATTTTCTTCACGCCGCGCGCAGGCACTTTGCATTAAAGTGCATTCATCCCGGCGCCAAGCCGTGTTTCACCCTGAAGGCCGCCCATGAACGCTCCTCTCGACCCCCGGCAGCAGCATCTGCTGGAACGCTCCGAACGCCAGGCGCAGGTCGTCGCCGCGTTGCAGGCGGTGCTTCCGGCCCACGCGCTGCTCTGGAACAGTGAAGACACCACGCCGTACGAATGCGACGGTTTGACCGCCTACCGCGAGCGGCCGCTGGTGGTCGCCCTGCCTGAAACCTATGCGCAGGTGCAAGCCGTGCTGAAAACCTGCCATGCGCTGCAAGTCCCTGTGGTGGCACGTGGCGCCGGCACCGGCCTGTCCGGCGGCGCCATGCCGCACAAGCTGGGCGTCACCCTGTCGCTGGCCAAGTTCAACAAGATCCTGAAGATGGACGCGGCCAGCCGCACCGCCGTGGTCCAGGGCGGTGTGCGCAACCTGGCCATCAGCGAAGCCGCCGCGCCGCTGGGCCTGTATTACGCGCCCGACCCTTCCAGCCAGATCGCCTGCACCATAGGCGGCAACGTGGCCGAAAACTCGGGCGGCGTGCATTGCCTCAAATACGGCCTGACCCTGCACAACGTGCTCAAGGTTCGGGGCTTCACGATTGAAGGCGAGGAAGTCGAGTTCGGCAGCGACGCACTGGACTGCGCCGGTTACGACCTGCTGTCGGTGGTCATCGGCAGCGAAGGCATGCTGGCCGTCACCACCGAGGTCACCGTCAAGCTGGTGCCCAGGCCGGTGCTGGCGCGCTGCATCATGGCCAGCTTCGACGACCTGCGCAAGGCGGGCGATGCGGTGGCTGCGGTGATTGCCGCCGGCATCATTCCGGCCGGTCTCGAGATGATGGACAAGCCCATGACCGCGGCGGTCGAGGACTTCGTGCACGCCGGTTACGACCTGACGGCCGAGGCGATCTTGCTGTGTGAAAGCGATGGCACACCGGAAGAGGTCGAGGAGGAAATCGGCCGCATGAGCGAGGTGCTGCGCCGGCATGGGGCCACCGCGATTGCGGTCAGCCAGAACGAGGCCGAACGCCTGCGCTTCTGGAGCGGCCGCAAAAACGCCTTCCCGGCCAGCGGCCGCATCAGCCCCGACTACATGTGCATGGACTCGACCATTCCGCGCAAGCGCCTGGCCGACATCCTGCTGGCCATCCAGCAGATGGAAATCAAGTACGGCCTGCGCTGCGCCAATGTGTTCCATGCCGGCGACGGCAACCTGCACCCCTTGATCCTGTTCGACGCGAACGACGCCGACCAGCTGCACCGCTGCGAGCTGTTCGGTGCCGATATCCTGGAAACCAGCGTGGCCATGGGCGGCACCGTCACCGGCGAACACGGCGTGGGTGTCGAAAAACTCAACTCCATGTGCGTGCAGTTCTCCGCCAGCGAGAACGAGCAGATGTTCGGCGTCAAGCGCGCCTTTGACCCACTGGGTTTGCTCAACCCCGGCAAGGTGATTCCGACGCTGCAGCGCTGCGCCGAGTACGGAAAAATGCTGGTGCGCGGCGGCAAGATCGCCCATCCCGACCTCCCGCGATATTGATGCCCCCACGCTCTTCACTGCGTGTGCCTGCGGCGGTACGCTGCCCCTTGCACAACAAACAGGGGGTTGACCTTGCCTGGGGCGGCCCGGCGCTGCGGTCGCCATGACAGGCCTGCGCGGCCTGGCCTGGCTGCTGTTGTTGCAGTCCATCGGCGAACTGCTCTCGCGCGGCCTGTCGCTGCCTTTCCCCGGCCCGGTCATCGGCATGATGCTGCTGCTGGTCGCGCTGCGCTGGCCGCTGGTGCGCGAGCCGGTGGCAGCCTGCGCGGATTTTCTGCTGACGCACCTCTCGCTGCTGTTTGTGCCGGTGGGTGTTGGTGTCATGACCCACCTGAGCCTGGTCAGCCAGTATGGCGGCCGCATGTTGCTGGTGATTGTTCTGTCCACCCTGATCGGGCTGGCCGTGACGGTGCTGACCCTGCATGTCCTGTGGCGCAAACATGCCGAAATTCGTTGAACTCTGGGTCTACCTTTCCGCCACGCCGCTGTTCGGCCTGACGGCCACGCTGGTGGTCTATGTGCTGGCTCAGGCCATTTACGCACGCCTGCGGCAGGCGCCCTGGGCCAACCCGGTGCTCTGGACCGTGCTGGTGATTGCGGCGGTGTTGCTGGCCACCGGTGTCTCTTACCCGACCTATTTCGCCGGCGCGCAGTTCATCCATTTTCTGCTCGGCCCGGCCGTGGTGGCGCTGGCCTGGCCGCTGTGGCAACGCCGCGCCGAGTTGCGCCAGCGCTGGGGCAGCCTGCTGCTGGCAGCCCTGGCCGGCGGCATCGCGGCCAGCGGCTCGGCACTCGCGCTGGGCTGGGCCGTCGGGCTGCCCCTGGAGGTGGTGCTGTCACTGGCACCCAAGTCCGTCACCGCGCCGGTGGCCATGGGTATTGCCGAAAAAATTGGCGGCATTCCGGCACTGGCGGCGGTGTTCGCGGTCATCACCGGCCTGGTCGGTGCGCTCAGCGGCAAATACCTGTTTGATGCCTTCGGGATTCCGCTGGATGCGGCCGGCTGGACGGCGCGCGGCTTCGCGCTCGGCACCGCCTCACACGGGATAGGCGCCGCCCGCGCGCTGCAGGTCAACGCCGATGCCGGGGCTTACGCCGGCCTGGCGCTGGGGCTGCAGGTGGTGCTGGCCTCGCTGCTGCTGCCCCTGCTGTTCCGGCTTTTTTAGGCATTCACCAGGCGTCGATGGCCACTCCGCCGTCTGCGGGCCGGATCTGCGCCGACTGCAGGCCGCGCACCAGCCAGTCGCGCGTCTGCGCCGGATCAATCACCGCATCGATTTCCAGCGTGGTCGCCATGTTGAGTGCGCCGCCCTTGTCATACTGCTGCGCCACCAGGGTCTCGTACAAGGCCTCACGCTGCGGACCTTCGGGCTGCGCCTCCAGTTCCTTGCGGTAGCCGAGTTTCACCGCCCCCTCCAGCCCCATGGCGCCGAATTCGCCGGTGGGCCAGGCCACGTTGAAAGCCGGCGCGTGAAAACTGCCGGCCGTCATGGCCATGGCGCCCAGCCCGTAGCCCTTGCGCAGCACCACACTGAAAAACGGCACCCGCAGATGCGCGGCGGCAATGAACAGGCGGCTCACATGGCGCACCTGCGCCTGCGCCTCGGTCTGCGGGCCGACCATGAAACCCGGGGTGTCCACCAGGCTGACCAGCGGCAGGCCATGTGCATTGCACAGCTGCATGAAACGCGCGGCCTTGTCGGCCGCATCGGCGTCGATGGCGCCGCCCAGGTGCAGCGGGTTGTTGGCCAGAATGCCCACAGGCCGCCCCTCGATACGCGCCAGCGCGGTGTGAATGCCTTGCCCAAAGCCGGTGCGCAGCGCCAGCACGCTGCCCGCGTCGGCGATACCGTCGATCACCGCCCGCGTGTCGTACACGCGCAAGCGGTTCTCGGGCACCAGCTCGCGCAAGGCCAGGGCATCGGGCGCAGTGAACGCCTGCAGGGCACCCTGAAAAAAGGACAGATAGTGCCGAGCCGCCGCCACCGCCCGGGTTTCGTCGTCCACCAGCACGTCGATGACGCCATTGCCGTGCTGCACGCCGGCCGGCCCGATCTGCTCGGGTTTGAACACGCCGAGGCCACCGCCCTCGACCATCGCCGGGCCACCCATGCCGATGTTGCTGCCCCGGGTGGCAATGATCACGTCGCAGCAGCCCAGCAATGCTGCATTGCCGGCAAAACAGCGACCCGCCACCATCCCGATCACCGGCACCCGGCCATTGAGTCGGGCAAAACTCGCAAAGGTGCCGACATGCAGGCCGGCAACGATGGGCATGTCGGTGTCCCCGGGACGTCCGCCACCGCCTTCGGCAAACAGCACCACCGGCAGCTTGTTCTGCAAGGCGATGCCCAGCATGCGGTCTGTTTTCTGGTGGTTGCGCATGCCCTGCGTGCCGGCCAGCACGGTGGCGTCGTAGGCCATCACCACGGCCCGGCTTGCCCGCGGGCCGAACAGGGCGCCGTTGATGCTGCCGATGCCGGTGACCATGCCGTCGGCCGGGGTGTTCCTGACCAGGTCTTCTTCACTGCGGCGGCTGCGCTGCGCCGCGACGGCCAATGCGCCGTATTCCATGAAAGAGTCCGCGTCGCACAGGTCGGTGATGTTCTCGCGCGCGGTGCGCAGGCCCAGGGCGTGTCGCCGCGCCACCGCTTCGGGCCGGCTGGCGTCCTGCGTGGGCGCATGACGATTCAGGGTGCGCTGCAGGTCAGCGCGCACACCATCAGACGTAGGGGATGGTGCTTGGACTGGCACAGGCTGCGCCACGGCCTGTGCGGGTTCGATACGCGCGAGCAGCGCGCCCGCTTCCACGAGCTCGCCCTCGGCAAAAAAAACTTCGCCGACGCGGCCGGCCACGGCCGCCCGCACTTCATGCTCCATCTTCATGGCTTCAAGAATCACCAGCAGGTCCCCGGCCTGCACGGCTGCGCCGGGCTCGACCTGCCATTGAACAACCTGGGCTTGAAGGGGGGAGTGAACCGCGGACATCGGCGCATTTTGCGCCCGCACGACGCGCCGCTGTCGTCAACTCGGTGACAGCGTGCGCAGCGCTGAAAACTCAGGCGACCTGAAGGCCCGGCTTTCCAGCCAATGCGGTTTTCGTGTTGGTCACGGCGCCAAACAGGATTTCGCCGGCGAGTTGACCACCCTCTTCGATCACCAGCTTGCCATAACGGATCTTGCCGGTGACCTTGCCGGTGGCATAAATCACGAGCTTCTGGCGCACCGTCAGGTTGCCGTCAAACGCACCATGGATTTCGGCGATGTCGATCTCGGCCGAACCCTTGAACTCGCCGTGCTCGGAGATCTGCATCACGCGCGAATCCATGGTGGCCTCCACCAGTCCTTCCACCACCAGGGTGTCGCAGTCAGTGATCTCGACGCCCTTGAGCTTGATGTTGGGGCCGACCGTCAGCTTGCTGCCGCCACTCTCGCGGGTAGCGGCGGCAGCCGGCGCGCTGCTTGCTGCGGTCACAGCGGCGGCGGGCGCGCTGTTCGAGACGTTGGTTGCCGCAGGACTGTTTGCGTAGGGATTGGGGTTGGGGTTGCCATGACGCAGACCGGAAGACTCATTGTCGCGTTTGCCGAAGAACGGTGATTGCAGTGCCATCTGGGATTTCCTTCAAAAGGACCCGATGGTACGGAGAGCACTTTGAAAAGTCTCCACTGCTAATGCAAGATGAGTAACGAAATAACCGGGTACGGGCCGCGAGCTTGTAGACTGGGACCATGCATTACACGGTCAGGATTTTTCACAGCGAGGATGTCTGCGACACCGAACGCGCCAGCGCAGCGCAGCGGTTTCGAGGCGCGCTTGAGGCCTCGCTCGGTGATGCCAGTCTGGTGGCACCCGTTTACCGCGCCTACCTGCGCTTGCTGCAGATTCATGGGGAGCAGAACCGGCCCTGGGACCTGGCGCCGGCGGAGCAGTTGCTGGCAGACCAGTGGGAAGCCGCCGAACTGGCGGCCACGCAAGCGGCCTTTGGCGCCGAACGCTACATGGGCGATGCCCATTTTGAACTGGAGATTCAGGACAGATGAGCACGCCGGCCCGACCGCGCGCTTTGTACGGATAATTACACCAGTTGCCAGAAAAGGGGAGTTTGTGGAGTTTGTTGTCTTGCTCGTGGGGGTGATCGTGCTGGGGCTGCTTGGCTGGGGCATCTACCGCGCCATGAAACGTCGGGAGACCGGCTCGCCGGCAGCCGGCCGGCAGGCGGAGCCGCAGAGCAGCACGCTGGATGACAGCACCTACCGGGTCAGTTATGCGCCGCCCGAGTTTGAGTGGAGCGGCACCACCACCGGCGCCCTGCCGGTGAAAATACTCACCTACAAGCAGTACGAGTGCCTGGAAGACGCGCGCTACGGATTCAGGATCGTCGCCTTGCCGCCCAGCGAGCGCAAGCAGCCGCAGCCCCACAAAACCCGTGCCCACGGGCTCAAAACCGTCGCCTCACTGAAAAAACACGGTTTCCTGGCCGATGACGGCGAAGGCGGCCACCTCATCACCGACCGCGGTCTCAATGCCCTGGAAGTCTGCAGCGTGCGTTATTGAACTGCGTGCAGATCCGCCCGGGTCAGATCAGACCGTGGCGTCTGGCGGCGCGCCGCTGACAGCCCAGGAGTACAGGGCGACAAACACCAACGCGTCAAAGACGGCACCCATGCAGATATACAGCACAGGCATGAACAGCACCGACAGGTGCTGCATGATGAAAGCCTGCGCCAGCACCTGATGGGGAATCATGACGGCAAAAAAGCCCAGGATCAACGCGGTGTGGAACAGCTTGATCGACAGGCGCTGGTTCAGGATGTAATACCCCATGGCCAGCATCACCGGCGTGGCCAGCATGACCACGTAACCAATGGTCATGAGCTCTTCGCTATGCCGTGCGATGCTGTACGGAAAGGCCTGCGGCGACAGCCAGAAATAGATCACCGTCACCAGCTGGATCACGCCCACGATACGCACGGGGTACTTGAGCGGCAGTTGCGCATTTTTCATGCGTACGGACAGGGCCAGCGCCAGCAGCGTCACGACCGCCGTCACGAGCAGGATGGTGCGGCTTGGCAGCGGCCTGTCGTCCGGCCCGCTCGACAGCTGCATCGCGTATTGCCCCGCATCGTTGAGCTGGTTGGTCAGCGTGAAGGGCATGTCCAGCCCGTTGGACCAGAACAGAATGCAGTCGCGCCAGAAATCAAACAGCCACGGCTTTCCGTAGTACACCAGCGCGCACAGGATCAAGGGCAGGACGACTGCCTGCGCCAGCAGCCAGGGCGTGACCTTCAGAGGAGTGATGGACCGGTGCGGGCGCACGAGGACCTGGCGGGCGCGGGCTTCCCGGGCCGCGGAAAAGGAGGCGTTGAAAAGTCGCTCCTGCTCACGGGCGGCTTCGGTCAGGGAGTGGGTTCTGGAGCTCATGGGGCGTGATCAGAAATCGTGGAAAACGCCGACATTCACACCACTGCGGCGGTACAGCGGGTTGGTGTAGCGGTTGGCGCCCACCAGCACGCCGGTACGCGCATTGAACCAGTGACGCCAGGTCAGACTGGCCTCACGGCTGTCAAAGTTGACCAGTTGCCGGTTGGCGGCAATCGCCAGATAACCTTCGCTGCCCCAGCCATAACGCGCAGTCACCAGGTCCTGCTTGTTGCGCCCCCATGTCAGCGCCACAAATTGTTGCTGCGTATCCACCGAGCCCGGGTTGCTGCGATTCACACGGACACCACCCTCGACAATCCAGGGGGTCTCGAAGTAGTAGGCAGCACCGATGGACAGGCTGCGGTCGGTGTGCCCGTCAGGGGCCTTGTAATGGCCCACGCCCACAGACCCGACGAGATTGCGGGCAGGAAGGAATTTGCGGTAAATCGTCGCGTCTACCCGGTAACGTGGCAGGTAAAACGCCCCGTCTCCCACACCCAGTGCCAATGAGCCAAACCAGTCTTCGTTGAAGGTATAGGTGTCGCTCACGCCCAGGAATGTGCCATTTTCGCCAAACCGCTTGTGCGCGGACAACTCACCCTGCAGCACATGTTTGTCCACCCCATAGACACCCCTCAGCGTCAGGTCGTGCCAGTTCCCGTAACCATTGGTCAGGTGCTGGACGCCGGTGCTCAGCTCCAGATTGCGCACCGGTTCCGCACCAGACGGCTCGGGCGGTGGGGTCAGCATGCTGCCGGGCTGGACCGAGCCGCTGCCCGCGCCTCCCGTCTGTGCCGCTACAGGCGCCGCGGCACCAAGGATCACCAGCAAGGCTGGGAAAATGACTTTCAACATAAAACGTCCTCCAAAAAATTGTTGTGTCTTGCAGCCTGGGTCCACGACCCGGCTCACTTCACCCTATTTGCAGCTGGTCTGCTTGTCCACAGCCACCACACCCCGGCTGAGCAGGATCTGATAGGACGCCTCATCGCTCACCGACCAGCGTTTCGAATGGCGCAGCGGCGTGGACTCGCGCAGCCAGCACCCTGCGCTGACCTTGTCGTTCTGCCGGAGCGCCAGCACCGCCAGCAGCCCCCATGGGTAGTCGGCCTGGCCCTGAATCAGCCACTCGGCTCGGTGAGCCGCCATCCAGTCGCGGTAGTAGGGCCTCGAATTGACGGGCAGCAGCGGAAAATCGAACATCAGCGGAAAAATCTGTGCCACATGGTCGGGATAGAAAGCCTGCTTCTGGGAGCGCTGCTCGAGCTGGGTAGACACCAGAAACCGCTTGTTCACCGGGTCCCAGAACGTGTCATGAATGGCGCGCGCAAGCTTGTCAGAAGCGGCCCTTTGCTGCGGCTGTTTCAGGTGCACCTTGAGCGACCAGACTTCCAGGTTGTCCATGAACAGGCCATGCAAGACCACCGGCGAGACCATGTAAATGCCGCGCGACGGCTGGTACAGGTGCTCCAGTGCGACTTTGCTGACCTCATGGCTCTTGCGCCAGACCGGGTTGCCGGCCAGCTTGGCCGGCATGGTTTCCAGCAGCTTCATCCAGATCGCCAGCAGGGAGTCGTCGGCATCGGCCGTCTTGCAGGACACCCATGTTTTATCGGCACCCCGGCAGAACCGGTCAAAAGTGCCGTCCGGTTTTTGCCGTGGCACCAGCCAGTTGGCAAACTTTTCAGCCGGTACCGAGATGTCCATGCCGTTCTCGTGCGCCAGCAGCAGGGCCTGCATGGCGAAATAGGGGTCCGCCGAATCGCCACCGTGCAGCACGGTGATGGCGCCGCTGTCGTCCGTGTAGCCGCCCAGCTCCAGAGGTGCTGCCGCACCGGCACACGACGCCTGAGTCAGCAGCAGCGTGCCCATCATACAAACCGTCAACAGTTGTTTGAACCTCATGCCTGCTTCACCATGCCAATCTCTCTGGCCCACAGGGTGCCATGCACAACCACGCCGTCTTCCACGATGATGTTGCGGGCCGTCACCGTGGTGGGCGCTTCAGGCAGGCCCACCAGCGCGCTGGCCCCGATCAGGATGTCGCTCTCGGACACCACCGGACCCCAGGCGCTGGCGTCCTTGTAAATATAAACGCGTTTTTCACAGGTTACCGCGCCCTGCACACTGGCACGGTGGCCGATGCTCACCCCTTCGCGCGCCTTGATGTCGCCAACGATGGTGGTCGCCGCGCCAATGGTCAGAAAGCCCGTCACAACCAGCGATCCCCGGTAAATGCTGCCGGCCGGCAGCGCGCAATCACCCCGGATCAGGTACAGCAGGGGCGTTTGCTGGACGGCGCCTGGCAGATCGGCATAACTGGCTGGCGCCTGCACAGCATCAGCGGGCGACGGCACAGGGCTGAGCTGCGCGCCGAACCGGAGGGTGGGCGCATTCAGGCGCTCGAACCAGGCTTCGTTGCCAAGCTCAATGGCACTGCCGGCGGACACCCGCCGCAGCGCCACACTGCGCGGCCCCATGCGCAGCACGCCGTCGGCATGGGCCCAGTCTTTGACGATGCTGTGCTCACCCAGATCAATGTCACCGGTGGCATACAGCGCCGGGAAGACCGATTCAGCGCCGGCGCGCAGGCTTCCCTGCACATAAACCGGCTGCGCACTGTGGATGGGCAAAGGGCTGGCAATGCTGCTGCGTGCAATCAGCCGCTTCTCCGCCTTGCCCCAGTCCAGCTCGGTACCGGCCGCCCAATCCGGATCGTCGACAAATTCGAAATCCTCATACCCGGTGGGCTCGCCCAGCCCGAGTTTGGCCGAGACATCGGCATGCAGACGCCGGGCAAAGTGGTCAATGTCGGTGGTGTAGTTGGCCGAAATCGGCAGCGCTGCGAAATCCGTGGGCCGCAGCCACTCGCGAAACGCGGGCACAAACGGCAGCGTCAGCAGCAACAGGCAGATCAGGGCAAACGCGGTATAGGTGATGTAGTTGGGGGTCATTGTTCAACGGCCTTGGAGCGGTAGCGGATGGTTTTGTCCCAGACCATCTCGCGCTTGAAAATCCTGTCGAGCAGCAAGCTCCAGACAGCGCCCGAGATGGCGAACAGGCTGACCAGGAAGCCCAGCATGTTGAAAGGCAACAACCTGAGGCGCCGCCGGTTACCGTCAATCAGCACGGCGATCACAATTTCAAAAAACGCGGCAAAGTTGCCCAGCGTGCCATAAATCATCAACGCGAAAACGGGAATCAGCGACGACAGCAGGGAACCCGCATTGAGGAAGTACAGCCCCAACGCCAGACACCACCCGGCCAGCATCACCAGCGGAATGACAAACACAAACAGCAGCAACAGGCCGTCAATGCGCTGTGCTGGTGTCAGGTACGAACTGGTGGCGAACTTCCACCAGTAGCGCGTCATCACCTGGTTGTGGCCCTTGGCCCATCGCGTCACCTGCTTGATGCGCACGCTCCACTCTTCGGGCACTTCTTCATAACACTCCGAGCGGTTGGTGTATACCGTCTTCCAGCCGTTGAGCATGAGCCGGAACGTGATGTCGGTGTCTTCGGCCAGCGTGTCGTCGTGCCAGCCGCCCACCGCCTCCACCGCCGACAGGCGCACGCCACCGACGGTGCCGCCGTACTGAGGCAGCAGGTTCATGTTCATGCGCGCCTGCTGGTCCACCTGGTAGCCGCCCGAGCGCTCCAGGTCCAGCATGCGGGTCAGCAGATTGGCGCCGCTGTTGACAGGCACCACGCGCCCCATCACCGCGCCGACTTCCGGGTCAAAAAATGGGGCCACCAGCTGCTTGAGCAGGCCGCGGCCGGGCACGTAGTCGGCGTCAAAAATGATGGCGATGTCGCCCTCGGCAAAATTCAGGGCGTCCTTCAGCGCGGCCGACTTGCCGGCCTTGCCACTGGTGCGGTGGAACGGTGAAATGCGCGAAGGGAACCGCGCCACATAACCGTCGATGATCTCGCCAGTGCCGTCCTTGGACCGGTCATTGACAGGAATGATCTTGAGACACTCCACCGGGTAGTCGGTATTGAGCAGCGCCTCGATGCAGCCGGCAATGACCTTCTCCTCGTTGTGCGCAGCAATGAAGACGGTGATCATCGGCCAGCGCGCCACGGCGATGTCGATGTAGGGGTGGCGTTGCACGCCGGTCAGCCGGTTCATGGTGAACATGAAGTGGCGCACGCCATAGATCATCATGCCCACCACGATCACGAACAGCAGGGTCGTCATCACGGCGGCAACCGGGTAATCCTTGAACGAAGGAATCAGCGCACCCGTTGCCGGGGCTTGCGCCAGCGCCGGCCCCGCCCCCATGAGGGCGACGGATGCGAGGAACAGCGCCACACGCAGCCGGCCCGGCCGCCGCAGGGCGGGAACGGGGCTTTCGGCGAGAAGGTCGCAAGAGGAAGGCAACATGAGCATGCTCCAGTGGAAAGGTTCGGTCAGGCCAGCGCGGGAACGGCGGTGGGCGCCGCGACCAGACTGTCCTTGAGCAACGCCACGATCTGCGCGGAGGCTGTGCCGTCACCAAACGGATTGCCGGATTGCGCCATCCGGGTGTACGCCCCGGTGTCCTTCGACAGCCGGGTGACCTCGGCAACGATGGCGCTGCGCGTCGCGCCGATCAGCAGGGCGCAGCCCGCTTCAATGGCTTCAGGCCGCTCGGTTTCATCGCGCAGCACCAGCACCGGCACGCCAAAGGTCGGAGCCTCTTCCTGCAGGCCGCCGGAGTCGGTCAACACCATCCACGCATCGGCCAGCGCCTGCTGCATGCCGGTGTAGTCCAGTGGCGCCGTCAAAGTCACGTTGGCAATATCGCCCAGCAGGGCATTGACAGGCCCCTGTATCACGGGATTGAGGTGCACCGGAAACAGCACCTGCAGATCAGGCTGCTGGCGCGCAATGTCGGCTATGGCGCGGCAGATCTCCTCCACGTCATTGCCCCAGTTTTCACGCCGGTGCACGGTGACCAGCAAATGGCCGCGGCCCGCGCTGGTGCGCCTGACGCCGCGGTGGGCGCAGGTCCATTGCTGGGCATCGATCACGGTGTTGCCCGTGAGGTGGATGAACTCATCGGCAATGCCCTCCGTCTGCAGGGCCACCATGGCGCGCTGCGTGGGCGCAAAGTGAAACTGGGTCAGGCGGCTGATCATCTGCCGCAGGCCCTCTTCGGGAAACGGCCGGGCGAGGTTGTAGGTACGCAGCCCGGCCTCCACATGCGCCAGAGGGACGCGGTTGTAGAAGGCGGCCAGCGCGCCCTGAAAGGCACTTTCGGTGTCGCCCTGAACAATGACAAGCGACCAGTCCTGCGACGTCATCACCGTGTCAAGCTGCTCCCGGCAGCCCATGCTGAATGCCAGCAGGCTGCTGCCTGCGCGCTCCAGCGTGATGTCCGGCACCACGTCGAAACATTCGAAGATCTGGCTCGCCATGTCCCCATGCTGGCCCGTGTGCAGCCACTGGACGCGCGCCCAGTCGGTTGCACGCAGCGCGTGATAGACGGGCGCCAGCTTGATGATTTCAGGGCGTGTGCCCGAGACGATAAGAATGTTTTGCATGGAAGCTTTTCAGAAAAAGAGGGAAAGGGCTGGCCGGGAACCTGCGCGCGCAGGCGCCTCAGCGGTGGATCAGGCCGGTTGCGCGCTCGCGCCGGGGCCGGTCATGGCGCCGGGGGTCAACAAGTCAACAATCACGACCAGGTCGCCGCCGAAACGGCCCACGCCGAGCTCACTCATGAATTGCTGTTCCTGCGCGGCAGAATCCAGGCGCAGGAAACACAGGGCTTGCCGCTTGCCAGCCTGGCTGGCCGCCAGGATGTCCAGCCGGGCCACGGACCCATAACGCGAGCACAGCGAGTGAAGCGCCGGCCGCAGCGTGCCAATGTCGGGAAAGTTTTTCAGCTGGTCGAAGTCGTTGTGCATGGTGTTGAGGTCCGAATGGCTTACCGGATGGGTGTTAACTTAAGTTCTCATGGACTATAAAAACCACAAAGGACCGGGCGCCTGAGCAAATGCCGTCCCTGCCTGTAGGACGCGGCCCCAGTCCCTCTGTGCGCTGGCACACACAAGCCCTGTCCCAACACCTCCCCACTTTCATCAGCGATTCAGGCTACCGCGAGGAAGGCGAACACGCGCAGCCCCGTCCTACAGACCAGCACGCCGATGGACGGCTTTTTTTTCCAGTTGGCGGCGTCTGATGGGAGAACCCGCTGGATTGACCGTATGGCACGCGGTCAACGTCTCAACCCACAACAAGACTGCAGGACAAGCAACATGGCACTCATCACCTACCTCGCCGAAGACAACCAGATCATTCGGGAAAATCTGATCGACACGCTGGAGGAAATCGCCGATGTCCAGGTCGTGGCCCACGCGGTCACCCAGGCTGAAGCCAGCCGCTGGCTGACGCTGCATGACGGCACCTGGCACCTGGCCATCGTGGATCTGTTCCTCAAGGAGGGCAGCGGGCTGGGGGTGCTGGCCGGCTGCCGCCACCGCGAGCCCTACCAGAAAGTGGTGGTGCTGACCAACTACGCCACGCCTGAAATCCGCCGGCGCGCGGCTGAACTGGGCGCCGACGCGGTGTTTGACAAGACCACCGAAATCGACGCGCTGCTAGCCTATTGCACCGAACAGACGGCCAACATCCTCACGGAAGACGTGCAGGCGGCGCAGCGCGAAGCCGTCGCGCAGCACGACCAGGCCATGCCGACCTGAGGCAAGCAGGTGGTTCGCGCCCTGACAGCCGTTCATCGGTTTGTTCGATAGCGCACATACACAGGGTCCGGAACGGCCTAACATCACAGGCTGGCCAGGGACCTCTGCCAGAGGCGCCACTCGAAGCCAGATACCGCTTCGGAGCTTTTGTTGATGGCCGTTTCCCCCGATCCCCGAAAAAACGAGTTGCTGGCTGCCCTGCCTGAGGCCGAGTTCCAGCGCTGGTTGCCGCAACTCGAATGGGTGGACATGCCGCTGGGCCAGGTGGTTTATGAATCGGGCAGCACCCTGAGCCATGTGTACTTCCCGACCACCGCCATCGTCTCCCTGCTGTATGTGATGGAAAACGGCGCCTCGGCCGAAATCGCCGTGGTTGGCCACGAAGGTGTGGTCGGCATCTCGCTGTTCATGGGCGGCGAATCGACACCCAGCCGGGGCGTGGTGCAAAGTGCCGGCCAGGGCTTCCGGCTTCCCTCGCAGGTCATCAAGGAAGAGTTCAAGCGGGCACCTGTATTGCACCTGCTGCTGCGCTACACCCAGGCACTGATCACGCAGATGGCGCAAACGGCGGTGTGCAACCGCCACCACTCGCTGGACCAGCAGCTGTGCCGCTGGCTGCTGCTGAGCCTGGACCGGCTGCAGGGCAACGAATTGGTGATGACGCAGGAACTGATTGCCAACATGCTGGGCGTGCGCCGCGAAGGCGTGACCGAAGGTGCCGTCAAGCTGCAAAACCTCGGCCTGATCCGTTATTCGCGCGGCCGCATCACGGTGCTGGACCGCCCCGGGCTGGAAAACCGCACCTGCGAATGTTATGCCGTGGTCAAAAAGGAATATGACCGCCTGCTCCCCGACAAGCTGGCGATCTGACCCCTGTTCCGTCTGCGCGCGCGGCCCCTTGTCCGAACGGATAGATTATCTAGCGCATACTGGGACACCGACTGGAACTGAATCTGACAGTGGCGCGGCCTTGTAATTGCCCCCGTGAAGGGGCCGCAACCCACCGGAGAGCCGCTTGTCTGCAGTCGAAAACCACCTCCTCGAACTCCTGCCGCGCCGGGACCGCGCGCGCCTGCTGGCCAACTGCGAACCCGTCGAGCTGGCACTGTCCGAGGTCCTGTGCGAGCCCGGCCAACCGGTCCGCCACGTGTACTTTCCCACCCAGGGCTTTATCTCGCTGGTCACGCCGGTCGAAGGCAGCCCGGGCGTGGAGGTGGGCATGATAGGGCGCGAAGGCATGCTGGGTGCGCAGCTGGCGCTGGGTGTCGCCATCGGGCCATGGCGCGCGGTGGTGCAAGGCGCTGGTGGCGCCTGGCGCATCGGCACGGTCGCCTTCAGGCGCGAGCTGGCGCGCAGCCCGGCGCTGCAGCGCGGCCTGCAGCGCTACCTCTATGTGCTGATGGCGCAGCACGCCGCGTCGGCCGGCTGCCTGCGTTTTCACCTGACCGGCCAGCGCCTGGCGCGCTGGCTGCTGATGAGCCAGGACCGCGCCCACGCTGACAGCTTCCATGTCACCCACGAGTTTCTCGCCTACATGCTGGGCATGCGCCGCGTCGGCATCACCGTCGCCGCCCGCGCGTTGCAGAAGGGCGGCCTGATCGAGTACCACCGCGGCGAGCTCACCGTGCTGGACCGCCAGGGGCTGGAAGCCGCCGCCTGCAGCTGTTACGCCGCCGACCGCCAGACCTACGCCGACTTGTTGGGCTAGCCGTTTTTTTCAACCGTTCGCCCTGCGCCTGTTGAAGAGATGAAGGCTTGAAGGATTGAAGGCTTGAAGGCTTGAAGGGCCGAAGCCTTGGCACTGGCCGCTCTGTGCGACAACGCACAGACGATAGAAAAAAAAACATATACAACCAGCAGCATCGGACCGCGCCCCCTCCGCAACTGCACCCCTGCAGGCGATGACGGCCACCACCCCATGACACAGAGAGGCTAAAAATGACCTCGTTCTTTCTTCCGCACACGCCCGGACAGGCCACCGGCGTGGGCCCGGCCGCCTCTTACGCGCCACCAACCTTGGCCTCGGGCCAGAACGGATCAGCGCCCCACCCCAAGGCAGCCACTTCTGATGCACCGTACGACGCGCATCGGGCCATCGAGGTCGAGGACTGGGATGTCCTGTTCGAGGCGGTGAAAACCACGTTGCGGCGCATTGTTGGCGAGCGGCTTGGAGAGCTGCCCGAGGTCCCTGCTCATTCGGCAGCACTGTCGGCCAGCCTGGTGCAGGCCGTTGTGCTCGACTGTGTCGGCTCCCTGGACCGCCTGCACGCCGCACTGAAGCAGGAACGCAGCCAACGTCCGACACCGTGACGGGCGCTTTGCGAAGCCCGGGCCAGCGCTGCGTCTGTTAGCGTGGTGACCATGCTGGTCACCCCTCCCCCGCCCCACAACCTCCCCCCCGCCCCGCCCCTGCCGCCGTCGAGCCCACTTGCGGTGCTGGAGCGGGCCACCGGTGCGGGCGCGTGGATGCTGGCGCTGCCCTCGCATCAGCTGACATGGACGGCGCACCTGGCCGCCATGCTGGAAATGACGCCGGAGCAGGCGCCGGACTGGGCCAACGCGCTTGATGTGTATGCGCCCGAGTCTCGCGCCCGCATGGCCGCGGCGCTGGACCGCTGCCTTGCCGACGGAACGGCGTTTGACCAGGAGGTGCAGGTCCTCACCGGGCGCGGCCAGCGCCTGTGGATGCGCTCACTGGGCGAGGCCTTGCGCGATGTTTCGGGCACCATCGTGCAACTGTCCGGGGTGTTGAAAGACCTCACGGCCCAAAAACGCGCCGAACAGGAAACCCAAAGCCTGACCATGCGGCTGGCCACGACACTGGCAAGCATCACCGACGCTTTTGCCACCCTGGACCATGAGGGCCGGCTGACCTATGTCAACAGCGAGAGCGAACGCCTGCTGCGCGCCCCGGGCAAGGCCCTGCTGGGCCGCAAACTCTGGGACGTGCTGGAGGGCAATGCCACGGGCCGGGTGCACCAGGAAATCCTGGACATGCTTGGCGGCGGCGCCAGCCGCGAGTTCGAGGTCTTCTGTGCCATTCCCGAACGGTGGCTGGAGCTGCGCGCCTACCTTTTTGAAGAGGGCGTGGCCATGTACCTGCGCGATGTCAGCGACCGGCGCCAGTCGCAGGAGCAGTTGCTGCTGCTGCAAACCAGCATCTCGCGCCTGAACGACATTGTGCTCATCACCGAAGCCGGCCCACTGGACGACCCCGGCCCCCGCATCGTGTTCGTGAACGACGCCTTCGAACGGCAGACCGGCTACAGCCCCGACGAAGTGCTGGGACGGACGCCGCGCATTCTGCAGGGGCAGCGCACGCAGCGCGTCGAGCTGGACCGCATCCGGCTGGCACTGCAGGAGGCACGGCCGGTGCGCGCAGAACTCATCAACTACAAGAAAAACGGCGAGCAATTCTGGCTGGAGCTGGACATCGTGCCGGTGGACTATTTCAGCCGGGGCCTGACGCATTGGGTGGCCGTGGCGCGCGACATCACCGAACGCAAGGCCGCCGAGGAAGAAATCGAGCACCTGGCGTTTTACGACACGCTGACCCAGCTGCCCAACCGCCAGCTGCTGATGGACAGCCTGCGCACAGCGCTGACCCACACGGACAACCCCGACAAAACCGGGGCGCTGATGTTCATCGACCTTGACAACTTCAAGATGCTCAATGACACGCGCGGCCATGCCACCGGCGACCTGCTGCTGCAAAAGGTGGCGGCGCGGCTGAACAGCTGCGTGCGGCTGCGCGACACCGTGGCCCGCCTGGGTGGCGATGAATTTGTCGTCCTGCTGGAAGACCTGGGTGACGACCTGCCGCTGGCCCACAAGAAGGCAGAAGTTGTGGCAAAAAAAATTCTGGCCACCTTGTGCGAACCCTGCGACCTGTCGGGCCAGGACTATGACGGCACCTGCAGCATCGGCATCACGCTGATCACCCAGCACGAAAAAAGTGTGGGCGACCTGCTCAAGCAGGCCGACCTGGCGATGTACCAGGCCAAGGCCGCGGGGCGCAACACCATCTGCTTTTTTGACCCCGGCATGCAGGCCGTGGCGACTGCCAACGCAGCGCTGACCTACGAACTGCGTCAGGGCCTGCGCAACGAGGAATTCGTGCTGCACTACCAGCCGCAGGTCGGCCCCAAGGGTTTCATGGTGGGCGTCGAAGCCCTGGTGCGCTGGCAGCACCCGCAACGCGGCCTGGTGTTCCCCGATGGTTTCATTCCCCAGGCCGAGGAAAGCGGACTGATCCTGCCGCTGGGCAAGTGGGTGCTGGAAACCGCCTGCGCCCAGCTGGCGCGCTGGGCCGCCTGCCCGGAAACCGACAGCTTCAGCATCGCGATCAACGTCAGTGTGCGCCAGTTCCGTCACCCCGAGTTTGTCGAGCAGGTCATGAAGGCCATCGCCAACGCAGGCATCAGCGCGCACCGGCTCAAGCTCGAGCTGACGGAAAGCCTGCTGGCCAACGACATGGACGTGACGATTGCCAAGATGGGCATCCTCAAGGACGCCGGCGTGACGCTGTCCATTGACGACTTCGGCATCGGCTACTCGGCGCTGTCTTACCTGAAACACCTGCCGCTGGACCAGCTCAAGATCGACCGCGCGTTTGTGAAGGACGTGCTGACCGACCCGAATGACGCGGCAATTGCCCGAACCATCATCGGCCTGGCACAAAGCCTGGGGCTGGGTGTCATGGCCGAGGGTGTGGAGACCGAAGCCCAGCGCGACTTCCTGGCCCGCCACGGCTGTCACTGCTTCCAGGGTTACCTGTTCTGCAAGCCGTTGCCGATCGACGAGCTCGAAGTGTTCATCCATGGCCTGGCGCGGCCGTCAGAAGACGCGCCGGCCAGTTCAGTCGCGCAGCTCGCGGCTATCAAAGCGCTACTGAATCAATAGCTGCAAGCGCATAATCCATGCGGGCTGGAAGCGATTTTGGCTTGCAGACCTGATTCAAGTCCCGCGCGGGCGTCAGCCCGGGGACCAGCAGCTGTTGGAGCGAAGGTCGAGGTTTTTGCCTGGCGCCTCATGCCTTGTGCGCCCACGCAAACGGACCAGCCACTGCTGATTGTCAGCAGCGACCGCGACGCCGCGTTCCCGATGAAGGGGAGCTTCTTCCGATTTTTTCATTGCCCGGCTCCGGCAGAGCCTGCTCTGGACAGCACAAAGACAATTCAAACCCTTATTGTTTCTGTTATGGCAATTATTAATTGAGTGATTTGCTATTTTTCTTTGTTATTGGCAACAGTACAGTTCATACATCGATGAGCCGCAACCAATAAACGACTCACCGAGGCTGGACAGACGGGGATCAACAAGCCCGCCATGCCCGGAAATGTTTATTCATTCTCACAAGGAAATTTCATCATGAACGCATCCAAATTCTTCGCTGTTGCCGCTCTTGCCACCGTTGCCTCTTTTGGCGCCCACGCCGACGAGGCTGACGGTTCGCAATTTGCCGTCCAGTTCAACTCGACCCGTTCCGTGGCCGAAGTCCGCGCCGAAGCCGCCGCCAAAGTGGCCACCCACAGCCAGGAGCCTGCCGGCTCGCGCGTGGCAGCCACCGTGCAGTCTTCCACCGACCGCGCCACTGTCCGTGCACAAGCCGCTGACGCTGTCCGCCTGGGCCAGATCCCGCGCGGCGAAGCCAGCTACATGTAAGGACTGCAGGCTGACCGGGTTTCCGGCCAGTTGATCCCTCACCAGCCGGGCTCCGGCCCTGGCAGTGGGTGAATTTTTTGAAATCGGGCTCTTCGGAGCCCGATTTTCTTTTCGGGACAGGAAGCTGACCGATCACGTCCCCGACAACAAGGCCGCATTCCCGCCCGCCGCGGTGGTGTTCACCGTGACGGTCTGCTCGGCGCAGAAGCGGACCAGGTAGTTGGGGCCGCCGGCCTTGGGGCCGGTGCCGCTGAGGCCCTCGCCGCCGAAAGGCTGGCTACCCACCACCGCACCGATCATGTTGCGGTTGATGTAGATGTTGCCGACATGCGCAGCCGCGGCCAGCGCCTGGGCGCGCGAGTCGATGCGGGTCTGGATGCCCAGCGTGAGGCCGTAGCCGAGGGCGTTGATCTGCCCGATGACGGCTTCGGGAGTTTTCAGCGCGCCGCTGCCCCAGCGCACGATCTGCAGCACCGGGCCGAAAATTTCGTCTTTCACCTCGGCCAGGCTGGCGACTTCAAAGGCGCAGGGCAAGACCAGATTTGCTACTGAATCAGGAGCTGCTTGCGCCCGCCTGTCAAGGACTGGAAGCACTTTTGATGTGGAACCCAGGCGCTGCAGGTGGTTCTGGATGCCCTCAAACGCCTCGCGGTCGATGACCGGGCCGACGTCGGTGGAAAGCAGGGCCGGGTCGCCCACGGCCAGCTCCTGCAGCGCGCCCTGGATCATGGCCATCACCTTGTCGGCAATACCCTCGTGCACACACAGCAGGCGCAACGCCGAGCAGCGCTGTCCGGCCGAGCGAAAGGCGCTTTGCACCACGGCGTCCACCACCTGTTCGGGCAGCGCGCTGCTGTCGACCAGCATGGCGTTGATGCCGCCGGTCTCGGCGATCAGCGGCACGATGGGGCCGTCTTTGGCGGCCAGCGCGCGGTTGATGATTTTGGCAACTGCGGTGGAGCCGGTGAACACCACGCCGGCCACGCCCGGCGCCGCCACCAGGGCCGCGCCAACGGTCTCGCCGGGGCCGTGCAAAAGCTGCAGCGCATCTTCTGGCACACCGGCGGCGTGCAGCAGCTTGACCGCGGCCCAGGCCACGCCCGGCGTCTGCTCGGCGGGTTTGGCCAGCACCGCGTTGCCGGTAGCCAGCGCGGCGGCGACCTGGCCGGTGAAAATCGCCAGCGGAAAATTCCAGGGGCTGATGCAGACCCAGACGCCGCGTGCGGTGAGCCGCAGCTCGTTGGTTTCGCCCGTCGGCCCCGGCAGGGCGATGGGCGCCATGATGCGTTCGGCCTCATTGGCGTAGTAGCGCAAAAAATCAATCGCCTCGCGCACCTCGGACACCGCGTCGCCCCAGGTCTTGAAGGCTTCCTGGACCAGCAGGGCGCAGAAGGCGGGCATCTGCTGCTGCAGCGCGTCGGCGGCGCGGCGCAGGGTGGCGGCGCGTTCGGCCACAGGCACCTTGCTCCATTTTTGATAGCTGGCCGCGCCCGTGGTTACTGCGCTAGAGGCCAGTTTTGCATCAAACGCGCGGACCACAGGCACCTGCGTTGTCTGCAGCGCGGCCAGCAGGGGTGCACGCATGCTCTCGACCGTGAGGTCCAGCCCCCCGCTGTTGGGGCGGCCGGGGCCGTAGAGGGCCGGCGGCAGCGGCAGGGACGACGCAGGCGCCATGCGCAGGGGCGAGGTCAGCAGCTGGTCCATGCCCACCGACTCGTCGGCGAGCTGGTGCACAAAGGAGGAGTTGGCGCCGTTTTCCAGCAGACGGCGCACCAGGTAAGCCAGCAGGTCGCGGTGGGCGCCGACCGGGGCGTAGACCCGGCAGCTGATCTGCGGGTTTTTCAGCACCTCGCGGAACACCCCTTCGCCCATGCCGTGCAGGCGCTGCAACTCGAATTGGGCTCCCACTGCAGGTCCCGCCGACAGGCCGCCCTTGGGCGGGACAGCCCCCTCGGGGGGCAGCGCAGTACGCGAAGCGACAAGCGTGGGGGCCCTGACCCGGGACGCCATCTGGATGATGGCGGCGATGGTGCCGGCGTTGTGCCCCGCAAACTGCGGGTAAATCGCGTCAGGGGCGGCCAACAGGGCCTGCGCGCAGGCGAGGTAAGACACATCGGTGTGATGCTTGTGGGTGAATACCGGGTAATGCGGCAGGCCGAGCTCCTGCGCGCGCTTGATTTCCGAGTCCCAGTAGGCGCCCTTGACCAGGCGGCACATGAAGCGCAGCCGGTATTGGCGGGCCAGGGCGATGACGTGGCCGACCAGCTCCAGCGCACGCGTCTGGTAGGCCTGCAGGGCCAGGCCGAAGCCCTGCCACTGCGGCTGCTGCAGCGCCACCTGCGCGGCCAGCGCCTCAAAGACGTCCAGCGAGAGTTCGAGCCGGTCCACCTCTTCGGCGTCGATGGTGAGGTTGATGTTGGCGCGCGCCGCCAGCTCGCACAGGCCCCAGACGCGCGGCACCAGTTCGGCCAGCACACGCGCATGCTGCGCGTCCTCGTAACGCGGGTGCAAGGCACTCAGCTTGATGGAGATACCGTCATTTTGCTCGCAGGCGGCCGCCGGATCTGCGCGAGCAGCTATGGATTCAATAGCGTTTGTATAGCTGGCCAGGTAATGCAGCGCGTCGGCATCAGTGCGTGCACCCTCGCCCAGCATGTCGTAGCTGAACCTCAGATTTGCCGTCTTCCTGCGCGCACTGTCGGCCTCGCTCATGGCGTCACCTATCGTCTGACCGAGCACAAACTGCCGGCCCAGCAGTTGCACCGCGCGCAGGGTGGCGGCTACCACGGTACGCGCGCCGAGCTTGCTCATGAGGCTGCTCTGGCCATCCTCCGGCAAAAACTTCTTGGACATCGCGATGGCCGAGGCCGACAGGCGCGCCATCATGGCGTCGCTGGCGCCTTCAAAATCGGCGCGACCGAGCTGGTCGGCGGTCAGGGCAATGGCCGTTTCGGCATCGGGCACACGCAGCAGTGCTTCTGCCAGGCGCATCAGCGCCAGACCCTCGGCGCTCGAAATCGGGTACTCCTTGAGCAGGCTTTCCATGGCCCAGAAGGGCGGCGGGTTGTTGCGCACCGCCTGTACCCAAGGCCGGGCCAGGGGCGTGGCGGCCGTCCAGTCGAGCGCCCCGGCCAGTGCCTGCAAATGCCCCGCAACGATGTCGGCCTCGGGCCGGTAGGGAAAAGGAAGGCGGGGCTGCTGCAACATGAAAATCTCCGAAATCTGGTGAATAACGCCATGTTGTCTTGATAGCAGAAGAATTTAACGCTAAATTTGGCCTGACAATCCGAATAAATCACCACTCATGCTTGACTTATCGCCCGCCATCGACCGCATCGACCTGAAAATCCTGAGCGTGCTGCAGCAGGACGGGCGCCTGTCCAACCTCAAGCTGGCCGAAGCGGTGGCGCTGTCGCCCACGGCCGTGCTGGCGCGTGTGCAGCGGCTCACGCGCGACGGCTACATCCTGGGCTACGAGGCGCGGCTGAACCCGCTCAAGCTGGGCGCGGGCATGCTGGTGTTTGTCGAGGTGTTGCTGGACCGCACCACGCCCCATGTGTTTGAGGCTTTCAAGGCAGCGGTGCAGGTGTACCCGCAGATCATGGAATGCCACATGGTGGCCGGCGGTTTTGACTACCTGCTCAAGACCCGCATGGCCGACATGGCGGCCTACCGCGACTTTGCCGGCAACGCGCTCTGGCAGTTGCCCGGGGTGCGCGAAACCCGCACCTACGCGGTGATGGAAGAGGTCAAGAACACCACCCAGCTGGCCCTGGGTGTGTGAGCACGGCAACGGCGGCGACGCCTGCGCGCGACAATTTGCGGCGTTTCAGCCAATAGTTCATGACTTGGCGACAAATCGCGTTGTCACCGCCTCCGATTTGGACTAAGTTGGCTTCGGACAGGCCCTGCCTTGTACCGGCGAGCCTTCCGCATCGTGCAACAACGCGAGGAGTCCGGCATGAACATTTTTCACCAATGGGGGGCCTGCAGCCTGCTTGCCCTCCTGCTCACGGCGCCCGCCCACGCGGCGGACATCGGCGTCACGGACAGGGAAATCCTGGTGGGGCAGTTCGCGGCGCAGACCGGCCCCGCGGCCGAACTGGGAAAACGCATGCAGCTGGGCATGCTGGCGCATTTCAACGCAGTCAACGCGGCCGGCGGCATCAACGGGCGCGCCATCCGGCTGGTATCACGCGACGACGGGTATGAGCCTGAGAAGGCGGCCGCCGCCGTCAAGGCGCTGATCGAGGAAGACAAGGTGTTTGCGCTGGTGGGCTCGGTCGGCACGCCCACCACGCTGGCGGCGGTGCCCGCCATCAATGCAGCGGGCATTCCGCTGATCGGCCCCTTCACCGGCGCGCAGGCCCTGCGTGAGCCGCTCAACCGCCATGTTTTTCATGTACGCGCCAGCTACTTTGACGAAACCGAACGTATCGTGCAGCACCTGAGCACGCTGGGCATCAAGAAAATTGCGGTGTTCTACCAGAACGACTCCTACGGCAAGGCAGGCCTGGAAGGCGTGACGCGGGCGCTGGCCAAACGCAGCCTCAAGCCCGCCGCAGCGGTGACGGTGGAGCGCAATTCGGTCGATGTCACCGCCGCATGGGCCGAGCTGGTCAAAGCCGCGCCGGAAGCGGTGGTGCAGATCAGCGCCTACAAATCCTGCGCAGCATTGATCAAGCTGGCGCGCAGCAAGGGGTACGGCGGGCAATTTTTCAACGTGAGTTTTGTCGGCTCCACGGCCCTGTCGGCGGAACTGGGCGATGCCGGCGCCGGCGTGACGATTTCGCAGGTGGTGCCTTTTCCCTACACACCTTCGTCAGAGATCGTGCGCGAGTACCAGCAGCGCATGACCGAAGCCGGCAACAAGGACTTCGACTTCTCCAGCATGGAAGGTTTTCTGGCCGCCAAGGTGTTTGTCGAAGGTGTGCGCCGGGCCGGCAAGGCCCTGACACGCGCCGGCCTGGTCAGCGGGCTGGAGTCCATGCGCGATGTCAACATGGGCGGATTCCTGGTCAACTACAGCCCGACAAACCATGAGGCTTCCCACTACACCGACCTGACCATCATTGGGCGTGGCGGGCGTTTTGTTCGTTAAGTTTTTTTTGGGGGATATTTCATGAATCGCTTTTTGTCCCGGGGTCTGTTCACGGCCTGCGCACCTGCGCTGGGCCTGCTTTTTCTTTTGGCCCCACCCGTCGCCGCACAGTCCCTCAAGCCTGGCTTGTGGGAGATCAACAACAAGATGCAGTCCAGCTCGGGCCAGGTGGAAAAAGCCATGGCCGAGGCGCAAAAGCAGATGGCCGCCATGCCGCCCGAGCAGCGCAAGCTGATGCAGGACATGATGGCCAAGCAGGGCGTGGCCATGGGCCCCGGTGCCGGAGGCAACAACATGGCCATGAAAATCTGCATGACGAAAGAAATGACAGAGCGCAATGAGTTGCCGGCCCAGCAAGGCGACTGCAGGACCACGAACTCGCCTCGTTCGGGCAACACCATGAAAATGTCGTTCGCCTGCACCCAGCCACCGTCCAGCGGCGAAGGCACCGTGACCTTCGTCAGCCCCGAGGCCTACACGATGAAGATGACCATGAAAAGCGCGGTGCAGGGCAAGCCGGAAACCATGACCATGGACGGCGGCGGCAAGTGGCTAAGCGGCGACTGCGGAAACATCAAACCCCTGGCCGCACCGAAGAAATAGCCCCCACGAGCCCCCGGCGCGCAGGAGCTGCAAGGCCCTTCTTCAGTCCAGCAGGGGCCGCGGGTCCGGCTTTGCCGGACCGCAGGCGCAGCGCAGTACACGCAGTGACAAGCGTGGGGGCTCTATCTCTTTCCGAAAATGGCGGTGCCTACCCGCACCATGGTGCTGCCGGCATGAATGGCGGCCTCCAGATCGGCCGTCATGCCCATCGACAGCGTGTCCATGGCCTGCGGCAACACGCCGGCCCGATTTATCTGGTCAAAAAGGTCTGCAGCCCTTTGGTGGACGGCGCAGGCAGCTACAAAATCAGGAGCAGGCTCGGGAATCGACATGAGACCGCGCAGCTGCAGCCGCGGCAGCCGCGCCACCTCGGCCGCCAGCGCCTGGGCCTCCTGCGGCGGCACGCCGGACTTGGTGGCACCGCCGTCGATGTTGACCTGCAGGCACACCTGCAGCGGCGGCAAATGTGGCGGACGCTGCTCGCTCAGGCGCTGCGCAATCTTGAGGCGGTCCACCGACTGCACCCAGTCGAAATGTTCAGCAACCAGCCGCGTCTTGTTGCTCTGGATGGGACCGATGCAATGCCATTCTGAAGGGCGGGAAGCCAGCGCGCGAAGGCCATCGGCTTCCCATCCCCGAACCACGAGAATCTTGTCCACCCCCTCCTGGATGTAGTTCTCGCCGAACTCGCGCTGGCCGTCGGACATGGCCTCAATCACCGCGTCGGCACCGAAGGTCTTGGACACAGCCAGCAGACGCACGCTTGCGGGGTCGCGCCCGGCAGCGACACAGGCCGTGGTAATGCGGTCACGGACGAGTTGGAGCTTGCGCACAATCATGGTCATAATCCAACTGTAAAACTTTTCAGGGATCCCCGGGATGGACATTACCCAACTGCTGGCTTTTAGCGTCAAGAACAAGGCGT
>NZ_JAQSDL010000012.1 GCF_029945895.1 Polaromonas sp. | reverse complement strand
GTCGCGCTGGAGCTCAGCAGCGTCGGCAGCACCACCAGCACGCGGTGTTCGGGCGGAATGCCGGCCGCGAAATCGAGCCGCGGCAGGAAGCGGATCTTGAGCGATTCGGCGATCAGGCGGTGCATGAAGGCCGCAGCGGCTTCGGACGCCGGCCAGGCCAGCAGGAACAGCGCCGCAAGTGCCGGCCAGCTGCGCATGTCCATGCGGTGGGCTGCAGCCAGCACGATGAGGGCGGTGCCGATGACGATTGCGGTGATGTACAGCGGCAGGCGCCAGTGGCGCCACTGGCGCAAGGCGGCCGCAGGCGCGCCGCTTGCTGCCATGCCCAGGCTCGCCTCCAGGTCGGCCCGGCCGTCGCCCAGCAGGTAGTGGCCGGCGGTGCGCTCCACGGCGCTTGCAGGCAGCGCATGCGGCACCGCGCGCGCCGCGGCGACGACGGCCTTGGCCACCTCACGTTCGGAATGGCGGCTCAGGCGTGCCAGCCGCTCCATGGACTGGGTGATCTGCTGGCGCGTCAGTTCGCTTTCCCGGGCAAAGCTGGGCAGCCGGTGCAGCATGCGCAGCGAACGGCTCACCGGCTCGATCAACTCGACCCAGTCAACCTGTCCGATCAGGCGGAGGGTGGTGATGATGTTGCCGACGGTGAGGTTGGCGGCCACCTGCGCCGTCTGGCTTTCCACCATCAGCGACGGGCCGTCCGGGCAGTGCCGTTCGGTCCACAGCACGAGTGACGGCGAAATGTCCAGCTTGACCGTCGGCATGCGTTGCCACAGCTGCGTGAGGTAGTTGCGCTGCAGTCCTCGCCGCTGCATCAGGTCGCTGATCGCGTCGAGGTCGGCGTCGCCGAGACGGTCCACGCAGTCCCAGACTGCATGGGCGACTTCCCGGGCCACCTTGCTTTGGGCAATGTTGTCGGCCATGCGGCGCAGGTTTTCAAGCAGCACCACGCGCAGGGTGGTCGGCAGGGCCCAGAGCTCGCTCAGCCGGAGTTCGCTTCTCTCCTGGTAGGCGTTGAGAAAGGCGGTGAACAGTTCCGGATTGAGCACGCTGTCGGTATGGGCGACGTAGGCCCAGGCGATGCCGTAGACGCGCGGCAGGCCTTCCAGCGGTGCGCCTGCCAGTTTGGGCAGGCTGGCGTAATAGCGCCGGGGTACGCCTTCACGGATCTGCTGCAGCTGGTCTTCGACAAGGTGAAAGTTGTCGAGCAGCCATTCGGCAGCGGGTGTCACATAGTGGCCGCTGCTCGAGGTCAGCGCGACATAGTCGTAGGCCTGGCGCAGCGCGACCAGGTTCTGCTCGACGCGCGGAAAAAAGGAAGCGCCGCGCCGCGAAGGCCCGTCGGCCTGCACGGTCTGGGCGGCAGCCAGGCTGTGGCCGTGTTGTTCGAAGCGGTGGATGCCGAACAGTTCGGCCCGGATGGGCGGATCGGCTTCCGAGCGCCGGGTCAGGAGGATCTGGCGCGCGTGCGGGGTGAGGGATTCCAGCCGGTCAAGAACAGCGGCGTCCACCCCCTCAAACCACGGCCAGCAAGGCCACGCCGCAGCAGACGAAGACGGCGCCCGTGGTCACAATGCGCGGGGAGGCGGTGGCGTGCAGGGACTCCAGGGCCGCACGCAAGGGAAAAAAGCGGCCGCGCGAACGCTGGCAATCGTGCATGTGCGCGGCAAGTGCCACGAAGTCACTGCTTACAAACTCATTGCTCGTCGAGTCATGCTGGGCGGAAAGGCGGCTGACCGCCTCGGCGTGTGGCGTGGACATGGTTCAGGCTCCAGGGGGGGGTGATCGCCGGCACTGCCGGGGGCAATGTCGTGCGGCGTTAAAACCCATCCTAGGGTTCACCCGGGGGTCGCCGCCATCGGAATCCACTGGAAGACTTGTAGGAGCAGTCCGACAGTGTCGTCTGCGGGCTGATGGCCGCCGGATCTGCCGCGCGGCCTGGACCTGTCAGAAAAAAAGAACTGCAGTCCGTGCTGTTGTTGCAGGACAGGAAAATCGCCTCGCTGCAAGCCGCAGCGAACGGGCCCGCTCCCAGGCGGAGCGGCGCTTTGATGCGCCCGACTCAGTGACCCAGGTCTGCAACCAACCTGTCTGCTGCCTGAACGGCCTCCTCACGGGTGGGCCAGGTCCTGTCGCTGTCGTGCAAAGGCGGCAGTGATTCCACATGAATGACCGCTATGGACCAGGGACCGTCAGGGACATGACACAGCCGGGCCATGTAGTGCCGGCCGCCTGCGATGCCAGGAACGTATTCCTCCAGCGGCTCCGGTTCTTGTGGTTCTTGTGGTTCTTGTGCTTCTTCAATTCCCATTGGGGTTCTTTCCAAATCCCGATTATCCGCAACCCGACCCGCGGTTGGGTGTCTGCCGCTCAATCCTTGAGGTCCACCCCCAGAAGGGCCAGCTTTTTTGCGTACGAATCCCGGCGTTTTGCTGCCTTGGCGGCTGTTTCGACGGCGGCCTGAATCGCCCTGGGTCCTTTGGTGGCAACAGCCTTGATCAATCCGGACTTGTGGGCAGCCTCTGCCTGCGCCCTCCGGTAAGTGGCGATGAGTTCAGCATGGGCAGCGGATGGATTCACAGGGACCTCATGGGCTAAAGCGCCATTTTCTGCGTTTTCTTCTTCCATGGCTGCTGATGACGGTCTGGAGGAAAAAAGTTCATCAGCCGTTATGTGATATGCGTCAACAGCTCCTGAATCAATAGCGATTCCAGCCCGGGAAGCGCGCTTCAACCGGTGTTGCGCAAGCCCGCCGCAATGCCGTTGATCGAGATGTGGATACCGCGCTGTACGCGTTCGTCGGCCTTGCCCTCGCGGTAGCGGCGCACCAGCTCGACCTGCAGGTGGTGCAGCGGGTCGATGTAGGGAAAGCGGTGGCGGATGGAGCGCTGCAGGGCCGCGTTGTTGGCCAGGCGCTGCCTGTCGCCGGTGATCAGGGTCAGCGCTTCGGCTGTGCGGTGCCACTCGGCCTCGATTGCGTTGAATATCTTTTTGCGCAGGCGTGCGTCGCCGACGAGTTCGGCATACCGCGAGGCCAGCGCCAGGTCGCTTTTGGCCAGCACCATGTCCATGTTGCTGAGCAGGGTGCGGAAAAACGGCCACTGCCTGTACATCTTCTGCAGCAGGGCGAGCGCTTCCTTGCGGCTGGCCGGCGTGCCGCCCTGGTCGAGAAACTGCGCAATCGCCGCGCCAAAGCCATACCAGCCCGGCAGGGTCAGGCGGCACTGGCCCCAGCTGAAACCCCAGGGGATGGCGCGCAGGTCCTCGATTTTCTGGCTGGCTTTTCTGGAAGCCGGTCGGGAGCCGATGTTGAGCTCGGCAATCTCGCGGATGGGCGTGGCGCTGAAAAAATACTCGGTGAAACCAGGTGTTTCGTAAACCAGCGCGCGATAGGCGGCCATGCTGGCCTGCGACAGCTGGTCGGCGGCCTGCAGAAAGGCCTTGGTGGCCGGCTTGGTGGGCTGCAGCAGGGTGGCCTCGAGCGTGGCAGCGACCAGGGTCTCCAGGTTGCGCCGGCCGATTTCCGGGTTGGCGTATTTGGAGCCGATGACTTCGCCCTGCTCGGTCAGGCGGATCTGCCCGCGCACCGTGCCGGGGGGCTGCGCCAGGATGGCCTGGTAGCTCGGGCCGCCGCCGCGACCCACCGTGCCGCCGCGGCCGTGGAACATCCTCAACTGGATATCGTGCGAGTTGGCCAGCTGGTCGAACAACTCCACCAGTGCGATCTCGGCGCGGTACAGCTCCCAGTTGCTGGTGAAGATACCGCCGTCCTTGTTGCTGTCGGAGTAGCCGAGCATGATGTCCTGCTCGGCGCCGCTGCGCTGCACGAGTCCGGCGACGCCGGGCAGGGCATAAAACTCCCGCATGATGGGGGCGGCATTGCGCAGGTCTTCAATCGTCTCGAAGAGGGGCACAACGATCAGGTCGCTGGTGGCACCGCTGTCGGGCGCACCGCCGGCCCGCCCCGAGGCGCGGCCACCCGCCCGGGGGGCCGCGACAGACCCGGCGGCCTGGGCGTGGGAGTCGTTGAGGATGCCCTGCATCAGGCCCACTTCCTTTTGCAGCAGCAGCACTTCAAGCAGGTCGCTCACGGTTTCGGTGTGGCTGATGATGTAGTGGCGGATGGCTTCCTTGCCAAAACGTGCACGCGCCGTGCGGGCCGCCTCGAAAATTGCCAGCTCGCCGGTGGCGTGCGCCGAGTAGGTGGTGCCGACCACACGCAGCGGCCGGGCGTCGTTGAGCAACTGCATCAGCAGGTCCCGCTTGGCCATTTCGTCCAGGCCCGCGTAGTGGGGTTCGATACGCGCGACGGCGAGCAGCTCGGCAACCACTTCCTCGTGTTTGTCCGAGCTTTGCCGCAGGTCCACCGTGGCCAGATGAAAGCCGAACACCTCGACCGCACGGATCAGCGGGTGCAGGCGCTGCGCGACCAGCGCGCCGCCGTGGTTGGCCTGCAGCGAGCCCTCAATGGTGCGCAGGTCGGCCAGGAAGTCCCCGGACGTGAGGTAGGCGTTTTGCGGCGCGACCGCATGGCGCGCGGCCTCGGTGCCCGTGAGGTCTTTCAGGGTGGCGGCCAGCCGTGCATAAACACCGGTCAGCGCGCGGCGGTAGGGCTCGTCCTGGCGGTGTTCGTTGGTGTCGGGCGAGCTTTCGGCCAGCGCCCGCATCTGCGGCGTGAAGTCCACCAGCATGGCCGACAGCGAGAGCTCGCCGCCCAGGTAATGCACCTCGGTCAGGTAGTGGCGCAGCGCCACCTCGGCCTGGCGGCGCAGGGCGTAGTTGAGGGTGTCCGCGCTGACATGGGGGTTGCCGTCGCGGTCACCGCCTATCCACTGGCCCATGCGCAGAAAGCTGTGCACCGGCTGGTTGCCCAGTGCCCGTTCGAGGTCGGCGTAGATTTTGGGAATTTCGCGCAGAAAGGTCGATTCGTAATAGGTGAGCGCGTTTTCGATCTCGTCGGCCACCGTGAGTTTGGTGAAACGCAGCAGCCGGGTCTGCCACAGCTGCATCACGCGCGCACGCAGCTGCGCCTCGTTGGCGGCAAGTTCGCGCGGCGTCAGTGCATCACGCGCCGCATGGACGGCCAGCGCCAGCGCCTTGATTTCGTCGCGCGCCGTCAGCAGCTGCGCGATGGCACGCTCGGCGTCCAGGATGCTTTTGCGTTGCACCTCGGTCGGGTGGGCGGTGAGTACCGGCGAGACAAAACTGTGGGCCAGCATGTTTGCTATTGTTTTGGGAGCTATTCCCGCCCAGCGCAGGCGGGCCAGCGCCACTTCGATGCTGCCTTCCTGGGTGTCGCCGGCTCGTTCGTGGACGGCGCGCCGGCGGATATGGTGTCGGTCCTCGGCCAGGTTGGCCAGGTGGCTGAAGTAGGTGAAGGCGCGGATCACGC
>NZ_JAQSDL010000011.1 GCF_029945895.1 Polaromonas sp. | reverse complement strand
GGAGCAGGCTCTTTCGGTCCGGCATGTCTGTCATCCCTTGCATCGCCATGGTTGATTCCTTGAGCAGGCTCAGCGCGGTCCGAGGACGCGACTCAGCATCTCGGCCGACGGTGCGCCCTGTATGGTCTTCAGGTTGCCATCGGCGTCTTTGTAAAGCGTCGTCGGCGTGGCGGAAAAGCCCAGTTGCTGCATCAACTCCTGGTTGGCGTCGAGTTGCGCGCGGACTTTGGGCGAAATCTGAGCCAGGGGCTTCACACCACCGCTGCGATGTTGTTGTTCATGCTGCGTCAGTGCGGCCTGCGGGTCCTGCGCAGACAGGAGAGCCGCCGCTTTCCCCGGGCTGGTTGGCCCGAGAATGGCCACCATGACATGGCGCAGCTGAACCTTGCCGGCCGTCACCCAGGGCCTGGTATCGTTCCAGAGCTTGTTGCAGTAGGGGCAGTTGGGGTCGGTGAAGGTGTAAATGATGCGCGGGGCATTTTTGGCGCCATCGGCAATCCAGGTGCTGCCCTCCAGCTGCTTCCAGGTTTTCGCGGCCATGGGTTTGGCCACCAGCCGGTTCAGCGGTTCCTGGCTCAGGTCCACGCCTTTTGCATCGATCATGGAGCCGACGATGGCTTGCTTGCCGTCGGCGGTCAGGTAGATGGCCAGCGGCTGCTGCTCGATCATGGCGGCATAGCCGGTCAGTCCGCCGGGCGCATCGAATGTCCCGATCACCTCAACCCCCTTAGCTTCCAGCGCCTTGATCGGTGCGGGCCAGTCTTTGGCCTGTGTGCCCATCGCCATGCCGAGCAAGCCCAGAAAAATTGCAAATTGAACAACTGTTTTTTTGATCATGGGAAATTTACTCCTTGGTTGAGAAAGTGGTGCGTGTGCGCAATGGGTTTAATTTGCTGGCCAGCGAGGCGGCCGACAACTCGCCCATGTGGGTATCGGCCAGTTGTCCGCTGGCATCGTAGAAGAGCGTAGTCGGCAGTCCCGTCGAGCCGACTGCACGGCCCAGTTCGGCGCCGGGGTCGAGCACCACATTGGCCAGACTCAGTGCGCTGGCGCTCAGGTAGCGCCGGGCGGTCGCCGCGTCTTCGCTCTGGTTGGCGAAGACAAAAGTTATTCCGGTTTCCCGCTGCTGTGCCTCGGCGAGGACTGGCATTTCGCGGCGGCAGGGCGGGCACCAGCTGGCCCAGAGGTTGACCACCATGGGCTGGCCCTTGGCGAGCGCCGCGAGGTCTGTCGGCTCGCCTGCAAGCGTTGTCAACGCCACGGTTGGCAGGGCCGGTCTGGGGGTGTTGTCGAAGGTGCCGAGCGTACCCGACATCGCTGCCCAGGCCAGCGCACCGGCGGTCAAGCCCAGGGCCAACGGCTTGCGCAGCGCCGCGCGGTGCCAGCCGTGCACGATCGCCACCAGCAAGGCCGCTGCCAGGCCGGCCCATGGTGAAAAGCCGCCGTCGCGAATGTCCAGGATGGACCACGGTGCGTCGCGGTACAGGTCAAACCATGTGGCGACGAAGGCAACGCGTGCGACCAGCAGTCCGGCCCACGCCATGTCGGACAAGACGTTGACGATGCCCGCTTGTCGACGCCGCCCGGCCAGGTGGCCGACTCCGGCCGCGACCAGCAGGGACGCCAGCACGAGCAGATGGCTGACTTGCACGGAGAAGGGTCCCAGATTGACGTTGAGCATTCAGGTTCCTTGTTTTGCACGCGCCAGGCGGGCGAGAAATTCGTCGGCATCGAGTTCGCCGATGATGCGCTCGGCACGGCGTTCCTTGCCATCGGGGCCGATCAGCAGCATGGTCGGCGGTCCGAGAATCTGGTGGGCGCGCATCAGCGCCTGATCGTCCGCATTGTTGGCTGTCACGTCGGGGCGCAGCAATTGCATGCCGGCCAAAGCCTGTTGCACCCGCGGCTCGGCGAATACCTTGCGCTCGATCACGTCGCAGGACACGCACCATTCAGCGTAAAAATCCACCAGCGTCCACTGCCCGCGCTGTCCGGCCTCGGCGATACGGGTTTCGAGTGCTTGTTGTGTCTTGAGCGGCCCGAAGCGGGCCATGAAATCATTGCCGACCGCCGCCTGCGCGGGCGCGACGCCTCTTGCCGGGAAGGCCAGCGGCTGCAGGGGATTCTGGGCGCCTCCGGCCGCGCCGATCACCATCGCGCCGCCCCACAGGCCAAGCAGCAGCGCCAGGTAACGGGACATCAGACGTCCGCTGCCCATGCCGAGCTTCTGGCCCAGCGCCAGCAAACTCAGTGCGATGGCCAGCAACCAGGCGCCCCACAAGCCCAGCGTCAGCGCCGCAGGCAATACCCGCGCCACGAACACAATGGCGGTGCCCAGCAGGACAAAGCCGAACAGCGCCTTGACCCGGTTCATCCAGTCGCCGGGACGCGGCAGCAGCCGTGCGCCCAGCGTCCCGACCAGCAACAGCGGCACACCCATGCCCAGGCCCATGGAAAAAAGGACCAGGGCGCCGGTCACGACATCGCCGGTATTGCCGATGTAAAGCAGCGCGCCGGCCAGGGGCGCGGTCATGCAGGGGCCGACCAGCAGCGCCGACAGCACGCCCATCGTGGCGGAGCCCGCCACCGTGCCTCCGCGCCGGCCCTGGCTGGCATTGTTGAGGCGGTTGCGCAAAACGGCGGGCAGTTGCAGCTCATAAAAGCCGAACATGGCCAGCGCCAGCACGACAAACACCAGACCGAAGGTGCCCAGCACCCAAGGGTTCTGCAACACCGCCTGCAGATTGGCGCCGGCCAGCGCCGCGGCCGCGCCGACACCGGCGTAAGTCAGCGCCATCGGCAGTACAAAGGCCAGCGAGAGGATAAAACCGCGCCTGGGACTCGCGCCGCTGCCCGCGATCAGGCTGGAGAGAATTGGCACCATCGGCAGCACGCAGGGCGTGAAGGTCATCAGCAGCCCCAGGCCGAAAAACACGACAAGCATCCAGCCGATATGGATACGTGACAGGCGTTCGGCCAGGTCCTGGTCTTCGCCGAGCGCGCCTGGGGGCTCCGGACTCTGGCGGGTCGTGGCCGGATCGGCCGGGACTGCCGGCGTTGTCGCGACATCGGCCAGGTTGACGCGCCGGGTCTGCGGCGGGTAGCAAAGACCCGCATCGGCGCAGCCCTGCCAGCCGATGGTCAGCGCCCGGGCATCGGTCGCCTTGACCAGGACGCTGACCTGGTCGTGATAAACCTCGCTTTTGCCGTAGGTTTCATCGGTTTTGGGCGTGCCGGCCGGCCACAGGACCTGCAGCGCACCATCGGCGGGGCCGACTTCGACCTTCATTTGCTGGCGATAAAGGTAGTACCCCTTGCGGATGTCCCAGTTCAGGCGCACCTGGCCAGCGCCATCCTGGCTGATGCTCAGGCGAAAAGCCTGATCTACCGGCAGGAATTCCTGCTGGGCATGCGCCGGCAGCGCCCACAACACGGGCACCATCACGATCAACCACAACCAACGCAGCATAAGTGCCTTCATATCAAATGGAACAGGCATCTTTGCGTGCCCGGATTAAGGCTTCGTTAACGCCGGGATAATGAAAGGCCTGGATACTATCCGGCATGGAGGACAGGCCATGCGCGTGTTGCTGATTGAAGATGATGAACTCATTGCCCACGGCATCCTGGCGGGTCTGCGTGCGCACGGCTTGACGGTCGATGGCGTGCGCACCGCGGCGCATGCCGAAGCCGCCCTGTCGGCCGCCCATTGTGATGTGGTGATTCTTGACCTCGGACTGCCCGACGAGGACGGCATGCGCCTGCTGCAACGCCTGCGGGCCAAGGGCATGACGCTGCCCGTTCTCATCCTGACAGCGCGCGATGCCGTGCAGGACCGCGTCGCCGGGCTGCGCGCCGGCGCGGACGACTATCTCCTCAAGCCTTTCGATCTCGACGAACTCGTGGCCCGCCTGCAAGCCTTGCTGCGCCGCGCCGCCGGGCGCAGCGTGGATGTCATCACGCACGGACCTTTGCGCCTGGACCCGGCCAGCGGTGAGGTCTCCCTGCACGGACGCGCGGTCGCCCTGTCACGGCGCGAACTGGCTCTGCTGGCCGCTTTGCTGCATGCGGGTGGACGCATCCTGAGCCCCGACCAGCTCAAAGACAGTTTGTACGATTTCAGTGAAGAGATCGAAAGCAATGCCCTCAATGTGCATATCCATCATTTACGGCGCAAGCTGGGTGCCGATGTGATCGAAACGGTGCGTGGCGTGGGTTACCGGTTCAGTGCGGGGAAAACATGACGCTTCGGCTGCGCCTGTTGCTGATGATCGGCATCTCGATGATCCTGCTGTGGGGCGCAGTCGCGCTCTGGATGCTGCACGGTTTGGACAAGGAAATGCAGCGCACGCTGGATCAGCGGCTTGCGATGTCGGCCCATATGGTGGCCGGACTGATGTCGCAGAACCCCGCCGCCTGGGATGGCCGCACCGGGAAAGCAGGCCCATCCACCTTGAGCATGCCGGTGGAGGCAAAAGGGCTGGCGTGCCAGGTATCGATGCGCGGCGAGGTGATCGCGCGTACCCCAGGCGCGACGCCCGAGTCCCTCGCAACGGCGGCCCTCGGCTTTGCCGACCGTGAAATCAAGGGTGAACACTGGCGCAGCTATACCCTGGAAACAAGCGGTTTGCGCGTTACCACGGCTGACCGCCTGACCGAACGGGATACGCTGCTGCGCAATGTGACGGTGGCAGCGGCCACGCCGTTTGTCGCTGCCCTGATCGGAAGTCTGCTGGTGCTGTGGTTCGGCGTTGGAAGTGGCTTGCTGCCGCTGGAGCGCCTGCGACAGGTGCTGGCCAGCCGGACGCCGGACGCGTTGACCCCGATTCAAAATATCCCCGTCTCGCGGGACCTGCTGCCGCTGGTCAACACCCTGAACCATTTGCTGGCACGCATGAGCGAGACCATCAGCCGCGAACGCCGCTTCACCAGCGATGCTGCGCATGAATTGCGCACGCCGCTCACCGCGATAAAAACCCATCTCCAGGTCACGCGCATCACCCAAGGTAAGGACGCCGAGGTGGCCATGGATTACGCTGAAGAGGGCGTGGCGCGGCTTCAACACACCCTTTCCCAGCTGTTGACGCTGTCGCAGGTCGAGGGCGCCTTTTCGTGGGAGGACGGATCGGTCGCTGATGCCAGCGAAGTGGCCCGCCTCGCGATGCGCGATGCAGCACCCCATGCGCCCGAGCGGATCACGCTCGACAGCGACGGCATCCGTGCCGAGCTGGCGCTGCCCCAGGCGCTGGCTGTCACCGCGCTGCGCAACCTGCTTGACAACGCCCTGCGCCATTCCCCTGCATCCAACAGCGTCAGGCTGGAAATACGCAGCTCGCCGCAAGCGGTCAGCTTTCACATATTTGATCGCGGGCCGGGACTCAGCGACAACGAATTGGCACTGGCGACGCAACGATTCTGGCGGCGC
>NZ_JAQSDL010000010.1 GCF_029945895.1 Polaromonas sp. | reverse complement strand
GCAGGTTGTAGAGGTCGGCCAGTGTGCGGCCCTTGAGGTCGAAATTGGCATCCAGTCCATCGAGCGACGCCAGATTGCCAATGCGGCCGCTGGCCAGCAGTGATGTACGGCCTGCACTGGCATTGATCTCCAGGGGAAATGGGTTGACCTGGGTGTCGCTGAGCTGGAGCACACTCCCGGCGCGCCCCTTGGCCGCGAAGGGCTCTTTTTTCCAGGTGCCTTGCGCCTTGTAGCTCAGCGGCATGTCCCCGTCGGCCGCCGCGGTTCCGGCTTCGGCCCCGTTTGCGGCGACCATCCCAAACTCTGCCTTGATATCGGCCCCCTGCGCTTCGGCCAGGTAGTTCAACACACCCTTGTCCACCAGCAGCTGGCCCACAAGGGGCACGGTAGCGGCGTCAGACGTGTCCTTTCCCAACGCCCATGTGCGCCGCCCATCCGGCTGGATCTGCAGTCCCAGCACCGGCTGGGTCAGGCGGACACGCGGGAGTTCAATCTGGCCGCGCAGCAGGGGCCAGAAAAGAAGATCGAACTCGGCGGAGTCGGCCTTGACCAGGTAAGGGTCGCGAGCCCAATCGGGGTTGGCAAACGTGATGCCATCGGCCATGACCGTGATACGGCGCCCCAGCTTCACGTCCAGCCGCCGGGTGATTTCGAACTGGCGCCCGGTACGATCACTGACATAGCGATTCACCGGCCCGCGCAACCAGTCCCAGGGGAAAAACAAAATCACCAGGAACAGGACCGCCAGCACCAGTGCCGCTCCCGCCAGGAGCCGACCCCACGCTGGGAGAAGGCGAACGCGGGAGAGGAAGGTGGCGACACGGGTCATGTGGTGGGCCTGCGATTCTTGATTTGAAAGACCGGGAGAGGCCCGACACCTGCAAGTGGTTGGCATCGCGCTGTCGCAAGCGAACGGACCCTCAACTGGCAGTGAAGTATCTGCCGGAAACCTCAGGCACACCGTGGGCAACAGCCATCGAAGACTGTCAGTGACTGCCTACAGCACGATAGTAGGAAAGGTCCTACAAACCAGGCCGCCCCACCGTGTCAAAATCGTTGTGGGTATTTGGATACATTAGTTATCAAGTGATAATAAATTGGTTTACGGCCGGGTGCAGCTGTAACCGTTTGAAAAAGTGCCGCGGTCGTGACATGGCAGACCGGGATTGAAGCTAAGTGGGACTCAGAACTTACATCGTCGAAGACAACGCCACCATACGTGACAATCTCATGGCCACGCTGGAAGAGCTGGCCGGAATTGACGCAGTAGGTACGGCGGAAACAGAAAATGAAAGCAAGGCCTGGTTGCTGGCAAACGCTCAGCAATGGGACCTGGCGATTGTGGATCTGTTTCTCAAACAGGGAAGCGGACTCGGCGTTCTGGAAGCCTGCCGCAACCGCCAGGCGCATCAAAAAGTGATTGTTCTGAGCAATTACGCAACGGCCGACATCCGCAAGCGCTGCGCCCAACTCGGCGTCGACGCGGTTTTTGACAAGTCCAACGAAATAGACGCGCTGATTGACTACTGCATCGAACAGTGCAGGTCCATCAATGCCGGCCAGCCCCAGCCATAGGAGACGGGCGGCTGGCGGCAGAAGCTCAGTCGATCAGCTTGTTCTTGAGGGCGTAATACGTCAGGTCGCTGTTGGACGCCAGGCTCATTTTTTCCATCACGCGGGTGCGATAGGTACTGACGGTTTTGACACTCAGGGACAACGCCTTGGCAATGTCGCCCGCAGTTTCGCCCTTGGCGAGCTTGAGGAACACCTGAAACTCGCGCTCGGAGAGCTGCTCGTGCGGCGTGGCATCATTTTTCCGGTTCAGTTGCTGGGCCAGCAACTCGGCCACGGCCGGCGTGATGTAGCGTTTGCCGAGCGAGATGACACGGATCGCATTGACAATCTCCATCGGATCACACTCCTTGTTCAGGTAGCCGCTGGCACCCTGGCGGATCAGGTTGACCGCGTAATGCTCTTCCGGATACCCGCTGAGAATCAGGATGCCGACATCGGGCGCCTTGGCGCGGATCATGGCAAGGGCATCAATCCCGCTCTGGCCGGGCATGGACAGGTCCATGACCAGAATGTCCAGCTCGACATTTCGCACCAGGTCAATGGCTTCACGGCCGCTGGCGGCTTCACCCACGACCCTGAAATCTACCTGATCCGAGAAGAACTGCTTGAGCCCTGAGCGCACGATGGCATGGTCGTCCACAATTCCAATTTTGATCATTTCATGTCCTCTTGGTTAGGTTGGCATCGCCAAACGGCACAATGCAGCAACACAGCCTCGCGCAATTGCGGGCTTCTTTCTTCAGTAGCGATTATTCACGAATTATTGATCCATGCGAACGGAGATGAGGATGAGATGGTTTGCGATCCCCAAAATGGCAATCAGCCTGCCGCTGGCGGTGCTGGCAGCGGGCGCTCTGATTTCCATCAACGAGGCAGGTTTTCGCCTGTCCACCGGGGCGGTTACCCGCATTGAGGAGTCGCAGGCCACGCGCGGGGCCGTCAACACGCTGCTGCAGCAGATGCTGAATGCCGAAACCGGGCAGCGCGGCTATCTGCTGACCGGCGACCCCAAATACCTGGAACCTTACGACGCAGCGACCGCCGACCTCAACCAGACCCTGGACACCCTGCGCCGGCACTACACCCCCTACCCGGAGGAAATGACGGAGTTCGCCCTGCTGTCGCGCAGCGTGTCGCGCAAGCTGGCGGAGATGGACCTCAGCGTACGCATGCGCAAGCAGGGCAATGAAGATGCCTGGAAGTTTGTGCTGACCACTGACGTGGGCATGGACCAGATGAACACCATCCGGGCGCAGATCGTCAAACTGGTTCAAGCCAGCAACACCAGGATGCATACGGCCCAGGCCCAGATCACCCGGTCGCTCCAGTTGTCGCGCATTGGCATCGCCCTGATGGCGCTGGCCGGGTTGCTGGCGTTTTACATGTATTTGCGGCAAACCGACGCCCTGCTGGATGCCGGCAGGCGCGAACAGGAGGCCCTGCAGCGCGAACGCGACCAGCTCGACAAGGAAGTGCGCGACCGCACGGCCACGCTGGCCGAGCTGGCCACCCACCTGCAGCAGGTGCGGGAAGACGAACGCGGTCACCTGGCACGTGAACTGCACGACGAACTCGGCGCGCTGCTGACGGCGGCCAAGCTCGATGTGGCGCGCATCAAATCGCGCCTCGGCGTCATTTCGCCGGAGGCGGCCGAACGCATGCAGCACCTGATCGAAACACTCAACAGCGGCATTGCGCTCAAGCGCCGCATTGTCGAGGACTTGCGGCCCTCGTCGCTGTCGCATCTCGGGCTGGTCGCATCCCTCGAAATCCTCGCGCGAGAATTCGAAGACCGGTCCGGCCTGAGCATCATCACCGACCTGGAGACCGTGGAGCTGGGCGGCTCGGCCCAGCTCACGGTCTACCGCCTGGTGCAGGAGTCGCTGACCAACATGGGCAAATACGCAGACGCGAAACAGGCTGAAATCAGTCTGCATGACTTCGACGGCTACATCACGGTCGAGGTCCGGGACGACGGAACAGGCTTCGACACCACGCAGATCAAGGGTTCGAGCCACGGGCTGGCCGGCATGCGCCACCGGGTCGAAGCGGCAGGTGGTCGCCTGACCGTGGTCTCCAGTCAGGGCCAAGGCACCCGCATCTCCGCGGTATTGCCCAAAACGCACTAGGCGCCGGCAGCTCTGCCGACCGGGCCACGGCCGCGCACCACGGCAGCCCCCCACTTCACCGCGGCGCAATACACGGCAGGCGCCCATCGGCTTCGTCCTACACCGCGTGATCATGCCCACCGACAAGGGCATCCGGTACTCACCGATGATCACCACAGGCATCCCTGATTAAGCTCACTGCAGGTGTTTCAAATGCGAGCGCCGTACACCAAAAAGGGCACGCCCCTGCAAGGAGATCGACATGCTGCACTATTCCGTTGTTTTCCTCGTGATCGCACTCATTGCAGCCGTGTTCGGTTTCGGTGGCATCGCCGCCGGCGCAGTGGAAATTGCCAAGATCCTCTTTTTCATTTTTGCCATCATGGCGGTGATCAGTTTCGTGGTCAGCCTGATGAAGAGAAAGTGAATTTCCCGTTTATCCCAGCCCACGCGCGTATCGCGCTGGACCTGGCCTTTTCCTTCCATTACCCAAGGACCCCATGAAAAACCCTCTCTCCAGCCATCCCCAAGCCCAAGACACCCTGTCGGGCGCGCGTCAGATGTCCGAGCAGATGCTGACCGGCGCCGAGAGAGCCATGGACAGCACACGCAGCCTGGCCAACGAGACGCTGGACCACGCGGAAGACAAAGTACGCCATTTGCGCGGCAGCATCGATCCGCTGGTCGACAAGCTGGCCACCCAGGCCCAGAAACTGGCACGCCAGAGCCTGGACATGGCCTCCGAGGCCAGCCACCGGGCGCAGCGCTCCATGCACCGCTATGCAGACGCGACCACGCGTTATGTATCCAATGAACCAGTGAAGTCGGTCCTGATTGCTGCCGCAGTGGGCGCAGCCGTCGCCTTGCTGGTGACGTCGATCGCGCATCGCGACAATCGCTGATCCCTGAGGTTTCGTCCCCTTTTATAAAACCACCTGGCCGCCATGCTGCATCCGTTGTTTTCCATTCTCGTCAGACGCCCCGACCTGGTGGTCGATCACCTGTCGGCCTATGGCGCACTGGTTCACGAAGAAGCCTCGGAAGCCGGGTCGGACCTGCTTCAGCGCGGGCTGGCGTGGGGCGCAGTCATCCTGTGTGCCGGTGTATTTTTGACGCTGACAGGTGTGGCCTTGATGCTGGGGGTGGTGCTCAACCAGTTTCACTGGGTGCTGGTGGCCATTCCGGCAGTGATGCTGGTTCTGCTTCTGGTCGCCTTCGGCAAGGCGCGGCAACCGCTGGCCTCTACCCGTTTTGATGAACTCAAGGCCCAGCTGGACCGCGATGCGCAGGCATTACGCGCAGCCGCCTGAGCCCGATGATGAACGACAACACCGCGCTTTCTCCCCGCGAACGCCTGAACAACAGCCGGCAGGCGATTATTCGCCAGATGGGTCATGACACCGCCACGGCCGTCGGGCAGGGCGGCAGCGACGACGAAATAGACGCATCGGCCAGCACCTGGTCACTCATCAAACAGACGGCCAGGTCCTGGTGGCAAGGCCACCCGGCCAGTCTGGCTCTGGATTTTGCCGAGCCAAGAATTCAACGTTTTGCCGAGGAGCAACCCCTGAAGCTTCTGGCCATTTCTGCAGGCGCAGGTGCCGCAGCGGTGCTCCTGCGTCCCTGGCGCCTGGTATCGCTCACCGGTCTCGTTTTCGCGGCGCTGAAGTCGTCCGAGGTCACCGGCCTGGCCAGTTCTCTGCTGGCTTCCCGCAGCCGCCATGATCGCCTTCGATGAATTTCATTCGCAAACCGACCGGCGTGGTGCCGTCAGTCGGCCAGCTTCTCAACTCTCCGCACCAAAACATATCTATAAACTTCAAGGAAAAACCATGAAATACGCTCGCGCAATTGCATTCGCCGCCCTGGC
>NZ_JAQSDL010000009.1 GCF_029945895.1 Polaromonas sp. | reverse complement strand
CGCCTTTTCTTTTGCTTACTTTTCTTTTGGCGACGCAAAAGAAAAGTGAGTTGCTGCCGGGCAACCCCCGGCTTGCTGGCGCACCACAAGAAGTCCAGACTTGAGATGGCTTCACCTCATTCCCTGGAGGCAAGCACACAACGAAAGCTACAGACGAAAAAAAGGCAGCCCGAAAGCTGCCTTTGATCTGAAGTGCCAGACTGGCACGAACGTCAGGATTACTCCGTGCGTTCACCCGCTGCCGGTGCGGCAGGCTGCTCAAACGGCAGGGTCATGTCGCGCAGGTCGCGTTTGGTCTCGACCAGCACCAGCGGGCTGGCGTCCAGTTGCGGTGCTGGTGGACGTTCGCGTGGCACATGGATCGGTTTCGGTTCGGCCGCCATCGCGGCCTGTATTTCCGCGATCTTGCTGGCGTCGGAATTGACCCATTGCAGACCCGAGGACTGGGCCACCTGGGCCAGGTCCTGCAGCGGCAAGTCATAGGTCTGGACTTTCGGCAGCGCGCGTGCTGCGGGGGCAGCAGCGGCCGGCGCGACGGCCACGGCCCGGGCAATGGCAGGTGCGGCGACAGGGGCAGGTGCTGCCACCGGCGCTGCCGGCGCAGGGGCTGGTGCGGCAGTTGCTACAAATTCAGGAGCTGCCGGCGCAGGTGTTTCCTGGGCTACAGCCTGATTTTGCTCAAAGCGTTCAGTAGCAACGGCCGGGGCAGCGCCTTCGGCCTGGCCTTCGACGGGCTGGTCACTGCGCTCTGAACGCTCGCGGCGGTCGCGGCCATAACGGTCACGGCTGCGACGCTCGCGCGGCTGGCGGTCCTGGCCTTCTTCCTGACCTTCAGCGCGCGGCTGGATGTCGGTGGAAGAAGCCGGCACCACCGGGTTGCCGGTTTCGTCGAGGCCGGCCACGACGCCAGGATGGGCTGCATCAAAGCTGTCGGCCTGGGCGGCGCCGGCGGGCGCGGTGCTGCCATCGGTGCGGTCGTCACGACGCTCGTTGCGACGGCCTGTGCCGCGCTCCCCGCGTTCGCCACGCTCACCACGGGCTTCACCACCACGCTCGCCGCGTTCACGGCGACCCTGGCCTTCAGCGCGCGGCTGGCGCTCGCCGTCACGGCCGGCGTCCTGTGCCGGACGTTCCTGGCGCGGCGCGGCATCACCTTCGTTCATGGCTGCGGCCATCGCAGCCTGGTTGGCCAGGGCCAGATCCTGCTCGATGGAATCGCGGGCCGGACGGTCGGCACGTTCGCCACCGCGCTCACCACCACGTTCACCACGACCACGGCGGCTGCGTTCACCCCGTTCGCTGCGGCCTTCGCTGTCGCCCTGTCCTTCAGGACGCGGAGGACGTTCTGCGCGCTCGGGGCGGGTTTCATTGTTGCGGCCTTCAGGCCGTGCTTCACCGGCGGGACGTTCCTGGCGGGTACCTTCGGCGCGGCCATCGGCATTGCGCTCACGGCGCTCGCCGCCTCGGCCTTCACCACGTTCACCACGCTCGCCGCCACGCTGGTCCGGACGGGCTTCGCCACGTCCTTCGCCCGAGCGGCCTTCGCTGCGGCCACCACGGCCGCCACGGCCGCCGCGTTCACCCCGGCCGCCGCGCTCGCTGCGTTCACCCCGTTCGCCGCGCTGCTCGTCACGCCGGCCTTCGCCGCGTTCGTCTTTTTTGACTTCCTTGACAGGCGCCGGTGCGGGTGCTGCTTCGGCGCCTACAAAAAACTCCTTGAGTTTGGCAAAGAAGCTTTTTTCCGCCGGCGCGGCAACCACCGGCCGGACCGGCTGGGCCGCCACCGGGGCGGGCGCCGGTGCCGGCTTGGGCACAACGATGGGCGCCGGTGCATCGGGCAGCACGCCCTTGATGATGGGTTCCTGCTTGTTGTGCTTTTCCTGGCTGCGGCGGGTGACCGTGGTCGGGTCTTCCATCTCCTCGGCCATCTTGTAGCTGGCCTCGATGTTGTCCAGGCGCGGGTCGTCGTGTTTCAGGCGCTCCAGCTTGTAGTTCGGTGTTTCCAGCGTCTTGTTGGGAACCAGCAGCACGTTGATGCGCTGCTTCATCTCGATCTTGCTGATTTCCGAGCGTTTTTCGTTGAGCAGGAAAGAAGCCACATCGACCGGCACCTGGCACAGCACCGAGGCCGTGCTGTCTTTCAGTGACTCTTCCTGGATGATGCGCAGGATCTGCAGCGCCGAGCTTTCAGTGTCACGGATATGGCCCGAACCACCGCAGCGCGGGCAGGGAATGGATGCGCCTTCGCTCAGCGCGGGGCGCAGGCGCTGGCGGCTCATTTCCATCAAACCGAACTTGCTGATGGTGCCGAACTGCACACGGGCACGGTCCTGGCGCAGCGCGTCGCGCAGGCGGTTTTCAACGTCGCGGCGGTTGCGCGACTCTTCCATGTCGATGAAGTCGATGACGATCAGACCGCCCAGGTCGCGCAGACGCATCTGGCGCGCGACTTCGTCGGCGGCTTCCAGATTCGTGCGGGTGGCGGTTTCCTCGATGTCGCCGCCCTTGATGGCGCGGGCCGAGTTGACGTCCACCGACACCAGCGCTTCGGTGTGGTCAATCACAATGGCGCCGCCGGAGGGCAGCTGCACGGTGCGGGCGTAAGCCGACTCGATCTGGTGCTCGATCTGGAAACGGCTGAACAGCGGCGCGTCATCGCGGTAACGCTTGACGCGGTGCTCATGCTCGGGCATCACGTGGGCCATGAACTGGCGCGCTTGTTCGTAGACGTCGTCGGTGTCGAACAGGATGTCGCCGATGTCGCTGTTGAAATAGTCGCGGATCGCGCGGATCACCAGGCTCGATTCCTGGTAAATCAGGTAGGCGCCCTTGCCGCCCTTGCCGGCACCGTCAATCGCGGTCCAGAGCTTGATCAGGTAGTTCAGGTCCCACTGCAGCTCGGCGGCGCTGCGGCCGATGCCGGCGGTGCGGGCGATGATGCTCGAACCTGCCGGGTACTCCAGCTGGTCCATGTTTTCTTTCAGCTCGGCCCGGTCTTCGCCTTCAATACGGCGGCTCACGCCACCGCCGCGCGGGTTGTTCGGCATCAGCACCACATAGCGGCCGGCCAGCGACACAAACGTGGTCAGGGCGGCGCCCTTGTTGCCGCGTTCTTCTTTTTCGACCTGGACCAGGATTTCCTGGCCTTCACGGATCACGTCCTGGATGCGCGCCTGGCTGACCGACACGCCCTGGGCGAAGTACTGCTTGGAGATTTCCTTGAACGGCAGAAAGCCGTGGCGGTCTTCACCGTAGTCGACAAAACAGGCTTCGAGCGAGGGCTCGACACGTGTCACGACGGCCTTGTAGATGTTGCCCTTGCGCTGTTCGCGCCCTTCGATTTCAATTTCGTAGTCGAGGAGTTTTTGTCCGTCGACAATGGCCAGGCGGCGTTCTTCCGACTGGGTGGCATTGACCAGCATGCGTTTCATGGGGGTTCCTTCGTTCTTCTGTCTCAAACATCACTGCCCGAAAAACGGGCAAACGACGCCGGGAGCAGACGCTGTGCGAACGTGGGGAATTGCCGGAGAGCTTTTGACGCGCCATGGCGACTGAAAAAAATCAGTCAGCGGAGCGGTCTGGGCGTAGGCGCGTGGATGGGGCGAGTCGGGGTCTGACAGGTGTTTGCTACCAAAAAAGTAGCTGCTTGCGCCCGTGCAACAAGGGCTGGCAGCTGATTCATGCCTGAAAGCGGGGCTAAAAAGCGCCGCAGGCACAGAGAGATCAGTCCAACCAGTGTTGTTGTCAAAGGGCTACCCATTCAAAGACCAGATTTCACCTGGATCCGTGTCCAGCCCGTGGGGCTGCACACATCGTATTCCGTAGTTGTGTTCGCAAAACGTCGACTCGTCTGCACAACATGTTCCTGCCGCGGGGTGTCTGGCACCTTGCGCTTGGGGGCATTTGCTGCCAGTGGCGTCGACCTTCCAGCAAGGCTGTTGCAGTGGGTTGATGGGTGTGTGGACTAAACTCCCAGACAAATCAACCACTTACAGCTTGTCGCTAGTGAAACACATTATAGGCGCAGGTTCAGGTAAAACACGCCGCCCGGGTAAACCCCAGACGGCGACGCAGCCTGACCGACCCAGACCCCCTCCACCTTTGCCGGCCCCGCCGGAGCTGCCCGCGAAAGCGGCCCCACAGGCCACGCTGGTGACAGTGGACGCTGACTTTGCGGGCCAGCGGCTGGACAACTTCCTGATCCGCCAGCTCAAGGGCGTGCCCAAGACCCATGTCTACCGCATCATCCGCAGCGGCGAAGTGCGCATCAACAAGGGCAGGGTGCAGGCCGACACCCGGGTCGAGGCCGGCGACATCGTGCGCCTGCCGCCGGTGCGCACCTCGGAGCGGGCCGACGACAAGGCGAAGGCCATGGCCGTCGAGGTGGCCCGCCACGGCGCCGCGTCCACCACAGGTGGTTACGCGCCGTCACGGGAGTTCCCCATCCTGTTTGAAGACGAGCACCTGCTGGCCATTGACAAACCGGCCGGCGTGGCCGTGCATGGCGGCAGCGGTGTGGCTTTTGGCGTGATCGAGCAGCTGCGCATGGCGCGGCCCGAGGCGCGCTTTCTGGAGCTGGTGCACCGGTTGGACCGCGAAACCAGCGGCATCTTGCTGGTCGCCAAAAAACGCATGGCGCTGAAAAACCTGCAGGAGCAGTTTCGCGAGCGCGAGACCGACAAGATTTACCTGGCGCTTGTCAGCGGCGCCTGGCCGGTCAATAAAAAAGTGCTGGACGCGTCCCTGCAGAAATATTTACTGCCCGACGGCGAGCGGCGCGTGCGGGTGGTGGACAAAGAGCATCCGGACGCCATGCGTGCGGTGACGCTGGTCAAGGTGAAGTCCGCGCTGGCCGCTGCCGGGCGCGAGTTTTCCCTGCTCGAGGTGACCATCAAGACCGGCCGCACCCACCAGATCCGGGTGCACCTGGCCAGCGCCGGCCACCCGATTGCCGGTGATGACAAGTACGGCGACTTCGAGCTGAACAAAACCTTGCAAAAAGAAGCCGGCGGCGTTGCCCTCAAACGCATGTTTCTTCATGCCTGGCGGTTAAAGTTCATCCATCCGTCCAGCGGCAAACGCATTGACCTGCTGGCCGCGCTTCCCCCCGATCTCGAGAGTTTCACGACCCATGCCACGCCCGTCCTCCCCGCTCAACTTTGACCTGATTGCCTTCGACTGGGATGGCACGTTGTTCGATTCGACCAAAATCATCGTGCGCTGCATCCAGGCGGCGGTGCGTGATGTGGGCGGCACCGTGCCGACCGACGAGGCCGCCGGGTATGTGATCGGCCTCGGGCTGATGCAGGCGCTGGCCCATGCGGCGCCCGATGTCCCGCCCGAAAAGTACCCCGAGCTCGGCGCGCGTTACCGGCACCACTACATTGGCCACCAGAACGACATCAGCCTGTTTGACGGCGTGTTGCCGCTGCTGGCCGCGCTCAAGGCGCGCGGCCATCTCTTGAGTGTGGCGACCGGCAAGAGCCGGCACGGCCTCGACGAGGCGCTGCAGGCGGTCGAGCTCAAGGGCCGGTTTGACGGCTCGCGCACCGCCGATGAAACCGCCGGCAAGCCGCA
>NZ_JAQSDL010000008.1 GCF_029945895.1 Polaromonas sp. | reverse complement strand
CATAGGTGTCGGCCTGACCCTGTTCGTCGAAAGCCATGACCACGGCGGCGGCGCCATAACGCTTGAGCAGTTTGGCCTGGTGCTTGAAAGGCTCCAGTCCCTCCTTCATCGAGATCGAGTTGACGATGCCCTTGCCCTGGATGCAGCGAAGGCCGGCTTCAATCACGCTCCACTTGGAGCTGTCGATCATGATGGGCACACGCGCGATGTCGGGCTCGCTGGCGATCAGGTTCAGGAAACGCACCATGGCGGCCTGGCTGTCCAGCATGGCTTCGTCCATGTTGATGTCAATGATCTGTGCGCCGTTTTCGACCTGCTGGCGTGCCACGACGAGCGCGGCTTCGAAATCGCCGTTGAGGATCATGCGCGCAAAGGCCTTGGAGCCCGTGACATTGGTTCGTTCACCAATGTTGACGAACAGGCTGCCCGCGCCTATGGCGACCGGCTCCAGGCCGGACAGTTTCATGGGGGGAACTAGGATTTCGGACATTCACTTACCCTGGATGAGGAAGTGAGCGCCGTTGCAAAGGCAGCCGATGCGGCTGCTGTCACCCAAGCCTGACGAAACCGGCATCAAACGGGTCTCGCTGCAACGCTCCTTGGGTTGCGGCTATTTTAAACCAAGCGCCGGTCAGGCCGTCAGGCGGGTCAGTGCTTCCTGGTACTTGGCCGCAGTTTTTTCGACCACATCCTGCGGCACGCGCGGTGCGGGCGGTGTCTTGTCCCAGGGCTTGCCGTTGACCAGGGCCTGCTCCAGCCAGTCGCGCACGAACTGCTTGTCGTAGCTGGGCGGATTGGCGCCTGTGGCAAAGGCCTGCTCGTAACCTTCAATCGGCCAGTAGCGCGAGGAGTCGGGCGTCAGCACTTCGTCCATCAGGGTCAGCGTGCCGTTTTCGTCAAGACCGAACTCGAACTTGGTATCGGCAATGATGATGCCCTTGGTCAGGGCAAAGGCCGCCGCCTCCTTGTAGATGCGCAGGCTGAGGTCGCGGATCTGTGCGGCCAGTTCGGGGCCGACAGCCTTGACCACCTGCTCGTAGCTGATGTTTTCGTCATGCTCGCCCACCGCCGCCTTGGCCGCAGGCGTGAAAATCGGTTCTGGCAGCTTGCTGGCGTTTCTCAGGCCAGGCGGCAGCGGCACACCGCACACCGACTGGCTGTCCTGGTATTCCTTCCAGCCGCTGCCGGCCAGGTAGCCGCGTACCACGGCCTCGACCGGAATCGGCTTCAGCCGCTTGACCAGCATGGAGCGGCCCGCAACTTGCGGCAACTCGGCCGGGGTGACCACGCTTTCGGGCGTGTCCCCGGTCAGGTGGTTCGGACAGATATGGCCGAGCTTGCCAAACCAGAACAGGGCCATCTGGGTGAGAAGCACGCCTTTGCCCGGAATCGGCTCGCCCATGATGACGTCGAAGGCGCTGAGCCGGTCGCTGGCGACCATCAGCAGCCGGTCTTTGCCGACAGCGTAGTTGTCGCGCACCTTGCCGCGAGCGAGCAGGGGCAGGGAGGTCAGGGCCGAAGTGTGGAGAGCGAAGGTCATGGGATGCTTGCCAAAAGTAAAAAAGCCCGCTGGTAGCAGCGAGCTTTGAATTATCGCCAGTTCGACACGGCGAGGATTTCCGGGTTAACGCACCACCTGGGCCAGCTCGCCCCTGGCGTAGCGGGCAGCCACAAGCTGCAGCGTGTCACCCTTGATCTTCGCGCCCTGGCCTTCGCAGCCGAACTCGATGTAACGCTGCTTGCAGATGGCCTTGGCGGCCTCGCGCGCGGGTTTGAGCCATTCGCGAGCGTCGAATTTTTCAGGGTTCTCAGCCAGGAACTTGCGCACCGCTGCCGTCATCGCCAGACGGATGTCGGTGTCGATGTTGATTTTGCGCACGCCGTGTTTGATGGCTTCCTGGATTTCTTCCACGGGCACACCGTAGGTTTCCTTCATGTTGCCACCGTACTGGCGAATGACGGCCAGCAGGTCCTGCGGCACGCTGGACGAGCCATGCATCACCAGATGGGTGCTGGGGATGCGTTTGTGGATGTCCTTGATGCGATCGATCGCCAGGATGTCGCCGGTGGGCTTGCGCGTGAACTTGTAGGCGCCGTGGCTGGTGCCGATGGCGATTGCCAGCGCGTCGATCTGCGTCTGCTTGACAAAATCGGCCGCCTGCTCCGGGTCGGTCAGCAACTGCTCGCGGGTCATGGTCGCGTCGGTGCCGTGGCCGTCTTCCTTGTCGCCCTTCATGGTTTCCAGAGAGCCGAGGCAGCCAAGCTCGCCTTCGACCGTCACGCCCACCTTGTGCGCGAGTTGCGCCACCTTTTTGGTGACCTCGACGTTGTATTCGTAGCTGGCAATCGTCTTGCCGTCGGCCTCCAGCGAGCCGTCCATCATCACGGATGAAAACCCGAGGTCGATCGCACCCTGGCAGACGTCCGGGTTCTGGCCGTGGTCCTGGTGCATGACGAGCGGGATCTGCGGATACATTTCGATGGCCGCCTGGATGAGGTGCTTGATGAAAGCCTCGCCAGCGTATTTGCGCGCACCAGCGCTGGCCTGCAGGATCACGGGAGCGCCGGTTTCCTTGGCCGCTTCCATGACAGCCTGGACCTGCTCGAGGTTGTTGACGTTGAAAGCTGGAATGCCATAGCCATTGAGGGCTGCATGGTCCAGCAGCTCGCGCATGGAAACGAGTGCCATAAAAAATATCCCCAGGAAGGTTGAACGGATTCGGTGGATTCGGTAACTGACCGGTAACTTCTTTCATTTTACCCGTCACATTCGCCTGTGGCGCCCACAGGCGGGCTCTGGGCAGGCTTCCAGCGTCATCCTCGAGGGGGCAAAGGCGTAGGACAAGCCCGCTCGGGAGCGTCGCGCCTCTTTGCAGGCGCCGGCATTAAGGCTGACTTAAGGCGGACCGGGCTACCGTCAGCGCTTCTTGTGCCCAACTCGCCACCATGATCTCTCCCAGCCGTCCAGCCGTCTCCAGCCCGTCGCGTCTTTTTTTCTGGTCTGTTGCCAGCCTTCTCCTCTTGCTGGCCTGGGACGCTTCGGGACTGGACCTGACGCTGGCACGCTGGTTCGGGTCGGCCAGCGGCTTTGCGCTCGAAAACCACTGGTTCTGGCGCGGGGTACTCCACGACAACATGCGTCCACTGCCCTGGTTGTTTGAAGGGGCGCTGCTGATCGGTATCGCCCGGCCTGTCGGCCCCTTGCGGCACCTGCCTGCACTACGCCGTGTCCAGCTGGCCCTGACCACGCTGTTGGCGCTGCTGGTGGTCTCTGACATCAAGCTGCACAGCCACACCAGTTGCCCCTGGAGCCTGCGGGAATTCGGCGGCGTGGCCAGCCATGTCTCGCACTGGGCCTGGGGCGTGCGGGACGGCGGTGACGGTGGCTGTTTTCCGGCCGGTCATGCCTCCGCGGGTTTTGCCTTTGTCGGGGGTTTTTTTGCATTCCGGCATGCCCTGCCAGCCACCGCTCGGCGCTGGTTGCTGGGGTCCATGCTGGTGGGATTGCTGCTGGGTCTGGCGCAACAGGTGCGTGGCGCCCACTACATGAGTCACACCCTCTGGACCGCCTGGTTCTGCTGGGCCAGCGCCGCCACGCTGGACCTCGGCTTCACCTGGCTGGCCCGACTGACTTCACAAAAGCCGAGACCCGTTCAAGCACAGGCGCCCGGGCTCTGAGTACCGAGGCCATGGAGGCCACCAGGGTGACGTGGCTGACGCCGTCCAACAGTGCAGACTCCACATACACGCCACTGCTCTGGAGTCGCCGGGCCAGCGCGACGGTACTGCGCCGGGAATTGACCACACGGTCGTCGGCAGGCGCCAGCAGCAAGGCCGGAGGCGAAGCCGGCGACGCATGGAACAGCGGCTGGCTGTCGCCCGGCGTACGCGGCCAGTCAAAGGCCACCTGGGTCTGGCGGTCACCAATCGGCAGGAAATCGTAGGGGCCAGCCAAACCTATCCACCCCGCCAGACGCGACGGTTTCAGGCCCTCGGCCGCCAGCCAGCGCGGATCCAGCGCCACCATGGCGGCGTTGTAGGCACCGGCGCTGTGTCCCATCACAAAGATCCGGGCAGGATCAGCGCCATGTGCGTCCCCATGGGCGACCGCCCAGCCCACGGCGCGCGCACTGTCCTGCACAAATGCAGGATAGGAAAATGCGGGGCTCAGGCGGTAGTCCGCGATCACCGCGACGATGCCGCTTGCAGCCAGCGCCTCGCCCACAAAGCGGTAGTCGCCCCGCTCACCCGATGACCAGCTGCCACCATAAAAAAACACCACCATCGGTGCCGGGCCGATGACGTCCACAGGCTGATAGACATCCAGCCGCTGGCGCGGGTGGTCGCCGTAAGGCAGGCCCTGGGTGAGCCGATACGTGTCGGTGGAAACGGTGGCGTTGAGCAGGTCCACGGCCGAGCAGGCAGTGAGCAGTGCAGGCAGCATGGCCAACAGCGAGCGTCTTGGCACGGGAAAGTCTGTGGTGTTCATCGAACCGGTGATACGCACGCCCGGCTGCCTTGGATTCAGCGGGCACCGGCCTGGGACCCGCCCGCGCCGGTCTCATGGGGCCGCCCGCTCAGGCCACGCGGCAGATCTTGAGCATGTTGGTGCCACCAGGCGCACCCATCGGTTCACCACAGGTGATGGCGTACACGTCACCGCTTTGCACGATGTCGCGGCGCAGCAGGTGTCCTTCGGCCTGTTCCAGCGCCGTGTCCCGGTCGGCGCTGGTGTCCATCAGCAGCGGGCGCACATTGCGGTACAACGCCATCTTGCGCTGCGTCGCCAGTCTCGGTGTCAGCGCATAGATCGGCACACGGATGTCGTGGCGGCTCATCCACAGCGGCGTGGAACCGCTGTCGGTCAAGGCCACGATGGCTTTGGCGCCCAGGTGGTGGGCTGTGAACAGCGCACCCATGGCGATCGACTGGTCGATGCGCGTGAAGGTCTTGCCGCTGAAGTCGGCGTCCAGCGCCGTGTATTCGGCTTTTTCCGCTTCCAGGCAAATGTTGGCCACTTCCTCGATGGTCTCCAGCGGGTAATTGCCTGCGGCCGTTTCCGCGCTCAGCATCACGGCGTCGGTCCCGTCGAGCACGGCATTGGCCACGTCGCTGACCTCGGCGCGTGTCGGCACCGGGTTGAGGATCATGCTTTCCATCATCTGCGTGGCGGTGATGACCACCTTGTCCATGGCGCGGGCCATCTTGATCATGCGTTTTTGCAGCGCCGGCACGGCGGCGTTGCCGACTTCCACCGCGAGGTCACCGCGCGCGACCATGATGCCGTCGCTGACCCGCAGGATGTCTTCGAGGTTGGGAATGGCTTCGGCGCGTTCGATCTTGGCAATCAGGCCGGGCTTGTGTTTGTAGGGCGCGGCGGCCACATTGCACAGCTGGCGCGCCATTTCCATGTCGGTGGCGTTTTTTGGAAAACTAACCGCCACATAGTCCGCCTGGAAACTCATGGCGGTCCGGATGTCTTCCATGTCCTTGGCGGTCAGCGCGGGCGCGGTCAGGCCGCCGCCCTTTTTGTTGATGCCCTTGTTGTTGGAGAGTTCGCCGCCCAGCTTGACGGTGGTGTGGACTTCCTCGCCGCGCACCGCGTCGATGGTCAGCACAATCAGGCCGTCGTTGAGCAGCAGCAGGTCGCCGGCTTTCACGTCACGCGGCAACTCCTTGTAGTCCAGACCCACACCCTTGAGGTCGCCCGGCTCGGTGCGCGAGGCATCGAGAACGAACTTGGCGCCGGGCACCAGCAGGACCTTGCCCTCGGCAAATTTGCCGACGCGGATTTTCGGCCCCTGCAGGTCGGCCATGATCGCCACCTCGCGGCCGGCCCGCTGGGCGGCCTCGCGCACCAGCCCGGCCCGGTCGATGTGGTCCTGCGCCGTGCCATGGCTGAAATTGAGACGCACCACGTTGACGCCCGCACGTATCATTTTTTCAAGCAGCGCCGGATCGCTCGAGGCGGGGCCCAGGGTGGCAACAATTTTGGTGGCGCGGCGTGGCATGGATGTCTCCTGTAAGTTGAGGACGATTCTCACACGGAACCGGTTACAGGCCGGGTACACCGGCGCACTGCACTGGCTACAGCGCGCCCAGTTCGCGCAGGACCCGGCGCACCGTTTCCACGCCCTCCGGCGATAGCGGTGCCTGCGGCGCCAGGGGATGGCCGACCTCATACCCCTGGAGCACCAGGCCGGCCTTGATGCAGGCCGCCAGGTTGAACGTGGCAAACACCTGGTTGATGCTCCACAGCCTGCGCTGCAAGGCCATGGCCTCATCCCAGCGGCCGGCCTTGCACAGCTCATACAGCGCGATGCTCTGCCGGGGAACCAGGCAGGCCGGCCCGGCCATCCAGCCCGCGCCTCCGAGCAGCATCACGGTCGCAGGCACATGCGAGGACGCCGCAAAAACCTCCATCCGGCCCCCGACGACATTCATGATCGACAGCAGGCGCCCGGTGTTGAAGGAAGCATCCTTGATATAGCGAATATTGGGAATGTGGCTGAGCCGCTCGATGACCGGCAGCTTGAGATCGGAGCGCTGGAAGTTCGGATTGGTGTAGATCACCACCGGCAGCGACACGGCATCGGCAATCGCCTTGAAGTACTGGTAAACACCTTCGTCGTCCACCGGAAAATACGCTTCCAGTACTGCCAGGATACCGTCGCAGCCCATGCGTTCGTACTCCCTGGCCTGGCCGACGGCGTCGACGATGGTGGTGGCCGCCACACCGGCCACCACTGGCACCTGGCGGCCAGCCGCCTGCACCACCACCTCCACCACACGGCGCCGCTGCGCCGGGTTGAGGTAGGCAAATTCGCCGGTCGACCCCAGGGGCGTCAATCCATGCACGCCGGCCGCTATCAGGTCCTGACAAAGGCGCGTCAGGACCTGCGCGTTGACCTCTCCGTCGGCGTCAATGGGCGACACCAGATAAGGGAAAACACCGTGAAAATCCGTCATCTGCAAACTCCGGTCAAGTAGCCGTGGATTGGGAGAATTTCAAGAAAAAATGGCCTCCAGCACTTTCCCTGATTGCGGAAGTAGCTATACTTTTAATAGCAAAACAGCACGCCGATTCAGCTCGTCGCCCGCTTCTGCAGGATCTCGAAAGCTGGCAGGGTCTTGCCTTCCAGCACTTCGAGAAAGGCGCCGCCGCCGGTGGAGATGTAACCCACGTCTTTTTCAATCCCGTATTTGGCAATGGCGGCCAGCGTGTCGCCGCCACCGGCAATGCTGAAGGCGGGGCTGGCGGCAATCGCCCGCGCAATTGCTTTCGTGCCGCCCTCGAAGGCGGCAAATTCGAACACGCCCACCGGGCCGTTCCAGACAATGGTGCCGGCGGCCATCAGCTGATCGGCCAGCTTTTTCGCGGTTTGCGGACCGATGTCCAGGATCAGGTCGTCGTCTGCCACATCGGTGGCAGCCTTGACGGTGGCGGGCGCATCGGCGCTGAAGGTCTTGGCAGTCACCACATCGGTCGGCACAGGTACCTCGGCGCCGCGCGCCTTCATGGCCGCCATCACCGCGCGGGCTTCGTCGAGCAGTTCGCGTTCCGCCAGGCTTTTGCCGATCGGCAGGCCGACGGCCAGCATGAAGGTGTTGGCAATGCCGCCGCCCACAATCAGCTGGTCCACCTTGCCGGCCAGCGCCTGGAGAATGGTCAGCTTGGTCGACACCTTGCTGCCGGCCACGATGGCCACCAGCGGGCGTTTCGGATTGGCCAGGGCCTTGGAGATCGCATCCATTTCTGCCGCCAGCAGCGGGCCGGCGCAGGCCACTTTGGCAAACTGCGCGATGCCGTAGGTCGAGGCCTCGGCACGATGCGCGGTGCCGAAAGCGTCATGCACAAAAATGTCGCAAAGCGCGGCCATCTTGCGGGCCAGCGCCTCGTCGTTCTTTTTCTCGCCCTTGTTGACGCGGCAGTTCTCCAGCAACACGAGCTGGCCGGGCGCCACCTCCACGCCATCAACCCAGCCGGACTTCAGCGGCACCTCACGCTGCATCAGTTCGGCCAGGCGCGCGGCCACCGGTGCAAGGGAGTCTTCGGGCTTGAATTGCCCTTCGGTCGGCCGGCCCAGGTGGGAGGTCACCATCACCGCCGCGCCGGCGTCAAGGGCCATCTGGATACAGGGAATCGAGGCGCGGATGCGGGTGTCTTCAGTGATGTGGCCGCTGTCGTCCTGCGGCACGTTGAGGTCGGCTCGAATGAAAACACGCCGACCCTTGACAAGTCCCTGGGCGCACAGATCGGAGAAGCGGATGAAGTTCATGAAAACTCGCAGTGAAGGGTTGGGTCAACGCGCCCAAGCCTCAAATTGTAGGTGCACCCCCTCGGGGAGCAGCGGACGCTCATGGCCTCGCCTCCTTCAAGCCAGGGCCGCGGAACCGGCTTTGCCGCGCCGTACGCGAAGCGACAAGCGTGGGGGCTACCAATTCAGGCCAATATGCAGAGGCAGGTAAACCGCCATGCCGGCGATGATGGTGCCCAGGACGCCCCGGCGCCAGACAAACCAGGCCACGCCGGCCAGCGCGGCGAACAGGCGGGCGTCCCGCCAGGTGTGAATCAGCTGGCCCTGCGTCATCACGATCTCTGGAATGATGACAGCCGACAAGGCCGCGATGGGCGCATAGTGAAGCCCCCGCTGCACCCAGGGCGGCAGGGTCCAGGGCTTGCTGGACATGAAAAAAAACGAGCGCGTGATCACCGTGACCAGCGCCAGTCCCACGATGGTGAGCACTGTCCAGGCGTCGGTCATGCCGCCCCCTTTGTTGTCGGCAGCGACGCCGGGGGCGCAGCAGGTTTTTCCAGCATCAGGCAAACCGCCACCGCCGCCGCTATCGCGACCAGGATATTGAGCTTGAGCGGCAGGGCGAAGGCCGCCACTGCCGCTGCGCCGGCCACACCGGCGGACACCACACGCAAGCGGCTGCTTGCCAATGAAGACATGACGCCCAGCAAGGCCAGGATGCCGGCGAAACCCAGCCCCCAGGACAGAGGAATCGCATTGGCCAGGGCAATGCCCAGCAGGCTGGGCACCACCCAGCTGATCCAGGTCAAGGCACAGTTCCCTGCCAGATAGGCCTCCTGGGCCCGCAGAGCTTCCCGATCCTCGGGCAGCGCCGGATGCGGGTGGCGGTTGGTGAACATCACGTAACTGAGATCGGCCGTGAAATAGCCGCTGGCCAGGCGCCGCCAGAGCGGCTGGTGCATGAGGTAAGGCCGCAGGTGGGCGCTGAACACGACAAAACGCAGATTGACGCAGGCCGCGGTGGCCAGAATCACCCACATGGGCGCGCCGGCAAGAATCAGCGGCACGGCTGCAAGTTGGGAGCTGCCGGCAAACACGATCACCCCCATCAACACCGCCTCAAACAGGCTCATCCCCGACTTGACCATGGCCACGCCTGTCATCAGGCCCCAGGCAGCCGTGCCGGCGGCAGCGGACGCCATGTCGCGCATGCCCTGGCGAAACTCGGGATGCCGGAACAGCGGCGCCGTCAAGCGGTCTTCTCCGCCGGGGCCTGAAACACCACGCCGGGCTGCAGCGCAAAACCACGGACGAACTCGGCGGCATCCAGCGGCTTGCCACCGGGCTTTTGCAGCCGGGTGGCGCGCAACACGCCGTCGCCAGCGGCCACGTCGACGCCTTCCGGGCTGACGGCGAGAACCTGGCCGGCAACCGCCGCTTCGGGTCGCCGGACACCGGGCAACACCACGGCCTGCCAGAACTTGACCGTGTCGCTGCCCAGCGCGCTCGCCGCGCCCGGAAAGGGATTGAAGGCGCGGATCCGCCGCTCTATCACCGTGGCGCTTTGGTGCCAGTCAATGGCGGCCTCGTGTTTTTCGATTTTGTGTGCGTAGCTGATGCCCTCCCCGGGTTGCGGCACGGGCCGGAGCCCGCCGCAGGCCGCGAGTTCCAGTGACTCCACCACAAGCCGGCCTCCCAAGGCGGCCAGTTTGTCGTGCAGGGTGCCGGTGGTGTCCCCGGGGGCGATCGGGAGTTTTTCAACCAGCAACATGTCGCCGGTGTCCAGCCCGGCGTCCATTTGCATGATGGTGATGCCGGTCTCACTGTCGCCGGCCTCGATGGCGCGGTGAATCGGTGCGGCGCCGCGCCAGCGCGGCAGCAGGGAGGCGTGGATATTCAGGCAACCCAGCCTCGGCATGTCCAGCACCCACTGCGGCAGGATCAGGCCATAGGCGGCGACCACCATGGCATCGGCATGGGCCGCTTCCAGCGCATCGCGCGCGGCCGCGGCGTCTTCGGCGTATTTGCCATCAAGCCGCAGGCTGCGCGGCTGCGCCACCGGGATCTGTTTTTCGAGCGCAAACTGCTTGACGCTGGAGGCCTGCAGCTTCATGCCGCGGCCGGCCGGCCGGTCAGGCTGGGTCAGGACAAGGGGGATTTCAAAACCAGCAGCATGCAGCTGCACGAGGGCCACACGGGCGAATTCGGGGGTACCGGCAAATATGACGCGCATCGACCCATTTTCGCCCATGCGCAGGGCGCGCCATGGTCAGCGCACCAATTCGCGTTCTTCGTCTTTCTTCTGCTTGATCATCTTGGTCTTGATACGGTTGCGCTTGAGCGGCGAAAGGTACTCGACAAACACCTTGCCCATCAGGTGGTCCATCTCGTGCTGCACGCACACCGCCAGCAGGCCTTCGGCGCTGTGGGTCTGCGGCTTGCCGTCCAGGTCCAGCGCCCGCACCTTGATGGCGCTGGCACGTTCCACGCCGTCGTAAACACCAGGCACGGACAGGCAACCTTCGTCGTTGACCTGGGTTTCGGGGCTGGACCAGGTAATTTCGGGGTTGATCAGCACCAGGGGTTGGTCCCGACCCTCACTGACGTCGATCACGACGACTCTTTCGTGCACATTGACCTGGCTGGCGGCCAGGCCGATGCCCTCGGCGGCATACATGGTTTCCAGCATGTCGCCCACCAATGTGCGGGTGCGTGCGTCCACCGCCGCCACGGGCTTGGCAACGGTGTGCAAACGCGGGTCAGGGTAACGAAGAATGGTCAATTGGGTCATGGTGGCAGGCAATCAGATGTCGCTATTTTCGCTAATTTTCGCCATTTTTGAGCATCCGCGCTGTCGCGAAATGGCATATTCGTTGCCTAATCAAGGGCTTAAGTACAAAATCGCTAGTGATTTATCAAGATACAAACACGGCGTCCGGCCTTGATGACCAAGGCCGCGCCAGCCCCAAGGGCCTCAAGATGCAATATATTTTTGGTCGGTTCAGTCAGATTTCAATAGCGGCTGCCCTGCTGGCATCCACGGCGGGCCTGCATGCCCAGAATTTCCCGATCACCGCCGGCCAGAAGGCCACGGCCAACCAGGTGGCCCAAACCGGCGTGCCGCTCAGTGACCTGGTCCCCAACGCACCCGACGAATACACCGTCAAACGCGGTGACACCTTGTGGGCCATCTCGGGCATGTTCCTGAAAACCCCCTGGCGCTGGCCCGAGTTGTGGGGCATGAATCTGGACGACATTCGCAATCCGCACCGGATTTACCCCGGCCAGCAGCTCTATCTGGACAAGACCGGCGGTCGCGCCACCTTGCGGGCCCGGCGCGCGGGCGACGGTGACGGCCAGCCCGGCACCGTGCGGGTATCGCCGCGCACGCGTTACGAATCGCTGGCCGATGCGGCCATCCCGACGCTGTCGCCTCAGGCCATTGAACCCTTCCTGTCGGAAGCCCTGATTGTCGACGAAGCCGCGTTTTTGACCGCGCCGCGCATCGTGGCCGCCCAGGAAGGCCGGGTCTTGCTCAGCCGTGGCGACCGCGCCTATGCCCGCGGCCTCTACAGCAGCAAGGACACCGGCAAGCCGCTGAGTACCGCCAAAGGCGAGCCGCTGGATTACCGGGTCTTCCGCAATGCGACAGCGCTGAAGGACCCCGCCACCGGCGAGATCCTGGGCTACGAGGCGCAATTTCTCGGCAAGGCCGAGCTGGTACGCGGAGAGTCCACCGCCAGCGTGAAGGGCAAAGACGGCAAGCTCGTCGATGAGGTCGTTCCGGCCACCATCGACATCCTCGTCGCCAAGGAGGAAATGCGCGTTGGCGACCGGCTGGTGCCGGAACCGCCGCGCGAACTGCTCAGTTATGTACCGCGCGCGCCGCAGACCCCCGTGGAAGGCCAGATCGTCTCGATCTACGGCAGCGCGGTGCGGTATGCGGCGGGCAACCAGGTCGTGGTCATCAACCGCGGCATCCGGGACGGTCTGGAGCGGGGCCATGTGATGGCGATTTTGCGAAGCGGAGAACGCATCACTGACCGCACCGACTCCGCCAGAACACAGATCAGGCTGCCCAACGAACGCAACGGCTTGCTGATTGTCTTCCGCACTTTCGAAAAGCTGTCTTACGCCCTGGTGCTGGAAGTCACCGAAGGCGTGAAAGTGGGCGACCGCTTCGAAAATCCGAACTGAGCGTCAGCGCCGGCGTATGCAGACCGTCTGCATGACTTCCCTTGCCGCCTCCACCTGAATGCGGCCCGCTATGGATGTCGCTGAACTCGGTGCCTGGTTGCGCCTGTCACTGACCCCGGGTATCGGCAACGCGGGAGCCCGCCAGTTGCTGGCCGCTTTCGGGTCGGCCCAGGCCATTTTTGAACAAGACGCCAGCACCTTGCGGCAGCTCGGTTCCGACCGCCTGACCGACGCGCTGCTGTCCGAGCCCGTGACCCTGGCCGGCCAGCTTCAGACCACGCTTGACTGGCTGCAGGGCGCAGACAACCGGCGCGTTATGACGCTGGGCGACGCGGGTTACCCGTCACCACTGCTCGACATCGAAGACCCCCCTTCCATGCTATATATGCTGGGAGCCCCTGACCCATGGGCGCCCGACGCTACAAATAAAATAGCGACTTGCCTCGCTATCGTGGGCAGCCGGAACCCAACGCCGCAGGGGGAAAGCAATGCCCGGCAATTTGCCCGGGTGTTCGGCGAGGCCGGCCTCTGTGTGGTGTCCGGGCTCGCGCTCGGGGTCGACGGCGCCGCCCACGATGGCGCCCTGCTCGGCGGCGGCACCACGCTGGCCGTGGTTGGCACCGGGCTGGACCGGGTGTATCCGAAGCAGCACCTGGCGCTCGCCCACCGCATTGCGCAGCAGGGTTTGATCATCAGCGAGTTCCCGCTGGGGACACCGCCGCTCACTGCGAATTTCCCAAAGCGAAATCGCCTGATCTCCGGCCTGTCACAAGGCACGCTGGTGGTCGAAGCGGCGCTCAAGTCGGGTTCACTGATCACCGCACGCCTGGCCGCCGAACAGGGCAAGGACGTATTCGCCATCCCCGGTTCCATCCACTCCCCGCAGTCACGCGGCTGCCACGCCCTCATCAAACAGGGCGCCAAGCTGGTGGAGTCCGCCCAGGACGTGCTGGAAGAGTTGAACCTGCCCGGGTTTTCCGCTGCTTTGACCGCAAGCGCAGAGGCAGATGATCAACCCGCCGATAAACCCTTGTTCGCAGCGATGGGCTTCGAGCCTGTCAGCCTCGACGCCCTGCAGGCACGCACCGGGCTGGCAACAGCCGAGTTGCAGGCCCGTCTGCTGGCGCTGGAGATGGCAGGAGAGGTTTCCAGGCTGCAAGGCGGGCTGTTTCAGCGCATGGCGCGGGGTTGACGCCTGCGGCTACGTTGGGCCAAGGGCCTTCGGCCACGTACGAGGGCCGCGCCGTTCCCAACTGCGTTATATTGGATGCATGTTTGAAGTACTGGTGTACGTTTACGAGAATTACTGGCAAGGCGACGCCTGCCCCGAGCTGCACCAGCTGAGCCGCAAACTCACGGCGGTCGGTTTTGAGGCAGACGAGATCCAGGCCGCACTGGTCTGGCTCAACGGCCTGAACATCGCTGCGCAGAACACCCAGGTGGGCATGCCTGCCGCCTCGCCGGCCAGCGTCCCTCCTGCCCCGGCGGCATCCAGCACACCACCCGGCTTCCAGGCCCAGTCGGCCGGCAGCCTGCGTGTCTATTCGGTGGCAGAGCAAGACCACCTCGGCGCCCAGGCCCTGGGTTTCGTCAGTTTCCTGGAATCCTCGGGCGTGCTGCCGTCACACATGCGCGAGATCGTGATCGACCGGGCGATGGCCGCCCCGGGAGACCCGCTTGCGCTGGATGATCTCAAGATCATTGTGCTGATGGTTTACTGGAGCTTTGGCGAAGAACCCGATGCATTGGTCCTGGACGAACTCTGCGACGACGCAGACTTCCGGGTGGCGCATTGATTACCGCCCCCCACGTTCGCTCGCTGCGTGGGTTCGGAAGAAAATTGATTCGCCAAACCGCTTGACGGGCCCCTTCCTCACCCGCCGGGGGCCGCGGATCTGGCTTCGCGCAGCGGCCCCCTCGGGGGGCATGGAGCTACACGCAGTGAGCGACCGTGGGGGCCATATTCAACCCAGCAGGCGCTCCGGATTGGCATCGAGTTTGGCCAGCGCGTCACGGGTGGCGCGCACCGTGAGTGCTTCGTCTTCGGTCGGCACGAGCAAGCCGGCCTGCAAATAGGCCGCCAGACGGCGCGCCTGAATCAGGAAATTGCGGCCGTCCGTCGATGCAAACAGGTTCAACTGCTTGCGGTCACTGCGCCAGGCAAACTGCACATGACTGACCTGGCCATTGTGATCCAGCGTGAACCATGCCCCGAGTTGCAACTCCTGCGCCCAGGAACGCATGGCGTCGCTGGGCTGGCTGCCGCCATCGGCAATCACTTCGATCTCCGAGGCATCAATGCCAATCATCATGACCAGGTTTTCAGTGTCCAGCGGCAGGTCACCAACATCCTCGTCCGACAGGTAGTCCTCCAGATTCGCCAGCCGCTTGGACATCTCTTCGATGCGCTCCATGGAAATGGCATCGGTCTTGGACATGAAGGCGTCTGCCAGCGTATCACTGATGATTTTCAGATGCTGATCCTGCACCGGGAGGCTCATGCCGAGCATGGACATACCGGATCGGAGCAGGCGCAGCAGCGTGGGCAGATCGGCGATGACGCGCGCGCGGTCATTGCGGTTGGGTTTGGCGCTGGCTGCCCAGACCAGGTCGGCTGCAGCCTGCTTGAGCGTGATCGTTTCCTTGTGCTGCGGCCCGTTTTTCATGGCCGCGATGGCCAACACCTCGGCCCAGATCTTGAAAAGGAACTCACGAATCTCTTCGCGCACCGGCATGTCGTTGAGCATGCTGCGCATCTCGATGGTGTACTGGATGGCCATGGTTTCCTTCTGTTCCATCTGCTGGGCAACACTCACCACGCGCGCAGTGCTGCCCTGTCCGGACAGGAACTTCGACAGGAATTTCTGGAACTCGTCGTACACCAGCTGGAACACCCGCCTGCCAGTTTCAGGATATTGCTCGATCACCTGCACGATGCGCTTGATTTCTATTTCCAGCGCACCGCCCGAGATCGTCGCATCAAAGCCAAGCACACAGGAGCCCATGCGGTCGATCAGCCGGCGGGCCGGATGCTGCAGGGACCCAAAAAACTCGGGTTCTGAAATCGCAACGCGCAGCACCGGCATCTGCAGCCTGGCGAACCACACCCGCACGGCTGGCGGAATGCGGTCTTCCGCCAGAATGCTCTGGAACATGAGCGCCACGATTTCGATCGTGGCTTTTTCACTGGACGTGCTCGCCGCCTGCTTGAGGTCGCTGGTGCGCTGGCGCAAAGCGCCTGCCGCCTGCTCCACATCAACGGCACCGTAAACCTGACCGGGAGCATCGACGAGGGTGCCTTCATAGGCATTACCCGTCGCGGCTCGCGTTTGCACCCTGGACAGGGCCTGCGCCAGCTGGGGCGAGGGCTGATTGGCGTGGGTGTGATCAAAATCAACGGCGTGATCGGATAACAGGCGCTTGAGGTGCCCCATCACTCCCTGCGCCCGCATGCGCGCCCGCGCCAGGGGCGATGTCCCGGTCTGCATGCGCGTCTCGTCGTGGATCGCTTCCCTGGCTGCAGCAGAGTTCCCCGTCCCGCCGGAAGCGTTACCGCCGCCGCCATGCCCTGACCCCGACCCCGACCCCGACCCTGACCCTGACCCCGAACCCGATCCTGATCCTGATCCTGATCCTGATGCTGATCCCGAACGCCCACCACTCGCCCCCCCGCCGCCACCGCCGGCTCCTCCGGACGAGCCCGTCCCGAACGCCTGCTGTCCCGCCGGTTCCGCGTTGCGGTTGCCTGACGGCTTGGTCTTGGCGCGAACCGGTGGCGGGTTGCTTGCAGAAGGTGTGCGCTTGACGAGTGCGCGAAGATCAATGTCCACCATCACGTTTTCCTTGATCAGGAATTCGTTGGCGGCGCGGTAGGCCTCCAGCAGATGCGCGGTCAGCTGCTGCTGGATCAGGTCCTGCACCATCAGCCAGACCTCGCGCGACAGCGGCGCCAGGGTCCATTGCTCCACCATCTTCTGCGAGAGGACTTCGGGGCGGAGAATGTCTTCCTTGGCGAGTTCGGAAACCCCCTCAAGGCTCTGGACGCGCAGGCGCAGGTCGTTGAGTTCCCAGCTGGCGCTGTCCAGCAGGCGCAAGGCAAGGCGGGAGGCAAGAATCCTGTTCTCCATCACCTCGTTGCCCATCAGCTCGAATTTGCCGGTATCGACCGCCACGCCAAGCGGCGCGGCTGTCGGGAGAAGCGCATTTTTCCATGCAGTGATGGTGGCGTTGACCCAACTCGCTTCCGAGCTCTGAAAGGACAGCCAGGCGTCACGGCGGTCCTGCATGTCGCGGGCACTGCCGCTTTGCTCGGTCAGGGCAGAGAGCTTTTGCCTGATGGCGCCGGCCAGCTCGGGCAGGATGCGCGCGGCGTGGATCACAAACCGTTCGCGCGCCTGCCGGGCAAGAAGAAGGTCTCTTTTGGTGTTTGCGGCCACGTCCGTGTATGTGTTGGTGCGCTTTGCCTAAACCGTTGCGCCGGCATTCGGATCGTTGGGATCCTCTTCCTTTTTCCCCGAGGACTTGACAAGGTCTTCGCGCTTGATGCCCAGCCACATGGCAATCGCCGCGGCCACAAACACCGAAGAATAGATGCCAAACAGGATGCCGATCGTGAGGGCCAGCGCAAAATAAAACAACGTCGGTCCGCCGAAGAGCAGCATCGACAACACCATGATCTGCGTCGAGCCATGCGTGATGATGGTGCGGCTGATGGTGGAGGTGATCGCGTTGTCGATGATCTGCACGGTGTTCATCTTGCGGTAACGGCGGAAATTTTCACGAATCCGATCGAAAATCACCACCGATTCATTGACCGAGTAGCCTAGCACGGCAAGCACGGCAGCCAGCACGGAGAGCGAAAACTCCCACTGAAAAAATGCGAAGAAGCCGAGAATGATCACGACGTCATGCAGGTTGGCAATGATGGCCGCCACCGCGTACTTCCATTCGAAGCGAAACGCCAGGTAAATCATGATGCCCACCACCACCATGGCCAGCGCCTTCAGGCCATCCTGGGCCAGCTCCTCGCCGACCTGGGGGCCGACAAACTCGGTCCGCCGCAGGGTGATCTGGGGGTCATCGGCCTTCAGCGCCGTCATCACCTTCTCGCTCTGCTGGGCGGTGGTCACGCCTTTTTGTGCGGGCAAGCGGATCATCACCTCGCGCGCCGTGCCGAAATTCTGCACCTGCACATCGGTAAAGCCCAGCCCCGCCACCGTGCCCCTGACCTTTTCAACGTCGGCGGGCTGCGAATAGCTGACCTCCATCACCGTGCCGCCCGTGAATTCCACCGACAGGTGCAGGCCACGTGAAAACAGGAAAACCACGGCCAGGACAAAGGTCGTGAATGAAATCACATTGAAGATCAAGGCATGCCGCATGAACGGAATGTCTTTGTGGATTTTGAAGAATTCCATGGCGTTGTCTGTCCGTTGTTCTCTGGTCTAGTTGGCCGAGGCCGTAGGCTTGGCAGGCACCGCCGCGTTGCTGGCGGGTCGCCAGACGGTACCAATGGACACCGATTTGAGTTTTTTCTGCCGTCCGTACCAGAGGTTGACCAGACCGCGTGAGAAAAACACGGCTGAAAACATGCTGGTCAAGATGCCAATGACGTGCACCACGGCAAATCCGCGCACCGGTCCGGAACCGAAGGCCAGCAAGGCCAGACCGGCAATCAGCGTGGTGATGTTCGAGTCCAGGATGGTCGCCCAGGCGCGCTCATAGCCGCTATGGATGGCGGCCTGCGGCGCCACGCCATTGCGCAGCTCCTCGCGCACCCGTTCGTTGATCAGGACATTCGAGTCAATCGCCATGCCCAGCGCCAGCGCCATGGCAGCCATGCCTGGCAGGGTCAGGGTCGCCTGCAGCATGGACAGCACCGCCACCAGCAAGAGCAGGTTCACCGCCAGGGCCAGCCCGGAGAACAGCCCGAACAGCATGTAATAAACGGCCATGAAAGCGACGATCACGAGAAAGCCCCAAGCCACGCTGTGAAAGCCCTTGGCAATGTTTTCCGCACCCAGGCTCGGGCCAATGGTGCGCTCCTCAATGATTTCCATGGGGGCAGCAAGCGAGCCGGCGCGCAGAAGCAGCGCCAGGTCATTGGCTTCGGTCACGCTCATGGAGCCGGAAATCTGGAAACGGTTGCCGAGCTCGCTCTGGATGACCGGCGCCGTCAGTACCTCGCCCTTGCCCTTTTCAAACAGAACAATCGCCATGCGTTTCTTGACGTTTTCGCGGCTCACGTCGCGCATGATGCGCCCGCCCTTGGCATCAACGGTCAGGTCCACCTTGGGCTGCTGGCTCTGCGAGTCAAAGCCCGGCTGGGCGTCGGTCAGGCTTTCGCCGGTCAGGATCACCTGTTTCTTCACAATCACGGGCCGGCCGTCGCGCTCGAGGAAGCGCTCGGATCCAAAAGGAACGGCACTGGCGCCGCTCTCGGCCGCACGGCCTTCGGCGCTTTCATCGACCAGCCGCATTTCCAGCGTGGCTGTGCGCCCCAGAATATCCTTGGCTTTGGCCGTGTCCTGTACACCGGGCAACTGCACCACGATGCGATCGAGCCCCTGCTGCTGGATCACAGGCTCGGCAACACCGAGTTCGTTGATACGGTTGTGCAGTGTCACCATGTTCTGCTTGAGTGCCTGCTCCTGTACCAGACGGGCCGCCTCGGGCTTGATGCTGGCATTGAGCCTGTACTCGGTCCCGTCGGGGGCGTCTGCCAGCTGCAGGTCCACAAACTGGTCCTGGATCAGGCGTTTGGCGGATTCCAGCGTCGCCGTGTCGCGGAACCGGACCTCAATCACCTGGCCGTTGCGGTTGATGCCACCGTGGCGGATGTTCTTTTCCCGCAGCACCAGACGGATGTCTCCGGCCAGCGACTCGGCTTTTTTCGTCAGTGCCGCCTGCATGTCCACCTGCAGCATGAAATGCACACCGCCGCGCAAGTCCAGGCCCAGGTACATGGGCCGCGCGTTCAGGGAAGTCAGCCAGGCGGGCGAGCGTGACAGCAGATTGAGGGCCACGATGTAGGACGGTGTGGCCGGGTCGGGCAGCAGCGCTTTTTCAATCGCGTCCTTGGCTTTGAGCTGAGTGTCCGTATCGCCGAAACGTGCCTTGACCGACGTGACGTCAAAGGTCACCGTCTCCGCAACGATATTCACATCCTTGAGCGCCTTCTCAACGCGAGCGACTGTTGTCCCGTCAATCTTGACGCTGGACCGGGCGGCAGAAACCTGTACCGCAGGCGCCTCGCCAAAAAAATTGGGCAGCGTGTAAAGGGCGGCAATCAACAGGGCGACGACGATGACCGCGTACTTCCAGACCGGATAACGATTCATGAGCGTGCTGTTCCTGGGAAACTGAGGGGCTGAAGCAGCCGGCCCATGCCGGCCGGCCGGGGGAAACTAGGACTTGATGCTGCCTTTGGGCAGGACCTGGACGATCGCGCTGCGCTGCAGCTGGACCTCCACGCCCGTGGCAAGCTCCAGGCTCAAGTAGGCCTCGCCCAGCTTGGTGACCGTGCCGAGCAGGCCACCGGCGGTGACCACTTCGTCGCCTTTGGCCAGGGCGTCAATCATCGCGCGATGCTCTTTCTGCTTTTTCATCTGGGGGCGGATCATCACAAAATACAGCACCACAAACATCAGCACCAGCGGCAGCATGCTGGTGAGCGAAGACAGCATGCCACCTTCGGCAGCTGCGGCTGGGGCGGTTTGGGCAAACGCGGAAGAAATAAACACGGCAGACTCCACAACAATAAGTAAGGCTCCCACTGGTCGCAGCAGGGGCGCGGAAGGCCGATTGTATGCGGCCGGATGGACGTCAGGGCTTGTACCCCTACCGGTTTTCGCGCTTTGCAGGCCGTTGCCGGCCGGCAAATGCAACCGGCCGGGCTTTTTCAGGCCGGACGGGACCCCCGGCCCCGCCCGCCGGGTCCTCAGGCAGCCCGCTGATGCTCGCTGGCGGTCGACTGGCGAAAGGCCGCCGTCGCCGCGCTCCATTGCTGCTGGGCAGCCTCGACATGGCGTGCCTTGACGTGGCCATAACCCTTGATGAGCTCAGGAATACGGGCGATGTCAAGGGCTGCGGCATGGTTGGCCGCATCCAGCGTGCGCAGCACTTCCTCGATGCCGGCCTCGTACCGGACAACCAGTTCACGCTCCATCCGGCGCTCTTCTGTGCGTCCGAACGGGTCCAGCGCCGTGCCGCGCAGGCCTTTGAGCCTGGCCAGCAGCTTGAAGCCGGTCAGCATCCAGGGGCCGAATTTCTGTTTCTGCAGTTCACCCCTGTCGTTTGTCTTCGCAATCATGGGCGGCGCGAGGTGATAGTTGAGTTTGAAGTCGCCCTCAAACATCGCGCCAACCTTGTCAAGGAAACTGCGGTCGGTGTGCAGGCGCGCGACTTCGTACTCGTCCTTGTAAGCCATCAGCTTGAAAAGGTACTTCGCAACGGTTTGCGTGAGCAGCGTTTTTCCGAGCGCCGATTCGGCCTGCTGGACGCGGTTCACCAGGTTTTCGTAGCGTTTGGCATACGCCGCGTTCTGGTAATCCGTCAGGAAGGCCACGCGGCGCGCCACAAACTCTGGCAAACCCTGGCGCGGAGCCGGCATGCTGATCACCTGCGCAGAGGCAAACAGCTTTTCCACCGACGGCAGGTCGTGGGCCGCACGTCGGCCCCACTCGAAAGCCGTCTTGTTGTTGTCCACCGCGACGGCATTGAGTTCGATGGCACGCATCAGCGACGCGTATTCCAGCGGGATCCAGCCTTTTTGCCAGGCATAGCCAAGCATCATCGGGTTGGTGTAGATGCTGTCGCCCATCAGCTTGATGGACGCTGCGTCGGCATTGAAGGCACCGACACCGGCCACACCCACGGCTCTGGTGATCTCCGCGGCGCAGGCCTCGGCCGGGTTCTGCCAGTTCGTGTTGTGCACAAACGCCGCCGTCGGCGTACTGTGGGAATTGAGTGCCACATGGGTACGGCCCTCGCGCATGCGCAGCACCGTTTCCTTGCCGGCCGTCACGATCGGGTCGCAGCCGATGATCAGGTCGGCGCCGGCCATGCCGACGCGTGTGGTGCGGATATCGTCCTGGCTCGCGCCTATCAGCACATGACTCCAGGTCGCGCCGCCTTTTTGGGCCAGGCCGCCGGCGTCCTGCGTGACGATGCCCTTGCCTTCGATGTGACCGGCCATGCCCAGCAACTGGCCGATGGTGATGACCCCGGTGCCGCCCACGCCGGCCACCACGATGCCCCAGACCGCGCCGTTGACGCCTTGGGTCGCCGGAATCTGCGGCTCCGGCAGGGCGCCCATCTCGAACGGGGAAGCCGCCTTGCCCTTGGCCTTCTTCTTGAGTTGGCCGCCTTCGACGGTGACAAAACTCGGGCAGAAGCCCTTGAGGCAGGACATGTCCTTGTTGCAGGTGGACTGGTTGATCTGGCGCTTGCGGCCGAACTCGGTCTCCAGCGGCTCGACGCTCAGGCAGTTGGACTGCACGCTGCAGTCGCCGCAGCCTTCGCAGACCAGCTCATTGATGACCACGCGAACGGCCGGATCGACCATCGTGCCACGCTTGCGGCGCCGGCGCTTTTCGGTTGCGCAGGTCTGGTCGTAAATGATGACGGTCGTGCCCTTGATCTCGCGGAACTGTCGCTGGATCGCGTCGAGCTCGTCGCGGTGGTGCACCGTCACGCCCTCAGCCAGCGCAACACCGTCGTATTTTTCCGGTTCGTCGGTGACAACGACAATTTTTGCCGCGCCTTCGGCACGCATGGACTGGGCAATCTGCACCACCGAGAGGCCTTCCGGCCGTTCACCGATCTGCTGGCCGCCGGTCATGGCGACCGCGTCGTTGTAGAGGATCTTGTAGGTGATGTTCACCCCGGAGGCAATCGACTGGCGCACCGCCAGCGAGCCGCTGTGGAAGTAGGTGCCGTCGCCGAGGTTGGCAAAGATGTGCTGGTCGGTGGTGAACGGCTGCTGGCCGACCCAGGGCACGCCTTCGCCCCCCATCTGGGTGAAGCCTGAGGTGCTGCGGTCCATCCACAGTGCCATGAAGTGGCAGCCGATGCCGGCCATGGCGCGCGAGCCCTCGGGCACCTTGGTGCTGGTGTTGTGCGGGCAACCGGAGCAGAACCAGGGCTGGCGGTCGGCCTTGATTTCCAGCACTTGCAGCGAGCGCTCCTTGGCTTCCAGGATGGCCAATTGCGCATCAATGCGCGCCGTCATGTCGCCGTCCAGGCCCAGCTTGCGCACGCGTTGCGCAATCGCCCTGGCGATCAGCGAGGGCGACAGGTCGGCGTTGGCCCGCAGGAGGGTGTTGGCCGTCGGGTTCGGCATGGACCATTCACCGCCGCTGAAGTCCCCGTCGATTTCGTTGAACTTGCCGTAAATGTTGGGGCGCACGTCGGCGCGCCAGTTGTAGAGCTCTTCCTTGAGCTGGTACTCGATGACCTGGCGCTTTTCCTCGACCACCAGGATCTCGCGCAGACCGGTGGCGAACTCACGCGTGCCCTGAGCCTCCAGCGGCCACACCACACCGACCTTGTGCAGGCGGATGCCGAGCTGGCGGCAGGTGGCGTCGTCCAGGCCCAGATCGATCAGGGCCTGGCGCGTGTCGTTGTAGGCCTTGCCGCTGGCGATGATGCCAAAGCGGTCGTTGGGCCCTTCGATCACGTTGTGGTTCAGCCGGTTGGCGCGGATATAGGCGAGCGCGGCATACCATTTGTAGTCGAAGAGGCGCGCCTCCTGGTCCAGCGCGGCATCCGGCCAGCGTATGTGCACGCCGCCCGGCGGCATCTGGAAGTCGGTCGGCAGCTTGATCTGGACCCGCTCCGGGTCGATCATCGCCGTGGCGCTGGACTCGACAATTTCCTGGATGGTCTTCATGCCGGCCCAGACGCCGGAAAAGCGGCTCATGGCAAACGCATGCACGCCCAGGTCGAGGATTTCCTGCACGTTGGTCGGGAAAAACACCGGCAGGCCACAGGCCTTGAAGATATGGTCGCTCTGGTGCGCCGCCGTCGAGCTCTTGGCCACATGGTCATCCCCAGCCACGGCAATCACGCCGCCCCAGGGCGTGGTGCCGGCCATGTTGGCGTGCTTGAAGACATCCGAGCAGCGGTCCACACCCGGCCCCTTGCCGTACCAGATGCCGAACACGCCGTCGTACTTGTTGGTGCCCGGTGGCGAAAAGCCCAGTTGCTGCGTGCCCCATAACGCGGTGGCAGCGAGCTCTTCATTGACGCCCGGCTGGAAAACGATGTTCTGCGCCTTCAGGTAGCTGGAGGCCTTCCACAAGGCCTGGTCGTAACCACCGAGCGGCGAGCCGCGGTAACCGCTGATGAAACCGGCAGTGTTTTTGCCCTGCAAGGCATCGCGCTGGCGCTGCAGCATGGGCAGCTTGACGAGGGCCTGGACGCCACTCATGAAGGCCTGACCGAAATCAAGGGAATATTTGTCGTCCAAGGTCACCGTTTCCAGTGCCTTGCGGATGTGTTCGGGCAGGGGTGCGTTCATCTTGTCTCCAGTCGTGGGGGCTGACACCGCCTTTTGGGCGGAGCGAAAAGGCTCACACCCGGATAGGGTGATGCCTCTCTGTAGAAGCAAAGTGTAGGCGCGATGGTCAGATAAGTCTTTGCTTTTTGGGCCTTGTTTAAGCCATTTGGAGAAAGATTCTTGCTTAAAATTGCCAACCATGGAAACACTCGACAAGTTTGACCTCGCGATCCTGCATGAATTGCAGACCGACGGCCGTTTGAGCAATGCCGAACTCAGCACCCGCGTCGGCCTGAGCGCCGCGCCCTGCTGGCGACGCGTCAGGGCACTGGAGGAAGGTGGTTTCATCAAGGGTTACCGCGCGGAGATAGACCGCCACAAGATCGGGCTGGGCGTGTTGGCCTTTGTGCGTCTGGATGCAGACCGCAACACCGGCGATGCGACCAGCGCGATGGAAGAGGCGATCCGCCAATTGCCCGAGATCATCGCCTGCCACTACATCAGCGGCACCGGAACCTTCGAGTTACAGGTGGTGGCCAGGGACCTCGACAGTTTTTCGCGTTTCGCCCTGAAAAGCCTGCTGAACCTGCCCAATGTGAAAGACATGCACACCAGCTTTTCCCTGGGTGAGATCAAGTCCAGCAGCGTGCTGCCGCTGGGCCACTTGTCTGACAAGATGCCATGACACCCCGCGCCATCCCTGCCGGCCGCTCCCGACCCTTTTGGGCCCTGATTTCAGTGCTTTTTATGGCTCCAGCCCTTATTGCACGGGCGCAAACAGCTACTGATTTGATAGCAAATCAGGCAGCCTTGCCGATGCGCAATCTGCAGATCGAGGTACGCCAGGTACGCGGCAGCAGCGCGTCCGGGAGCGCGCTGGGTGCCGCCGGCACGGTGCGCATGCAGCCAGGCCAATCTGGAGGCCAGGTTCACCTCGAAGCGCAAAGCGGCCAGCAAACGGGGTCGGGTGACTTAGCCCAGCGGGTGCTGGTACTGAACGGCCGCAGCGCCAACATCCTGCTGGGCAACAGCGTCCCCGTGCGGCTGCTGCACAGTTTTTTGCAAAACGGAATCGTGCGTTATGGCAGCGGCACGGTGCTGGTGACTGCCGGCAGCGGCTTTGTTGTCAGGCCGCTCTGGCGCGGCGGCGACAGCGCCGAGCTGGAACTGGCGGCCGTGTCAAACTCACGCAGCGCGACTTCCGGGCCGACTGATTCTGATTCGCGCGTGGTGACAACGCTGCTTGTCCCTCTCAACGAATGGGTGACCGTGGCCCAGTCGGATGACACCGGCAGCGCCAGCAGTTCCGGCCTGTTCAGCAACACGCAGTCGGCAACCCGCTCGACGCTGACGGTGCAGCTGCGGATGTCGGTGCGTTAGGGTTCATCCCGCACGCAGCGCGCCACCAGCGGCAGCAGCGGGTAGCGCAGCACCGCCTCACGCCCGCCCGAACCCAGGCCAAACTCGGCGCGCATGCGCGTGTTGCTGTACACGGTCTGCAGGGCGCCTTGCCCGCCGGCGTCGCGAAAAAGGACGCCAGAGGGCACGTCGGAGGGCACACCAGAGGTGCGCGAACTCTCGATCAGCGCGCTGTCATCGACAAACCTCACGCTGAAATCAATGCCATGTTCGCAGCGGTAGCGGGTCGCCGCTGGCCCGGTGGCGGCACAGGCCGAGAGCAAGGCAAGCGCAGCGAGCAGCAGGCCGCAGCGGGGGAGAAAGTTGCACGGCTGGCTCATTTGGGCCACAACACCCACAGGCGCAGAGGCTGGTTCACGCGGCTGGCCAGTTCACCGGCCTGTGGGCCGGTGCCGGCGAAATAGTCAGCCCGCACGGCACCCACAATGGCGCTGCCCGTGTCCTGCGCGATCACGAGTTTTTGCAGGTCTGCCGCCGCACCGCGCGAGGCGAGCCAGACCGGGGTGCCGTAGGGAATGCTTTCCCGGTCCACCGCGATCGAACGCCCCGGCGTCAACGGCACGCCCTGCGCGCCGCGCGGGCCGTAGGCCGCGTCCATGTCACTCAGGGGCTCCTCGCGGAAAAAGATGTACCGTGGATTGCTCCACAGCAGTTGCGAGACGCGTTGCGGATTCTGCGCCGCCCAGGCCTTGGTGGACTCGGTCCAGGGCGCGTTCATCCTGCCCTGGCCCTGCTCCATCAGCCACTGGGTGATGCTGCGAAAGGGCTGGTCATTGGAACCGGCAAACGCCACGCGCACCGTGCGCTGCGCGCCGGCGGCGTCGGTGATGGCCAGCCGGCCCGAGCCCTGGATGTGCAGCGACATGGCATCAATCGGATCGGCGAGCCAGGCGATCTCCCGTCCTCTCAACGCGGCCTGCGCCTCGGGCAGCGTCTCGATTTCCTGCCGGGTGTACCAGGGCTTGCGGCTGCCCAGCCCGGCCGGCGGCTGGTACAGCGGCACCGGGTAAGCGGCGCCGGGCTGCCGGCTGGCCCTGAGCACGGGTTCGTAATAGCTGGTGAGCAGTCCTTCGGCCGAGCCTTGCAGGGTTTCGACCCGGTAGGGCTGCAGCCGGCCCACCATCCAGGCGCGCTGCTCCTCCCCCGTCGCAATGCTCAGGCGACGCACCTCGCCACACAGCGGCGCAAACACCGGGCCGGGTCGCTCGCAGCTCTTGAGCCAGGCGTTCCAGGCCTCAAACAGGGCGTCATTTTCAAAGCCGGGCAGCTCGCTCCAGGCCACCGGCACCCAGCGGCTCTTGCCGCGCACCATGACGGCACCCTCTGCGCCTGCCCCGGGGCGCGCAGGCACACTGGCCGCCGCTGGCGCCGAAGGCCGCGGCGCAGGCACGGGCGCCGTCGCACAGGACACCAGGCCGAGCACGGCAGCCATAATGACAAGTGTTGGTGTTATCCGGGAAAAAACAGTCATGGCCTTACTTTTACTCGAAGCCCTGGGGGCCTTGCTCATTCTGGTCTTCATTGTCTGGTGGACGATGTTCTCCGGGCGCAGCAAGGGCGAACTCAAAAGCGATGCCGAGCGTGATGCGCCACCGGAAAAACCCGGCGATCCGCTATAAATTACGGAGCAGGTTCGCCAGCTCCACCGCCGACTTTACCCGCATTTTGTCAAAAACCCGGGCCCGGTGCACTTCTACCGTGCGCACGCTGATGTCGAGCTGGTCGGCCACCAGCTTGTTCGGCAGGCCCTCCACCACCAGCGCCATCACGTCGCGCTCCCGCTCGGTCAGCCCGTCAAGCCGGGCGCGCAGGCTGGTGTGTTCATTGAGTTGCGCCAGTGCCGCCGCCGACTGCATCAGCGCCTGCTCGATGCGGTCCACCAGCACATTGTCGGAAAAGGGCTTCTCGCAGAAGTCGAACGCGCCACGCTTGACGGCGTCGACCGCGGTCGGCACGTCGGCGTGACCGGTCAGGAAAATCACCGGGAGGGTCGGCAGCAATCCATAACCGATCAGTTTTTCGAACATCGCCAGCCCGCTCATGCCGCCCATGCGCACGTCAAGCAGGGCGCATGAGGGCGAAGTGGTGGCAAACGCTCCCGAGATCCGCTCGTCGAATGCCTCGGCACTGGCAAAGGTCTCGCTGGTCAGGCGCCGCGAACGCAGCAGCCAGGCCAGCGCCTCGCGCACGCTGGCATCGTCATCAACGATGTAGACCGTGGCATTCTGGATGGGTTCCATGGCAATTCCTTCCCGCAGGCGGGTTTTCAGGCGGACACTTCGGCGAGCGCGACGGCAGTGACCGCTGCCGGCAATGTAAAGGTGAAAATCGTACCCTGAGGCTGGCCGGGCTCAAACCCCAGAAACCCGCCGTGCTGCTCGATCACCGTGCGGCACAGGCTCAGGCCGAGGCCCATGCCTTCAAGCTTGGTCGTGAAGAAAGGCGTGAACAGCCGGCGCGCCACCTCCTCCGAAATACCTTCGCCGTGGTCGATCACGGCAAACTCCACCCAGCGGCTGTGCGCATTGGAGGCCGCCGGCCGCACGCGCAGGATCAACAGCTTGCCGGCGCGCCGGCTTTTGTCCGGCGACTGCATGGCCTGCATGCCGTTGCGCGCGAGGTTGAGCAGCACCTGCTCGACCATGGTCCGGTCGCACAGCACAGGCTCGCAGCTTTCGTCGACCTCGATCTGCACCCGGACCCCCAGCTTGCGGGCCTGCAGGCTGACCAGCGGCATCACCGCATCCAGCAAGGCACGCGGCGCCACGGGCTCGCGCACCTGGTCCCGGCGGCGTACAAAGTCATGCACGCTCTTGATGACCTTGCCGGCACGCTCGGCCTGCTCGGCGATGCGGCGCATCGCCAGTTGCAGGTCCTGGTTGTCGGGCGGCTGCGGCGCGCCGGCCACCGCGCTTTGCAGCAGGTTCAGCGATCCGGTCGCATAGCTGGAAATGGCCGCCAGCGGCTGGTTCAATTCATGACTCATCAGCGACGCCATCTCGCCGACCGTGGCCAACCGGGCCGTGGCCTGCAGCCGGTCCTGGCTGGCCCGCGACAACTCTTCGATGCGCCGCTGTTCGCTGACGTCGAGGATGGCGCTCATCCAGCCGGTCTGCTTGCCCACGGCGTTGATCAGCGGCGCCTCGATGATCAGCACCGGGAACCGCGAGCCATCCCGGCGCATGAAGACGGACTCGAAGCCTTCCCGCGGCAGCGTCGCACCCACGGCCAGTCGCCGCGCTTGCCGCTGCTCGTACTCCTCGACCTGCTCCGGTGGCCAGTAAGGCGGCGGTGTGCCGTGCCTGAGCAACTCGCCGGCCTCCAGCCCCACCATCTGGCAGAACGCCGGGTTCACGTAAGTCACGCGGCCCTGCAGGTCTCTGGCCCGCATGCCCGTGACCAGCGAATCCTCCATGGCCTTGCGAAAGGCCAGCGCGTCGGCCAGGTCATGCTCGACCTTCAGGCGCCGGCGCATGTCGCGCCCGAGCAGCGCCAGCACGGCGACCAGCGCCAGCGACATGGCCGCCACCAGCGCGGTCAGCAGGTTGGGAAACAAGGCCGGCGTGCCGAGCTGACGCTCCAGCCGCAGCACCATGGTGTTGCCCGGCAGATCGAGCAGCTGCTGCGCGACGTAAACGCGGTTTCCCCGGGCCGGGTTGCCGTGCATGGCCAGGCGCGTGCCGTCGGCCTCGGTGAATGCCAGGCCGTGGCCTCCTGCCAGTTGCCGCCCTCCCAGCTCGGACAATATCTCCTGTAACGAATAGGTCGCCAGCAAATAGCCCGCCAGCTGGCCGCCGGCCAGCACCGGCAGGCACATGTCCAGCACCTCCAGCCCCAGCCCGTCGGCCTGTGGCAGGAAGTAACTGCCCGAATAGGCCGGGCCGCTGAAACGGCGCGCCGCGGCGCAGGCAAAAGCCACATCCGTCTGCGCGCTGGCACGTCCGAGCCGCTCGAACACCGGGGGCCGGTAAGGTGTTTCCACGTAAGAGACCGCCGCCAGTGCCACATCGCGCCACTCCAGCCGCAAAATCTCCCGGTGCTCGTGCAGCAGGGTGACAGCCGGCACACGCCAGGTGGCCGGATCCGGGCTGCTGGCCTGCAAGGCCTGGATGCCCTGGACGTTGCGCGTCAGTGCCGCGCGAATGTCGGTGGTCGTCTGCACCGCGTCCTGCTCAAGCCGGCTTTGCACCTGGCTGGACTCGTAACGCCCGGCGAGCCAGACCAGGGTGGACAACAGGCCAAGCAGCAAGGCCACCAGCATCGCCCACAAGCCCCAGCGCCGGCTCCAGCGCCGCCGGCCCGAAGAGGGTTCGGCGCGGCTGGCCGCTTCCTCGCTCTTGCTCACAGGACCCCGTGATCCAGGGCGGGCAACTGCAGGCGCACAGCCCGCAACCTGTCTGCGCGCACCTCGGCCATGACCACAGCGGGGCCCTGGGCCTGCTCGCCCAGCACGCCACCCCAGGGATCGACGATCAGGCTCTGGCCCCAGGTGCGGCGTCCGTTGTCGTGTTCGCCCCCCTGGGCTGCAGCCACCACATACGCCAGGTTTTCAATCGCACGCGCCCGCAGCAGGACTTCCCAATGTGCCTGGCCGGTGGTCCGCGTGAACGCACTGGGCACCAGCAACAGGTCCGCTCTCATGGCCCGGTACAACTCGGGAAAACGCAGGTCGTAACAGACACTCAGGCCGACCCGGTAAGCGTGGCCATCGACCGAGGGGAGCTCGAAGGTCACCGGCACGGCACCGCTTTCAATGACACGTGACTCGTCGTACTTCTCCTGCCCGTTGTCAAACCGGAACAGGTGAATCTTGTCGTAACGCGCGACGCAATGGCCCGTCGGCGCAAACACCAGGGAGCTGTTGCGCACATGCTGGCGGTCGCTGGCGCCAAGCGGCACGGTGCCGCCCACAATCCAGAGCCCGAGCTCGCGTGCACTGCGGGCCAGAAACTCCTGGATCGGGCCCTCGCCGGCAGTCTCCTGCACAGCCAGCTTGTCGGTGTCCTTCAGACCCATCACGCAAAAATACTCGGGCAGCACGGCCAGTTCGGCGCCCTGCGCGGCCGCACGCTCGAGCAACTGCCTGGCCGTGGCCAGGTTGGCAGGGACGCTGATCCCCGAAACCATTTGAAGGGCGGCGACATGCATGTTTACTTCCTTGTAGCGGTGTCCTCGCCAGGCTTGGCCTCGGCGGCGGCGGCCGCCGCGGCCTTGCGATCGACCTTGGTGATTTTCGGGTTGGTCCAGGTGCCGTCAATGTGGAACTCCTGGGTCGCCGCCTCGGTCAGCGGGCGCCGCAGGAAATACTGGGCCAGGAAGGAGCCCAGGCCAATCGCCGGATTGATGACGGTGGCAATCAGGGAGGCGGTGCCAGCATTGATCTCCGGCACCACCACCACCGTCAGGTCCTGGGTTTCCCTGGCAATGTCGGCCTTGCCTTCCATCAGCACCGCAGCATTGACGCCTTTCATCTGCAGGTTGTTGGTAAACGCCAGGCCCTGGTTGATGGAAACATCGCCGCGCACGAAGTCAAAGGAAAAACCGTCCGAAAACACGTCGCGGAAATCCAGCGTCAGGCGTCGCGGCAGGGCCTGCAGGCTGAGCACCCCGAGCAGCTTGGCAATGCCCGGTTCGGCCTTGAGAAACTGGCCCGACGCCACATTCACATTGAACTGCCCGCTCAGGCTCGGGTAGTCCAGGCTCAGCGGCGAACCCACCCAGGCGATCTGACCTTCGAGCTTGCCCTTGCCGCGGCGGATCACATCGCTCATGCCAAAGCGCTTGAGCAGTTCGCCCGAATCGGCGATGTCGAGCCTGAAGTTCATCACGGTACGGCGCCGCTCGACCGCCCCGCGCGGCCCGCCCGCTGCCACCGCCTGCTGCGCGTTGACGGCCACCCAGTTGCCGGTGGCCGTCAGTGTGGCCTCCGGCACGATGACATTGAGCTTGTTAAGCCGCCACTCCCGCGTACCCCCCTCGCGGGCCACCGTCCCGGCACCGCGGTTGATGGCTTCAATTTCAACCCGTCCCAGCTTCTTGCCGCGCAGCTCCAGGTCCTCCACCACGATGTCGAGCGCCGGGACGTTGGCCGGCTGCTCGTTGAGGATGGCCTCGACCTCGCTGGCCGTGCTCTGACCCAGGCTCAGGCGCGACAGGCGGGCGTACAGCCGGCCGGCGCCCGCACCTCCGGGCTGGCGAAACTCGACGTAGCCGTTGAGTTCGGCCGCGTCGACGTTGGCACGCCAGGTCAGGCCGTCACGCGATCCGCCAAGCACGACGTTGTTGAGTTTTCGCCCGTCGAACACCAGCTCCCTGGCGCGTATCGCCATGGTGGTCGGCAGGTAGCCCAGCACGGCGCTGGCCGGGGTCAGCCGCTCGGCCGGTGCCGCGGCAACCGGCACCGTGCTGGCGGCCAGCACTTTCTCCCAGGCATCGATGTCCACACTGGCGAGATTGATGTTGGCGGCCACCCCGGTATCGGGCAAGGGCGCACTTTCACCGGACTCCAGGCCGACGGCAATGCTGCCGCGCAGCACACGCGGCTGCGGCCCGCTGATGTCGCGCAGGTACTGCACCGACGCCAGCCGCCCCACCGTCAGTGACAGCTGGTCCTGCAGTGCCTGCCCTGCACCGGCCGGGACGCGCACAACCGTGTTGTCAAAACGCAGGGGCAGCGCGGTCTCGGCGCTCTTGTTCAGGGGTGCCGGCAGGCTCAAGGCCATGCCCTGCAGGTTGCTGGACACACTGATCTCGGTGGCCCCGCGCCGGAACCCGAGGCTGGCCGTGTAGGCAGCACTGCCGTTGGCGCGGTTGCCCAGGCGGGACACCAGCTCGAGCCCCCGGGCCTGTCGCAGCCCCTCGGCACTGAGTGTGCCCTGGGCCCGGATCAGCACGGTCGCCTCCGGAAATTCCACGGGCCGCGCCGCCGCAGCCTGCGCCGTGCGTGTGCCGCCCTCCAGCCGGACATCGCCACCCAGCAGGCGCGCCTGCCCGCCACTGATGGCAAAGCCGCTTTCAGTAAAACTCACCAGCGCCTTCGCACGCGTCAGTGGCGGCGTGTCCGGCGTGAACTGCACATCGTTGCCGGCCAGGCTGACACTGCCTTTGACGCGGGACTTGCCGAGGTCGGCCAGAGGCAGGCTCAGTTCAAGCTTGTAGCCGGCCGTCCCGGTCGCCACGGTTTTGGCCAGCGCCTGGCCCGTGATGTCGCCCAGCGGCGAAGTATTGACGACGGCCACGGCCTCGGCCAGTGGCCCTTTGATCTCGCCGTCAACCTGCACCGTGGCCGCGTGCATGAGGTCCGGTATCCTGGCGTTGGCCTTGACCACCTGCAGTCCGGGAAAGCCGGCGATCCGCCCCGTCGCGCCATTGACCTGCATGGAGGCACGGTCGAACACCAGTTCGCCATCGAGCTCGCTCAGGGCGGGCCAGGCGCTGGCGTCGCGCGGCTGTATCGACCGGGGCACATAAGCCAGGGTGGCCTTGGCCACTTTGGCGGAAACCCGGAACTCGCCGAGCTTCGGGTCGGCAAACGGCATGTCGTTCAAATTGCCCTTGAGCCTGAACTTCACGTCGCTGAGCACGCCCTGGGTCACCGCATCACGCACGTAGTGGCGCACGGTGTCGGGCAGGATCAGAGGCAGGTAGCGGTGCACCCGGCCGCCGTCGCCACGGCTGAGGCTGCCCTGCAAATCCAGCACACCGGGAAAGCGGCCGTCACGGGCTGCGCCACCGGCGACCGTCGCCGGTGCGTCTGCGGTGTGCCAGCTGGCCTGCGCAGTGCCCTGGGCGTCGGCGTTGGCAAACACCAGGTTGCGCAGCTGCAATTCGATTTTCGGGCCGGTCAGCTTCCATTGCGCATCGGTCGAGAGCTGGTCAAATGGCAGGCGCGGGTCTTCAAAAATGCCGGGCAAAGACAGCTCGCCGCGGGTGATCCTGACCTTGGCCTGGCCGCCCTGCTGAGTCAGGTCAAAATCCACCGCCGCACCCCGCACACCGGGCCGGTTACCGGACCCCTGGGCCGCCGCCTGGGCTGCCACTTCGAGCTGCGTCACCCGCCCCTTGGCGGCGTACGCAAGAGGCGCGTCAAGCGCCCCTTGCCAGCGCGCTTCAACGACGTCCACCAGGCCGCTGGGCGTGAGCGAGGTCAGCATGGCATGCGCTGCATCACCCAGCGGCAGCCGGCTGGCGATCAGCGCCAGTGCAGCCAGGTCCAGTTTGTCTGCCCGGAACTCGCCGCGCGCCGCTGTTCTGCCTTCGGCACCGGTGTAGACCAGCGACACATTGCCACCCGGCCACTGCAGACCATCGCGGGTGCGAAACTGAAGCCCCTCGGTGGCAAATTCGAAGCCGTTGGCAAACTGCCGGCCGCCAAAGCGGCCAGTCACCGACTGCAGCGCCAGCGGCTGCAGGGTCTTGCCCAACTGTGCATCCACCTCCTGCAGGGCCACGTCGGCCGTGCCGCCGGTGATCTGCCCGTCGCTGACATCCGCCCAGGCGCGCAGGGCGCCGCTGCCAGCCCGCAGGTCAATGCCCAGGCTGGCCAGGTTGGCGTAACGCTTGACCTCGGACACATCGACCCGCCCGAACTCGGCGTAGATCTGCCCGGCCCAGCGGCGCCACTGCCCGGCCCCGCCCGACCACAGCGGCTCGCGAAACACGCCGCGCAGGCTGAAACGCTCGCCCCATTCGGGCGGAGGGGTCGCGTCCAGGCGCATCAAATGGCGCCGGCCGGGGTTGCGCAATGTCCAGTCCACCTGGGTCAAGGCCAGCAACGGGGCCTGCCGCAAGTCGTCGGTCCAGCGCACCGTGCCGCCGCGGATGACAAATTCGGTTTGCGAAAAAACCCAGTCGGCGATGGCGCTGCTGTTGTCGTTCGGGTCGCGCGACACATCCAGGCCGGCCACATAGATCTTGCCGTCGGTCGTGCGCCGGATATCCAGTTCGGGCTGGTCGATGTAAAGCTGCTCAAAACCCAGCCCCCACAGCGAGGAGGGCGAGACGGCCGCCAGCACGCGCGGAAGGCGCAGGGCTTCGCGCCCCTGGACGTCCAGCAGCGCCACGTCGCGAAGCTCGAAGGACGGAATCAGCCCGCCCGGCCGGGCCGTGATCTGGCCGATGCGCACCGGTACGCCCAGGGCCTGGCTGGCTGCGCTTTCCAGGCGCGGGCGGAATTCACCGATTCGCGGCACAATCCAGCCGTGAAGCACGGCCCAGGCCGCGCCGAAAAGCACCCAGAAAGCCAGCACCAGGCCCAAGGCCAGGCGGGCAACCAGCGCGGCAATTTTGAGACGTCGAGAGGCAAGCGCCGGCTGGGAGGGTGTCGTTTGATCCATGGACATGAGAATTATGACCTTCAGTGCTTCCGTCCGTTCAATGCAACCCAGGGAAGTCCTCTGATGTCCATGGCGTCGAACGACCTTTCAGCCCCGCCCCTGGCGGCATCGGACTACTCGCGCTTTGTGCAGCGCATACGCCGGCGGTACGCCGACGAGCTCGCCTTGTTGCCCCCCGGCGCACCCGAACGGGCCGGCATGCAGATCACCTTCGACGCCCTGCAGGCGCGCGGACTCGACACCGGCGCGGCCCTGCGGGTGTTGCGCCAGCTGGTCATGGAACGCCTGGTGGTTCTTGATTGTGATCATCAAGCACACTCTCTTGTCGCTTCGCGTACTGCGCCGCCCCCCGAGGAGGCGCTGCGCCTGTGGCCCGGCGAGGCCGGTTCCGCAGCCCCGGCTGATGGGGACCCCGCGCCTACCTTGAGCGCTACGGGCTTTCCTCTGGCAGTGGTGACACGCGCCATGACGGAGCTCGCCGAGCTGGCGCTGGACATCGCCATCTGCGAGTCACGCAAACCGCTGGACGCGCTGCATGGCGTACCCCAGGCACTCGACATGCCGGGCGCCCCGGTCGGGCAGCGCGCCCAGCTGTGGGTGATCGGCATGGGCAAGCTCGGCGCCAGGGAGCTCAATGTCTCCAGCGACATCGACCTGATCTACGTCTATGACCACGATGGCGAGACCGCCGGCCGGGCCGATGGGCGGGGCGTCATTTCCAACCATGAATATTTTGCGCAGCAGGTCAAGGCCATCTACAACCTGATTGGCGAGGCCACCGAACACGGTTTTGTGTTTCGCGTGGACCTGGCCCTGCGGCCCAATGGCAACTCGGGCCCGGCTGCCGTCTCGCTGGGCGCGCTCGAGGAATACTTCCAGGTCCAGGGGCGCGAATGGGAGCGTTTTGCCTGGCTCAAGAGCCGGGTGGTGGCGCCGCTGGAATGTATCCAGAATGGCTCGGCCCAGGCCATGCGCGGGCCTGTGCTGCCCTTCGTCTTCCGGCGCTACCTCGACTACAACGTGTTCGACGCGCTGCGCATCCTGCACCGGCAGATCCGCGAGCACGCCGCCAAACGGGCCGCGGGCCACCCCGAGCGCGCCAACGACGTGAAGATGTCGCGCGGCGGCATCCGCGAGATTGAATTTACCGTGCAACTGCTGCAGGTCGTGCGCGGCGGGCAGTTCCCCGAGCTGCGCACCCGCCCGACCGTCGACGCGTTGCAGCGTGTGGCCAGCGCCGGGCTGATGGCGCAGGCCACGGCCGAGGCGCTGATGCGGGCCTATGATTTCCTGCGCCGGGTCGAGCACCGCATCCAGTACCTCGACGACCAGCAGACCCATGTGTTGCCAACGCGCGATGACGACCTGGCCTGGATTGCCCAGACCCTGGGCTACAGCAGTTGCTGCCCGTTTCTGAGCGATCTGGACACCCACCGGGAGCTGGTTGCCCAGGAGTTCGACACGCTGCTGGGCCAGAAAAGCGACTGCAAGGGCTGCGGCAAGTCGAACCCGGCCGCGCCGCAAAACCTCGACGAGCTGCTGGAAAAACTCCCGGAAAACTGGCCCGCCAAATTCCGCGCCCGGCTGGAGCTGTGGCGCGAGCACCCGCGCGTGCTGGGGCTGCGCGACGACGCCAAGACGCGCCTGATGCGGCTGGTGCAGCGCACCGCCCAGTGGCTGCTCGAAGACAAGGTTGGCGAGGAAGCAGCGGTGCGCCTCGTCGACTGGATTGAACCGCTGCTGCGCCGGGAGAGTTATCTGGCGCTGCTGGTGGAGCGTCCCGCTGTGCATGAGCGCCTGCTGCGCCTGCTGGGCGCGGCCAGATGGCCGGCGCGTTACCTGCTGCAGCACCCGGGTGTGATCGACGAACTGGCCAGCGACGCCATGCTGCATGAACGCTTTGACGCCGCCGCCTTCATGCAGGAACTGCAGCAGCGGCTGGCCGCCTTGCGCCGCACCGGTGAGGACGACGAGGAGAGCTGCCTGAACCTGTTGCGCCGTGCGCACCATGCCGAGCTGTTCCGCACGCTGGCGCGCGACGTCGAAGGTCAACTCACGGTCGAGCAGGTCGCCGACGACCTCAGCGCCCTGGCCGAAGCCGTACTCAAGGTCACCACCGACTGGTGCTGGCAGCGACTGAAAAACCGCCACCGCGAGACACCGCAGTTCGCCATCATTGCCTACGGCAAGCTGGGCGGCAAGGAGCTGGGCTACGGCAGCGACCTGGACATCGTGTTCGTCTACGACGACGAAGACGAGCGGGCCTCCGAGGTGTATGCCGCGTTTGTGCGCAAGCTGATCAACTGGCTGACCATCAAGACCGGCGAGGGCGACCTGTTCGAGATCGACACCGCCTTGCGGCCGAACGGCAACTCGGGGCTGCTGGTCACGCGTTTCGAGGCCTATGCCAATTACCAGCAGCAGCGCGGCAGCAACACCGCCTGGACCTGGGAACACCAGGCCATCACGCGCGCCCGTTTTGTCCAGGGCAGCGACTCCCTGCGCCGGCGTTTTGACGCCGTCCGGCTGGCCGTGATCAGCGCCGCGCGCGACATTCCGGCACTCAGCAGCGAGATCGTGGCCATGCGCGGGAAAGTGCGCGCCGCCCATCCGATCAAAGGTGAAAAAACCGGGGAAAAATTCGACGTGAAGCACAGCCACGGCGGCATGGTGGACGCCGAGTTTGTCGTGCAGTTCCTGGTCTTGTCGCAGTCGCGCAGCCACCCCGAGCTTGCCGACAATGTGGGCAACATCGCGCTGCTGCAGCGCGCCGAGGCCGCCGGCCTGCTTCCGGCCGGCCAGGGCCAGGCGGCGGCCCGCGCCTACCGCGCGTTGCGCCGGGTGCAGCATCAGGCGCGGCTCAATGAAGAGCCGACCCAGGTCGCGCCGTCGGCGTTGCAGGCCGAACGCGATGCCATCCTGGCGGTGTGGCGCACGGTGTTCGAAGCCGGCGCGCCCCGCGCCAGCGCCTGAGCGTCTCTGCAGACAGCGGATTTCCCGCGGACAGGCACTCCCGGGGCAGGGCTCCGGGAGTGTCCGGTCGTGCATCAAATTGAAACAGTTGTTTTAATTAAATCAATCGTTTGATTTATGTGGTCCAATCATCCGCATGAAACCCTCCCTGCCTGTCCGGCCCCCGGCTACTGGCCACGAAGCCCGCAAACAGCGCGCCGACGGTGCCGAGGCCCGCGCCCACCTGCTGCTGGCCGCGCTCAGGCTGTTCGCCGAAAGAGGCTTTGCCAAGACATCGACGCGCGAAATTGCGCAGGCCGCGGGAGTGAACCTTGCAGCCATCAGCTACTACTTCGGCGACAAGGCGGGGCTGTACAAGGCCGTGTTCACCGAGCCACTGGGCAAGCCGTGTGACGATATTTCACGCTATCAACCGGCCCACCTGAGCCTGCGCGAGGCGCTCGGCGGCTTTGTTTCGGGGTTTCTGCAGCCGCTCAAACAGGGCGAACTGGCGCGCCAGTTCACCCGCCTGCACTTTCGTGAAATGCTGGAGCCGACTGGCCTGTGGGCCGAGCAGATGGACAGCCATATCAAGCCGGCGCATGCGGCGCTGGTCGAGGTGTTGTGTCGTCATCTGGGTGTCCCCAAAGCCGACGACGACCTGCAGCGGCTGGCTTTTTCCATCACCGGGCTGGCGATGCAGATGTATGTCAGTCACGACGTGATGCAGGCGGTGCGGCCGCAACTGATTGCCTCGCCCAAAGCCATCGACCTGTTTGCCGACCGCATGGTGGACTTCGCGGAAGCCATGGTGTCGGTCGAGCGCACGCGGCGCGCTACCCTGCCCCCCCTCAAGAAGAACAAGCCATGAATCCTGTCCTGCGAATCGCCTTGACGCTGGCGCCCCTGCTGCTGGGTGCCTGCGCACTGCAAAGCCCCCCGGCAGCCGTTTCTGCCGACAGCCCCTCGCAATGGTTTGCCCCCTTGCCTGCGCAAGCCGGCAGCGCCGGCCTGCCGCACAACGGCGCCCTGACCGATCTGAGCCAGTGGTGGCAGCAGCAGGGCGACCCCCTGCTGGTCGAACTGATCGCCGCCGCCCAGGCGGTGAGCCCGACCGTGGCCACGGCGCGCTCCCGCATCGAACAGGCCCGCGCCGCTCGTGTGACCGCCGGCGCGGCCCTGCTGCCCTCGCTCGATGCGTCGGCCAGTGCCAGCCGGGGCCGCTCACAGCAGCCCACCGGGCCTGGCCCGGCGCCGGTCACCACCACCACGCAGGCCGGCCTGCAGGCGAGCTGGGAAATCGACGTGTTCGGGGGCCGGCGGGCCGGCCGTGACGCCGCCGGCGAACGCCTGGCCGGCGCCCGGGCGCAATGGCACGATGCCCGGGTGTCCGTGGCAGCCGAGGTCGCCAACCAGTACTACAGCCTGCGCACCTGCCGCCAGCTGGTTGCCGTCACACAATCGGACGCCACCTCGCGCGGCGAAACGGCGCGCCTGTCAGGGCTGAGCACTGGCGCCGGGTTCACCGCGCCGGCCACCGACGCACTGGCACGCGCCAGTGCGGCCGAAGCCAGCGGCCGGGCCACGCAGCAGCGCGCCCAATGCGAGCTCGACCTGAAGGCACTGGTGGCGCTGACTGGCCTGGCCGAGCCCGATATAAGGCAAAAAGAGGCTAAAGCCCCCGATCTGCCAGCGCAGCCAGCTATGTTTTTGGTAGCAAATGTGCCCGCCACTGCCCTCGCGCAGCGCCCCGATGTGTTCAGCGCCGAGCGCGATGTCGCGGCCGCCAGCGCCGACGTGGGCAGCGCCCAGGCCGAGCGTTACCCGCGCCTGAGCCTGAGCGGCTCCGTCGGCAGCGCGCGTTTTCGCGCCGGCGGCGTCACCACCACCCTCGACACCTGGTCGATCGGGCCGCTGGCCCTGACCTTGCCGCTGTTTGACGGGGGCCGCCGCGCGGCCGATGTCGATGCGGCGCAGGCGCGTTACGAGGAAGCGGCCGCGCTGTACCGCGCGCGGGTGCGGCAAGCCGTGCGCGAGGTCGAGGAAGCCCTGGTCACGCTGCAGAGCACCGCCGCACGCGAGGGCGACGCGCAAACGGCAAGGGCCGGCTACCGCTCCTCCTTCACCGGCACCGAGGCACGCTATCGCAACGGCCTGGCCAGTCTGGTGGAGCTGGAAGACGCCCGGCGCGTCCAGCTCTCGGCAGAAACCGCGCTGATCACACTTCAGCGCGAGCGCCTCGCGGCCTGGGTGGCGCTGTACCGTGCCATGGGCGGCGGCTGGACACCCGCGCTTGACGGCCCCGCAAGGACCAGCGTTCCCAGCGCGCCCGCCCCAACACCCACCGCGGCCGCTGCGCCCTAAGCCGCAGCCCCGCACCCCGCCCTTTTCCTGTGCTGTTTTCCCCGTTTGACTGATCCATCACCATGAACCATCCCAGACTCAAGCCGGCCCTGCTGATCACCGCCGCCGTGGCCGCCCTGGCCGTCGCCGCCTACTTCCTGTGGCCCTCGGGTGAGCCGGCCGCCACCGCCAAAAACACGGGCAAAAGCAGCGTCAAACCGGCGCTCACCGTGTCGGTGGCGCAACCCACCCCCACCAGTCTGCCAATCACGCTCAATGCCAACGGCAACATCGTCGCCTGGCAGGAGGCGGTGATTGGCTCGGAGTCCAGCGGCCTGCGCCTGACGCAGGTGCTGGTCAATGTCGGCGACACGGTCCAGGCCGGGCAGCTGCTGGCCCGGTTTTCGGGCGACAGCGTGCAGGCCGATGTGGCGCAAGCCCGCGCCAGCCTGGTCGAGGCGCAAGCCACGGCCCTCGATGCCGCCAGCAACGCCGCGCGCGCGCGCACGCTGCAAGACTCCGGCGCGCTGAGCACGCAGCAGATCAACCAGTACACCACGGCCGAGCAGACCGCCAAAGCGCGTGTGGCCGCCGCCCAGGCGGTGCTCGACGCCCAGCAACTGCGCGGCAACAACACACGGGTGGTCGCGCCCGACAGCGGCGTGATTTCTGCCCGCAGCGCCACCGTGGGCGCCGTGGTCGGCAGCGGCACCGAGCTGTTTCGCCTGATACGCGGCGGCCGGCTGGAGTGGCGCGCAGAGGTCACCAGCAACGAAGTCACCCGCATCAAGCCAGGCGCCACCGCGCTGGTGACTGCCGCCAGCGGCGAGAAAGTCAGGGGCACGGTTCGCATGGTGGCACCCACGGTGGACCCGCTGACACGCAATGCGCTGGTCTATGTCGATCTGCCGCGCAACCCGGGGGTCAAAGCCGGGATGTACGCCCAGGGCGAATTTGCGCTGGGCTCTGTCAATGCGCTGACGCTGCCGCAGCAGGCGCTGGTGCTGCGCGACGGCTTCAGCTACGCGATGCGGATTGAGCCCGACAACAAGGTGGTGCAGGTGAAGCTGCAAACCGGCCGCCGCCTCGGCGATGCGGTGGAAATTGTGCAGGGCGCCAAACCCGAGGAGCGTTATGTCGCGGTGGGCGCTGCGTTTCTGGCCGATGGCGACACGGTCCAGCTGGCTGCGGTTCCTGCCACTGCCACTGCCCCGGAGCCAAACAAGGCCTCAGCCCAGACCGGTACTGCGCCAGCAGCTACCAAATAAATAGCAGATTGCCGGAGAAAAGCATGAACGTTTCCGCCTGGTGCATCCGCAACCCGATTCCTGCCATCATGTTTTTTGTCATGCTGTGTTTTGCTGGCGTGCTGAGCTACCAGTCGATGAAGGTGCAGAATTTCCCTGACCTGGATGTGCCCAACATCGTGGTCAGTGCCAGCCTGCCCGGTGCTTCGCCGGCGCAGCTGGAAACCGATGTGGCGCGCAAGATTGAAAACGCCATCGCCTCGCTGCAGGGCCTGAAAAACATCTACACCAAGGTGCAGGACGGTGCGGCCACCATCACCGCCGAATTCCGGCTCGAAAAATCCACCCAGGAAGCCCTCGACGAGGTGCGCTCGGCGGTGCAGCAGGTGCGCGCCGACCTGCCCGCCGATGTACGCGACCCGATCGTCAGCAAGATCAACCTCGCGTCCTCGCCGGTCCTGGCCTACACCATACGCAGCAAGGTGCTGGACGATGAAGCCATGTCGTGGTTTGTGGATGACACCCTGACGCGCCGCCTGCTGGCGGTGCCGGGTGTGGGCGCCATCACCCGCGTCGGCGGCGTCAGCCGCGAGGTAAGGATTGCGCTGGACCCGGCCAAGATGGCCGCGCTCGGGGGCAGCGCCGCCACGGTTTCGCGTCAGCTCAACCAGGTGCAGCTTGACACCGCCGGTGGCCGCACCGACCTGGGCACCGGCGAGCAGCCGGTGCGCACCCTGGCCACCGTGCAGTCGGCTGCCGAGCTGGGCTTGATCGAGCTGGCGGTCGGCGACGGCCGCAAGGTGCGCCTGAACCAGGTGGCGGACGTGCAGGACACGGTGGCCGAGCAGCGCTCGGCGGCCTTGCTCAACGGGGTGCCGGTGGTCGGTTTTGAAGTCGCGCGCAGCAAGGGCGCCAGCGAGGTGGAGGCCGGGCATGGCGTGCGCGCCGCGCTGCAGGAGCTTCAGCTGAACCGCCCCGACATCGAGCTCAGCGAGGCCTTTGACTTCGTGACCCCGGTGGAAGACGAATACGGCGCCTCACTGACGCTGCTGATCGAGGGCGGCATTCTGGCGGTGCTGGTGGTGTGGCTGTTTCTGCGCGACTGGCGCGCCACCTTTGTCTCGGCGGTGGCTTTGCCCCTGTCGGTGATTCCGGCGTTTATCGGCATGAACTACCTGGGCTTCTCGATCAATGTGGTGACGCTGCTGGCGCTGAGCCTGGTCATCGGCATTCTGGTGGACGATGCGATTGTCGAGGTTGAAAACATCGTGCGCCACCTGCGCATGGGCAAGACGCCCTACCAGGCAGCGATGGAAGCCGCCGACGAAATTGGCCTAGCGGTGATTGCCACCACCTTCACGCTGATCGCGGTGTTTCTGCCCACCGCCTTCATGAGCGGCATTGCGGGCAAGTTCTTCAAGCAGTTCGGCTGGACGGCGGCGCTGGCGGTGTTTGCCTCGCTGGTGGTGGCGCGCATGCTGACGCCCATGATGGCGGCCTACATTCTCAAACCCATCGTCAACCATGTTGAAAAAGACGGCGCGGTGATGCGCTGGTACATGCGCACCAGCCGCTGGTGCATCCAGCACCGCTTTGTCACCGGGCTGGCGGCGGGCGCGTTTTTTGTCGGCTCGCTGCTGCTGATCCCGCTGTTGCCGACCGGGTTTATTCCCCCGGACGACAACTCCCAGACCCAGGTCTATCTGGAGTTGCCGCCCGGCACCCGGCTGGCCGAGACCCGGGCGGCCGCCGAAATGGCGCGTGGGCTGATTGCCCGGCTGCCCGATGTGAAAAGCGTGTACACCACGATAGGCGGCGGCGCCGCCGGCACCGACCCGTTTGCCCCCGGTGGCGCAGCGGAAACCCGCAAAGCCACGCTGACCATCCTGCTGACCGATCGCGGCGAGCGACCGCGAAAGCAGGGCATTGAAAACGACATCCGCAAGGTGCTGGAGAAGCTGCCCGGCGTGCGCAGCAAGGTCGGCCTGGGCGGCTCGGGCGAAAAATACATCCTGGCGCTGACTGGCGAAGACCCGGTCGCGCTGGCGAGCGCAGCCGCCGCGCTTGAAAAAGACCTGCGCACCATTCCCGGCCTGGGCTCGGTGGCCTCCAGCGCCTCGCTGGTGCGGCCCGAGGTGACGGTAAGGCCCGACTTTGCACGCATGGCCGACCTGGGTGTCACCAGCGCCGCGATTGGCGAGACCCTGCGGATTGCCACGGTGGGCGACTACAACGCCTCGCTGCCCAAGCTCAACCTGTCGCAGCGCCAGATCCCGATCGTCGTGCGCCTGGCCGACAACGCCAGGACCGACCTGGCCGCGCTGGAGCGGCTGATGGTGCCGAGCAACAAACCCGGTGGCCCGGTCATGCTGGGCCAGGTGGCCAGCGTCACGATGGCTGGCGGCCCGGCCGTGATTGACCGCTTCAACCGGTCGCGCAACGTGCAGTTTGAAGTCGAGCTGTCGGGCCAGGCACTGGGTGACGTGACGGCAGCGGTGCAGAAGCTGCCGGCCATCGTCAACCTGCCGGCCGGCGTGAAGCAGGTGGTCATCGGTGATGCCGAGGTGATGGGCGAGCTGTTTGCCAGCTTTGGTCTGGCCATGCTGACCGGCGTGTTGTGCATCTACATCGTGCTGGTACTGCTGTTCAAGAACTTCCTGCACCCGGTGACGATTCTGGCCGCCTTGCCCTTGTCGCTGGGCGGCGCGTTTGTCGGGCTGCTGATTGCGCAGAAGAGTTTTTCCATGCCGTCGCTGATCGGTCTGATCATGCTGATGGGGGTGGCCACCAAAAACTCCATCCTGCTGGTCGAATACGCAATTGAAGCGCGGCGCGGCCGTGCCGCCACCGACAGCCAGCCGGCCCAGCCACCGATGTCGAGGCTGGAGGCCCTGCTCGACGCCTGCCACAAACGCGCCCGGCCGATTGTGATGACCACGATTGCGATGGGCGCCGGCATGCTGCCGATTGCGGTGGGCTGGGGTTCGGCAGACAGCAGCTTTCGCTCACCGATGGCCGTCGCGGTGATTGGCGGTCTGATCACCTCGACCTTTTTGAGCCTGCTGGTGATCCCGGCGGTGTTCACCTATGTGGATGATCTTGGTCAAGGCTTTAAGCGCCTGGTGGACCGCTTGCGTGGACGCCGGCCCGACAGCGTGCCCGGCACCGGGGAAGCACAACCGGCGCCGTAAGTCGCCGCAGACTGCAGAAGCACCGACTGGGGGGGAGTCATTCAGGCCCCAGGCCCTTGTATCTGCTGCGCAGGCAGCTCCTGATTTGGTAGCAGATGGCGCTGCCACGGGCAGGACCAACCGGCCCTAGGACGCGTGGCGAATTTTCTGTACCAGCGCCGTGGTCGAGTAGCCGTCGACAAACGGAATCGCCAGCGCGCGGCCGCCATAGGCCTTGACCACGGCCGTCTCGGCGAGCCTGTCCATGTCGTAGTCGCCGCCCTTGACCAGGATGTCGGGCCGCAGTTCGGTGATCAGCGCCAGCGGCGTGTCCTCGTCAAACCAGGTGACCAGGCTCACCGATTCGAGCGCAGCCATCAGCACCGCGCGGTCTTCTTCGTTGTTGAGCGGGCGGTCCGGGCCCTTGCCCAGGCGCCGGGCCGAGTCGTCGGTGTTGAGCGCCACCACCAGGCTGCCTCCCAGCGCCCGCGCATGGGCCAGGTAAGTGGCGTGGCCACGGTGCAGCACATCGAACACGCCATTGGTGAACACCACAGGCTGCGGCAATGCCGCCACGCGCCGGGCAGCTTCGCCGCGGGAAACGATTTTGTGGGTGAAGATGGGGGAAGGAGGTGGGGGTGATGCGCCTTGCATCACGCCACTTTAACGGAAGGCCAGCGCCACCATCTCGACCAGCAGGCCGCCATCGAGCTGCGCACCCACCACGGCACGCTGCGGCCAGGTGGCGCTGTCCTCGCCGATCCATTCGCGCCAGGCAACATCGAGCTGTTTTTTGTGCTCCAGGTCGCTCAGGAAGACCTGCACGCTGAGCAAGCTGGCGCGGGACGCGCCGACGTGACCGAGGTGGGCATCAAGCATGACCAGCGTCTGCGCCAGTTGTCCGGAAAAATCCAGCCCGGCATCACTGGCATTGGCCACCGCAAACACCTGGGCGCCCCGGGCGACGACGCGGCTGCGGCCCCCCGACGCGCTGGGCCAACGGATGTCGGACATCAGGCGCCAGTGGCCACCGGTGCTGGGGCGACCGATGCCGCGATTTCCTTGCTCAGTTCCTTGCGGTAACGGTTGAGCTCCTGCACGGACTTGAAGCTCTGGTTCATCAGCAGGCTCATGTTGTGCAGGATGCGTTCGACCACCTTGCCTTCCCAGACGGCGTCGAAATCGATCTGCTTGTCGAGCCAGTGCTCCAGCCACTCCGGGTTGGGTAGACGCGACTGGATGGTGTCCCGCGGAAACAGGGCCTTGTTCACGTGCAGGTTGGTCGGGTGAAGCGCCTGCGCCGTGCGCCGGGCACTGGCCATCAACACGCCGACCTTGGTGAAGGCGGCCTTGGCATCGTTGCCGAAGTTGTTGATGGCGCGTTTCATGTAGCGCAGGTAAGCCCCGCCGTGGCGCGCCTCGTCCTGGCTGAGCTGGGTGTAGATCTGCTTGATCACCGGCTCGGTGTGCCACTCGCTGGCGCGCCGGTACCAGTGGTTGAGCCGGATCTCGCCGCAGAAATGCAGCATCAGGGTCTCCAGCGCGGGGGCGGGTTCGAATTCAAAACGCACCTCATGCAGCTCTTTTTCAGTGGGCGCCAGCTCGGGGCGAAAGCGCCGCAGGTATTCCATCAGCACCAGCGAGTGTTTCTGCTCTTCGAAAAACCAGATCGACATGAAAGCGGAAAAGTCGCTGTCATCCTTGTTGTCGCGCAGAAACATCTCGGTGGCCGGCAGCGCCGCCCACTCGGTGATGGCATTCATCTTGATGGTCTGCGCCTGCTCGTCGGTCAGCCTGGAGGCATCGAAACTTGCCCAGGGAATGTCCTTGTCCATGTCCCAGCGGACGGATTCGAGCTGTTTGAAAAGTTCGGGATAAAGCATAGACACTCCTTACGCGGCAAGCGCAGCACTAGATTCACTCCGATTTTAGGGGCTGAATGTGACAGGCTTTTTCAAGCCGGATTTCAGCCCTTCGTCATGCGGGGTTCAGGGCGATGGCGCGTTTTGCACGCCTCTTCAACCCTTCTACACCCTTGCGCCGACCTTGGGTAGCGGCCAACACCGCCAGAATGCCACCCGCCGGATCAGGGCCGCGCCTGACGCCAGCGCAGGAGTTCCGGTTCGATGGCGGCAAAGCTGTCGAGCACATACACGCCCGGCACGCTGCGGCGCTGCAGCACGGGACAGGTACCCCCGGTCCAGATCTCCACCGCCGGCGGCAACAGGCCGCGCAGGTCAGCCAGCCCCTGCGTCACATCCTTGGGGTTGAGGCTGGCGCTGAAGCTGAGCACCACGATGCTGGCCCCGTGCGCCAGCGCCGCCCGGGCAATGTCGGGCACCGGCGTTTGCACGCCCAGCGACAGGCAGTTGCAGCCCTGCTGCGCCAGAAAGGTTTCTGCCATCAGCAGGCCCAGCCCGTGCGACTCCTGCGGAAACGTGGTCAGCAGGACCCGGGGTGACGCGGCAACGCCATCGCCCAGACCGCCGATGCCCTGGCGCAGCACGGCTGTGACCGACTCGGTATAGAAATGCTCCTCGAAAATTTCCAGCTGCCCATTCATCCAGGCGTCGCCGATCAGCGTGTTGAGGGGTACCACCAGCGTGCTGACGAACGATGCCAGGCCCAGCTCCCGCGCGGCGCTGGCCAGGGTGCTGCGCAGGCCCGGCGCGTCGTGGCGCCTGACCAGCTCCAAACAGGCCTGGACCTGCGGCGCCAGGACCGCTGCCGCTGGGCTGTCGTCTTCCGCTGTCACGGTGATCTTGCCGCGCCGGCCATGCGAACGCTGCTTGCTATCGCCGGCCTGGCGGCCCAAGGCCTGCAACTCCGCATGCGGCAAACCCACCACCTTCCCGGGCCGGTGCCCGGCGTCCAGCAGCCGCTTGATCAGGCGCAGCTGCTCGAGCTGCTCGCGTGAATACAGGCGTTCACCGTGGCTGTCGCGGTCGGGCAGGGGAAAGAGGTAGCGTCGCTCCCAGACCCGCAGGGTGTCCTTGGACAGGCCCGTGTCACGCTCCACCGCGGCAATCGTCAAACCGCGGGCAGGGGCGCCGGCCGGGCCGGGAACTACCGGACCGGGCAGGGAGGGACAGGTGGGCAGCATGCTTGAATCTGATCGCGCCCACAATGCGTATTTTTATCGGACAAGGGCAGGTTCCCGGTACTTTGATCCTGTGGCGCACACCCTGCGCAACAAGACCTCCCATTATTGAACAGCGAGCAAGATCATGAAACATCCGTCCCTTAAACCCTGGCTCTTGCTGGCGCTGCTGGCGGGCATGACGGCCCTCGCGCCGGCCCGGGCGGCCACACCCGGCGCGGCTTCGGCCCCCACGGCGCCGGCATGCGCCCCCCTGCTGCAACACAGCTTTTTGCGTCTGCAGGACGAAAAGCCCCAGTCCCTGTGCCAGTACAGCGGCAAGGTGCTGGTGGTGGTCAACACCGCCAGCTTCTGCGGTTTCACCCGCCAGTACGAGGGCCTTGAAGCGCTGTATGCACGCTACCGGGACAAGGGCCTGGTGGTGCTGGGCTTCCCGTCCAACGATTTCTCCCAGGAAAGCGGCAGCAACAAGGAAATCGCCGACTTCTGCGAGAACACCTTTGGCGTGAAGTTTCCGATGTTCGTCAAATCCAGTGTGTCCGGCCCGGCGGCCAATCCGCTGTTCCGGCAGCTGACCGAGAAGACCGGTCAGCGACCGCGCTGGAACTTTCACAAGTACGTGGTGGCGCGCGATGGGCAGCGTGTGACCAGCTTCAACACCGCCACCGACCCCAAAGACCCTGCCTTCCTCAAGGACATAGAAGAGAAATTGTTAGGCAAATAAATACCAATCGGTAATAATTTAACCACGTAGTCTTTTTTGAAACTTAACGGACAACACCTGCTTTTCCACGAACGCCATTCACACCCGACTTTTTGATGACCTCCGCGACGTTAACGAATTTTTACATCAGCCCGCTCCCCCCATCGGGGAACTGGAGGCGGGGTCGCGGACTCATAACCGTATCGGCATGGACACGCCAGCCTGACGCCGACAGGCACTGTTTTTTGTTGCGAAGACTTCCGGCCGCTCGCGGCACGGATGCAATCCCGGGGCGGTTCTCCTCCTCCTCCCTCCCTCCCTTGTTCGCTTCGGGGCGCTTCGCAGCATTTTTATCTTCCGGGCTGTGAGATGAATTCTCCAGCCCGCCCCAAGGTCGCCATCGTCGGCTCCGGCATTGCCGGTCTGGCGGCCGCCCACGCCCTGCAGGGCCGGGCCGACCTCACCCTGTTCGAAGCCGGCAGCTACTTTGGTGGCCACACCCATACGGTTGACATCACCCTGCCAACGCCGCAAGGCCTTGTCACCCACGGTGTCGATACCGGCTTTCTGGTCTTCAATGAACGCACCTATCCCCACCTGATCGAGCTGTTTGCAGAGCTCGGCGTGGTCACCGCCCGGTCCGACATGTCGTTTTCGGTCAAGCTCCCGGGCAGCGGCAAGCGCGGCGCCCTGGAGTGGAGCGGCTCCAGCCTGAACACGGTGTTCGCCCAGCGCGGCAACCTGCTGAACTGGAGGTTCTGGCGCATGCTCCGCGACATCATGCGTTTCAACCGCACGGCCACGGCGCTGGCCGAAAGCGGCGCAGAAGCGGCCATGATGCAGCCGCTCGGTGACTTCCTGCGCGAGGGCAACTTTTCAGCCGAGTTCCGCGACTGGTATTTCCTGCCGATGCTGGGTTGCATCTGGTCCTGCCCGACCGACCAGATGCTGCAATTCCCGGTGGCCACCATGATCCGCTTCTGCCACAACCACGGCCTGATCCAGGTGGCCGACCGGCCGCAGTGGTGGACGGTGACCGGTGGCGCCCGGCATTACGTTGAAAAAATTGTCGCCAGCATCGCCGACAAGCGCCTGAACACACCGGTGCGCAGCATCGTCCGCGATGCCTTTTCCGCCCAAGGCGGTGTGCGCGTGATCACCGACGGCGCTGACGAACGGTTCGACAAGGTCGTACTGGCCACCCACTCCGACCAGTCGCTGGCCCTGTTGCACAACCCGAGTGGCGCAGAAAGCACGGTGCTGGGCGCGATCGGCTACCAGCCCAACCGCGCCGTGCTGCACACCGACACCTCGGTGCTGCCGGCGCGCCGGCTGGCCTGGGCCGCCTGGAACTACGAACGTGCGCAGGACCCGCAGCGCGAGTCCTCCCGGGTCTGCCTGCACTACCTGCTGAACATGCTGCAACCGCTGCCATTTACCCAGCCGGTGGTGGTGTCGCTGAACCCGGCGGCGCCTATTGCTGCCGAGCACATCATGGGCGAATTCGACTATGCCCATCCGGTTTTTGACGCGGCAGCCATCCGTGCGCAGAAAGAGCTGCCCGGGCTACAGGGCCGCCAGCACAGCTATTTCTGCGGTGCCTGGACCGGTTATGGTTTTCATGAAGACGGTTTGAAGTCGGGACTGGGCGTGGCCCGACAGCTCTTGCAGGATCTGGCCGGAGCGGCGCCATGAACGCGCAGCCAGGCATGGACGGCGTGCGGAGCGTCGGGGCTGCGTCTGCCCAAGCCGGGGCCGCGGAAGTCGGGGCCTCATTACCTCTGATCGGTTTTGGCGAGGTGCGGCACACCCGCCTCAAGCCCGCTGTCAACGCCTTCAACTACCCGACCTATTTCCTGATGCTGCCGCTGCGCAGCCTGCGCCAGAACGGCAACGGCGCGCTGGCACGCAACCGCGGCGCGGCACTGAGCTTTTTTGACCGCGATCACGGCGAGGGCAGCGACGACTGCCTGGCCTGGGTCGATGCGCTGCTGGCGCGCGAGGGCATCACAGACGCCGCCGGCGAGGTCTGGCTGCACACCTACCCGCGGGTGCTCGGCCACACCTTCAAGCCGGTCAGCTTCTGGTACTGCCACAGTGCCGACGGCGAATTGCGCGCCATCGTTGTCGAAGTCAACAACACCTTTGGCGAGCGCCACTGTTACCTGCTCGACCGACCGCGTTATGGCCAGGAACTGCAGGCCGTCAAGGTGTTTCACGTGTCGCCGTTTTGCACGCTCGACGGCTTCTATCGCTTCCGTTTCATGCGTGCCAAAACCGAAGGCATCGAAAAAACGGTGGCACGCATCGACTACGACGACGGGCAGGGGCCGCTGCTGCAAACCAGCGTTGCCGGTACGCTGCAGGTCCTCACCGCGGCCACGCTGCGCAAGGCCCTGTGGGGCTATCCGGCCATGACGGTGGGAGTGGTGGCACGCATTCACTGGCAGGCCCTCAAGCTCTGGCGCAAACGTGTGCCATTTGTCAGCAAACCCCAGCCCCCTGAAATTTTTGTGACCCGATGAACACTGCCACCAACACTCCTGCTTCCCGCGCCGCCAGTCCCCCGTTCGCGCTGCCCAGCGGTGCTCCGGCCGCAGCACGCACGGCTTTTCGCCTGCTGTCACGCCTCAAACACGGCACCCTGACCCTGCAGTTGCCCGACGGCAGCATGCAGCGTTTCGGCTCGGGCGAGGCCCCCACGGCCAGCCTGCGGCTGGTGAACTGGAAAGTCTGCAGCGCCGCGCTGCGTTCGGGCGACATCGGTTTCGCCGAAAGTTTCATCGCCGGCGACTGGACCACCCCGCACCTGACCGAGCTGTTGCGCGTGTTGATCGTCAACCGCAAGGAAGTCGAGGACGTGATCTACGGCACCTGGCTGGGGCGCCTGGCCTACCGCGTCAAGCACCTGCTCAACCGCAACACCAAGGCCAACAGCCAGAAAAACATCCACGCACATTACGACCTGGGCAATGCCTTCTACGAGCTGTGGCTGGACAGCACGATGAATTACTCATCGGCCATCTTCGAGACGCCACAGACCTCGATGAAGGATGCGCAGCATGCCAAGGTCAGGCGCGCGCTGCGCATGGCTGGCGTGAAAGCCGGCGACCGGGTGCTGGAAATCGGTTGCGGCTGGGGCGCTCTGGCCGAAATGGCCACCACCGAATTTGACGCCTCCGTCGTCGGCGTGACGCTGAGCACCGAACAACTCGCCTGGGCGCAGCAGCGCATGGCCCGGGCAGGCGCGGCCGACAAGGCAGATTTGAGGTTGCAGGACTACCGCGACATAGGCAAAACCAGCGGTGATGCGCCGTTTGATGCGATCTGCTCGATTGAAATGGTCGAAGCCGTCGGGCGTGAATACTGGCCCACCTACTTTCAGGCGGTGGCGCGCCTGCTGAAGCCCGGCGGCCTGGCCTGCGTGCAGAGCATCGTGATTGCCGACGAACTGTTTGAGCGTTACGTCTCGTCGACCGACTTCATCCAGCAGTACATCTTTCCGGGCGGTTGCCTGCCCTGCCCGAAGGAGTTCCGCGCCCAGGCGCGGGCCGCCGGGCTGGAGGTTATCGACGAGTTTTCGTTTGGCCAGGACTACGCGCACACGCTCAGGCTGTGGCGCGAACAGTTCATGGCGCAAGAGTCACGGGTGCTCCAGCTCGGGTTTGACAAAAGGTTCATCCGCATATGGGAGTTCTACCTGGCCTACTGCGAGGCCGCCTTCGCGCAGGCCAACACCGACGTGGTGCAGTACACGCTGCGCAAGATCTGACGGGCGTGCTGCTGCTGGCGCTGGCGCTGGTCATGGGCGCCGGCGCTGCCGTGCCGGCCGCCGCGCAGACCGGCACTGAAGCCACGGCAGGCAGCCCCAGGCCGCCGGAACTGGAGGGCGCCCTGCCGCAGGGCAGGCTGCTGGGCGGCGGGCGCCTGCGTGTTTTCGGTTTTCAGGTTTACGACGCGCGCCTGTGGGCGGCGCCGGGCTTTCGGGTGGACAACTTCGCCAACCAGGCGCTGGCGCTGGAGCTGAGCTACCTGCGCGCGTTTGAAGGGCAGGCGATCGCCGAACGCTCGATCACGGAAATGCGCCGCACCGCGCCGGTCAGCGACGACCTGGCAGACCAGTGGCTGGCCGCGCTGCGCCGGGTGCTGCCCGATGTCAGAAAGGGCGATCGCATCATGGGTGTGCACCGGCCCGGGGTGGGTGCGGCCTTCTGGATGAATGGCAAGCCGCTGGGCGAAATACGTGACGCCGAGTTTGCCAAACGCTTCTTCGGCATCTGGCTGTCGCCCGGCACTTCCGAGCCCGGCCTGCGCAACGCACTGGTAACCGGAGCAGGCGTGTGAAGCCTGCCGTCGCCCCGGGCGCCTTTGGCACCCGCAACGGCCTGGCCTACGGCCTGCTGGGGCTGCCACTGGCTTTTGTGGCCCTGCCGCTGTACGTGATCCTGCCCAACCACTACGCCCGTGAATTTGGTGTGCCGCTGGCCACCCTGGGCGCGGTGCTGCTGGGCGCACGCCTGTTTGATGCCCTGATCGACCCGTTGCTGGGCCGCCTCAGCGACCGCCTGTTTGCACGCTCGGCCAGGGCGGTGCTGGGCCTGGGCGCCATCGCTGCGCTGGTGCTGGCGCTGGGTTTTGCGCTGCTGTTTTTCCCGCTGGTAAGTGCGCCGTCGGCGCTGGTGGTCTGGGCCAGCCTGATGCTGATGCTGACCTATGCCGGCTACAGCGCGCTCAGCGTGTCGCACCAGTCCTGGGGCGCCATGCTGGGCGGCGACGAACGCCAGCGCAGCCGCATCGTGGCCTGGCGCGAGGGGCTGGGTCTGGTCGGCGTGGTGCTCGCGTCGATCACGCCGGTCGTGTTCGGCCTGCCGGCGAGCACCGCGCTGTTTTTTGTGGCCTTGACAGTCGGCTGGCTGGCCTGGACGCGCGCCGACCGACCGGTGCCGCAGCACGCACCCGCCGGCTTCCACGCGGCGACCTCGATCTGGCTGCCGTTTCGCCAGCCGGGCTTTCGCCGCCTGCTCGCGGTCTTCCTGCTCAACGGCACGGCCAGCGCGGTGCCTGCAACGCTGGTGCTGTTTTTCATCCAGGACCGGCTGCAGGCGCCACCCAGCCAGGAGCCGCTGTTTCTGGGCAGCTATTTCGTGAGCGCGGCCCTGTCCATTCCGCTGTGGCTGGCGCTGGTCAAACGGTTCGGGCTGGCGCCGACCTGGCTGCTGGGCATGGTTCTGGCGATTGCCACCTTTGGCTGGGCGACGCAGATAGCCGCGGGGGATACCGTGGCCTTCGTGATCGTCTGCGCGCTGTCCGGCATTGCGCTGGGCACCGACCTGGCGCTGCCCGGCGCGTTGCTGGCCGGCGTGATCCAGGCCAACGGCCAGTCGGGCCGGGCCGAAGGCGCTTACTTCGGCTGGTGGAATTTCGCCATCAAGCTCAACCTGGCGCTCGCCGCCGGCCTGGCCCTGCCGCTGCTCAGCCTGTTCGGCTACGCGCCGGGCGCACGCGACGCGCAGGCGCTGAATGCGCTGCTGGTGGCGTATTGCGTGCTGCCCTGTCTGCTCAAGCTGGCCGCCGCCGCCTGCCTCTATTTTTTCGTCATCCAACACCCGTCAGAACCTGAAAAGGCCACCCCATGAAACCATTTCCTCACAAAACTGCCGCCGCGCTGGCCCTGTCCCTGACGCTGCTGGTCGGGCTGGCGGGCTGCGCCGGCCCGCAGATCAGCGATTACGCCGCCGAAAAACCGGTGCTCGACATGCGCCAGTATTTCAATGGCACGGTCGATGCGTACGGCGTGTTCACCGACCGCTCGGGCAAGGTCGTCAAACGTTTCACCGTGGTCATGACCTGCAGCTGGCAGGGCCCGCCAGGCGCGGAGACCGGCGTGCTCGATGAAGCCTTCACCTACTCGGACGGCAGCACGGACCGTCGGGTCTGGACCCTCAAACGCACACCGGACGGCCGCTACACCGGTACCGCCGCCGATGTGCTCGGCGAAGCCGCCGGCGAGGAAAAAGGCAATGCCTTCCGCTGGGGCTACACGCTCAAGCTGCCGGTCGACGGGCGCGTGATTGAGGTGCAGTTCGACGACTGGATGTACCTGATGAACGACAAGGTGTTGCTCAACAAGGCGGTGATGAGCAAGTTCGGCATCCGGCTCGGTGAGGTCACGCTGTCGTTCACGAAACGCTGAGCACGCCTCCATTCTTCAAGTCAAATTGGCCTGCAGCCCTTGAACCACCTGGGCCACCAGCTATCATTTTTATAACAAATCAGCACCATGTCGTACAACCTTCCCCTTCGTGACTGGCACGGCAAAACCGTGTGGCTGGTCGGCGCCTCCAGCGGCATTGGCCAGGCCACGGCGCATGCCCTGCATGAGGCCGGCGCGAAGGTCGTGGTGTCCGCGCGCAATGGCGCGGCGCTGGAGGCCTTTGTGGCCACCCACCCCGGCGCACAGGCCCTGGTACTCGACGCGTCGGACGCGGCTGCGGTGCACACCGCGGCGCAATCGGTGCTGGCCCAGGGGCCGCTGGACCTGATGATGTACTGCGCGGGTTACTACAAGGAACAGCGCGCCACCGCTTTTGACCTGGCAGAGATGCTCAGGCACCAGCAGGTCAACTACGTGGGAGCCCTGTATGTGATCGACGCGGTGTTGCCGACGATGCTGCAACGTGGCAGCGGCCACCTCAGCCTGGTTGGCAGCGTGGCCGGCTACCGCGGCCTGCCGCAAAGCCTGGCCTACGGGCCGACCAAGGCGGCGCTGATCAACCTAGCCGAAACCCTGTACCTGGACTTGCAGGCCAGCGGCGTGGGGGTGAGTCTCGTCAACCCCGGCTTTGTCGAAACACCACTGACCGCCGGCAACCAGTTCAGCATGCCGGCGCTGATCAGCCCGGCGCAGGCGGCGGCCGAGATCCTGGCCGGCTGGGCACGGGGCCAGTTCGAGATCCACTTTCCGAAACGGTTTACGCTCTGGATGAAGACGCTGCGCATCTTGCCGTACGCGCTGTATTTTCCGGCAATCCAAAAATTCACAGGCCTGTGAGCGCCCCATGAACCCAATCCCGAATGACCCGGTTGAGCCGCTGGTGCATTTTTTTGAAACCCTGAGTCCAGCCAGCGTGGCGCGCATGGGCGAGTTCTATGCGGTCGATACCTGGTTCAAGGACCCGTTCAACGAAGTGCAGGGCCTGGCACAGGTGCAGCGCATCTTCAACCACATGTACGTGGCACTGGAGCGGCCGCGTTTTGTGGTGACGGCGCAGGTGGTCGACGGACTTCAGTGTTTCCTGACCTGGAACTTCGAGTTTTATTTCAGGCGACGTGGGCCGCAGCAGCTGCAGACCATACGCGGCGCCTCGCACATCAGCTTCAACGAGGCCGGCCTGGTGACGCGCCACCGCGACTACTGGGACGCCGCAGAGGAGCTGTATGAAAAGCTGCCGCTGTTGGGCAGCCTGATGCGCTGGCTGAAAAAACGGGCTGGGACGTAGCCCCCACGGTCGTTCACTTCGAGCCTGCGGCGGCTCCCTGCCCCTTGCACCTGGAAAAGGGCCGCTGCGCCTGCGGACTGGCAAAGCCAGATCCGCGGCTTCTGCGGAGCTGGAGAGTCCCCGAGGTTGCTCCTGTTTTTATAGCTGCTGGCCCGCATGAGAAAAGGGCTACAGGCCTTTTTTGCCTGAAACGACTCAGGAAGGCAGGGTGTCGATAAAACTCGGCCGCTGCGCCAGCTTGTCATACAGCCGGGTCAGGTTGGGGTAGGGCGTGCGCCAGTCGATCTGCGGAAAACGGAAGTCCAGGTAACCCAGGGCGCAGCCGACCGCGATGTCGGACAGGCTCAGGTGGATGCCGCTGCAAAACGGCTTGTCGCCCAGGCCGGTGCTCATGGCCCGCACGGTCGTGTCGATCTTGTCCATCTGGCGGTCTATCCAGGCCTTGCAGCGCTGCTTGTCGTCGCGGCCGGCCCAGGTGGCCTCCAGCCGCGCAAGGATGGCCGCGTCGAGCAGGCCATCGGCCAGGGCCTCCCAGGTTTTCACCTCGGCGCGTTCACGGCCCTGCACCGGAATCAGCTTGCCGACGGGCGAAAGGGTGTCCAGGTACTCGACGATCACGCGCGAGTCGAAAACGGCTTCTTCCGATCCGTTGGCGCCTTCCATGACCAGGCAGGGCACCTTGCCCAGCGGATTGGATTCGGACATGGTCGTGCCCGCGGCCCACACGTCTTCAATGACGAACTGGTAGTCGAGCTTTTTTTCGGCCATCACAATGCGCACTTTGCGCACATAAGGGCTGCCGTAGGATCCAATGAGTTTCATAGTCAATCTTTTGTCGTGGGCCCTGGGGCGATGGGGTCGAAATGCCTCGGCCAAACAGCTTAGCAGGCCATCCTGTTGGATTCTATCGAGTATGCGTCGGCCAGGCCTGCCACGCTGCAAAAAGCGGGCAAGCTGTCTGCCGGGGCGCCAGGCCACCCGCCTACAATGTCGCCCATGAACCCGTCCACCAGCTTTTCCATCACCGCCCTGTCACCCCTGGACGGCCGTTACGCCGCCAGACTCGCCCCCCTGCGGCCGCTGATGTCGGAGCTCGGTTACATGCACCGCCGCGTCCAGGTGGAAGTCGCCTGGTTCATCGCCTTGTCGGATGCGGGTTTTGCCGAATTCAAGCCCTTGACCCCGGGTGCACGCACCTACCTGCTCGGACTGGTCAAGCACTTCTCCGAAAGCGACGCGGTCGCGATCAAGGAGATCGAAAAAACCACCAACCACGACGTGAAGGCGGTCGAGTACTGGATCAAGTCCAGGTTCGAAGCCCGGCCCGAGCTGGAGGCTGCCGCCGAGTTTGTGCATTTCGCCTGCACCAGCGAAGACATCAACAACACCAGCCATGCGCTGCAGCTCAAAAGCAGCCGCGAGCAGGTCTTGCTGCCGGCGCTGGACAAGGTCATCACGCAGCTGCGCGAGATGGCACACCGCTACGCCGACGAGCCCATGCTGAGCCGCACCCACGGGCAGACCGCCAGCCCGACCACCGTCGGCAAGGAGATTGCCAACGTGGTGGCCCGCCTGGACGTCGCACGCGAGCGCATCGCCGCCGTCAAGCTGATGGCCAAGATGAACGGCGCCGTCGGCAACTACAACGCCCACCTGTCGGCTTGGCCCGACTTCGACTGGGAGGCGCTGAGCCGTCACGTGATCGAGTCGCCCGAGCCACTGGGACTGGGCCTGACCTTCCAGCCCTACAGCATCCAGATCGAGCCGCACGACTACATGGCCGAGCTGTTCGACGCGGTGGCGCGCACCAACACCATCCTGATCGACTTTGCGCGTGATATCTGGGGTTATGTCAGCGTGGGTTACTTCAAGCAGCGCCTCAAGGCCGGCGAGATCGGCTCCAGCACCATGCCGCACAAGGTCAACCCGATCGATTTCGAAAATGCCGAAGGCAACCTCGGCCTGGCCAACGCGCTGCTGCGCCACCTGAGCGAAAAGCTGCCCATCAGCCGCTGGCAACGCGACCTGACCGACAGCACCGTGCTGCGCAACATGGGCGTGGCCTTTGGTTACGCCGTGCTGGCCTACAGCTCCATGAACACCGGACTGGGCAAGCTCGAACTCAACCATGAGGCGCTGGCTGACGACCTCGATGCCTCGTGGGAAGTGCTGGCCGAGCCGATCCAGACGGTGATGCGCCGTTACGGCGTGCAGGGCGCCTACGAAAAACTCAAGGAAGTCACGCGCGGCAAAACCGTCACCGCCGAAGCGCTGCACGGGCTGATCCGCTCACTGGAGATTCCGGACGCGGAAAAAGACCGCCTGCTGGCCATGACGCCTGCCAGTTATGTGGGCAAGGCGGCTGAACTGGCCAAAAGGATTTAGCCCCCACGCTTTTCACTTCGTGTAATGCGCTGCCCCCCGAGGGGGCCGCTGCGCCTGCGGCCCGGCGGAGCCGGTTCCGCGGCCCCAACTTGAAGATGCAGTGACCCGTTTCAGGCAGGCGCCGGCATGTCGGCGCCACAGGACCAGCACTGCTCAAAACCGCCCTCCACCGTTTCGCCGCAGGCGCAGAGCCACCGGCGTTGCGGCAGGTTCTGCAGGCTGTGCAGCAAGGCCTCGGCGCGCGGCTTTTCGTGGTCGTGGGTCAGCCAGACTTCGGGCTGGCACTGGTCGGGCGGCAATTCTCCCGCCACGCTGCCGAGAAAATAACGCTGCACCGTGGCCGAAAAGCCCGCCTGCTGCAACACATCGGCCCAGAGCGCCGCAATGGCAATGTTGGGCGCACGGGCAAGTCGGAGCATCAGCCCAGTTTACTCCTGAATCCATAGCTGCCCGCGCCCGCTGTATAAGGGCTGGAAGCCAAAAAGACCCTGCTTTCAGCGCTTCAGGGCAGCGCTGGCGGTGCATCCCTCTTTTCCAGCGCACGGTCGGCATAACGGCCAAACCGCCAGGCCGTGTCTTCCTGAGTAATACGCCGCCAGGTTCCGCGTTTGGCCGCCGGGCTCATTTCGGGCCAGCGCTGCACCTCCTCAAAGGTGCGCCCGCAACCCTTGCACAACTCGTCGCCCTGACTGGTCGAGCAGATGGCAATACAGGGCGTGTCGGCGGTCGTGTCGTACCAGGCGCGCCAGGCCGCCATGGCCCGGGGCGGAAAACCGGTCTCGTCGGCCTCTTCCTCGTGGTGGAAAACCAGCAAGGCGTAGACCTCGGCCAGGGCGCGCAGCTCGGGCGCGAGCGTGATGCCGTCGGGCGAGGGCTTTTTCTCGCGCCAGTAGTTGATGGCCGCTTCAATGTCGGTGATGTGGATGCCAGGCATGCGGGTCGGAAATGGGGTGAACGTGGACGCCAGAAAATGGGCCTCAGCGACGACGATGGCCGCCGCAACTTCGGGCTGGCTGAGGCATTATCGGCCACGCGGCCAGCCAACGCAGCAACGCGGGTTTTCGCGATATTGCGCAGGCCGCGACCCGGCGGATTTGCAAAGCGGGCAGTTTTGTTGTCCAATATGCTCACGAAGGGGAGTAACTCCCTCGTTTTGCTGCATTACAAGATAAAACACCCCAACAGCAAAATCGCTTCAGCAAGTCGTCATTACGAAGCTCACGCTTCCGGCTTGCTGGACATGCAGCGACACTGCATGTCGAGCCAGACCTTCGATTGAAACCTGTACGGGTTTGATCGAGGCGTCCGCGGCAACAACCCGCTGCATCACTCATTGACCTGTCCAGCTTCAACGAAGCAGGAAATCCGCATGCGGATTTCCAACGTCAAAACCCGGATAGCGAAGTGAGCGGAACATGGAACTTTTCTCGACACCCTGGTGGTCAGCCCTGCTGGCCATCATCCTGATCGATCTCGTACTGGCCGGCGACAACGCCATCGTGATTGCGCTGGCCGCACGCAACCTGCCTTCACATCTGCAGAAAAAAGCCATCGTCTGGGGCACGGTAGGCGCCATCGTCGTACGCTCGGCGATGACGGTCGGGGTGGTCTGGCTGCTCAAGATTCCGGGTCTGATGCTCGTTGGCGGCCTGGGCCTGCTGTGGATTGCGTACAAGCTGCTGGCTGACCAGGGCGACAAGGAGCATGACGGCCCGGTGGCCAGCACCTTCTGGAGTGCGATGAAAACCATTGTGGTCGCTGATGCGCTGATGGGCGTGGACAACGTGCTGGGCGTGGCGGGTGCCGCTCATGGCGCATTTGACCTGGTCGTCATCGGCCTGCTGATCAGCATCCCGATCGTGGTGTTCGGCAGCACCATGGTGCTCAAGCTGGTGGAGCGCTTCCCGGTCATCATCAATATCGGTGCAGCCGTGCTGGCCTTCACCGCAGCCAAGATGATCGTCAGTGAGCCCTTGCTGGACATGGTCTATGGGGGTCCAGAGTCCCCGCCAGCGAGCGAAATCCTGCACACCGCTGCCCAGTGGGGCACCTACACCCTGGCCGTCACGGGCGTACTCGGTGCCGGCTGGTGGGTCACCCGCAGGTCCAAGTCCGAACGGGACAACAAACTCGCCACCGAATGAACACCAGAGCACCGCACAGGCCCTGCGGACTGTGCATCGCAGCCCGAAAGTCCCCATAGCACGTAAAACCAAGGAGAACTTTATGGACACCATGATTGTGTATATCGATGAAGCCGCTTATGCGCTGAAGATGCTGACGCCCATGCTGCAGTCCGCTCCGGCGCGTACGCCGACCCGATGGATTGTGGTGGGCTGCGCGCCACGCATCACCCATCGCGTGAGTAAATGGGTCACGAACAGCGCCCGCGACAGCTGGCGCGGCAAGTGGGCCGAACAGGTTTTTGCAAAAGTCCTCCCACTGCTAAAGGCCCCTGGCGACGAGGTGATTACCCAGATAGCACGCGGACCGCTGTGCAAACTGACGGAATCTCTGCTGGCCCAGCACGGCACGGCACGTGTGCTGGATGCGCGCCGACCCAAATTCGGCCAGGACCTGCCGCCCGTCACAAGCCAGCAACCTCAGGAACCGCAGGGAGTCTGGGGTTATGCCGCCGTTGTTGCCGGTGCTGGCATGATGCTGGCTGCGGACTGACCCGGCGTCCGCCTTGTAGCGCTCCGGCAACTCGTTGGGTCGGCGGTCGGGCTGGCCTGCGGTGGTATTCTCGGTTCCATGAAACTTATCGTCAAATGGCTGTGTAGCGCAGCCGCCTTGCTGGCGGTGGCCTATCTGTATTCCGGCGTGACCGTAACCAGCTTCCCCGCGGCGCTGCTTGCTGCCGCCGTGCTGGGGGCGCTCAACACGGTGGTGCGCCCGATACTGGTATTGCTGACCCTGCCGGTGACGCTGGTGACGCTGGGGCTGTTCCTGTTTGTCATCAACGCCCTGATGTTCTGGGCGGCCGCCAGCCTGCTCAGCGGCCTGCATGTCACCGGATTTGTCGCCGCCCTGATCGGTTCGCTGATCTACTCCGTGTTGCAGCTAGCGATCGAGTTTCTCCTGGAGCGCCTGCTCCCTAAGTAACTGGTCGATCTCGCGCGCCCGCGTGTCGATGATGGACGCATCAACATAGTTGCTGGCCGCCGCACCGCCGTCGCGGCCGCTGCGGATCAGGTCCTGCGCGGCCTTGAAGCGGTCACGGGCCCCAGGGTAGTCCAGCTGCGCCACCCGGCTCTCGGCATCGGCCCGAATCGCGCGCAGTGTCTGCCCCTGCTGGCCCCAGGCTGTCGCCAGCAGTTGCCAGGCGATGGCATCTTTCGGATGGTTGGTGACCCAGGTTTGCAGGGCGCCTGACACATCCTGCGCCCGACCTGCAGCGAGATCCGCCCGGGCCTGCAGCAAGAGGGCAGCCCGGCTGCGCGTATCGCCCAGTTTCGGCAAAGCCGCGGTGTTGCCGGCAGCCAGCTCGACCTCCAGTGCCAGCCACTCGACCGGATCGGCCAGAGGCGTCTTTGCGGGCACCGCCGACTTGAGCTTGCCTGCCAGGCTGCGCGCCAGGGCATGATCGCGCAGCCGGCTCGCCGCCAGGGCGCCGCCATACAGGGCTCCGGCATCGCGCGGTGTCAAAGCCACATTCGCCGCACCGCCAAGCGACACCCGCTGCGCATCGGCCACCATGGGTCGCAATCCATCCACCCCCGGGTCACCCAGAACACGTGCCCGGGCAGCCATCACGGCGTGCAGCAGGCGCGCACCGCCCGACTCTTCGCCGGCGCCCGTGGGCGCTGGACTCGTCCCGCCCTCGAGCTGCAGCCGGCCCTTGATCTCGGCAATACGCTCGGTCGTCAGCGGGTGGCTGCGCAGGTAGGGAAACGCGCCATTGTCATTGAGCCGCGAGGCCTGCTGCAGCTTGTCGAACATGCTGGCGAAGCCCTGCTTTTCGAAACCGGCATCGGCCATCACGCCAAAGCCAATCCGGTCGGCCTCGCGCTCCATGTCCCGCGAAAAATTGAGCTGGTTCTGCACGGCCAGGGCCTGCCCGCCTGCAATGGCCGCATTGGCGGCGTCCGGGCTTTTGTTGGCGGCCAGGGCGCCGAGGATCATGGCCGCAATCAGCCAGGGCATCTGCTGGCTCTGCTTGCTCATCAGGCGCGAAATATGCCGCTGCGTCACGTGACTCAACTCGTGCGCCAGAACCGAGGCCAGTTCGTCTCGGGTGGCCACGGCGCCTATCAGCCCCAGATGCACACCCAGATAACCCCCCGGCAAGGCGAAGGCGTTGATGCTGCGGTCGCGGATCTGCATGACGTCCCAGGCAAACCGCTCGTCCAGCTCCGGACCCAGCTCGCCCCGGGCCCGCGCCGCCCTCATCAGGGGCTGCCAGATGCCCTGCAGGTAGTCGCCCAGCACCGGGTCGTCCAGGTAGTCGGGGTCGCGGTAAATGCTGGCGGCAATGCGGTCGCCGAGCCGCCGTTCGGCACTGGCGGACAACTCCGAGGTGTCGCCCAGCGCCGGCAGGGCGCCGCTGGGCCGGGCTGGTGACTGGGCCTGCGCCAGGCTGCCGGGTGCAATGAAAATCATGGCCGCCAGGGCAAGAGGACTCAGGACAAGAATCTTCCTTTGCAGGAGCGAATCAGAAAGAGTCAATGGGAACAAAAGCAATCACCTCGCTAGTTCGAAGGTCGAGCAGGACGGTCCAGAATTTGTCGCGTCCTGCCAGGGGAACGTAAGCCACGGACTCGCTGGCCGTGCCGCGATCCGGTCCGGACCACAAGGCGGCATTGATGGTGCCCACCTGGTCAGGGAAACGATTTTTCAAATCCTCCAGCGGTCTGGCGACTTTGAGAATCTGCGGCTTGGCCTCGTCATAACGTTGCCACAGGAAGGGTCTGGAGCCCAAGGGAAAGCCCTGCACGGCAGCCAGGGTAGCGTCCGAGCCCTCTTGCTGACTCCTGAAGTTACGCACCGACAGCAAAGTCGGGCCGGTCCAGGGCAATCGCCGAAATTCCGGCGGCGCCAGGTTCATTTCTTCATCGGGAATATCAATGGCATGCACCACCCGAAACCGGTCGATCTCAAACACCAGATGGACCGGACGTGCAACAGACACCGTCCACAAACCATAGGCCAGCGCTGCCACCTGCAACATACCAATCACCGTTAGATCTCGACCCAACTCGGCCGCCGGCTTGCTGCGGTTAAACACCGCCAGGGTCAGCAGCGGCCCCATGATGACATCGACCGCCATCACGATCAGAAACAGGTGGCGCCCACCTGAGATTTCCCGGTAGGGATAGGGATACCACAGGGCAAACACCAGCCAGGCAGCCAGGGCCGCCACCGTCAGGCTCAGCGTGAGGTGAATGCCGGCTGCCGACAAGCGGCTTTTCAGGGAAGGAGACACTGCGGGCATGCTCTTATGATGAGGGTTGCTTGTAAAGGTTTCGTAACAGTATGACCACGACTTCACCGCTGACACATTTCGACGCAACAGGACAGGCGCACATGGTTGATGTCGCCGCCAAGCCGGCCACCCATCGGGTGGCTGTCGCGCAAGGCCGCATCACCATGAATCCTGCCACATTGGCCATCATCCTGGAAGGCACGGCGAAAAAGGGCGATGTGCTCGGCATCGCCCGGATTGCCGGCATCATGGCGGCAAAAAAAACCAGCGAACTGATTCCTCTGTGCCATCCACTGGCGCTGACCCGCGTGGCGATGGATTTCAGCCCCGACACAGGCAACGCCAGCATTGTTTGCCAGGCGACGGTGGAAACGGTCGGACCGACAGGCGTGGAGATGGAGGCCCTGACTGCGGTGCAAATATCCTTGCTGACAATTTATGACATGTGCAAAGCCGCGGATCGCGGAATGACGATGACGGACATCAAGCTGCTGGAAAAACACGGAGGCAAGTCGGGAAGTTTTGTCGCAACGCCCTAGCTGCGCCCGGGGTCAGTTTGCAGGCCAGCCATTCGGGCCGTTGGCAGGGCGCCATTTTGCGTAGTCCCCAGGAAAAGCTGCTCGGTAACGAACCAGGTGCAACAAGGCTTCATCGTCACGCCCCAGCATGACAGCGCTTTCAATCACCTTTTCAATCACCCGCGGTTCTGGCGAGTAATGCAGCAAGGCACTAGCGGTGTCGAAAGTCCATTGCGCGTTGTCGTGCTTGAGGGTGGTGGTCGTCAGCTCCGCAAATTGCACCTGGTTCCAAAAGAGCCAGGATCCGCGAACCTTGTCCAGCGTGTCGTCACGGTAAGCCGCGTCGCGTGCCTGTGGTGCCAGGTACAGCTGGCTGACACGGTGGTAATCCCATGCGGCATAAGCCACCCCAGCCAACAACGCTGTCGCTACGACAAGCCGAATTGCCGCTGCCGCGCGCGCGTAAGGACGTGATCCCGCTGCCGGCTCTCGCGGCGCCGGCCACAGTATCCACACACATAGCCCGAATGCCATCTGGAAGGGGCCATACCACAGCGGATATTCCAGCATGCTGTGCAACATGATCACGGCCAGCACACCCCAAGCCATTTGCCGGGTCGGGTCCGTTTCGCGCCAAGGCTTGGTATGCCAGACGACCCAACCCGCACCGACGCAAACCGCCAAGGCCAACGGAATGCCCAACTCGACCGCAAGGTGCAGCGGCAGGTTGTGGGCATTGTCCAAAATGTCGCAAAAGCGTGCTCCGGGATAAAGCGTCATGTAATGCGCATAATCCAGTTCGCCCCAGCCCCATCCAAACCATGGCTTTTGTGCGATCAGATGCCATACGTTGGACCAGAGCGTGAGGCGCCCAGCACACACGGCGTCCCCCGCACGCAGACGAGCAACCATGCCATGGCCCAGCAGATCCAACCCGGCCAACCAGGGCAGCGCCAGCGCGGCCGCCCCATAGGCCAGCACCGCCGTCAACAACACGCGGCGCACCGGAGGTTGGTGCCAGCCGGGCCAGAGCAAGCACAGCACGCAAAGCAAAACCAGTTGCAACAGCCCTGTCCGCGATGAAGACGCGGCGTTTCCCGCTGCCAGCAGACCAGCCACCACCCACAACACCCACTGTCGGCGACCCGCAGAACCGTTCTTCACCACCAGCCATACCAGCGCTACCAGCGCGATATTGGTCAAACTGGCAAACTGATTTCGTTGTCGCAAATTGGCGAAGGCCTCGCTCAGCGGGGCCTGATTGACCCAAGGGGAAAGTGCCGCCGCCGCACCGAAATATTGCAGCAGGGCGATAGTGCTGTTAAAAGCACCGGCGAGTACCCAAGCCCATGCGGCGGGGTAGATCCACCGCTGCGCAAAAGGGCCATTGCCGGTTGCTTTGCGCAAGATGGCACGCAACAACATCAACAGAATCAAACACGCAGTGGCAGCAAACGCGACCGCCCAGGGCACAGTAGCAGGTGAAGGACCGGGCGCAAATGGATTCAGCCAAGGTACGATCAAAACCAACCCAGCGATCAGCGCGAAAGCAGTCCCCTGCAACGCACTCCATCGCGTCATGGTAGTGTCAGCTCACGCAGTTGAGGGTACTTGTCCCGAGCCAGATCGTTCCAATATGCTTTGATCGCCCCGTATCGCTTTTCACCATGCATAGCTTTCATGACACGGAGTTGCCTGACCGCCTCCTCGGGACTGCCATTCAACGCCAGCGAAAGTGCGTACCTATTCTGCGTTGCGGTCCACGGATAGTGAAGCGCAACGCTTCTAGCGAGCGCCAGTTCATCGGCTGTCATTTCTGGCCTGGGTGTAATGCGAGACCCATCCAGCAACGCGCTCAACTGCGTCAAAAGAACTATGCTGGGTCGCTCATAATCGGCTGGCGTTTTGCCGATACTCAAGTCCTCAAATCTCGCAACGCGGAAGTCCTCTTCCACCGCAATATATTCAGCAACTGACCACGCTGCAAAAATACTTAATCCCAGCAAAAGCAATGCCGCAGTGCGAACGCCGATTCGGATCAAAGGTTTGGCCTCGACCAAACCTTCCAAGGCACCAATTGCAAACATGACGGGCACCAGAAAGTAAGCGTATGCAAAAGGGAATTCGAACATCGAATGGATTGCAACCGGGAGGGTCAACGCCAGACAGTACCAAGGCAACAGCCCCGCAATGGCCCGCGCGCGGCGCCACAACCAGACGCCGATTGCCAAAGTCAATAGCGCGGTGAGCGGTACTCCGACACCCAACGCCGAATCCAGCAAAATGTTATGGCTGTAGGAGAAGGGTTCACTCGTCGTATATGCATGGACCACCGCATTGTGGGCGGCAGCAACCTGCCCAAGGCCCCACCCGCTCCATGGACGCAGCTTCACTGCTTCCAGCAACTGTGGCCATACCACCCAACGCCCACCCAAACGGGTATTGACTTCTGCGCCACCGCCCGACATTTGCAGAATGAACTCATAAATCGACGGCCAAGTCAAAAAGAGTGCGATAAATCCAAGGCTGGTAAGCATCACTAGCCAAGGGGACAAGCTGAACCCAGCTGGTTTGCGCTTGACAAACCACCAGAGCGACAACAGCAGGAAGCTTAAGACGCCGGTACGAGACTCGGTTGCAGCCAGGGCAACACATAAAGTCAGCAGAATCAGGGCGGAAGGCAGGGCTCTTAGTTTGCTCAATTCATGCAGAAACAACAAACTCGCTACGCCCATGATGAGCAAGGTCGCCAAATGGTTGGGTTGCCCCAAATTTCCACCGGGTCGACGCAACTCCGGCATACGGGATATCCAACCGGCGCCTTCCCACAACTCGAACACCTGGAAAAAAGCCAGCGCCGCCGAGCCGAATGCACCAACCAACAATGTAAACGCCAACAGCGTCAGCGCGGATTCATCCTGACCACTGATGGGTATTCCAGAGCCCGTCGTCCGCATAGTAGCCGTACTTCTGCTGGACGCAAAACCCATGCCCATGCAGATGACACACAGGACCATGTAAAACCCGATCACCAAGGCATCCCCCGCAAAAGTGATCACATCAAAAGCAACCTGTATCGCAGCGATTGCCCCAAGGGCAATAAAAGGAAGTATGGAGGTTGGCAAAAGCAGCGCGTCCAGATCGTTCCTTTTGACAAGCCTAAACAACCCGCCCCAAGCCAGCAACAAAACGGCGAAGATGGACCATATCTCGTTATGCCAACTAACCCAAGGGGGAAAATGCAGCGGCTCAAACCAGCTTAGGAAAAGAAAAAGCAATGCGATTTTTTGCATAGAAAAAAATACGCCCCTCAGGGCGTATTTTTTACATTCACAGAACGTCAGCGAACATCAAGTCATTAGACGACGCTGACGAAAGGAATATTAATTTGCATCCCAAGAACCTGCAACGGTGTAAGCAGTTGCGATAGCACTGCGGCATGAACCAGGAAGGTACTTCCCAATCCCTACAACGCTTGGTCCGCATTCCCAGCCAGTAATGTTACCAGTAGTACCGCCGGACAGCGTTGGAATTAGGTAAACAGAACCCGTAACTTGCGAGAGATTGGCAGTGTTAACTAGGACGTTAATCGCGCCAAAATTATCAGTCTGAACCGAACTAACATATTTGCTCGTGGATGTTGAAGATTCACAGCCCCAGTTACCAGCGGTTGGCATGGACGCCGCATTGTTTGTCTGGCGCGTCTCCGTCACACTGGTTCGGCAGGCCGATGCAGCCAAAATAACCTCGGACATCTTTGCACGGACCGTATAGTCCTGATATGCAGGCAAAGCCACCGCAGCCAAAATACCAATAATCGCGACAACGATCATCAACTCGATCAGGGTAAAACCCTTTTGCATGGAACGCTTCATAAAAACTCCTTGGTTGAGAAACTAGCGGAACCATTCAGCAGATACCGTGCCAAGTCGAAACGAGCCTAAACCAGCCGCTTTGCCCCATCTTCCAACAACAGAAGTTACTCTTTTCGTCAGTCATCAGGGTTCTTCCAACAAATTTGTCACTTGATGCAGACAGACCGAACCTGTTTCAGGTCGGTCAATCCCATCAATACTTTTTCCATCCCATCCATCTTGAGTGTGCGCATGCCGCTGTTGACGGCCGCTGAAAACAGCTCTGCCACGCGAGCGCGTTCCTGAATCAGTTTTTTAGCCGCATCATCGGCGATCATCAATTCATGCAAGCCAATGCGGCCCTTGTATCCGGTCTGGTTACATTTATCACACCCTACCGCTCGATACATCGTGAGCTGGCCTTCCTTGCCATAGCGCTCCATCCAATCGTCAAGTAAGGCCTGTGCCTCGCCGCCCGGATCCATCTTCCAGGCATCCGTATTTCGAAGTTCTTCGGAATACTCTTTGATGAAGTCCTTGATTTCCTGCGCGCCCGGCTGATAGGCCTGCTTGCAATCGCATAGTTTTTTGGCAAGCCGCTGCGCCAGGATGCCGAGCAGGGCATCAGCAAAATTGAAAGGATCCATGCCCATGTCCAGCAGCCGTGTGATGGATTCTGGTGCCGAATTGGTATGCAGCGTCGAAAACACCATGTGACCCGTCAGTGAGGCCTCCACACCCATCGAGACTGTTTCCTTGTCGCGCGACTCGCCGACCATGATGATGTCCGGATCGGCCCGCAGGAAAGCACGCATCACCAGGGCAAAGTCGATGCCTGCCTTCTTGTTGATCTGGACCTGGCGCAAGCCCTTCTGCGTGATCTCGACGGGGTCTTCGGCCGTCCAGATCTTGGTGTCTGGCGTATTCAGGAATTTCAGGATGGAATGCAGCGTGGTCGTTTTGCCGGAACCAGTCGGGCCACACACATAAAAAAGGCCGTAGGGTTTGGAGACCGTTTTCTCAAGCCGCTCCCTGTTGTGATCCGTCAGCCCCAGCTTTTCAAGCGGAATGGGCTCGCCGGCTGCCAGAATCCGCATGACGACATCTTCGACCCCGCCCGCAGACGGGATGGTGGCCACGCGCAGCTCGATGTCGAGCGGTCCATATTTCTTGAACTTGATTTTCCCGTCCTGCGGCTTGCGCTTTTCGGAAATATCCAGATCACACATGATCTTGAGCCGCGTGACCATGGCCTGGCGAAACTGGGCCGGCACCTCGATGTAGGGCAGCAAGCTCCCGTCGATGCGAAAACGGATGCCGGTCTTGGCCTTTCCCGGCATGGGCTCGATGTGGATGTCGGAAGCCTTCTGCTTGTAGGCGTCAATGATGACCTTGTTGACAAACTTGACCAGCTCATTGTCTGCAGCGGCAGACTCCAGCGCCGAATCGTCGTTGGCATCGTTTTCGAGCGGCGAGTCCATGTCGGCCAGAAGCTGGTCAATCGAGCCACCCTCGTTACCTGCACCGAAAAGCTGGCTCAGAGTTTCATCAAACTCGGTCTGGGTGGTCACGCAATAGGCGAACTTGCCAATTTTCGGAAACACTTGCGGGACCACCCGGGCCCCCCGCACCGCCTCCGGATCAACACACATGATGACCAGTCCGTCCGGCGTCTCCTCCAACGGCATCCATCCCTGCTGCTCGACAAAGTGCCGCTTGAGCAGGCCGTGCAGCATTTCCGAACGTATGCGGCCGGCGTTATAGGCTTCGTAGGGAACCCCAAAGAACTTGCTCAGCGAAGCGCCAATCTGAGCGGGACGAATGCGGTAATCAGCCATCAGCAGATGTTCGACCGACTGAATCTCGTCGCGCGCCTTCTGGATGCAGTGGAGCAACTCGTCCTGGCTCAAAACTCCTTCAGCGACCAGGCCGTCGTACTTGGTCGCCCTGCGCCTTTGACCATCTTCGGCCCTCTGCATGCGCTGGCGAAGCGCAATGCCCAGCGTCTGGCACAGCTGCTGCGCGCCGTCCTCTTCCAGCTTTCCAAAAGGCTGGTCGCTGCGATTGTTGATCACCTGCAGGACGCCATAAAGCGTGCTGCCATCCATGACCGGCGCAACCAGCATTTGCTTGGTGCGGTAGCCGGAACGTTTGTCCACTTCCTGAAGAAAGCTGAGGCTGGGGTGAATTTTCTTGAGCGCCTCGTCGTCATACACATCGGCGATATTCACCATGGTCTTAGCCATCGCCACGTAGCCAGCTATGCTTTGCGCGCTGATGGGCAGCTTCAGATCGCGGCTGGTGTTAAGCCCCGTCTTGACCTTGGAAATGATGGACGAGCGGTCTTCACTGACGGCGTAAAGCGTCAGGCGATCGGCATTGAAGAGCTTGCAGATATCCTGGCTGGCCTCCAGCATGATCTGATCAATGTTCTCGGTTTCATGAATGCGGTTGGTGACCAGTTGGAGCTGGCGAAAATAAAGTGCTTCAAAAGTAACGCCCCGCTCCTGCGGTGGAAGCATCTGCGAGTCAAAAAACTCGCCCTCGTGGTCCCGCTGTACAACTGCATTCATAACTCGAACTCCTGACCTGCGCGCAACCAGCGTATGTCGTGGGTAACGTTGGGTCCAAACGGCGCCGTCTGGTCAAAGCGCTGGATCTCGGCCATGATCAAGTCGGTCTCTGCCGGCTTGGTATGGGTAATGTAAATCGGATAGTTCCTGCCTTTTTCGATGCAGTCCAGCTCGCTGGCCAGCGCATGGGGCGACAGATGCAGACTGCGCCGTGCGAGGTCGCGTTCGCGGTTGCTGAAAGCCGTCTCGATCACCAGCATCGCGACGTTAAGCTGGTTGACGCGGGCCCACAAAGCGGGATTGCGCTCGGTGTCGCCGGTGAACACCCAGCACCCGGAGCCAGTGGCCACCGCATAACCGACTGCTGGCACGGTATGAACAGCTGGCAGCACTTCAACATATTTTCCCGCCAGCAGCAGGGTCTGGCCCACGGCCAGAGGGTGAAAGCTGACAAAGGGTGCTTCCGGTGTGGGAATTCGCGAGAAATCAGGCCAGATGGTGTTGTTGAAAATATGGGCTTTCAGCGCGTCAATCGTGCCCTGCAGTGCATGAATCTGTATCGGGGTTGTGCGTTTGGCCGCAATCGCGTCCACCATCAGCGGCAGGGCCGCTACGTGATCCAGGTGGGAATGTGTCAGCAGTACGTGGTCAATGCCGCGCATCTCGTCCAGCGTGAGATCGCCAACGCCCGTCCCGGCGTCGACCAGAACGTCGTGATCCAGCAGGAACGACGTGGTGCGGCAGCCTTTGGCAATGGCTCCCGAGCAGCCCAGTACGCGTACTTTCATGGTCTTTTCTACCTTGAGGTTCCGGCAGGCTCTGTCATTTGGTTTCGAAGTTGGTTGCCCCATCCCAATCGGGATCAAACGGCAACAGCCTCATGGAGGCTACACGCTCTGCATACAGGCGGTAAAGGTACTTTTGCCCATTCATGCGCTGTAAGTTGAGCAGATGCACATCGCAGTCGTCCCAGGCCTGATCCCGGTAGGCCCTGAGCGCCAACGTCCACTCCCGGAGTTCGCTGCCCAACTGCTTGTCGAGCTGGCCGGGAAGCGCCACCGGGCAGAAAATGGCCACCGCCTGGTCCTTGCCCTTGACCCGGACCTTGTCGAGTTCCTGCCAGGCGAAACCAGGGGCCAGTTCGCGGGTGGACGCACTGACCACTGTATCGACGCCATAGATTTTGCAAAGCCCCTCCAGGCGGGACCCCAAGTTGACCGCGTCGCCAATGACCGTATAACTGCGACGGATATCCGAGCCCATGTCGCCCACACACATGCTGCCGGTGTTCAGCCCGATGCCTATGCCAATTTCCGGCAAACCCAGGCTGCGATGCTCCTCGTTGAGCTGGCGCACGGCCTGCACCATCTCCAGCGAGGTCCTGACCCCGAGAGCGGCGTGCTCAGGTGTTTCGACGGGCGCACCCCAGAATGCCATCACGCAGTCACCCATGTACTTGTCGATGGTGCCGCGGTTGGTGCGGATCAAGGCCGTGAGCCGGCTGAAGACGCCGTTGAGAAGGGCTTGCAACTGTGTCGGCTCCATGGTTTCGGACATTCGGGTGAAACCGCGCATGTCGCAGAACATCACCGTAAGCTCCTTGGCTGATGCTTTCATGCTGTAGCTGTCGGGGTCCTTGACCATTTCATCGACCAGCTCGGGGGGAACATAGGTGCCAAACAGGTTGGCCAGTTCCCGCTTGGAGCGACTTTCCACAAAATAGCCATAACTCATGTTCAGGGCGAACGCCGTGAGTGCCATGACAAGCGCAGTAGCCAGAGGCAACACCAGGCCATAGGCCGAATAAAGCCAGAAATTCACCCCAATCAGGGCAGCCGTCACCGCGGCACTGGTCGCCACCGCCCGCGGCGCCGACAGCAGCGGCAAGGTCAATGCCAGCGTCAGCCCCGACAGGACAAGCATCACCACCTCGAAACCAACGGCATAGTCCGGTTTGACAAACACCTTACCATCGAGAAACCCCGAAATCACATTGGCATGGGTTTCGACGCCGGGGTAGGTTTCCCCGACTGGCGTGACCCTCAGGTCCAACAAGCCAGGCGCCGTGGTGCCGAGCAGGACTATCTTGTCTTTCAGCTGTCCTGGTGGCATTTTTCCGGCCAGCACATCGGACGCGGAGACATACCGGTAGGACCCGCCACTGGCGCCACCGGGCCCGCGAAACGGCACCAGCGTGGCCACCCGGTCATCCACCGGAATGGCCAGCGTTTTACTGCCCTGCTTGAGCAAAATGCTTTCCAGTCCCTGGTAATTGCGAGTCAGGAATTTTTCCTGCGGAAATCCCGGCTCGACACCGGGTTGACCCACCAGCATGCGAAACATCGCCAGGGACAGCGACTCGTAGTACTCGCCTTTGTATTCAGCCAGCAGGGGAATCGATCGAACGACCCCGTCTCCATCCGTGATGGAGTTGAAAAATCCTGCCAGCGGCGCCGCCTTGGCGATGGTATCGATGTTGGCGCCGAAACCGTTCCAGCTGGTAAACCGGATGGGTCGCCCCTTGAGCGCCTCCCGTCCCATGACGGGAGCGGGCAAAACACCGTTGATACGACCATCCCGGTCGCTGGTGAAGTAATACCCCAGCACGACTGGTTTGTTCGCCAACGATTTTGCGAACAGAGCATCGTAATCAAGGCTGGCCTGGATCTGACCAAGCTTGTCGGCAAAGGCGGGCTGGTCCTTCAATTCGTCCCGGGCCAGTTGCTGCAGCCTTTTCAGGCCGGAACTGTCGTCGGCCTCCGCAAAAACCACGTCGAATCCCAGCAGCGCAGCCTGCTGCCGGCCCAGCAACTCGTCTACGAGTGCGGCCAGCTTGTTGCGCCCCCACGGCCAGCGACCGGCTTCCGCCAGGCTCTTTTCATCGATGTCCACGATGACAATGCGTTCGTCCAGCGTCCGGGGCATGGTGGCCCGAAGCCGGGCGTCATAAAGGATGTCGTCGAGCCGCTGCAGAACATCGAGGCGCAGCGCACCGCTGGCATGGAGCAATGCAAAAACAAGCGGAATCAGCGTAACGGCAATGCGAGGCCAATGCCGGGAAAAAAGTCGCATAAGGCTTCGTGAAGAGCCGGGATCTGAACTGGTTTTCCTGCCGAAAGCGGGGAGACGGCCTGGTCAGCGCTGGACGAATTGCATTTGCGTGCCCGCCAACTCGAGTACATCGCCGTTTTTCAGAGGAACAGGCTCAACCCCAATGTACGTTCCGTTCAGCGTTGGTTTGTTGTCTCCCTCCACATGGGCCACGACAAAGCCCTGCGGTCGCTTGGTAATGGCCGCAACTGCCACCCCGGGCTTGCCGATCGTGGTGACCACCTTGACCAGGGCAACTTCCCGGCCCGCGGCTGCCCCGGACATGACCTTGATCGCCGCAGTGGCGCCCACCCCGTCGACGGGCGCCGCCGCAGGGGCAGCGGCCGCCCCTGCAGGTGCGACCAGCCCGGCCGAGCCGGCCTTGATGATCATCGTTTTCTCGAAACCCGGACTCGCGGCTTCGTTGACGTACTTGATCTTGTATTTGCCGATTTCGACGGTGTCACCGTTGTTGAGCTGCTGCTTCTTGACAGCCTTGCCGTTGAGATACGTGCCATTGGTGCTGTTCAGGTCTTCAACAAAAACCTCGTTGCCGGACATCTGCAAAACGGCATGCTCCCCACTGACGGCGAGGTTGTCAATGACGATATCGTTGTAAGGACGGCGCCCGAGGGACGTACGGTCCTTGGTCAACTGAACCTCTTTGATCACAACGCCGTCAATAGAGACGATCATTTTCGGCATGGCCGACTCCTGTCTATTTTTAGTATGTCACTCAAGCGGACTATTTCCCCAGCATTCTGGACAACAGGCCACGTTTGACCGAAGCTTCTTTGGCTTGTGCCAGCAATACCGAAATATTATCCCGGCCGCCGCTGTCGTTGGCTGCAGCAACAAGCTGCCTAGCCCCCTGCTCCAGCGACTTCGATCCCGATAGAATAGCCGCAATCGCCTCATCACTGATCATGTCGGACAGGCCATCAGAGCACATGAGGTAAATATCACCCAGCTCCACGCGATGTTCGTTGACTTCCAGCAACACCGCGTCTTCCACACCCAAAGCCCGCGTCACCAGATTCTTGTTCACCGAAGTCAGCGCCTGCTCCGGCGTAATCAGCCCCGCGTCAATCTGCTCCTGCAGCAGGGAATGGTCCTTGGTGATCTGTTCCAACTGGCCACCTCGCAAGCGGTAACAGCGCGAATCTCCTATATGGCCGAGCATCAGACGGGTGTTCTGGAACACACCGACCACCAGCGTGGTGCCCATGCCAGAGTATTGCGGATTGGAGTTGGCCGCGTTAAAAATCGAATGATTGGCGTTTTCTACACAGATCTCCATCGCCCGGCGCACCTCCTTGCCGTTGGCATGCTTACCAGCCTGCGCCAGCCAACGCCCCAATTCCGATCTGATAAAGGCCGTCGCCATGCCGCTGGCGATTTCCCCGGCGTTGTAACCACCCATGCCGTCAGCCAGTATGCAAAGGCGGGTCGGGGCATCAAACGTGACGGAGTCTTCGTTGTTGTCCCGGGTTAAACCGGGGTCTGTCTGGGTGCAAATCTCGTAAATCATCGTGTTTTTGTTATGGCTTCAAATCTGTAGCATCAACGCCGGCCGAAGGATCCGGCAAGGAGGGGGCCGCAATGGTGCGGGCAAAAGCAGGATTGTCGCCCGCCGCGAACACCGCTGTCTTTTCACCGCCCTCGGGACTTGGGGTGATGGCACCGGCGGGAACCGGAAGGCCTGTGGGTACGGTCGACAGCTCGACAATGGCGGCACGCAGATCGGCAGCAAACTGGTCGCCGTCCTGATACCGCATTTCAGGCTTTTTGCTCAGCGACAGCGCCACAATATCCGCCAGGCGTGCCGACAACTCCTGGCGGATCACGCGAATGTCCGGTGCCGGTTCATTGGCGATCTTGTACATCAACTCGGCCATGGAGTCTCCGCGGAAAGGCAAGACGCCCGCCAGCATCTGGAACAGCATCACCCCCAGGGAATAGAGGTCTGAACGGCCATCAACCTTCTTGCCCGCGATCTGCTCGGGCGACATGAAACTCGGGGTACCGAGTACCAGACCGGTCTTGGTTTTGCTCGAGTCGGTGATGCGCGCAATGCCAAAGTCGGTCACCTTGACGGTATCGCTGTCGGGGTCGTACATGATGTTGGCCGGCTTGATGTCGCGGTGCACCACGTTCTGTTTGTGCGCATAAGCCAACGCCTCTGCAACCCGCGCCACAATTGAAAGCACTTTGGAAACTGGCAGCAACTGCCCGTCCTTGGTGACATCCAGCAAGTCCTTGCCTTTGAGGAATTCCATCGCGATGTAGGCCAGGTCATGCTCTTCGCCGGCATCAAAAATGGTCACGATGTTCTGATGTTGCAGGCGGCCTGCTGTTTCGGCCTCGCGGAAAAAGCGCTCTCGGGCATCCGTCAACTCGTCACCCTCAAACTCCTGGCTCAGGGCCATGGTCTTGATCGCCACCACACGCCCGATCTTGGGGTCCTTGCCCAGATACACCACTCCCATGGCCCCTTTGCCCAGTTCTTTTTCAACCTGGTAGCGGCCCAGCATGGGCTTTTCGACACCACCGCCGTCGAGAAGCATGGTTCCGCCGGGGTGCGCTCCACCACCACCCAGAATGACGGTTTCCGAGAGGTTCTTCGCGCGATTGAGTCTGGACTGCAGGTCCTTGTGATTCTTGTTGTAGCTGGCCATGTATTCGTACACCGCCTGGGCCTTGTTGAATTGCCGCTTGCGCTCAAAATCAAGCGCCAGATTGTTCATGTTGTCCATCAGCGCGTCGGTGAAAGGAACGCGGCGAAACCGGTCGAAAGCCATGTCGAGTTGCCCCTGCCCCTGCAGGGCCAGGCCCATCATGCGGTTGGTTTCGGCTGACTCTTCGTCGGACTTGAGCTTGCCGGCCTCGGTCATCAGGAAACGCTTGGTGGTCAACGCCAGGTGGCCGATCACCAGCAGCGCGGCCGGAAATACCAGCTTGAGCCAGGTCGCGGCTGCCGACAGCAGACCGAACTCGATCACCAGCAGCATGACAAACAGCAGCAGCGTAATGACGGCGGCCTTGCCCGCAGACAGCCGCGGTAGACCAGCAATCAGGTAAGCGGCCACAACCAGCAGGACACCCAGCGTGGCCCAGACACCCCAGGCTGGCTGGACAAGAAAGTGTTCACTGAGGATGCTGGAAGTGATGTGGGCAATAGTCTCCGCCGGGGACAGTCCGGGCCCGGCCGGTGTAGGAAATTGGGTGCCGACGCCGGCGGCAGTGGCACCAATAATCACAATCTTGTCGGTGTATTTTCCCGCTGGAATCTTGCCGGACAACACGTCATAGAAAGAGTCCACGGCGAAAGCCGGCCGGCCGTCGCGGCCCTTGTAGAACTGAGGCAACATCAGGGCCGCCTCATCGGTGCCTATGCGCAACTTGCCGATCTGTACTGATTCCCCGGCATTAAGCTTGATATCGGTCGCGGCGAGGTTCAGGCTCTTGACTGCGGCGAGCAATCCCATGGACGGAATCGCCTGGCCGTCATAGTTGATCAGCAGCGGCTCCTGCCGGACCGCGCCGTCCACGTCAGGCAGCTGGTTCAAATGCGCGATGCCCGCCGCACTGCTGCCGATGATCTCTATGGGCTGCTGGCCCCGAAGGGCAGGCAGCGAGAACCCGCCCGGCTCCGCCACCGCACTTTTGAGGGCATAGGCGGGCAGAGGGTCGGGCTTGCCCTGTGGCTCACCCAGCACAAAAACCGAGGGCACCAGCACATTGCCGGCTTTGGCCATGCTCGCGGCCAGCTTGGCGTCCGTGTCCAATGCAACCTCCGCTTCGGCAATCACCTTGCCCAGCTGCGCGTTGAGGCTGTCCTGGGGAGCAGCGGGATCGACTGGAAGGGCAGCCGATCCCAGCGCTTCCTTCATCTTGCGGATGAACACCAGCCCGCGGTCGGTCTGTGGCTCAAAAAAGAAGGCGGTATGCGCAATGGTTTTGACTTTCGCCGCAGCCAGCTGGTCAATCAACTGGGCATGCACATCGCGCGGCCACGGCCAGCGGCCAATGTTGGCGATGCTCTGGTCGTCGATCGCGATGATGGCAATGCGGTCGGAGGGCTGGCGCGACGTGCTGGTACTGGCAAAGTCGTAATACCGGCGCTCGAGCGTGGCAAAAAAGTCGGTCGCACTGTGCAGAGCAAGTACGGCAAGTACCACAAGCACACCCACAAACCAGTCGGCTTGCCAGAATTGCCTGCGCTTGTTTGATGATGTGGCCACGTCCGTCCCGCCTTTTGTCCTGGTTCGCCAGACCGAGCGCCAGCCGCGCCGGCCTCTTTTCTGCGCACCTGTCACCCGGCCAGCGTTACAAGCCGGTTACAAATTCGCCACCTTCGGACATTAACAGACGCCAAGAACCCGGACAAGGGACTTTTGCACACCGCCAAAGGCTTGTGTTGCAAATTGGTGCCGCTGGAACGCAGCTGCGGTGCTGGCACCTAGGGGATGGAGACGGGCAAGGGGACGGTTCAGGCCTGCGCTCCAGAGTCCCGTGCACGTCGCTTTTGCATATACGTACCCAAAGCCACCACCAGCGCGGCTCCGACAATTCCGCCGATGGTCACGATCTGCTCGCCGATAGCCCCGAAGCGGGTGACGACGGCGGGGTCCGTCAGCAGCATTTCGCCTGCCAGAAAACCCAGCAGGGCAGCACCAATCGTGATGATGATGGGAAAACGCTCCATGACCTTGGTCAGCAAGGTGGCACCAAAAATGATCAATGGAATGCTCACCAACAGACCCATGACGAGCAAGGGCAAATTTCCTTTGGCCGCCGCTGCAACGGCCAGCACGTTGTCGAGACTCATCACCAGATCGGCGATCAGAATGGTGCGAATGGCCGAGGCCATGCCACTGATTTCCTTGCCCTCGCCCTCGCCCTCATCGTCTCCGTTGAGCAGGTCCACGCCGATATATACCAGCAGGATTGCGCCAATGATCTTCAGGTACGGCAGTGTGAGGAGCTGGATCGCGACGATGGTCAGGATGATCCGCATCACGATGGCGGCAGCGCTGCCCCAGAAAATGGCCTTGTTCCGCTGCGCGGGCTGCAGCGTTCTGGCTGCCATGGCAATCACCACGGCGTTGTCGCCGGACAGGACAATGTTCGCCAGCAGGATGGAGCCGAAAGCACTCCAGAAAATGGGGGACGTCAGGTCCATTCCGAAAATCATGACTAGCTCCTGTTGTTATGTATTAAAAAAAGCGCCGATGAGAGCGCTTTTTTGTTGTTTAGAGTTTAGCCCGAATGGGGGCCTTGGCCCCGTTCGTAATAATGCTTACGACATTGGCCGGCGTCAGGGTCTTACAGTAAAGCCTTGAGCAATTTGGCCATTTCTGAAGGGTTACGCGTCACAGTGAAGCCGCACTCTTCCATGATCGCCAGTTTGGCATCCGCCGTGTCGGCGCCGCCCGAGATCAGGGCCCCGGCATGGCCCATGCGCTTGCCGGCAGGCGCGGTCACGCCGGCGATGAAGCCGACGATGGGTTTTTTCATGTTGGCCTTGCACCAGATGGCCGCTTCAGCCTCGTCCGGCCCGCCGATTTCGCCGATCATGATGACGGCATCGGTGTCCGGGTCGTCGTTGAAGGCGCGCATCACGTCGATGTGTTTCAGGCCATTGATCGGGTCGCCGCCAATGCCGACGGCGCTGGACTGGCCCAGGCCGATTTCGGTCAGCTGCGCCACGGCTTCATACGTCAGCGTGCCGGAGCGGCTGACCACCCCAATGCGGCCCTTGCGGTGAATGTGGCCGGGCATGATGCCGATCTTGATTTCGTCGGGCGTGATCAGGCCGGGGCAGTTGGGGCCCAGCAGCAGGGTTTTCTTGCCGCCGGCCGCTTCCTTGGCCTTCATGCGGTTGCGCACTTCCAGCATGTCGCGCACCGGGATGCCTTCGGTGATGCAGATCGCGAGATCCAGGTTGGCTTCAACCGCTTCCCAGATCGCTGCCGCAGCGCCGGCTGGCGGCACATAAATCACCGACACCGTGGCGCCGGTGGCCTTGGCGGCCTCGGTCACATTGGCAAAAATCGGGATGCCTTCAAAGTCTTCGCCGGCTTTCTTCGGGTTCACGCCAGCGACAAAGCACTCTTTGCCATTGGCATAGTCCCGGCACATGCGCGTGTGAAACTGACCGGTCTTGCCGGTGATGCCCTGCGTGATGACTTTGGTGTTTTTGTTGATGTAGATCGACATGTTGGTTCTCCTGGCTTACTTGACGGCGGCCACGATTTTGGTCGCAGCTTCAGCCATGGTGTCTGCGGCAATGATGGGCAGACCGGAGTCCGCCAGCATTTTCTTGCCCAGGTCTTCGTTGGTGCCCTTCATGCGCACCACCAGCGGAACCGAGAGGTTCACGACCTTGCAGGCGGTGATCACACCGTCGGCAATCGTGTCGCACTTCATGATGCCGCCGAAGATGTTGACCAGGATGCCTTTGACATCGGGGTTCTTCAGCATGATCTTGAAGGCTTCGGTGACTTTTTCGGCCGTGGCGCCGCCGCCGACGTCCAGGAAGTTGGCCGGCTCGCCGCCGAACAGCTTGATGGTGTCCATGGTCGCCATGGCCAGACCGGCGCCGTTGACCAGGCAGCCGATGTTGCCGTCCAGGGAGATGTAGGCGAGGTCGAACTTGGACGCCTCGACTTCGGCCGGGTCTTCTTCGTCCAGATCGCGCAGGGCCACGATTTCGGGGTGGCGAAACAGTGCGTTCGGGTCAAAGTTGAACTTGGCGTCCAGGGCAATGAGCTTGTTTTTGCTGTCGCGGTTCAGGGGATTGATTTCCACCAGCGATGCGTCGGTGTCCATGTAGCACTTGAAGAGCTTCTGGAACACGTCCACGGCCTGCGCGGTGGACTCTGCCGGCAGCCCGATGCCATTGGCGATCTTCGTGGCCTGCGCGTCGCTCAGCCCGGTGAGCGGGTCGATGAATTCGGTGATGATCTTTTCCGGGGTGGAATGCGCCACTTCCTCGATGTCCATGCCGCCTTCGCTCGACGCGATGAAGGCCACCTTCTGGGTGGCACGGTCGGTCACGATGGAGACGTAGTATTCCTTCTGGATGTCGGCGCCGTCTTCGATGTACAGGCGGCGGACCTTCTGACCTTCCGGGCCAGTCTGGTGCGTGATCAGCTGCATGCCGAGAATCTCGCCGGCGAGCTTTTTCACGTCTTCGATGCTGCGCGCCAGCTTGACGCCGCCGCCCTTGCCGCGTCCGCCGGCGTGGATCTGGGCTTTCACCACCCAGACGGGTCCGCCCAGTTTTTGGGCGGCTTCGACTGCCTCTTGCACCGTGAACGCAGGAATACCGCGTGGAGTGGGGACACCAAAGTTGCGCAAGATTTCCTTGCCTTGGTACTCGTGAATTTTCATGAAATTACTTCCAGGAGTCGGTAAAAAGGGGCGTTCACCGAAGTGATGTCAATCTGCCACATTTCCGCAGAATTCACCAAAATGTAACGCCATCGGTCACTGCACGCAGCAGCGCAGAACTGTATCATGTTGCGATGCACAATTCTTGTGCGCCGCTTACACGCCCTATCAGCACTTTCCACAGGAACAAGCCACATGGCCAAGGTATTTATCGACGGCGAAGCAGGAACCACGGGCTTGCAGATCCGGGAACGCCTGCAAGCCATGCCTGCCATCGAGCTGGTCAGCATTGCGCCCGAGCTGCGCAAGGACGCTGCCGCCAAGCGCGCGCTGATGGGCACGGTCGACCTGGTGGTGTTGTGCCTGCACGATGACGCCGCACGTGAATCGGTGGCCATGATCGATGACCTGGCGCGCAGCAGCGGAAAAAAAGGCCCGAAGATCATCGACGCCTCGACGGCGCACCGCACTGCGCCGGGCTGGGTCTTTGGTTTTCCGGAACTCGCCGCCGGCCAGCGCGAAGCCGTCGCCAATGCCGATCGCGTGGCCAACCCCGGCTGTTATTCGACCGGCGCCATCGCCCTGATCCGCCCGCTGGTCGATGCCGGTCTGCTGCCCCGGGACTACCCATTGGCACTGCCCGCAGTCAGCGGCTATTCGGGCGGTGGCCGCACCATGATTGAAGACTACGAAGCCAGCAAGGCGCCGCCGTACCAGATCTACGGCCTGAACCTCAAACACAAACACCTGCCGGAAATCATGAAATACACCGGCTTGACACGCCGCCCAGTGTTCACGCCTTCGGTCGGCAACTTCAAGCAGGGCATGCTGGTGCAGCTGCCGCTGCACCTGGACCTGCTGCCGGGCCAGCCGACGGCGGCGCAACTCCAGGACGCGCTGGCGCGCCACTACGCGGGCAGCCAATGGGTCACGGTCGAGCCGGTGGGTGACAGCACCTCGATAGACGCGCTCGCGCTGAACGATACCAACAAGATGGAGTTGCGGGTGTTCGGCAACGAGGAGTTCCGCCACGCGGTGCTGATCGCCAGGCTGGACAACCTCGGCAAGGGCGCGTCGGGTGCCGCGGTGCAAAACCTTGAGTTGATGCTGGGGCTTTGAGGTCGTGGCCCCGCTGGTGGCCACCATGGATGCTTGAGCAGCTGCCCGCGCTTATCCATTGGCACGGGGGGTCTTGATAGCCTGAATAGTTGATCGTTTGCGTCCACGGTGGGCAATCCGGCAGTGTCAACCCTCCTTTGCAGACGAGCGCTTGTCCGACAAGGACGCCGCCAGGCCAAGCCTATGCTTGACGCCATCAACTGAACCGACAGCGGGCAAGATCCTTTGAATTGTCTCTCCCCACAAGGCCATGACTCCCCTCTTGTTTTTCCGGCCTATGTTGCGCACCGCGCTTGGGCGGCACTGGGTGCCTGTGGCACTGCTGCTGGCGCTCGGCTGCCCGGCCGCCAACGCCATCCAACCCACCACCACCGCAAAAAGTCCGGTGCCTGTAGCGGCGACGCGTGGTCTCGCCAAGGCGGGTGAGCAGCTTGCGCGTGTGGGCAAGCCACCGTCGGTGACTGCTTGCGTCAGTTGCCATGGCGCACAGGGCGAGGGCATGGCCGCCTTCCCGCCCTTGGCCGGCACCGGTTACGGGTACCTGATGGCACAACTCGACGCCTTTGCCGATGGCCGCCGGAAAAATGCCGTGATGGAGCCAATTGCAAAAGCGCTGTCAACCGAGGAGCGCGCCAGCACGGCAGCCTATTTCAGCGGCTTGCCGGCGCGTGTGCAGCCGATCGCCGGGCCATCGCCAGCCACGAGCGACGCTGGGGGCTGGCTTGCCCAGCGCGGGCGCTGGGCCGATCAGCTGCCGGCCTGTGCGCAGTGCCACGGCATCGCAGGTGAAGGCGTGGGCAACCAGTTTCCACCGATTGCCCTCCTGCCGGCGGACTACCTTCAGGCGCAGATCCAGGCCTGGAAAGACGGCACCCGTCCGCCCGGGCCACTGGGGGTGATGCGCGACATCGCAAGCAAGCTCAGCAAGGAGGACGTGCAGGCACTGTCTGCGTATTACACGCAACTCCATGCCAAGCCTGCGGCGGCAGCCGCAACGCAGCCGCCCCTTCCTAAAGGAGCCAAATGATGGAACCGGAAACCTCCGCACCATCCACCCGGTCAATTCCAGTGCCCAAGGCGCCCATGTCGGTTGCGATGCTTGGCCTGTTCGTCTTTGTCGCATCCATGCTGGGCACGTTGGTGGTCATTGCGATAGGCGTTAACGTCGCCGGTCGAAACTTGCCCAAACTGGCGGCGAGGGCGGCCCCTCCGCCCAGCACAGCAGCCACTCAGCCGGCCGTTGCTGCCGCTCCTGGGGCCAGCGCACCGTCCGCTGCAGCAGACACAGTCGTTGCTGCACCACCGCGCTTTGCACCACCCGATGCCCGCAAAATTCCAGACACCGAAATGGGCGCAGTGATTCGTGCCGGAGAGCAGATCTTTTTGCGGACCGGCCTCAACGCCAAGGCATTCGTCGGCAATTCACTGAACTGCGTCAATTGCCACCTTGATGCAGGGCGACTGGCTGGCTCGGCGCCCATGTGGGGGGCTTATCCGCTCTACCCGGCCTATCGGGCCAAGACCAGGCACGTGGACAGCTTTGCCGAGCGGTTGCGCGGCTGCTTCATCTACAGCATGAACGGCAAGGCGCCGCCTGAGGGCAGCGACGTGCTGGTGGCGCTGGAGGCTTATTCCTACTGGATGGCTACGGGGGCACCGGTGGGTGCCAAGCTGCCGGGAAGCGGCTACAAAAAACTGGTCAAGCCCCCCCAAGTGCCGGATTTTTCGCGTGGGCAAGCGGTGTATGAATCCAAGTGCGCGCTGTGTCACGGCGCTGATGGCCAAGGCCAGCGCTCTGGCGAGATGCAGGTGTTTCCACCGCTGTGGGGTCCGCAGTCGTTCAACTGGGGCGCCGGGATGCACCAGGTCGACAATGCCACCGCTTTCATTAAAGCCAATATGCCGCTAGGCCAGGGCGGCACGCTGAGCGACCAGGAGGCCTGGGACGTGGCCACCTTCATGAACAGCCATGAGCGCCCGCAAGACCCGCGCTTTAACGGCAATGTCAGTGACACGCGCAAAAAGTTTCACGACAGTGAGTTCTCACTCTACGGACAAACCGTCAACGGTAAATTGCTGGGTACTGGCCGCTGAGGCGGCAAGTGCTCGGGTCAGGCGTCGCGATAACCGGCGCGGCGCACCGCCCCGTGCCCCTTACAGCTCGTCGGCCTCAGCACGCACCACACGGCGTATCGCCTCCGCGCCAAAGCCGCGTGCCGCCAGAAAACGCATCTGCTTGCCACGCGCCGCGGCGTCGGCCGCCGGCTCGCCGAACTTCCTGCGCCAGACCTCGCGGGCGCGTTCGACTTCGCTGGCTTTCAGGCTGCTCACGGCTTCGGCCACCGCCTCGGGCGCCAGACCCTTGCCCTGCAACTCATGACGTATGCGGGCGGCGCCAAAACGCGCGGCCCGCCGGTTGATGACCGATTCCACCACCCGCGCCTCGCTGATGAAGTCCTTGGCCTGCAGGTCGTCCAGCACCCGGGCCAGCTGCTCGGGCGACTCGGCATGGGCAGCCAGCTTGCGCTCCAGCTCGGTGCGCGAATGCTCGCGCTGTGCGAGACAACGCAAGGCCCGGCCCTTGAGGGACAGGCCGAAGCCCGGAACCGCAGGAGTTTTGTCCGGAGTCATGCCCACATTTCGCCCTCAATCACTACTGTTTTGATAGCTGCTTGCGCTTTACAGGCAAGGGCTGGGGCCTGATTTGGCATTAAATCCGGCACACCAGCCCCGTCTTCTCAGACGGCAGCGACTTTCGGTGCTTTATCGGCCTTGTCTGCTTTTTCGGCCTTCTCCGCCTTTTCCGGCTTGTTGCCGACCGCCTCCTGGATCAAGGGAATACCCAGAGACTCGCGCACCTTGTTTTCGATTTCCATCGCCAGCTCCGGGTTTTCTTTCAGGAATTCCCGCGAGTTGTCACGGCCCTGGCCGATTTTCTCGCCGTTGAAGGCGTACCAGGCGCCGGCTTTCTCGACGATGTGGCCGGCCACGCCGAGGTCCAGCACCTCGCCCAGACGGCTGATGCCTTCGCCGTAGAGGATGTCGAACTCCGCCATCTTGAACGGTGACGCCACCTTGTTCTTGACCACCTTGACGCGGGTTTCGTTGCCAACGACTTCTTCACCCTTCTTGATCGAGCCGATGCGGCGGATGTCCAGGCGTACCGAGGCGTAAAACTTCAGCGCATTGCCGCCGGTGGTGGTTTCGGGGCTGCCGAACATCACGCCGATCTTCATGCGGATCTGGTTGATGAAGATGACCATGCAGTTGGCCTTCTTGATGTGGGCGGTCAGCTTGCGCAGCGCCTGGCTCATCAACCGGGCCTGCAGGCCGGGCAGGGAGTCGCCCATTTCGCCTTCGAGTTCGGCCTTTGGCGTGAGCGCCGCGACCGAGTCGACGACGATCAGGTCCACCGCACCCGAGCGGGTCAGCGAATCGACAATTTCCAGGGCCTGCTCGCCGGTGTCAGGCTGGCTGATCAGGAGGTCCTGCAGGTTCACGCCGAGTTTCTGCGCGTACTGGATGTCCAGCGCGTGTTCGGCATCCACGAAAGCGCAGGTGCCGCCGAGCTTTTGCATTTCGGCAATCACCTGCAGGGTCAGCGTGGTTTTGCCGGACGATTCCGGGCCGTAGATCTCCACCACCCGACCGCGCGGCAGGCCGCCAACGCCCAAGGCGATGTCCAGGCCCAGCGAGCCGGTGGAGACCACCTGAATGTCCTCGATCACCTCGCCGGCGCCCAGCTTCATGATGGTGCCCTTGCCGAACTGTTTTTCGATCTGGGCCAGAGCAGCTTGCAGGGCCTTGGCCTTTTCGGTGTTCAGGGCGGGATTGGTCTTGTTCGGCAGGTCCATGGAAAACTCCTTGAGGTCGGTTGGGCTTGAAAATTTTGCGGGGTTTCCAGTTCTGCTTTTAATCACAGTACTGGGTGCATGACCAGTACTTTATGGCCGCCATATAAATAAGTAAACCCTGTTTTTAGTCAGTTTGCCTGATCAATTGCAGATAGGATGGCCACATGGATTCCACCCCTTTTGCCCCCCCCGCCGACGAAGAAAACTGGCGCCTCACCCACCTGGGCCGGCTGCTGGGTCACGCCCTGCGGCGTTTTGACGAGCGGGTGCTGGTGCTGATGGCGCGCAATGTGGACGTGCCGCTGGCGCTGTCGAATCTGGCTGCGCGCGCCCAGGTCGGCGCGGCGCACATCCACATCACGCGGCATCTGGCGGTCGGTGGTTCGCGCCTGACCGATCTGGCGCACAGCGCCGGAATGAGCAAGCAGGCCATGGGCGACCTGGTGGACCAGTGCGAGGCCTGGGGCCTGGTCACGCGCGAACCCGACCCGCACGACAGGCGCGCCCGGGTAGTGATGTTCACCGCGTCAGGCCTTCACTGGTTGCAGGCCTTCCGCACGGCGGTCAGCCAGGCTGAAGCCGAGTTCAGGCAGGCGGTAGGCACCGATGTTGCCACGGTTGTTGCACTTGGGTTAGAGGCGTATGCGGGCTAGGAAATGGCCCCCACGGTCGTTCGCTGCGAGTAACTCCGTGCCCCCCGAGGGGGCCGCTGCGCCTGCGGGCCGGCAAAGCCGGACCCGCGGCCCCTGCTTGGCAAGACCTCTGCCCTTAACTTCTCCCGCTGCCTTGGAAAGACAGAAGAAAGGCATTGACATAGCGCATGGCGCGCAGTGAAAAGCGCGGGAGGCCATTCAGTCAGCAAACCACAGGGGATAAACGCCTAGAATTTGGAAAACAGCCCCAGAGCCGTTTCGCCCTGTACGTTCCGCCGGACCGCGCCAGGGACCCCTTCAGGAGACAAACATGCGTATTTTGATTGCCGAAGATGACCAGGTCCTGGCTGACGGTTTGCTGCGCACCTTGCGGGCTTCCGGCGCGGCGGCCGACCATGTGGCCAGCGGCACCGAAGCCGATGCCGCGCTGCTGACCAACACCGAATTCGACCTCCTGATCCTGGACCTGGGCCTGCCGCGCATGCACGGGCTCGAAGTGCTCAAGCGCCTGCGAGCACGCGGCTCGGCCATGCCGGTGCTGATCCTCACCGCCGCCGACAGCGTCGAGGAACGTGTCAAGGGCCTGGACTACGGCGCCGACGACTACATGGCCAAGCCCTTCTCGCTGCAGGAACTCGAAGCGCGGGTGCGCGCGCTGATCCGGCGCGGCATGGGCGGCGCCAGCAGCACCATCAAGCACGGCCCGCTGGTGTACGACCAGGCCGGACGCGTGGCGACCATCGACGGCCAGATGGTCGAGTTGTCGGCGCGCGAGCTCGGCCTGCTCGAGGTACTGCTGCAGCGCGCCGGCCGCTTGGTCAGCAAGGACCAGCTGGTCGAGCGCCTGTGCGAATGGGGCGAGGAAGTCAGCAACAACGCGATCGAGGTCTACATCCACCGGCTGCGCAAGAAGATCGAAAAGGGCCCGGTGCGCATTGCCACGGTGCGCGGCCTCGGCTACTGCCTCGAGAAGATTCCCGGTTAGAGAGATGAGGCCCCCACGCTCGCTCACTGCGTGTAGCTCTCTGCCCCCCGAGGGGGCGCCTTTTTCCTTGGGACGGCCCGGCGGAAAAACAGGGCCCCCACGCTCGCTCTCTGCGTGTAGCTCTCTGCCCCCCGAGGGGGCGCCTTTTTCCTTGGGACGGCCCGGCGGAAAAACAGGGCCCCCACGCTCGCTCTCTGCGTGCAGCTCCCTGCCCCCCGGGGGGGCGCCTTTTTCCTTGGGACGGCCCGGCGGAAAAACAGGGCCCCCACGCTCGCTCTCTGCGTGCACCTTCGTCGCTGGTCCCCGCCTCTACCAGCAGGGGCCGCGGGCCCGGCTTTGCCGGCCCGCAGGCGCCGCGCCCTCCCGGGGGGCAGCGAACCACTCGCAGTGGGGAGCGTGGGGGCACACAGCTCCATGCCCTTGAAACTCTTCCAGCGGGAACGACGCAGCCTGTTCGGGGAGATCCTGGACTGGATGCTCACGCCGCTGCTGCTGCTGTGGCCGATCAGCCTGGCGCTGACCT
>NZ_JAQSDL010000007.1 GCF_029945895.1 Polaromonas sp. | reverse complement strand
AGTCGCGGTTGGCGCGCTTGAACACGGCCAGCTCCTTGCCGTCGATCGACAGCACCCGAGCGGGCTTTTCTTCCTTGGCCTTGCGCAGGTCGCTGATGCTGGGCGTGAAGGGAATCAGGACCAGCGCATACAGCAGCAGCAAGGCAGGAATGGCGGCCACCGACAGGGCCACACCACGCCGGGTGGGGTTGCGCAGGCGGCGCAGGGTTTCAGCAGCAAAGGCGGCGGCAAGAGGCTGGAAGCGGGCGAAGATTTTTTTCATCGGGTGACAGTGTAGGGGTTGCCTTTGTAAGGAGCTGTAGGACGCCGGCGGAAGGCGACGGGCGGACGCCGGAACGGGCTGGGCGTGAGCGGCGGGGTTGCCGGACATGGAGAGCAAAAAATAGCTTCAGCCCAAGCGGGACAAGCGCAGGCAGCTATTGTTTTTATAGTTCCCCCCGCTTCATCACTGGCCGTTACCGGGCATTACCGGCCATTACCGGGCATTACCGGGCAATACCGGCCATTACCGGCCATTACCAGCGCCGGCCATCGCGCGGTTCAATCACCCTTCAGGCTTTGCGCTTCAAGGGCTGCCAGCCCGCAAACTTCGGGTAGTGGCGCTGCACCACCGCACCGTCGAAATCCCAGGCGATACATTTGCCCAGGTGGTAAGGCGGCTCGGCATTGGCGGACTCTGCAAGGCCGGCCTGCGCTCGCAGGTGGCCGCGGTACACCGGCACCGTCTGGTAAGCCGCCGTCGCCATGTTGAACAGCATCTCCCGCAGGTGGGTGCAGCCGCGTATGCCGCCCAGCGCCTTTTCGATGGCCTGGCGCCAGCCGGGGCCCATGGTGACGCCCACCATCCGTTGCATCGGGTCAATGCCCTGCTGGCACTCGTCAAACGGGGCGTGATCGCTGGCGCTGGCAATTTCACGAATCACCAGGCCGTCGTCGACCGTGGCGCGAATGGCCATGCCGTGAATGGGTGTCCCCGGCGGCACCTCGCGCTCGGAGCGGACATGTTCGTAGGTGCGCACATCGGTCATTTCGGCCTCGATGTCCCACAGGCCGTCCTCGCGCCGGTAGCCCCGGTAGACGACGGCACGTGTATGCAAATGGGTTCGGGCTTGGGGTGCGGGCAGTGGCATGGGGCAGGACGGGTTCAGGATAAAGGCACTATTTTCCCAGCAAGGCGGCCAGTCTGCTGCGCCGCCAGCGACATCTGTGCGGGTCAGGCATCCAGTCAGCCCCAAGCCTCCGACAGTCCTGGGCCAACAGCTATTCATTTGATAGCAACGCCAAGGCCGGCCTGCGCGTATGCCGGGTCAGCGCGTTTTGCTTCACACCGAACCCTTGCACAAGCCATCAGAATGAACACATCCCCTGCTCACTCCGTGTTGCCCAAGATGCATCGCGCCGCAGGTCGATGCCGCGGTGCTGGTAGAAGCGGGCGTCCTCGGCGCTGAGCAAGGCGTTCACCACATGCCGCGAGATATCGGCCAGCGGCACCCACTCCCGGTTGGCGCGGCTGCACACCGTGAGTTCCTGTCCGTCGCCGGACAGCACCACCGCCGGTTTGGCTGCCTTGGCCTTGCGCAGGTCGGCGATGCTCGACTTGAAGGGAATCAGCGCCAGCGCAAAAACCCGCAAGACCACCGGCACGGCCGCCAGGCCCCTGGCCCACGGCAGCGCACCCTTGGCGCAAGCGGGAAGGAGCGGGCTCGCTCACGTCAATGCCAGGCTGTGTTGTCATGAGCGGGCAGCCCGGGCTGCACGACGGCAGGCACAGCGCCCATCGTCCGTCCCGCCTGGATCAGGCGCCGCCCCCGCGACCCGGCGTCAGCTGGACTAACGCATCACACCGGTCGCGGCACCGCTGCTCGTGCTGCATGGCCCGGGGGACATCACCTCGATGGTGGTGGCCACCCCGCAGCGATAGTTGGGCGTGGCCCCGTTCCGCTGGATTTCACAGCTGATGCCGCTGTCGCTGACGAAACGGACCGGGTCGCCGACCTTGTTAGCACGCATCGCCCGGGTTTCATCCAGACGTTTCTGGACATAGGCGCGCGCAACACTTTCGGAATAGTTGTAGCCGAAAATCTTGTCGTCAAACCGGCAGGCGTTCCGGCCCTGCGTCGCGGGCGTTGGGCTGGCAGCGCTGGCCTGTCGGGACGACGAATCGGCGGCGCTCGAACCCGCGCCGCTTGCTGAGGCTGAGCCGACGCTGCCCTCATTGCGGCCCGAAGCGGCTGACGAGCTCATCGGCGGCGTCGGGGCGGAACGGCCGGGCGCGCGGCTGGCGCCATACGCTTCGGCATCGCGCTGGATTTGCTGCAACCGCGCTGCGCCCGCAACGGCGGACGGCACATAGGGCACAGGCCGCCGTGCGGCGTCGGCCCGGTCTTCCGCGGCACGGCGCTCCTCCTCGCGTCGGTTGTGCTCCGCGACCTCGCGAAGTTCCTCGGCCTGCCGCGCAAAACGGGCGTCCAGGGCGGCGGCGGCCATGCGTATCCGGTTGCGGTACAGCTCATCCGTGCGGTACGCATATTCGCCGTTGGCCTTGCCGAACTCACAGGCCTGCGCCTGGCCTTTCACATAGGTATCTGCCACTTCGTGAACAGGCCAGCCATCACTTTTGAAACGCCAGACATCCTCGTAGCAATAGCCCTTCCCGTAGGGCTGCAGGTTCCGGGTTTCACCGTTGTAAAACGACCAGCGGCGCTGGGCGGCGGACTCCTGATGAACGGAGAGATTGCGCAATTCAAGGTATTTCTGTCCCTGGTCGAGAACGAACTCGGGCCTGCCTCTGGCCCAGGTCAGGGACACCAGCCGGGTCCGGCCTTCCTGCAAGCGTTCGTAGTCTTCCACCTTGAGCAGCTTCATCTCCGCCTCACCGGCGAGCGCGCCGTGCTCGAAGTTGACCTCAATGCCGAGCAGGCCGTCAGTGGACCGGAATATCCCGGCCCCATGCGGCAAACCCTGGGCATCACACTCGGCCCCCAACAACAGCGGCTCGGTTTTCCCGCTGCGCGGATTTTGCCAAACCGTATTCATTCCGCACTCATTGCGATACAACTGCATGGTTCGGGGCCCGGGATTCATGAACAGAACTTCATCCACTTCAGCCGTGCCGTAACCCTTCTCGCTGACCATACCGATCACGTCCACCATGTTGTCCTTCGGTACCCGCAAGACTTTGTAGAACATCATGGCGCGCTTGTCCCACATCTTCTTCTTCAGGCCATAGTTCACCTCGAACCAGCGTTTCTGGCTGTGCATGAAGGCGATATCGCCGTCCTTGCGCTCGACCCGCATAAACCCAGCCGGCACATCCATGCGCCACTCCCATTGCGTGGCTGACAACGTGTCGCCGTTGGCGAAGTAGAAAGTGCCCTCGCCCTGTCGATTTCCATTTTCAACACCCCCCTCGTAACGTGCGCCGTCGGTGTAGCGGATGACACCCGCCGATACCGCGAACGCCTGCAAGGCAAGCACCAGAAAGCCGATGAGATGGAACCAACGCATGCGAATCCCCTGTTAGTGTTTTTTTATATGGACCAAGTGAAAATGTAACCGTTTGTTTGCAGCGCCTGCAAACACCCCGCGCACCGGCCGGATCGCCTGGCTGACTCACTGCCAGGGCCATGAAAAACAGTCCCCATGGCTGAGCAGCCCGTTAGCAAGAACCTCCCGCTGCGGTCAGCAGGCTGCGGCGCTGGCCTACAGCCGTACCGCATCACCCTCGATAGGCTTCGACCATCACTGGTCTTTCGCCTTTTCCCAGGAGCCCGCCATGACCCACCCCGGGGTCCAACCCGACCGAATCAACATCAACAACCCGGCCAACTGCCCGCAGTGGACCCAACACTCAAGCTGGGCGACGAGCAGCTGCCTGCGGCGACTCAGGCTGCAGGCAACAACACCAGCGACGTCGAAAGGCATGCCAAAGGTGCATGCAGCGCCAAACGCGTGTGGGAACGCCGTGCCGCGTAAGTGCACCGACCTGACCTCGCCCAGCGTTGATGCCAGCCGCTGGTTGACGTGATGGAGTCCTTCCTCGGCAGCGCGCTGCACGGCGCAGCGGCGGTTTTTCTGGGTGTGGCCAGCTTGCTGGGCGTGGTCATCTGGTCGATCAAGCGCCACCGCAGCCCCAAGCTGAAAATCGAATGCGGCGATTCGATTGACGAGCTGATTCCTTCCCTGGCCGGCCTGACCCTGAGCTCGGCCGTGGCCGGCAACTCGGTGAAGCTGCTGGAGAACGGCGCCTTCTTCGACGTGCTGATTGATCGCATAGGCGCCGCGCGGCAAACCGTGCACTTCGAAACCTTTCTCTGGAAAGACGGCGTGCTTGGCCAGCGCATGGCGGACGCCCTGTGCGAGCGGGCCAGGGCCGGCGTGAAAGTGCGCGTGCTGCTGGACGCCACCGGCTCCAAAGGCGTCGGCAAGGCGACGCGCCGGCAGATGAAAGACGCCGGCTGCAGGCTGGTCTTCTTTCACGAAAAGAACATCTACAACATCGGTGTGCTCAATGAGCGCGATCACCGCAAGCTGGCGGTGATTGACGGCCGCGAAGCCTTTGTGGGCGGCCACTGCGTGGTGGACACCTGGCTGGGCAACGCAGAGGACGGCGAACATTACGCCGACCTCAGCGTGCATCTGCACGGGCCCATCGTGCACAGCGTGCAGGCCGCCTTCAGCGAAAACTGGGGCGGGCAGACCGGTGAACTCTTCGTGGGAAATGACGTGTTTCCGGTGCTGGCGCCCGCCGGCATAGTGACCATTCACGCCGCCTACGCCAAGCCCGAGGGGTCGGCCCCGGCCGTCAAGATTCTTCACCACACCGTGATCTGCCTGGCCAAAAAGCGCATCTGGATCCAGAACCCCTACTTCATCCCCGAGCCCGAGGCCATCGACGCGTTTGGCGAGGCGGTGAAGCGCGGGGTCGATGTGCGGGTGATGATGCCCTCGACCAGCGGCTCGGACAACCCGATGGTGCAGCACGCCGGCCACCGCAACTTTGAAAAACTGCTCAAGTGCGGCGTGCGCCTGTTTGAATACCCGCACACGCTGCTGCACCAGAAAGTGATGACGGTGGACGGGGTGTGGAGCGCGATTGGCTCCAGCAACTTTGACGATCGCTCGTTTGACACCAATGACGAACTCACCCTGGGCATTCATGACGCCGCCATGGCAGGCCAGCTCGATGCCGTGTTTGAAAAGTACGTGGCGCGCTGCCAGGAAATTGACCTGAAAGCCTGGCAGCAACGCGGCTGGTGGCACAAGGCCAAAGACAATATGTTCTACCTGTTCAACGAGGTCTTGTGAGCGTCGCGCCGTGAGACCGGCCAGGATGCCCGGCGCGCGCGCAGCGCTCAGCGCGCCTGCAAGCGGTTCAAAAACTGCTCTAGCGCGGTGATGCCTTGACCAAGCACTTCGTCAGGATCACCCTGCATGCTCCCGTCGGGCGTGAGCTGGTTCACCACTTCCGGAAGAATCTGCGCCATACCTTCGGAGACTTCGTCTTTGCCAACGCCGAGCTGCCGGGACAGCCGCGAGAGCTCATCCAGGCCGACGACCTCACCCACGGCTTCCCCTGACACGGTTTCATTGGCGCCGGTGGACACCCAGGAAGCGGCTTGCTGGCTGTAGCCTTTTTCCTGGAAGCGCTTCAACACCTCGGACACACCGCCGTTTCGCTGCACCCACTGCATGGCCAGCGGCAAAAGCATGGCAATGAGGGCGCCGCCCTTTCCTGCAAAAGGAGA
>NZ_JAQSDL010000006.1 GCF_029945895.1 Polaromonas sp. | reverse complement strand
ACTTGCGGATTTTTTCCTCGCGCTCGACCACCACCGACAGCGTCGGCGTCTGCACGCGCCCCACGGTGGTCAGAAAGAAGCCACCATCACGCGAGTTGAAGGCCGTCATGGCACGCGTGCCGTTGATGCCGACCATCCAGTCGGCTTCGGAGCGCGAACGCGCAGCGTCGGCCAGGCCCTGCATCTGCTGGTCGCTGCGAAGGCTCTCGAAGCCGTCGCGGATCGCGGCCGGTGTCATGGACTGCAGCCAAAGCCGCTTGACCGGGTGTTTGCTCTTGGCGTACTGCTGGATCAATCGGAAGATCAGTTCGCCCTCGCGGCCCGCGTCGCAGGCGTTGACGAGGGCGTCCACGTCCTTGCGTTTGGTCAGCTTGACGATGGCATTGAGCCGCGTCTTGGTCTTGTCCATCGGCTTGAGGTCGAAGTAGGGTGGAATCACCGGCAAATTGGCAAAACTCCACTTCCCGCGCTTGACGTCAAACTCTTCCGGCGCCTGGATTTCCACCAGATGGCCGACAGCCGAGGTGACCAGCCAGTCATCGCTTTCAAAGTACTCATCGTGTTTTTCAAACTTGCCCGCGGTCGGCGTCATCGCCCGCACAATGTCCTGTGCGACCGAGGGTTTTTCTGCAATCACCAGCGTTTTCATAAGTACTTCTTCAAACCTTCTACATCTTCGGGGAGCATTTCCCCGCTTTCGGCAAACAGCACTTTTCCGCTGTTGCCATTGACTTTCACAACCACCACCACCGGCAAACCGTCCGGCTTGGGCAGCACTCTGGCCACGTCAGGGGTCAGCATCCCGGCGGGAAAGCTGTAGCCCCGGGTCTTCATGTAGTTGACCGCCGCAGCGGCCTCCTTGTCAATCGACAGCGCCAGCACCTCCAGCCCCTGCGCCTTCTGCGCCCGCCACAAAGCCTCAATGTAGGGTGACTGCACCGCACAAAAAGGGCACCAGCTGGCCCACCAGTACACCACAAGCAGCTTTCCCTGCATCTGCCCGGGCGTCCAGGGCCGCCCGTCCAGCAGGGTCAGGGCCGGCAAGGTCAGGGTGCTGCCCAGCCTGGGCAAGGGGCTGTCCGAACCCCTGGACCAGGCCAGCGGCCCCAAGCCCGCGGCGGCCAGCGCAACGACGGACTCGATGGCCTTGCGGCGGTTCAACATGGCTTGCTCCTTGCGTGCATCACTACAATAACGGCTTCGCGCGTGCGCATGCGCGCACCCGCATGTGCGCGCACATGCATGAATTAACCATACCAAAAAAATACGTCGTGTCAAAAACTCAGGTCTCTGCCCCCCTTTCCAGCCCGCCTGCCAGACCCGCTCCTGAAGCCGGCCGCCGTATTCAAACCCGGGTATCCAACGTCCATGGCAAGGGCGTGTTCGCCGTGCAGGACCTGGCCGAAGGCGAGACGCTGATCGAATACGTCGGCGAAGTGATCACCTGGAAAGAGGCCCTGCGCCGTCACCCGCACGACCCGAAGGACCCGAACCACACCTTCTACTTTCACATCGATGAAAAGCATGTGATCGACGCCAAGTACGGCGGCAATTCCTCGCGCTGGATCAACCACAGCTGCAATCCCAACTGCGAGGCCGACGAACAGGACGGCCGCGTGTTCATCAAGGCGCTGCGCAACATCCCCGCCGGCGACGAGCTGTTTTATGACTACGGCCTGATCATCGACGCGCCCTACACGAAAAAACTGCTGGCTGAGTACCCGTGCTGGTGCGGCGCCAAAAACTGCCGCGGCACCCTGCTGGCGCCCAAGGACGACAAGCCGGGCAAAAAGGAAAAGAAGAAGGACAAGCCGGTGAAGGGCAAGCAGCTCCGGAAAGAGCTCAACAAGGAACTCAAGAAAGTCCTGAAGAAAGCCGGCAAGACCGGAAAAGCCGGGAAGGCCGGCAAACCAGACCAGGGCAACAAGGACTGAGCGGTCCCGGCCGTGTATCCCCCTCCTGCCGCCCCCATCCGCTGGCCTGCCGAGGCCATCTGGGAAGCCGTGGCGCCGGTATTGCCCGGTTTCACGGTCGAGGTGCTGCCGCAGCTGGATTCGACCAACACCGAACTGATGCGGCGTTTCCGGGCCGCCGGGCCTGACGCATGCGCGCCCGTGCTGCTGGTGGCCGAGCAGCAGACTGCCGGTCGTGGCCGCATGGGCCGCAGCTGGCAAAGCAGCGTCGGCGACAGCCTGACCTTTTCCCTGGGCCTGCCCCTGAAGCCGGCCGACTGGTCGGGCCTGTCGCTGGCGGTCGGCATCAGCATTGCCGAAAGCCTGGAGCCCGGCAACCCCGCCGCACCTGCCATTCGCCTCAAATGGCCCAACGACCTGTGGCTGGGCAATACGAGCGGCGAATCCAAACTGGCAGGCGTCCTGGTCGAAACCGCCAACTGGGGCGAGCAGCGTTATGTGGTCATCGGTGTCGGCATCAACGTCCGACCGATGGCGCAGCCGCTGACCCCTGCCGGCGCCGGCCAGCCGCCCGCACTGGCACCCGGCGCCCTGCAGACGCTGCTGCCCGGCATCGACGTCGCGCAAACGCTGCTGCGCGTGGCGGCGCCGCTGGTGCAGGCGGTGCAGGCTTTTGGCCTGTTTGGTTTTGCGCCGTTTCAGGCCCGTTATGCGGCGCGTGACGCGCTCGCCGGGCGCGCCGTGCAGCTGTCCGACGGCACCCAGGGCGTGGCCCACGGGGTCGGCGAAAACGGCGCGCTGCTGGTGCATACTGCGGCTGGCATGAAAGAAATCACCAGCTCCGAAGTCAGCGTCCGGCCCGTGACACCCCCCACCGCAGGCAGCGCGCGCCCATGCTGAGGCTGCTGGTGCTGCTGCTGGCGCTGGCCAACGTCGCCTACTTCGCCTGGTCCCGGGGCGCGCTGGCGCCGCTGGGCATGACGCCCAGCGTGCAGACCGAGCCCCAGCGCATGGCCACGCAGATCCGGCCCGAAGCCATCCGCCTGCTGACGGCCGACGAAACCCGGCAGCTTGAAAACAGCGGCAGCGCGGCCCGCCCGGGCAATGGCGCCAGCGCCGCGGCCGAAGCCGCCGCGCCTGAATGCCTGCAGGCCGGCCTGTTCAACGAGCAGCAGACCACGGCGCTGCGGGCCAGCCTGGAGAAAGCCCTGCCCCCCGGCAGCTGGCAATTCGAAAGCAGCGCCGAGCCGGCGCGCTGGATTGTCTACATGGGCAAATACCCCAGCGAAGACGCCCTGGCCAAAAAACGCAACGAGCTGCGCCAGCTCGGCGTGGCCTTCCGTCCGGTCAGCAACGACGCGCTGGCCCCCGGGCTGGCACTGGCCAGCTTTGCGCAGCAGGCCGACGCTGACAAGGAACTCGCGCGTATTGCCAACAAGGGTGTGCGCACCGCCCGCGTGGTCCAGGAGCGTGCCGAAGCACGCGGCCAGATCCTCAAGCTCGCCGCGGTGGATGCCGCCCTGCGCACGCAGCTCGACACGCTCAAGCCGCAGCTGGAGGGCAAGGCGCTGCGGCCCTGCCCTTGAATCGCCGGGCGTCTGTTTGCTACATATTCGATAGTTGTTTGCGCCCGCTGTATATGGGCTGGCGGCTAATTTGGCTTACAAGACTGTGACCTCAGCGGGCCTGTGCACGCACCGGCCGCTTGAACAGCTTGTGCACCAGCGCCCGCATCCACTGGTGCGCCGGGTCCTTGTCGGTGCTGCTGTGCCAGACCAGGCGGACTTCGTACGCCGGCACACCGGGAATGCCCCAGACCCGGCAGTCGTAACGCTGGCGCAGGTTGCGCGCATACATTTCCGGCACGATGGACAGCAGGTCCGAGGTGAGCGCAAGGTCAGGCAGTGCACCGAAGTGGCGCGCCCGCAGCACGATGCGGTGTTCCAGCTTCATGCGCGCCAGCATCTGCTCGACGCTGCCGTGAAAGGTCGCGGTAGGCGCAGCCACGACAAAGGAGGCCTCGGCCAGCTGCTGCGGCGTCAGGCTGCGGCCACTGCGGCCGGAGGCGGGCCGCCACTGCGGTGCGGCGATGGCCACATAACGCTCACTGAACAGCAGCTCGGTGCGTATGCCCCGGTGGCGCGGCTGCAGGATACCGATGGCCAGGTCAATCTCGCGCGCCTCCAGCGCAGCCGCCACGTCGCCGGAGGCCACCGAGATATTGGACAGACGCGCACCCGGTGCCTGGCTGCGCATCGCGCCGGCCAGTTCCGGCAGGAACAGCATCTCCCCGAGATCGGACAGCGACAGCCGCCAGTGCATGTCGCTGTGAAGCGGATCGAACTCCTCATGACCGGTGACCAGCGTCTCCAGCGCCAGAAGCTGGGCCAGCACCGCAGGCGCCAGCTGCTCGCACAGGCGCGTCGGCTTCAGGCCTGACGGCGCGCGCACAAACAGGTCATCCTCGAAAAAGTCGCGCAGCCGGGCCAGCGCATTGCTGGTGGCCGGTTGCGACAGGGCCAGCGTCTTGCCGGCCAGCGTCACCGAGCCGGTGCGGTGAATGGCCGCCAGCACACGCAGCAGGTTGAGGTCGAGTTGACGGAAATTCATTGCCGCGCCTTTCGTGAAGAACCCTGTGAAGGGGGCTCAGGGTTGTCCCGAATTATTGATCAAACCGATGTGCCTCATTCATACAATCCATTTGCATGATGCTTTCAAGCTGCGTAAATTGCGTTGCAAACAGAAGGCCATTGATGCAGCAAGCACCTATTTCCCAGACCACGAACGCCGTTGCGGTCCACGGGGCGACGCATGGCTGAACGCTCGTTTGCCGCCGAGGTGGAAAAACTGCGCCTGGGCGCGGGGGAAGAGTTTCGTGGCGAAGGCATCCTGGCCGTCACCAAGGCCCTGCTGCAGTCGGGCGTGTCTTATGTCGCCGGCTACCAGGGTGCGCCGATTTCACACCTGATGGACGTGCTGACCGATGCCAACGACATCCTGCAGGAACTCGGTGTGCGTTTCGAGCACAGCGCCTCCGAAGCCACCGCCACTGCCACGCTGGCCGCGTCCGTCAACTACCCGCTGCGCGGCGCGGTGACCTTCAAGTCCACCGTCGGCACCAACGTGGCCTCCGACGCGCTGGCGAATCTGGCCTCGGGCGGCGTCACCGGCGGCGCGCTGCTGATCGTCGGCGAGGACTACGGCGAGGGTTCCAGCATCATGCAGGAACGCTCGCACGCGTTTGCCATGAAGTCACAGGTCTGGCTGATGGACCCGCGCCCCAACCTCGAAAGCATTGTGCAGGCGGTGGAAATGGGGTTTGAGCTGTCCGAAGCCAGCCGCACACCGGTGATGCTGGAGCTGCGCATACGCGCCTGCCATGTGCACGGGCGTTTTCCCACCAAGGACAACAAACGCTCGGCTTTCACGCTGAAGGACGCGATGGAAAACCCGCAGCGCGACGCCAGCCGCATCGTGCTGCCGCCGGCCAGCTACGCGCAGGAGCAGGAGAAAATCACCGAGCGCTGGCCGGCCGCGGTGAAGTTCATCCAGCAGCACCAGCTCAACGAATTTTTCGCCGAGGATGCGAAAGACTTCGGTATCGTCATGCAGGGTGGCCTGTACAACAGCGTGTTGCGCTCGCTCGAGCTGCTGGGCCTGGCCGATGCCTTCGGGCAGTCGCAGGTGCCGCTCTATGTGCTGAACCTGACCTACCCGCTGATCGACGACGAGTTCAAGCGCTTCTGCGCCGGCAAGCGCGGCATCCTGCTGGTCGAGGAAGGCCAGCCCGACTTCATCGAGCAAAACGTCAACACCATCCTGCGCCGGGCAGACCTGCAGACCCGGGTGCACGGCAAGGACGTATTGCCCATGGCCGGCGAATACACCGGCGGCGTGGTGCTCAAGGGCCTGGCCCGCTTCAT
>NZ_JAQSDL010000005.1 GCF_029945895.1 Polaromonas sp. | reverse complement strand
TTTCTGCCAGCCCACTTCGAACTCGCCAAGCATCAGGCGGCACAGCGCTTCGTTCGCATGGGACTCTGCATGGTCAGGCGCGAGACCTAACGCGCGCCCGAAATTCTCCAGCGCCTCGGCAGGGCGCCCCAAGGCCCGTAATACGGTACCTCGATTGCTCAACGCATCAGGATAGGCGGGCTTGACATGGATCGCCCGGTCGTAACTCTCCAGAGCCTGCGCTGGACGACCCAGATCCTGAAGTGCTGCACCGCGGTTACACAGCGCTTCTGCAAAGTCTGGCCTGATCTCGAGCGCACGCTCACAACTCGCCAGCGCCTCCTCGGGTCGCTCCAGGTCCAACAAAATGGCCCCCCGGTTGCTTTGCGCTTCTGCCGAATCCGGATCAATGCCCAGTGCCAGCTCGTAACTGGCCAGCGCCTCTTCAAGGCGCCCCAGGTCGCGCAAGGCATTGCCCCGGTTGCCCAGGGCTTCGGCATGGCTGGGCTCAATGTTCAGCGCCCGCTCATAACTCGCCAGCGCTTCTTCAGGGCGCTTCAGGCTCCGCAAGGTGTTGCCGCGGTTTCGCAGCGCTTCGGCAAAATCCGGATTCAATTGCAGGGCTGCGTCATAACTCTTGAGCGCTTCACCGTGGCGATGCAGGTCATGCAATGCATTACCCCGGTTGCTCAGCGCTTGCACATGGTCTGGTCTGACTTGCAGGGCACGGTCATAACAGTCAAGCGCCTCCTCGGACCGTTTCAGGGCCCGCAAGACATTACCGTAATTGTTCAATACGTCCGGATGCCCAGGGTGAATCTTCAGGGCCTGCACAAACAGGGCCGCGGCTGCGGCAGGCTGCTTGTTTTGCGCACGCACCATGGCCAGCAGTTGCAGGGCGTCAAAGTGCTGCGGCTGCGTCAACAGCATCTCTTCATACAGCGCCCCGGCCTGATCCAGCCTTCCCTGCTGGTGCAGCGCCATCGCCCTTGCAAGTGAGTTGGACAGGTCCTTGTCCGTTGCATCGCGTGTCCGGCGCACCACCGCCACCCGTCTGGGCTCACGTTCAAGGGTTATCAGGCGCGCCGCCAGCGCCTCCCGCACCTGTGCCATCACGCTGGCCCAATCACCCGTGGCTGGTTGCCTGAACAGCCGCGCTGATGCGTACCAGGGACTGTCGCTGCGATCGAGCAGCCAGCGCCAGTCGGGACTGAAGGGCAGCAGGATCCACACTTCCTTGCCCATCGCCCCCGCCAGGTGAGCCACGCTGGTGTCTACCGTGATCACGATGTCCATCAGCTCCAGCGCCGCAGCCGTCTCATTGAAGTCCTCCAGCCAATTGTCCAGAAAACGAATGCGCGGCGTATCCGCCAGGGCGGAACGATCAGCCGGCCGCACCGTCTTCTGCAGGCAATAGCTGTCGTAGCGATCGCTCAACAGGCTCTTGATGTCGCCCAGCGCGAGAGAACGCCTGTCGTCATTCTGGTGGCCCGTGCTTCCGCTCCAGACCAGGCCCACTCTTTTTCTGGGGGTCTCACCCAGCCGGGCTTGCCACTGGACCAGTTTCTCCGCATCGCTGTGCAGATAGGCTTGTCCACTGAGATTTTTCAGGTCCACGTTGAAAGCCAGCGGCAGACTCAGCAGCGGGCAGTGGTAGTCGAAGTCGGGCAAACGCTCCCCCCTGCCCAGCACCAGGCCAACCCCCTCCAGCTGGCCAAGCAGGCCCTTGAGCGACGGCTGCACTTCCAGCACCACCCGCGCACCCAGCGCCGCCACCTGGCTCACATAGCGGCAGAACTGGATGGTGTCGCCCAGCCCCTGCTCGGCATGCAAAAGAATGATCTTGTGCGCCAAAGACTCTTTGCCCAGCCACAGAGGCCGATTGAACTTTCTTTCCAGCGAAAGCCCCGGCTCTTTCTTCCATCGCCATTCATACTTCTTCCATCCGGCAGCAAAGTCACCCATCAGCAACCGGCACAAAGCTTCATTGTTATGAGCTTCTGCATAGTCCGGTTTTAACTGCTGTGCACGCGCATAACTTTGCACCGCCTCAGGCAGACGGTTCAAGTCCTGCAATGCGGCACCCCGGTTGCTCAGCGCGCCAGCATGGTCCGGCTTCAGCCGGATGGCCTCGTTGTAACTGTCCAGCGCCTCGGCTGGACGGCGCAAGGATCGCAATGCCGCGCCCCGGTTACTCAGGGCTTCGGGATAGTCGGGCCTGAGCGTCAACGCACGGTCAAAACTCTGCACCGCTTCGGCGAAGCGTCGCAGCACCCACAAGGCGTTGCCATGGTTGTTGAGTGCTTCTGCATAGTCAGGCCGGGTTCGCAGCGCAAGCTCGCAGCTTTTCAGGGCTTCTTCAGGTCGGTCGAGATCCAGCAGCGCAGCACCGCGGTTGCTCAGGGCCGTGGCATCCCGGGGATTGATCTCCAGTGCGCGATCAAACAGCACAAGCGCAGACGCGTGATTGTTTCTCTGAACCGCTATCGTCCCCAACAACTGCAACGCATCAGAGTGCCGGGGCTGCGCCGCAAGTATCGCCTTGTACAAAGCCTCGGCCCCGTCCAGATCACCTTTTTGATGCAGAGCCAATGCCTTGCCCAGCTTGTCAGCCACACCGCGTGTGTCTTCAGCCGGTTTGTCTTTGTCTGCACCCAAATGCATTGCCAAAGCTGCCTGCACCTGCCCCAACACCCCTGCCCAGTCGCCCCTGTGTGTCTGCCTGAACAGCCGCGCTGAGGCGTACCACGGGCTGTCACTGCGCTCGAGCAGCCAGCGCCAGTCCGGGCTGTACGCCAGCAACAGCCACACCTCTTTACCCATTGCTCCTGCCAGGTGGGCGACGCTGGTGTCTACCGTGATCACAATGTCCATCAGCTCTATCGCTGCAGCGGTGTCGCTGAAGTCAGTCAGCATATGACCCAGCTGCCTGAGCTGGGGCAGCGCCTCCAAGCCGGCCTGGTCGGCCGGCCTGATCTCTTTTTGCAGGCCGTACCAGTCGGCCCGTGGGTGGCTCTGCAGCAGTGTCCGGAAGTCTTGCAGGGCAATGGAGCGCTTGTGGTCGTTGAGGTGACCGGTACTGCCGCTCCAGACCACCCCTATTCGTGTTTGGCCTGCCGGGCCCAGGCGCTCTTGCCACTGGCGGCGTTTGTCGGGCTCGCTTTGCAGGTAGGCTTGTCCGCTGATGTTGCCCAGGTCGGCCTTGAAGGCCAGCGGCAGGCTGAGCAAGGGGCACTGGAAGTCAAACTCGGGCAGGGCTTCTCCCCTGCCCAGGACGACACTTGTGCCTGGCAAGCCTTGTAACAGTCCTTTGAGCGCGGGCTGTACTTCCAGCACCACGCGCGCGCCCAGCGCTGCAACCTGGGCGGCGTAGCGGCAAAACTGCAGGGTGTCGCCCAGGCCTTGTTCGGCGTGCAGCAAAATCGTCTTGTTGCTGAGCAACTGCTCTCCCAGCCACAGGGCTTGGGGGAAGTTGCGCTGTGCGTCTTGGTTGAGCTTTCGCTTCCAGCGCCATTCGTAGTTGGGCCAGCCTTGGGAAAAGTCGCCCAGTAGCAATTGGCAAAGGGCTTCGTTCCAGTGCGCTTCGGCATAGTCTGGTCTGGCCCGCCATGCTTTTTGATGACTTGCCAGCGCCTCCTGCGGACGCCCCAGTTCCAGCAAGGCCACGCCCCGGTTATTCAAGACTTCTGCATGATCCGGTCTGACCTGCAGCGCGCGGTCGTAACTCTCCAGCGCTTCTTCAACACGCTGAAGGCTTCGCCAGACATTGCCGCGATTGACCAGTGCGTCCACAAAGTCCGGCTGAACCTCCAGGGCGCGACCATAAATCTGAAGCGCCTCCTCCGTCTTTCCCTGGGCTTGCAAGGCATTGCCCAGGTCACTGAGCACGCCCGCATGGTCAGGCTTGATCTTGAGTGCCAGCTGATACAAAACGATGGCCTCGGCGTTGTCCCTGCGATGCGCCGCAATGGTCGCCAGCATCTGCAGTGCTTCAAAATGCCGGGGCTGCGCAGTCAGAATTTCCTTGTAGAGAACCTCGGCCCTGTCCAGATCGCCTTTTCGATGTAGGGCTAAAGCGCTGGTCAGCTTGCCAGCCGCACCGCGCGTGTCTTCAGTCTGCTTGTCTTTGTCCACACCCAGACATACCAGCAGAGCTGCCTTCACCCGGGCCAGCACACCGGCCCAGTCTCCCGGGGAACTCTGCCTGAACAGCCGCGCTGACGCGTACCAGGGGCTGTCGCTGCGATCCAGCAACCAGCGCCAGTCGGGGCTGAAGGGCAGCATGATCCACACCTCTTTGCCCATGGCTCCCGCCAGGTGCGCCACGCTGGTGTCCACCGTGATCACCAGGTCCATCAGCGCCACCACCGCGGCCGTGTCGCTGAAGTCTTTCAGAGACTCGCCCAGGAATTCGATGCCGGGTGTGTTTGCCAGCGCGGCCTGGTCGGCTGGCCGAAGTTCCTTTTGCAGGCAGTAGAAGTCGGCCTGCGCGCTGAGGGCGCTTTGCATGTCGGCCAGCGCGAGGGATCGGTGGTGGTCGTTCTGGTGGCCGGTGCTGCCGCTCCACACCAGGCCGATGCGCTTGTTGCGGCCAGGGCCCAGTCGATCTTGCCACTGGGCTCGCTTCTTTGGCTCGCTGTGCAGGTACGGCTCGCCGCTGATGTTGCTCAAATCGGCCTGAAACGCCAGGGGCAGACTCAGCAGCGGGCAGTGGTAGTCAAAGTCGGGCAACTTCTCGCCCCGCCCCAATACCAGGCTGACACCCTCAAGGTCTTGAAGCAGTGTCTTGAGCGCCGGCTGCACCTCGAGCACCACCTGGGCACCCAGTGCTGCCACCTGTCGGACGTAGCGGCAGAACTGGAGGGTGTCGCCCAACCCTTGCTCAGCGTGCAGCAGTATGGTCTTGCCCTGCAATGGCTCTTTGCCCAGCCACAGGGGCTGGGTGAAATTGCGAAGCTTGTCGCTATTGATCTCTCGCTTCCAGCGCCATTCGTAGTTCTGCCAGCCACGCGCATAGTCACCCAACAACAGCTGGCACAGCGATTCGTTCCAATGCGCTTCGGCATTGCCCGGTTCGAGCCGCAGCGCGTGCGCACAATTCTCCAGAGCCTCGGCATGACGCTTCAGGTCCTGCAGAGCGGCACCACGGTTGCTCAAAGCCTCCACATAGTCTGGCTTGAGCCTGAGGGCACCGTCGTAACTCTGAAGAGCTTCCCCGTTGCGACCCAAGGCGCGCAACGCGTTGCCACGATGGCTGAGCGCTTCTGCGAAATCGGGCCTGACCTGCAGGGCACGGTCACAACTCGCCAGCGCTTCCTCCGGTCGCTTCAGGTCCAGCAAGGCATTGCCACGGTTGCTCAGGGCCTGTGCGTCGTCCGGCCTGATCTGCAGCACACGGTCAAAACTCTCAAGGGCTTGCGCCGTGCGTTTCAGACTTCCCAGCACACTGCCACGATTGCCCAGCGCCTCTGTATTGAGCGGATCAACCCCAAGCGCAAGGTCATAACTTGCCAGTGCCTCGTCAGCCCGCTTGAGTTCCCAAAGCGCGTTACCACGGTTAACGAGTGCTTGTGCATAGTCCGGCTGGATCTGGAGCGCCTGCTCGTAACTGGCCAGCGCTTCTTCCGGCTGCTTCAGGACCCGCAATACATTGCCGTAGTTGTTGAGCGCACCGGCATGTTGGGGGTTGATTTTCAGGGCCTGCTCAAACAGGACCCGTGCTGCGCCAGGGTTGTTCTTTTGCGCCTCGACCATCGCCAGCAACTGAAGCGCATCAAAGTGCTGCGGCTGCACCTGCAGAATCTCCTTGTACAGCCCCTCAGCCTGATCGAGCTGCCCCTGCTGGTGCAGAGCCACCGCCTGCGCCAGCTTGTCGGCCAGGGGCTGGGCTGCCATCACCAGCGGCTT
>NZ_JAQSDL010000004.1 GCF_029945895.1 Polaromonas sp. | reverse complement strand
CGGCATCGGCCAAAAACACCACGCTGGCCATGATGGACGGCGCGCAGAAAAACCCTGCCGCGGCCAACCTGGTGCACATCCCCGGTTTCCTGCTGCTGGGCGGCGGCGTGCCGGTGAAAGTCGGCAACGAGGTGATCGGCGCGGTCGGCGTCGGCGGCGCGCCTGGTGGCCACCTCGATGAACAGTGTGCGATGGTCGCACTCGACAAGGTCAAGGACCAGCTGAAGTAAGCCCCCCGGGAGAGCCGCCATGACCACACGCCTTTTGGGTTCCCTGCTGTACCTGCTGTTCGCAGCCTGCGGTGTCGGCGGATGGGGGCTTCACCCGGCCGCGGCCCAGACCGCGCCCGGGCCCCGGGAAGTCGCCGCTTACACCGGACTGCATGCGGCCGCACACGCGGGCGACGCGCAACGCATCGCCCCACTCGCGGCAGGGGCGGTCCTGGATGCGCGCGACGGCAACGGCCGCACGCCCATTCACGTCGCGGCCTTTGCACGCCAGCGCGAGGTGATCCGCGCGCTGGCCAAAGCGGGCGCCAACGTCAACCTGCTGGACAAGGACCGTTACGACGCCGTGACCATCGCGTCCGTCGCCGACGACGAGGAGACGCTGCGCACCCTGCTGGCGCTGGGTGCCAGCGCGAAACAGGTGACCAGTCGCTACGACGGCACGGCGCTGATCGCCGCCGCGCACCTGGGACATGACGGTGTGGTCCGGCAGTTGATCGCGGCCGGCGCGCCGCTGGACCACGTCAACAACCTGCACTGGACGGCAGCCATCGAAGCGGTGGTGCTGGGCGACGGTGGGCCCCGCCACCAGCACACGTTGCAGGCCCTGATCTCGGCCGGGGCGAACCTGCAGCTGGCCGATCGCCATGGCCAAACCCCGCTGCAGCTCGCAAGGACGCGCGGCTACACCGGGATGGTCAGGATGCTGGAAAAAGCGGGTGCGCGTTAACGCGGCGCCTATGCCAGGGTCACGCGCGCAAACTTGCGCTTGCCCACCTGCACGACGTAGGTGCCCTCGCCCAGCTTGAGGCCCTTGTCGCTGACAACGCTGGAATCGACACGCACCCCGCCGCCGTCGATCAGGCGGTTGCCTTCGCCGGTGGAAGCCGCCAGTCCGGCCGCCTTCAGCAGCGCAGCTATACCCAGCGGCGCCCCGCTCAGGGCCAATTCAGGAATCTCGTCGGGCACGCCACCCTTGCTGCGGTTGATGAAGTCCTGCTCCGCGGCGTCTGCCGCGGCGACGGAATGGAACCGCGCCGTGATCTCCCTGGCGAGCATCACCTTGGCGTCCTTGGGGTTGCGTCCGCCTTCGACTTCCCTCTTCAGTGCGGCAATGTCGGCCTCGGTCTTGAAGCTCAGCAGCGTGAACCACTTCCACATCAGCACATCGGAAATCGACAGCACCTTGGCAAACATGGTGTTGGGCTCTTCGGAAATGCCGATGTAGTTGTTCTTGCTTTTGGACATCTTCTCCACGCCGTCCAGCCCCTCGAGCAGCGGCATGGTCAAAATACACTGCGGCTCCTGGCCGTATTCGGCCTGCAGGTGGCGGCCCATCAGCAGGTTGAACTTCTGGTCAGTGCCGCCGAGCTCCAGGTCGGATTTGAGCGCCACCGAGTCATACCCCTGCATCAGCGGGTAAAGAAACTCATGCACGCTGATCGGCGTGCCGGCCTTGAAACGGTCATGAAAATCGTTGCGCTCCATCATGCGCGCCACCGTGTATCGGGCGGCCAGTTCGATCATGCCGCGCGCGCCCAGCGGGTCGCTCCACTCGCTGTTGTAGCGAATCTCGGTCCGGGCAGGGTCCAGCACCAGAGAAGCCTGACGGTAGTAGGTGTCGGCATTTGCCTTGATCTGCTCCGCCGTCAGCGGAGGACGGGTGTTGTTGCGCCCCGACGGATCACCGATCAGGCTCGTGAAATCGCCGATGAGAAAGATGACGGTATGGCCCAGATCCTGGAGCTGACGCATTTTGTTCAAGACCACGGTATGTCCGACATGAATGTCAGGCGCCGTCGGATCCAGCCCCAATTTGATGCGTAGCGGAACACCGGTGGCCTCCGAACGCGCGAGTTTTTTCAGCCATTCATCCTGGGGAATCAGTTCCTCACAACCCCGCAGGGACACGGCCAGAGCCTCCCTGGCACGGTCTGTCACGGGGAATTTTGTAACAAGTTCTTGATTCATAAGGGTTTTTCACAAGTCGAGCAGTTGTCTGACAGATATAATCGCGTTTCTGCCGTTGCGGAGTCCCCAAGCAGGCTGGCCCGCAAATTGCAAACCGATTCTAAGTTGTTGCACCTTCCGCCTTTGGCAGGAGAGCGAACAACACCATCATCAGTCGCCATCAGGTTGCTACCGCAGCCTGAGGCCTACAAAGGTTGGGAACCCCAGTTTTGATCAAGAACGATCTCGCACAAGGCCTGCAAGCAGTCGCAAACATGCTTCGCCGCCACCCGAAAAGAATCACAGGCACCTTGGCCGCCTTGTTGCTGGGAACCGGGGTCACCGCCTTCGGCGTCGCGCCGCTGGCACCCGATGCCGCCGACCTGCCAGTCCGCCAGGTTCTGGAAGCCGTGCAGAGCCTGCCGACTGAAGCACAAACCGAAACGCTGGACACTTTTCAGTTCAAGCTGTTCCGCACCGAAAGCACGCGCAGCAGCGACACCTTTGACGCCCTGCTCAAGCGCCTGAACATTGATGACACGGCAGCGGCGGCCTTCCTTCGCAGCGATGCCAACGCACGGTTGGTGCTGGCCGGACGGCCTGGCAAGAATGTCACGGCAGAGGCCAGCGACAGCCAGCAGCTCCTCAAGCTGAGCATGCGCTGGCCCAGCGACGATGAAACGCTGTTCAAGCGTCTGGTTGTTGAGCGGACCGCCACAGGCTGGACCTCCCGGATAGAGACCGCCGCGTATGTTGCAACGACCCGCCTGGCCAGTGGAGCCATCCAGTCGTCGCTGTTTGCTGCAACAGACGAGGCCGGCATCGCCGATGCCGTGGCCGTGCAGGTCGCCGAGATCTTTTCAGCGGACATTGATTTCCGCCGGGCCCTGCGCAAAGGGGACCGCTTCAACGTGGTGTACGAGACGCTGGAAGCCGACGGCGAGGCCCTGCGCACTGGTCGCGTGCTCTCGGCGGAGTTCGTGAACGCCGGCAAGGCCTACCAGGCCATGTGGTTCCAGCCGCCGGGCAAGGACAACACCGGTACGCCCTACCGCGGTGGCTACTACGCCCTTGACGGCCAGAGCCTGCGCCGTGCCTACCTCAGCTCTCCCGTCGAGTTCTCGCGGATCAGCAGCGGTTTTTCGATGCGTTTCCATCCCATCCTGCAAAAATGGCGCGCCCATCTCGGGACCGATTTCGCCGCCAGCACCGGCACCCCTGCACGTACGGTGGGTGACGGGGTGGTGGAATTCTCGGGCGTGCAGAACGGCTACGGCAACGTGGTCTTCATCAAACATCGCAGCGGCCATGAAACGGTTTACGCCCACCTGAGCAAGCTTCTGGTCCAGCGTGGCCAGAGTGTCACCCAGGGCCAGGCCATCGGACTGGTGGGCGCAACCGGCTGGGCCACCGGTCCTCACCTGCATTTCGAGTTTCGTGTCAACGGCGTGCAGCAGGATCCGATGACGATTGCCAAGCAAAGCGAGACCATTCCGGTTCCGCCGGCCGCGATGCCGCTGTTCCGCGAGCTGGCCACCAGCGTGAAGTTGGACCTGCAGGCCGCTGCAACCATGCTCCAGACCCGGACCGAATAAGGCGGACGCGGCGGGCGCTTCTCACCTGTCCGCAAGCTCTTCCGCCCGTGCCCGACCAAGGGGTTCCGGTACCCCAAGGCGTGGCACGACCATGCGGCAGAATAAGGCATGGCTGATTACTACATGGGGTTGATGTCGGGCACCTCGCTCGATGGCGCAGACGGCGTTCTGGTGGATTTCGACCTGCCGGTGCCACGTGTCATGGCCTCGGCGTCCGTCCCCTTCCCGGATGCCTTCCGGGCCGAACTGCTGGCCCTCAACACCGCCGGCCACAATGAACTGCACCGCGCAGCGTTGGCCGCCAACCAGCTGGCCATGGTGTACACACAGGTGGTCCATGCCCTGCTGGCGCAGGCGGGCCACCAGGGCGTCACGGCGGGCCAGGTGCGTGCCATCGGAGCCCACGGGCAGACCGTACGCCACCGGCCGCAGGAATTCGGGGACGACCCGCTCAGCGGCGGATCCGATGCCGGCTACACGCTGCAACTGAACAACCCCGCCCTGCTGGCTGAACTCACCGGCCTGGACGTGGTCGCCGATTTCCGCACCGCCGACCTCGCCGCCGGGGGCCAGGGCGCGCCGCTGGTGCCTGCGTTTCACCATGCTGTCTTTGCGCAACCGCAACGGGACATCGCGGTGCTCAACATCGGCGGCATCAGCAACCTGACGCTGCTGGCGGCGCACGGCGGCGCGGTCAAGGGGTTTGACTGCGGTCCCGGTAACGCCCTGATGGACTTCTGGTGCCTGCAGCACACCGGCCGGCCCTACGACGCATCGGGCGCCTGGGCTGCATCAGGAACCGTGATGCCCGGTCTGCTGGCGCGCCTGTTGGCGGCGCCCTACTTCACCAAGGCACCGCCAAAAAGCACCGGGCGCGACCTGTTCAATCCCGCATGGCTGACCGGGCAGCTCAGCGGCGCGGAGGTCAGCGCACCGCAGGATGTGCAGGCCACCCTCACCGCACTGACGGCGCAGGCCTGCGCACGCGACCTGATACGTCACGCACCCCACACCACCGAACTGCTGGTCTGTGGCGGCGGCGCCTTCAATGACGAACTGATGCGACAACTGGCCCAGGCCCTGCCCGGGGTCCGCGTCCAGCCGACCACCGCGTGCGGACTGCCGCCGCTGCAAGTGGAAGCCACGGCCTTTGCATGGCTGGCGCGAGCGTGGCACCACCGGGAGCCCGGTAGCCTGCCAGCCGTCACGGGCGCGCGCGGCCCGCGCGTGCTGGGGGCTTTGTATGTGGCCCCCACGGTCGCTCACTGCGTGTAGCTCCCGAGGCCTTGCAGGCCGCGGCTCGCTGGAAGCTTCGCCTCTGTCGCCTGTCCAAACCTGCGCAGGCAGGTTTGGAGCCGCAGGCTCCAGCCCCTCGGGGCGCTACGCGTGCGCACCGGCAAAGCCGGATCCGCGGCCCTGGCTTGAAGTGAAAACCCCAAGCGGTGTCGACTGCTGACGTTGAGCGGCGGGCATGAAAAAAGGACCCGGAGGTCCTTTTTTCTGGAGGCGGGAAAAACTCAGGCCGTAAAGCTGGAGCCGCAACCGCAGGTGCTGGTGGCATTGGGGTTCTTGATGACGAACTGGGCGCCTTCGAGGTCGTCCTTGTAGTCAATTTCAGCGCCCACGAGATACTGGTAACTCATCGCGTCGATCAGCAGGGACACACCATTTTTGGTCATGGTGGTGTCGTCTTCGTTGGTGATTTCGTCGAAGGTGAAGCCGTACTGGAAGCCGGAGCAACCGCCACCTTGAACAAACACGCGCAGTTTCAGGTCCGGATTGCCTTCTTCGGCAATCAGGTCGGCGACTTTGGCCGCCGCGCTGTCGGTAAAGACAAAGGGGGCGGGCATTTCGGACTGGATGTTTTCAGCTACTGCGCTCATGGGGAACTCCGTTTTCAGAACTTACGCTTTTAATAGTACAGCAATTCAATCAACCATAAGGCCTGCACTGGCTTAGAGTCGGCCGTAACCGCTGACCGGGGCGTCTTCCCGGGCCTTCTCGACGTTGTTGGCGGCCAGCTTCAGGAGGGGCTTGTCGCTGACTTCGTGGTTGGTGGGCCGCAACTGGCCAAAGATGACGGCACCCTGGTGCATTTCAAGCGCTTTGTAGGCTACATCGCCCTGAATCTTGGCCTTGGGCTGCAATTCGAGCAGTTCTGCCGCATGCACCGGCCCCATGACGCGGCCGTTGATGATGACGTGGTCGGCATGGA
>NZ_JAQSDL010000003.1 GCF_029945895.1 Polaromonas sp. | reverse complement strand
ACGACGCCTGGTTCGGCGTGGTGGCCGGCACCACCCTGGGCATGATGCTGGCCAATGTGCCGGTGGTCTGGCTGGGCGCCCGCGTCACGCGGCTGGTGCCGCTGCGCGTGGTGCACGTCGTGTCGGCGCTCATTTTTGCCGGCCTGGGGCTGGCAGCATTGCTGATCAAGGCTTGATCCGTTGGTGTCTTCCGCAAGCAGGGGCCGCGGATCTGGCTCTGCCAGTCCGCAGGCGCAGCAGCCCCCGAGGGGCTGGAGCCTGCGGCTCCAAAGCTGCTTGAGCAGCTTTGGACAGGCGACAGAGGCGAAGCGTCTCGCGAGCCGCGGCCTGCAAGGCCTCGCGCATTACACGCAGCCGACGGCGTAGTGAAAAGCGTGGGGGTATACTTATTCAGCGCCGATTTGCTCAGCTTGCGGGCGCTTAAAAAGTACCGCTAAAGACGAACATCCATGAACCCGGACTCGCTTTTAGCGATGCCGGGTTTTCTTTTGTTCACTGTTTTCTGTTCGGGCGTTCTGTTTTGTTAGTTGCCACACCACAGTCCATGCATTTCGCCGACGTTTTGCCCTTGCAAAGCGGCGCGTCCATCCGTGCCTACGACCTGAGCTACGAGACCTACGGCACGCTCAATGCCGACCGATCCAACGCCGTGCTGATCTGCCACGCACTGAATGCCTCGCACCATGTGGCCGGCGTCTATCTCGATGCGCAGGGTGCCGTGGTGCCGAAATCCGAAGGCTGGTGGGACACCATGATCGGCCACGGCAAACCGGTGGACACCGATGTGTTTTTTGTCATTGGCGTGAACAACCTGGGCTCCTGCTTCGGATCGACCGGACCGATGCAACGCAACCCCGACAGCGGCGAGATCTACGGCGCCGACTTCCCGGTGGTCACGGTGCAGGACTGGGTGCAGGCCCAGGCGCGCCTGCTCGATGCGCTGGGCATCACCACCCTGGCCGCGGTGATGGGCGGCAGCCTGGGCGGCATGCAGGCGCTGAGCTGGACACTGCAGTACCCCGAGCGCGTGCGCCATGCGGTGGTGGTGGCCAGCGCCCCCAACCTGACCGCCGAAAACATCGCCTTCAACGAAGTGGCGCGGCGCGCCATCGTGACCGACCCGGACTTTCACGGCGGGCACTACGGCCGCCATGGCGTGTTGCCCCAGCGCGGCCTGCGCATCGCCCGCATGATCGGCCACATCACCTACCTGAGTGACGACGTGATGAACGAAAAATTCGGGCGCCAGCTCCGCGAAGTGGCCCTGGGTCACGCCAGCGGCTACAAATTCTCCACTCAGGATGTCGAGTTCCAGATCGAGAGTTACCTGCGTTACCAGGGCGACAAGTTCAGCGAGTATTTTGACGCCAACACCTATTTGCTGATCACGCGGGCCCTCGATTATTTCGATCCGGCCGCAGAACACGGCGGCAAACTTACGCCAGCGCTGGCGCGGGCCCGGGCGAAATTCCTGCTCGTGAGCTTCAAGACCGACTGGCGGTTTTCGCCCGCGCGCAGCCGCGAAATCGTCAAGGCCCTGCTCGACAACCAGCGCGACGTGAGTTACGCCGAGATCGACGCCCCCCACGGACATGATGCCTTTTTGCTCGATGACCCTCGCTATCTGGGCGTGGTGCGCTCCTATTTCGAGAGCAAGGTGGCGCCATGCTGAAAGCTGCACCCCGGCTGTCCGCTGACCAGCGGGTGATTGCCCGCCTCGTGCCGCCCGGCGCGCGCGTGCTTGACCTCGGTTGCGGTGACGGCGCCCTGCTCGACCACCTGATCCGCGAACGCGGCTGCACCGGGTATGGGGTGGAGATTGATGACGCCAACATCCAGGCCTGCGTGGCGCGCGGCGTCAACGTGATCCAGCTCAACCTCGACGAAGGCCTGGCCATGTTCGGCGACGCGAGTTTTGACGTGGTGCTGCAGATCGACACGCTGCAACACCTGCGCAATGCCGAGGTCATGCTGCGCGAGACGGCGCGCGTGGGCCGTACCGGCATCGTGGCCTTTCCCAACTTCGGCCACTGGCCGAACCGCCTCGCGGTGCTGCGCGGCCGCATGCCGGTCACCAAGGTGTTGCCCTACCAGTGGTACGACACACCGAACATCCGGGTCGGCACCCTGCAGGATTTTGCGGCGCTGGCGCTGAAAAATCGCCTGAAGATCCTTGATTCGTTTGGCCTGCAGGATGGGCAGGAAATCCGCTTCTGGCCCAACGCCCGCGCCAGCCGCGCGGTGTTCAAGTTCCAGCACGGTTAGCCGCCCAGGGCGCTGGCGGTGCACCAGGTCCGCGGCGTACCGTACGCGTCGCGGTATGCTCCAGACCATGCAAGGCCACCCGGAAAAAAAACACGCAGCCCCGGCACTGAAGCTGCTCGAACGGCTGTTCGGCCACTGGGTGCACCAGGTGACGCCGGCCACCCTGCGCGCTGACGTGATGGCAGGCCTGCTGGGCGCCGTGCTGGTGTTGCCCCAGGGCATTGCCTTTGCCACACTGGCCGGGCTGCCGCCCGAATACGGCCTGTACACCGCCATCATTCCCTGCATCATTGCCGCGCTGTTCGGATCGAGCTGGCATGTGATGTCGGGGCCGACCAATGCCAACTCGCTGGCGCTGTTTGCCATGCTGTCGCCGCTGGCGCTGGCTTTCAGTCCGGGTTACATCCAGATGGCGCTGGCGGTCACGGTGATGGTGGGCGTCATGCAGTGGCTGATAGGCGCGCTGCGACTCGGCTCGCTGGCCAACTTCATCTCGCCCGCGGCGTTGTTCGGCTTCACTTCGGGGGCGGCGGTGTTGATCGCGGTGTACGCCCTGCCGGATCTGCTGGGGCTGCCGGCGGCGGCGGCGCATGGCGCTGCGGCGGTGCTGGTTCATGTGGTCGCCCTGTTGGGGTCGGCACAGCCGGCGGCGCTCGCCGTGGCCGGCGTGACCGTGGCCGTGACCCTGCTGGTGCGGAGACTGCGCCCCCACTGGCCGTCCATGCTGGTCGGGCTGGTGGCGGCCACGGCGCTGGCCTGGGTCTGGACGAGGTACATCAGCGCGACCCCGCTGCCCTTGCGTACGGTGGGCCAGATCAGCACGCCTTGGCCGAAATTTGCCATCCCCAGCGTCAGCTGGTCGGCGCTGTCCGAACTGCTGGGGCTGGCGTTCGCGCTGACCATTGTGGCGCTGGGTCAGTCGATCTCGATTGCCAAGGCGGTGGCTGCGCGTTCCGGTCAGCGCATCGACGCCAATCGCGAGTTTCGCGGCCAGGGCCTGTCCAACATCATTGGCGGCTTCTTTTCATCCTACGTGTCCTGCGGCTCGCTGAACCGGTCCATGCCGAATCTGGAGGCCGGGGCGCGTTCACCGCTGGCAGCGGTGTTCTCTGCCCTGCTGCTGCTCGGCCTGGTCGCCGTCAGCGCGGCCCTGCTGGCGCAGATCCCCATGGCGGCGCTCGCGGCGCTGCTGGCGCTGGTGGCGATCTCGCTGCTGGACCTCAGCCGCTGGCGACAGCTGTACAGCCTGAGCCGCACCGAATTCGGCGTTGCGCTGGCCACGCTGGTGGCCACCGTCAGCATCCGGCTGGAGATCGCGATCCTGCTCGGCACCCTGCTGTCGCTGATGTCCTTTCTGTACCGCACGTCCAAACCCGCCATGCGCACCATGGGCTTCGACAGCCGGACGCCGGACCGGCAGTTTGTGGTGCTGGCGGATGCTGAACATCCCTTGCCGGAATGCCCGCAGCTAAAACTTTTACGGATGGAAGGCGAAGTCTATTTCGGCGCGACCCAGCATGTGGCCGATACCCTGCACGCCTTGCGCCATGCGCGCCATCCGCAAAAACATCTGCTGGTGATGGGCAAAAGCATGAACTTCATCGACCTGACCGGTGCCCAGCTGTGGGAGGCCGAGCTCAACGCGCGCCGGGCGATGGGCGGCGACCTGTACTTTCACCGACCGCGTCCCGAAGTCATCCAGATGTGGAAGACCACCGGGTTCACACGCCTGCTCGGCCCCGAGCACCAGTTCCCGGACAAGCGCAGCGCGATCGCCACGATTTTCACGCGACTCGATCCGGCCATCTGCCGGTCCTGCACGGCCCGCATTTTTGAGGAATGCCGCAGCGTGCCCGGCCCCGAACCGGCGGAAGGCGACGCTGCCGTCCCTAGGACGCCTTGAAACCCAGGCGCTGCAGCAGGCCAGTGGCGGCAGCCGGTGCCTTTTCCTTGGCACCGCTGATGAAGAACACAAACACGTCCCTGGGTGCAGCCTTGTCTTTCGCGGGCTGCACCCGCGGCAGGTCTGCCGGCTCGCTGCCGCTGGCCCAGCGTTGGGCAGCGGCGGCCCAGGCGTCCAGGGCGTTGGGTGCATAACCGCTCTTGAGCCTGGCGTCGCTGCGCATCAGGCGCGCATACACGAAATCAGACGTCAGGTCGGCAAAGGACGGGAAGTCGGGCGAATCGGTGAACACGGTGGCGCAGTGGTAGTTGTGTGCCAGCTTCAGGTAGTCCGCCGACATGAAGCTGGGGTGGCGCACGTCCAGTACGTGGCGCAAGGGACGGCTGCCCACCGTCTTGGGCAACAGGGACAGAAAGGCCTCGAAGTCGTCAGACTCAAACACCTTGGTCGGCATGAACTGCCAGACGATGGGGCCTAGCTTGTCACCGAGCTCGCTGATGCCGCTGTCCACAAACCGGGTGATCGACTCGTCGGCCTCGGCCAGCACCCGGCGGTTCGTGGTGAAGCGGCTGGCCTTGAGCGAAAACACAAAGTCATCGGGTGTCTCCTCGCGCCATTTGGCAAAGGTCGGCGGCTTGAAGCTGCTGTAGTAGGTACCGTTGACCTCGATGGCGTTGAGCTGGCGGCTGGCATAGCCCAACTCCTGGCTCTGCGGCAGTTTGGCCGGGTAGAAGTTGTCGCGCCAGGGCGCGTAGGTCCAGCCGCCAATGCCGACACGGATACCAGGGGCGGGAGACGACGCTTTTTTCATGACACTCCTTCTGTGGTGAGGTGAGTTGCCGCATGGTTGCAGAAAATGACCCGGGGCGCCACGCACCCCCCAAAGCCCGGCTGGCACGTCGGGGCAGGCGCGGGTACAGTAGGTCTTTCGCACCACTTCCCGGAGTTGCCATGAACGCCCCCCTGCATCGAGAAATTCCCGCTGGCGTGCTGGACGCCGCTCAGGCCCTGTCCCAGGTCAGCGCCCAGTGGGACGGCGACATTGTCAGGCAGATCACCGACTACATCACCATCCCCGCCAAGTCGCCGTCGTTTGATGCCGACTGGGCCGGCCACGGCCACCTGGACACGGTCATGCGCAATGCCGCGGCCTGGGTCGAGGCGCAGAAGGTCGAGGGGCTCAAGCTGGAAATCGTCCGGCTGGAAGGCCGCACGCCCGTGCTGTTTTTTGAGGTGCCTGCCACCAAACCTGGTTCCACCGAAACCGTGTTGATGTACGGCCACCTCGACAAGCAGCCCGAGTTCACCGGCTGGCGCAACGACCTCGGCCCCTGGACGCCCAAGTACGAGGACGGCAAGCTGTTCGGCCGTGGCGGCGCCGACGATGGTTATGCGGTGTATGCCAGCATCGCCGCCATCCAGGCGCTTAAAAGCCAGAAGGTGCCGCACCCGCGCATCGTCGGCCTTGTCGAAACTTGCGAGGAAAGCGGCTCCTACGACCTGCTGCCTTATGTCGATGCCTTGCGCACGCGGCTGGGTGACGTGGGCCTGGTGATTTGCCTGGACTCGGGCGCCGGCAACTACGACCAGCTCTGGCTCACGACTTCGCTGCGCGGCATGGCCAGCGGCGTGCTGAAAGTCGAGATCCTCACCGAAGGTGTGCATTCGGGCGACGCCAGCGGCCTGGTGCCGTCGAGCTTTCGCATCATGCGCCAGGTGCTGGACCGGCTCGAGGACAGCAAGACCGGCCGCCTGCTGCCGCAAAGCTTTCACTGCGAGATTCCGGCCGAACGGCTGGCGCAGGCGAAAGCCACGGCGGCCATCCTCGGCGACCAGATCTACAAACGTTTCCCGTGGGCGCATTACGACTGCGGCGGCGCCACCACTTTTGCCCTGCCGACCACCACCGACCCGGTCGAAGCGCTGCTCAATCGCACCTGGAAACCCACGCTGAGTGTGACCGGCGCCAATGGTTTCCCCGAAATGGGCAACGCCGGCAATGTGCTGCGTCCTTACACCGCCTTCAAGCTGTCGCTGCGCCTGCCGCCGCTGGTCGATGCTGCCGGCGCGGTGCAGGAGCTCAAGACCCTGCTGGAGGACAACGCGCCTTACCAGGCCAAGGTCACTTTTGAAAGCGCCGGCGGTGCCACCGGCTGGAATGCGCCGACCACCTCGCCCTGGTTCGAGCAGGCACTCAACGAAGCCTCGCAGGCGTTTTATGGGGCGCCTTGCGGCACCATCGGCCAGGGCGGCACGATTCCGCTGATGAACATGCTGAGTCAGGGTTTCCCGAAGGCGCAGATGATGGTCTGCGGCGTGCTGGGTCCGAAGAGCAATGCACACGGCCCCAACGAATTCCTGCATGTGCCGTATGCCAAGAAAATCACCGCGGCCGTGGCATCTGTCATCGCCCGCATGCCCTGAGCCGGCCAGCCATGGACCACCCCCTGCTGGCACCGTTCACCGCACGCGACGGCGAAAATCTGGCGCTCTACGAGTGGCCGATGGAGGCCTGGGAAGCCGACAACGCCTTGCCGCCGCGCGCGGTGGTGCTGCTGGTGCACGGCCTTGGCGAACATGCCAACCGCTACGACCATGTGGCGCGCCGTCTGCTGGACTGGGGCTTTGCGGTGCGCGCCTACGACCAGCGCGGTCACGGCGAGTCGGGTGGCGAACGCGGGGGCCTGCCCGGCGAGACCCTGCTGCTGGAGGATTTGGCCGAGGTGGTCGACGACACCCGCCAACGCTCGCTGCGTCTGCCGCGCGCCGACGGTGCGGCGCCTGCGGAGCCCCTGCCGCTGATCCTGCTGGGCCACAGCCTGGGCGGGTTGGTGGCGGGACGTTTCGTGTCGCTCGGCCTGCGTCCGGTCGATGGCCTGGTGATGTCCTCGCCGGCGCTTGATCCCGGGCTCAATGCGATTCAGAAAGTTCTGCTGGCCACCCTGCCGGTGATTGCGCCCAACCTGCGTGTCAACAACGGCCTCAAGCCCGAGTTCATTTCGCATGACCCACAGGTGGTCAGCAAGTACCTGGCCGATCCGCTGGTGCATGCCAAAATTTCAGCGCGGCTGGCCAGGTTCATCGCGACGGCCGGGCCGGCGACGGTGGCTGCCGCAGCCACCTGGACCACACCGACGTTGCTGATGTATGCCGGCGCCGACAGGCTGGTCAATCCGGCCGGCAGCCGCGCTTTTTCCGAGGCTGCTGCGAGCAACGGCGGCGCCACGGTCGTGACCACGCGCTGTTTTGACGAGCTGTACCACGAGATCTTCAACGAGCGGGACGCGGCGCCGGTGTTTGCCAGTTTGAAGGCCTGGCTGGATGCCCGGTTTTAGGTAAAAAAGGCCGTTAGCCCTCGCTCTTTCTGCGCAAACAGCTCCTGATTTTATAGCGCGTCAACCGCTGCGCAAGGCTCGGTTGCGCAATGAGAGCCAGGCCAGCGCAAGCCCCGTCAGCCCCAGCGGCAGCAGCGAGCCCAGGTTCAGCAGCGTCCAGCCCTGCGTCGTGACCAGCACACCGGAGGCCAGCGAGGACAGCGCCAGCACCGCAAACACGCAGAAATTGAGCGCGCCCTGCGCTTTGTCCTTTTCTTCCGGCCGGTAGGCCGTCAGCGCCAGCGTGGTGCTGCCGGTGAACAGGAAGTTCCAGCCCACCCCCAGCAAAAACAGCGCGACCAGGAACTGGTGCAGGTTGACGCCCGACAGCGCCACCAGCACACATCCCACATTGAGCGCCAGCCCCACGCCCATGATGGGCAAGGTGCCGAAACGCTTGATCAGGTGGCCGGTGAAAAAGCCGGGCGCAAACATGCCGATCACATGCCACTCCAGCACCAGCGCCGCGTCGGAAAACGGCAGGCCGCAGACCTGCATGGCGATCGGCGTGGCCGCCATCAGGAGGTTCATCACGCCGTAACCCAGTGCGCCGGCCGCGGCCGCGACGATGAACACCGGCTGGCGCATGATCTGGCCCAGGGGCCGGCCTCCGCTCGAGGCCTGTTTGGGTGGCGGCGGCGGAAACTGCACAAAGGCCAGCAGTCCCATAGCCATCAGGGCCACACCAGCCAGCGCCAGGTAAGCCCCGGCAAAAGGCACGTCGGTCAGGCTGCGGGTGCCTGCCGCGAGGTTGGGGCCGGCAATGGCACCGATCAGGCCGCCGGCCATCACCAGCGAGACGGCTTTTTCGCGAAACGCGGGCAGTGCCAGCTCGGCCGCGGCAAAACGGTAGAGCTGGGCATTGGCGTTGTAATAACCGGCCACCACGGTGGCGGTCACCAGCAGCCAGAAGTTGCGGCTGTACGCCGCATAACAGCACAGCAGCGCCGACAGTACCGCGACCACCAGCCCTAGCTGGAACGAGGTCTTGCGACCGAACCGCTTCTGGGTGCGTGCGACGATGCCGGTCGACAGCGCCCCGCCCACGACATAACCCATCACGGGCAAGGTGGCCATCCATCCCAGCGGTGCCAGGTTCAGACCAACCAGACCGTTGATGGCGATGAAGGTGACGTTGTTGGTGAGAAACAGGCCCTGGCAGACAGCCAGCAGCCAGAGGTTGCGATTCATGGTTCAGGCATCCAGTGTGAGCAGCGCCAGGCTAGCCAGCGGCGCGGTTTCGGCGCGCAGCACGCGCGGACCCAGCGTGACCGGCACAAAACCGCGGGCCAGCGCGGCGTCTTCTTCGGCCGTGCTCAGGCCGCCTTCGGGGCCGCTGAGCAGGGTCACGGGGGTCGTGCGCCCATAGGCAGCGAGGGCTTGCGCCAGAGGCTGTGTGTCGGCGCGCAGCGACAGCAACAACCTCGGTTCGGCCGACGAGGCGGGCGACAGCTCGGCCAGCCAGTCGCTGAGCGTGCCCACCTCATGCACAGGCGGCAGCCGGTTGCGTCCGCACTGTTCGCAGGCCGCGATGGCTATGCCCTGCCAGTGCGCGACTTTTTTGTCGGCGCGTTCACCCTTGAGGCGCAGCACCGATCGCTCGGCCATCAGCGGCGTGATGCTGGCTGCGCCGAGCTCGCTGGCTTTTTCGACCAGCCAGTCCATGCGTTCATTGGCCGGCATGCCCACCGCCAGGTGCACGGCGCGGCGCGTTTCGCGCTCCACGGCGCTGTGGGCGTCGACACGAACCTGCACGTCGCTGCGGCCCATGCGCTCAATCGTCGCCTGGAACTCACCGCCCTGGCTGTTGAACAGCGTGATCACGTCGCCGGGTTGCAGGCGCAGCACCTGCACGTGGCGCGCCGCGCGCTCGGGCAAGGCCAGCGGTTCGCCGGTGCGCAACGGTAGGTCGGCGTAGAAGCGGGCCGTCATGGCCGCCTTTCGGGTGTTTGCATTCTGCTATGAAACATATAGCTGTCCGCGCTTGTATCATAAGGGCTGGAGCCTGATTTGATGCCGAAGAGAAGGCTCAAAACGTGTAGCCTACCCGGGTTTCGTTGCCTTCAATTTCGTCGAGCAAGACCATCAGCGGGCCGAGCTGGCGATAGCGGGCACAGGTGGCGCGTGCGTAAGTGATGAAGCGTGGCGTGTCGGCCAGGTATTTCGGCTTGCCGTCACGCAGGGTCAGGCGTGCAAAAATGCCGAGAATCTTGAGGTGGCGCTGCAGCCCCATCCACTCCACCGCCCGGTAGAACTCGCCGAAATCGTCGCCTACCGGCAGACCGGCCTTGCGCGCCTGCTCCCAGTAACGCACGGTGATCTCGAGCACAAAGTCTTCCGGCCAGCTGATGAAGGCGTCGCGCATCAGGCTGGCGATGTCGTAGGTGATGGGTCCGTAGACGGCGTCCTGGAAGTCGAGCACGCCTAACCGTGGCTCACCGCTTTCCGGAACCATCAGGTTGCGTGGCATGAAGTCGCGGTGCACAAACACGCGCGCGCGCCCCAGCGAATTCAGGTTGCTGTCCTTGATCTGCGCAAACAGGCCATCAAACTTGCTGCGCAGGGTGCTGTCGATGGTGATGCCCCTGTGTTTCTCCACATACCAGTCGGGAAACAGGGCCAGCTCACGCGACAGCAGGGCGTCGTCATAGGGCGGCAGGACATCGGGTTTCGAGGCCAGCTGCCAGCGGACCAGCACGTCAACCGCCTCCCGGTAAAGGCCATAGGCGCGCTCGGCCTTGCCGGCCTCGGGCTGCTGTTCGATCACCTCCAGCATGGTCCGGGCGCCCAGATCGCTCAGCAGCATGAAACCCTGAGCCGGATCCCAGGCCAGCACGCGAGGCGCATGCAGCCCGGCACCCGCCATCAGTTCGGCGACCTTGACAAAAGGCGCGCAGTCCTCCTGCGCGGGCGGGGCGTCCATGATGATGCAGCTGCCGCCATCGGCGGTGCGCACCCGGAAATAGCGGCGGAAACTAGCGTCGGCCGATGCCGGCCGCACGGTGTCTGGCAGCAGGCCATGGGCAGGGGCGTGGGCCTGCAGCCAGGCGGAAAAAGCGGCGGCGCGGGTCGCGTCAGGCCAGACAAGGGGGGATTCGGTCATGCGGTCTTTCGGCCTGCTTCACATGGATACATCAAAAGATCGGGAAAGGGTTGGGTGGGCATAGGATAATCGGGCCAGCTTTCACAAACGGGTTTATCTCATACTTCCGATGCATCGCGCATCCCGCTCGCGTTTTATTCATTCTCCGGTAGCGCATGCCGTCCTCAGTCTGGTGTCCTGCACCATGCTGGGCCTTGGGCATGGTGGGGCGGCTTATGCCCAAAGCCCCGCGACGACCCCCGGGCCGGCGCAGGAACTGCCGGGGGTTCAAACCAGTGACGGAGCACCCGTGCTGCTCCGAAGCTCGTCCATGCTGGCGGAGCAGCCGCCTGGCGGCCCCGGCATCGAACTGCCAACCTTTGTTTTTGGCAACCGTGTGTCGGGCCGTCCGGATCTCGAGACCGTGGTTGATGGGGAGGCCGAGTTGCGCCGTGGAGGCTCGGCGATACGCGCTGACCGGATCGAGTACGACCAGCCGACCGATGTTGTCAAAGCCCGGGGCAATGTGCGTGTCAACAGCTCTGGCAACCTGTACAACGGACCGGAACTGGAAATCAAGCTCGATACCTTCGAGGGTTTTTTCCTGACGCCGGACTACCGGTTTTTGCAGAACGACGGTTACGGCACAGCCGACCGTATCGATTTTCTGGACGACAAGCGCCTGGTGGCGCAAAACGCCACCTTCACCACCTGCCAGCGCGGTGAGGGCCCGAGCTGGATGCCCGCATGGATTGTCAAGGCGACCACACTCAAGCTCGACCGGGACGCGGACGTGGGTGAGGCGTCCGGCGGTGTCTTGCGCTTCATGAATGTGCCGATTCTGGCGGCGCCCACCTTCAGCTTTCCGCTCAGCGACAAGCGCAAATCCGGCTTGATGCCGCCGACGCTGGCGATTGACAGTCTCAGTGGAACGGCTGCGACCGTGCCCTATTATTTTGACATTGCGCCCAATCGCGATGCCACCTTTTCTCCGACCATCATGAGCAAGCGCGGGGTGGACCTGGCTGGCGAGTTTCGTTATCTGGAGCCCGGGTACAAGGGTGAATTGCGCGCCAGCTTGCTGCCCAATGACCAGCTGCGCAACAGCAACCGCTGGTCCTACAACTACCTGCATACGGGTGGATTCAACACGGGCATACCGGCCATTGGGGGGGTAGGCGTCAACCTCAACCTGAACCGGGTGAGCGACGACAATTACTGGCGCGATTTTTCAGGGTTTGGTAGTGCGGGTGCAAGTACCTTGCTGACCCAGCGGCTGCTGCCCAGCGACGCCAGCCTTAGCTGGGGTCGCGGGTATTTTTCGAGCACGCTTCGTACGCTCAAGTGGCAAACGCTGCAGGATGTGAACTCGCCCATCGTGCCGCCTTATGACCGCATGCCGCAGCTTACTGCGGCATACACCCGGGTCAATGTGCCGGTGGGCGGTGTGGGCGGCCTCGATTATTCCATCAGCACGGACTACACCCGTTTTGAGTCGGACCGGCGGTTGACCGGGCAGCCCAACGCCAGCCGGGCGTTTGCACTTGCGCAGGTGAGCCGGCCCTGGATCCGGCCCGGGGGTTACATCACGCCCAAGCTGATGCTCAATGCCACCACTTACCAGTTTGATGGTCCATTGGTTAACGGGGCACGCTCGGCTTCGCGCACGGTGCCGACCTTCAGCCTGGACAGCGGACTGACGTTCGAGCGGGAGACCAGTTATTTCGGACAGGCCTATACACAAACGCTGGAGCCCCGGGCGTTTTATGTGAATACGCCCTATCGCGACCAGAGCAAGCTGCCCAACTACGACTCGGGCGCCAACGATTTCAACTTCGCGACGGTGTTCACCGAAAACGCCTTTGTTGGCAATGATCGCGTTTCAGACGCCAACCTGCTGACGCTCGGTCTCACCTCGCGCCTGCTGGACCCCGATACCGGTGCCGAGGCCTTGCGTTTGGGCGTGGCCCAGCGTCTGCGGTTCAAGGATCAGCTGGTCACCTTGCCCGGGGGCGTACCGGTGAAGGATCGTTTCAGCGATCTGTTGTTTGGTGGCTCAGTGAACCTGACGAAAACCTGGTCGCTGGACAGCACGGTCCAGTACAACCCGAAAACCAATATTTCAGAGCGGTCGACCGTGGGCGCCCGTTACAACCCCGGCAACTACCGCGTGATCAGTGCAGCTTACCGCCGCCAGCGCAATGTCAGCGAGCAGTTCGATGTGGGCTGGCAATGGCCGATCAATGATTTGTGGGGCGACAAGGGCAAGGACCTGGGTCCCGGTCGTGGCCAGGGTGCCGGGCGCTGGTACAGCGTCGGTCGTCTGAACTACAGTGTGCCCGACAAGAAATTTGTGGACATGGTGCTGGGCATCGAGTATGACGGCTGCTGCTGGATCGGTCGTGTTGTGCTGGAGCGGACCCAACTGGGGCAGGTTCTGGCAGGAAGCTCATCCAACAACACGCGTATCCTGTTCCAGCTGGAATTCGTCGGTTTCTCGCGCATCGGCTCCAATCCCCTGAAAACCCTCAAAGCCAACATCCCGCGTTACCAATACCTGCGTGAGCAGAGCACGACACCCAGCCGTTTTACCAACTATGACTAAATCCAGTTTCCTCCCCCGTCCTGGCTTTCGCGTCGCCGCGCTGGCGCTGGTGCTTGGCTTGCCCGCCCTGTCCGCGCAGGCTCAGCTCTTGAGGCCGCCCGGCCAGCTGCGGGTGCCGGGTGTGGGCACTTTGGGAACGGGGGCGGGTGTGCAACGGCAGGCCGACTTCATCGTGGCTGTCGTCAATTCCGAGCCCATTACCAACAATGAGGTACGCGCGCGCATGCTTCGCACCGAGCAGCAAATGGCACAGCAAGGCACGGCGTTACCACCCAAAAACGAACTGGCACGGCTGCTGCTCGAACGCATCATCGTGGAGCGCACGCAGCTGCAGCTGGCCAGGGAAATGGGGGTGCAAGTCAGCGAGTCCATGGTGGACGAGGCAGTGCTCAACGTTGCCCGGCAAAACCGGGTGTCCATGGATGAGTTGCGCCAGCGCTTGACTGCCCAGGGGCTGGTCTTTGCCCAGTTTCGCGCGGATCTTCGCAACGAAATCCTGCTCACCCGGATCCGGGAGCGCGAACTTGAATCCCAGGCCAAGGTCAGCGACCAGGAGGTGGAACAGTTCATCCGCGAGCAGGAAGCCGGGAGCGACCCCGCCGCGCAGGAGCTCAACCTCGCGCAGATCCTGGTGGTCGTTCCCGAAAACGCCACCCCGGCCCAGGTCGCCAGTCTCCAGGCCAGGGCACAACTGGCAGCAGAGCGCGCGCGCAGCGGGACGGACTTCACCGCGCTGGTGGGGGAATTTTCAACCGCACCGGAGCGCAGCGCCGACGGCCAGATGGGCTTGCGCCCTGCAGACCGCTACCCTGAGCTTTTTGTCGACACCACGAAAAATGTACCGGTAGGGGGTATCGCCGGGCCGGTGCGCAGTGGCGCCGGTTTTCACGTGCTCAAGGTGCTGGAGCGAAAACGCGCCGGCATGCCGGGTGCCACGGTGCTGGAAACCCACGCCCGTCATATCCTGCTGCGTCCCACGGCCCAGCTCGGTGAGGCAGCCGCCGTCGCGCGGCTGGCAGATTTCCAGAAGCGCATTGCCGCCGGACAGGCCGACTTTGCCGCGCTGGCCCGCGAGAACAGCCAGGACGCCTCGGCCAAGGACGGCGGTGACCTCGGCTGGGCCGGCCCCGGTCAGTTTGTGCCCGAGTTCGAGGAGCGCATGAACAGCTTGGCGCCCGGCCAGGTCGGTGATCCTGTCGTGTCGCGTTTTGGCGTTCACCTGATCCAGGTGCTGGAGCGGCGCAATACCAAGCTCTCGACGCGTGAGCAGCGCGAAATCGTGCGTGCCTCGCTGCGCGAGAAGAAGTTTGAAGAGGCCTACAGTGCCTGGGCGCAGGAAGTGCGCGGCCGCGCCTATGTTGAATACCGGGATCCGCCTCAGTAATGACGCCCCCACGCTCGCTCACTGCGTGTAGCTCGCTGCCCCCCGGGGGGGCGCCCCGCCTGCGGCCCGGCAAAGCCGGTTCCGCGGCTTGGACGGGCATTTCGGGGTCCGTATCACGCGGAAATCGCGTGCGTGGTCTGGCGCGGTGAAACATATCCCGCGCAAACGCTTCGGCCAGCACTTCCTGACCGACCGCACCATCATCGATGACATCGTGCAGGCGATTGCACCCCAGCCTGGTCAGGCCATGGTGGAAATCGGCCCTGGTCTGGCAGCCTTGACCCAACCGCTGGCCGAACGCCTCGGGCACTTGACGGTGATCGAGCTGGACCGCGATCTGGCCCGGCAGCTGCGCACGCATCCACAACTGACGGTGGTCGAATCCGATGTGCTGAGGGTGGATTTCGGGCAGCTGGCGCAGCAGATGCAGGCTGACACCTCTTCCCGCGGAGGCACCGCCGTCGAAGCGTCAGGAGGAAAGAGCGGCAAGCTCAGGGTGGTGGGCAACCTGCCTTACAACATTTCCACGCCCATCCTGTTTCACCTGCTCGATGCGGTGGCGGTCATCGAAGACCAGCATTTCATGCTGCAGAAAGAGGTGATCGACCGCATGGTGGCGCGTCCCGCGACCAGCGACTACGGGCGACTCAGTGTGATGTTGCAGTGGCGTTACGCGATGGAGAACGTGTTGTTTGTGCCACCGCAGAGTTTTGATCCACCGCCGCGCGTGGACAGCGCGGTGGTTCGCATGGTGCCCCGGGCCATCCCGGAACATGTGGATGTCAAGTTGTTGAGCGAGGTGGTGCGTGTGGCTTTCAGCCAGCGCCGCAAGCTGCTGCGCCACTCTCTGGGCCGGTGGCTGGAGCAGCGGCCGTACAGCCTGCCTTTCGATGTGCAGCGGCGCGCCGAGGAAGTACCGGTGGTTGAGTACGTGGCACTGGCTCAGGCGCTGGAAAGCGGACCCGCGGCCTGAGTCGCTTGTCGGGCCGCAACGGTTGCTCCTTAATTTATGGCGACCTGGGCTCGTTCAGCGTCCCCGCTGGCCACCAGTTCCCCTGTCACCTGTGACTGCCGACCCGGAGCGGGTCGCCATGAAAAAAGCCCGTTGAACAACGGGCTTTTCTTGCAGCATGTTTGCAAGTGTCAGGCAGCGGCCAACCAGTAACCCGCGTTGAACGGGCTGCTCATGCGTAACGCCAGAGGCGACACATCTAGCAGTTTGTCGGTTGGCATCGGCTCTTCACCGTCTGCAGTGTTTGCTTGCTGGGCCTCATTCGCCCGATCCCCTTGGCCAATGTCTGGGGAGCGGGCTACAGAAAAGAATAGAAACATCTGAACGGGATTTTTCGATCCGCCCAGTAGTCCGCAGCATCCCTGAAGATATCCAGCAGCTGTTCGCGCGCTTCCTTGTCAAATTTTGCATTTGCAGGGATCTGCTCCAGCAGGACAATGAAGCCGGGCTGCGGTCCGGACTTGTGAACCAGGTCCGTCATGCAGTCGTAAAGCGCATCAAAGTTCTTGCCAAAATGCGCCGGGAATGTGTACTGTGCCGCGATCATGTCCAGCACATCCTGCTTGCTCTGGGCGTTGCCCAGGTTGGCGTAGAGGAAGTGGTGGCCAAGCTGAGTGGCAGCATCCTGCAAGTCCTGCACGCGGAAGGCGCGTATGGATTGCACGATATTGGGTCTAACAGTACGAAGTGGTGTTTCCATCTCCGCGTCTCTTTCTTAAGTCAATAGTTCTAAGTTGACGATCACTGTTGAACCTTATTGTGCGATTCTGCGAAAACTCGCGTAGTGATCATCGGTGTAATAACAAGCATCGGGCGTGGTGGGTACAAAACCACCACAAACGATGCGCCGTGCGCCCCGACTGCGCTCACCTGGGGTTCTGACGGTGTATTCGCGGTAGTAACCGCGAGTTTTGGCGGGAAGTATTCTTTCCCGATTCCCAAACACCGAACCGTCCTTGTCGTACCTGAACGGGCCCCCCTGATAAATCAAGCGGACCATGTGGCGCCCCTGCTCGGGCAAGGCGGCGACCGAAATCGAGCTGACTTCGGCCCCGGGGACTGGCGCTTTGGCCTCCACGCCGGACGGGCTGAACCCCGTGCTCAAAGCAATCAGAACGACTGCTGCGGCTAGCCGCCAACCGGCCCCACTTTCTCGCAACATGGAAAATCCGTTTTTCTTGAACCAGCGCCAACCGTCGTATATTTTTGGCGGTTGCCCGGGTTAACCCTTAAATTTCAAGAGGTAGAGTTTGACGCATCCCGCAGAAAAACGCAAGGGCCTGCCCAAGATTCAGGCAGTCTGGCGCCCCGTTTGCGGACGCCATAAGTTAGTACTAGCTGTCTAAAAAGTACCTATCGGGATGCGTTGGCGTCTGCCACGGTCAAGGCTGTCATGTTGACAATCCGGCGCACAGTCGTGCTGGCGGTCAGGATGTGCATGGGTTTGGCGGCACCAAGCAGAACCGGGCCAATGGCGATGTTGCCGCCCGCTGCTGTCTTGAGGAGGTTGTACGCAATGTTGGCTGCATCGATGTTGGGCAGGACCAGCAAATTGGCTTCACCGGACAGGGTGCTGTTGGGCATGACCGCCGCGCGCGCCGCAGCGTCCAGCGCCACGTCACCGTGCATTTCGCCGTCGACTTCCAGCCACGGGGCTTCGTCGCGCAGCAATTGCAGCGTGTGGCGCATTTTCAGGGCACTCGGTAGATTGGACGAGCCAAAATTTGAGTGCGACAGCAGCGCGGCCTTGGGCTTGATGCCAAAACGCATCATTTCCTCTGCCGCCAGTGTCGTGATCTCGGCCAACTGTTCGGCCGTGGGGTCGTAGTTCACATGGGTGTCGACAAGAAACACCTGGCGGTCCGGCAGCATCAGGCCATTCATGCAGGCGTAGGTGCAGACGCCCGGGCGCTTGCCGATCACCTGGTCCAGATAGTTCAGGTGGTGGGCGGTGGTACCCCAGGTGCCGCAGATCAGACCGTCCACATCTCCCTTGTGCAGCAGCATGCCCGCAATCAGCGTCAGACGGCGGCGCATCTCGATCTTGGCCATCTGCACCGTCACGCCCTGGCGCTCCATGATGCGATGGTAGGTCTGCCAGAAGTCGCGGTAGCGGTGGTCCTGCTCGACGTTGACCACGTCGTAGTCGAGCTCTTCCCTGAGCCGCAGACCGAATTTTTCGATGCGCTGGGCAATGATGGCGGGCCGGCCTATCAGCGTTGGCCGTGCCAGGCCCTCATCCACGACGATCTGGCAGGCCCTCAGCACGCGTTCTTCCTCTCCCTCGGCATAGGCAACGCGTTTTCTGACGGCTTTCTTGGCGGCGGCAAAAATCGGCTTCATGGTTGTGCCCGAGGCGTAGACGAAGCTCTGGAGCTTCTCTCTGTAAGCGTCCATGTCGGTGATCGGACGCAGCGCCACGCCGCTGTCGGCCGCTGCCTGCGCCACGGCGGGCGCGATTTTCATCATCAGGCGCGGGTCAAATGGCTTGGGTATCAGGTATTCCGGCCCGAAGGCAAGTTGCTCGCCGGTGTAGGCCGCTGCCACCACCTCGCTCTGTTCGGCCTGCGCCAGCTCGGCAATGGCATGCACGGCGGCAATTTCCATCTCGACCGTGATGGTAGAAGCGCCGGCGTCCAGCGCGCCGCGGAAGATATAGGGGAAACACAGGACGTTGTTGACCTGGTTCGGGTAGTCGGTGCGGCCAGTGGCCATGATGGCGTCATCGCGTACCGATTTGACGTCTTCAGGCGTAATTTCGGGGTTGGGATTGGCCAGCGCAAAAATGATGGGCCTGGCGGCCATTTTGCGGACCATGTCCTTTTTGAGCACACCGCCCGCCGACAGGCCCAGGAAGATGTCTGCACCTTCAATGATCTCGCCCAGAGTCCGCGCCGGGGTTTTCTGCGCAAACTGGATCTTGTCTTCGTCCATCAGCTCAGTGCGTCCTTCGTAGACCACACCGGCCAGATCCGTCACAAAAATGTTGCTGCGCGGAATGCCCAGCTTGAGCAGCAGTCCGAGGCAAGCCAGGGCCGCTGCACCCGCGCCCGAGGTCACCAGCTTGACCTGCGTCGGGAGCTTTCCGACCACCTTCAGGGCGTTCAGGATCGCGGCACCGACTGTGATGGCGGTGCCATGCTGGTCATCGTGGAACACCGGGATTTTCATGCGCTTGCGCAGTTCCCGCTCGATGTAAAAACAGTCCGGCGCCTTGATGTCCTCGAGGTTGATCGCGCCAAAGGTGGGCTCCAGCGAGGCAATAATGTCGACCAGCTTTGCAGGGTCCTTTTCGTCGATTTCGATGTCGAAAACGTCAATGCCTGCGAACTTCTTGAACAGCACGCCCTTGCCTTCCATCACCGGTTTGGAGGCAAGCGGGCCAATGTCGCCGAGACCCAGCACGGCCGTGCCGTTGGTTACGACCGCGACCAGGTTGCCGCGGCTGGTGTATTTGAAGGCTGCATTCGGGTCCTTGACGATTTCCTCGCAGGGGGCCGCGACGCCGGGCGAGTAGGCCAGCGCCAGATCGCGCTGGTTAACCAGCTGCTTGGTGGCCGCAATCGCGATCTTGCCGGGCGTCGGAAACTCGTGGTACTCCAACGCGGCGCGGCGCAGTTCGTCGCGCTTTTCCTGGCTGTCGGGGGTGGCTGGCACTGCGGGCATGAAATTGTCTCCTGAGCGGCGGCCCCGGCAGGGCCGTCAATTTTTTGTAAGGTCTGCGATTGTAGGTCGTCCAAGGGGAAAACCCTAGTACGTGGATCTACGCAACCCGGTGGAGCGCTTTTGACTTTTTCACATAAATCAGAGGCCACTGACCCAGGCAAAGGCTGTTGCCGACCGTTGCCTGCTGCATGGCGCGCGATCGCCGTCGTAAGCTGCTTTTGGGTAATACCAGCAGATGACGTCCGCAGCCGTTGGATGGTGCGGTTGGCATGCAGGTTCGCCCATGCCGATAGAGCGCAGGTGGCGCGGGTTCAAGCGCCCCTCGCCGCAGGCGTTGCGGCAGGATGGGCACCATCCCAGCGTTGCCAGGCCTTCTCGTCGAAGAAAAAGGCGATGGCCTGAACCGCCGGCTCGAGCAGGACCCAGCGTAAGGGCCAGCAACAGCTTGCCGGTCACGGCATACGCCACCCCTGCCGCCGCCGTGACGTGAAGCAAGTAGCAGCTGGTGGTTTTTTTCAGCGTGGGCAATGGGCACGTGAAAACTTGGCCATGGTCGGGCTTCTTGGGGTGAGAGGACGGAACGACAGATCCCGCACCCTGGTTAAAAATAGCTTAAAACTATTTAAACAAATTTAACTATACGCATTAACTATTTGAAACACCGATTGAAACTGGCTGCGGCGCGGATAGAAGTTTCGCTCAATCCCTTTTTGCATGTCTGACCAACGTGGTCTTATGCGCCTGGATGTGTGAACAACTCCCTGTTTTGTTTGCTCGCTGCGACATCGGTAGTTCATTTCCATCCATAGGCAGGGCCAGCTGTTGACTAAAGGCCCAATAAATGCTTAATACAATTTGTTGCCATGTGTAAATTTTCTTAACTATCAGACCTTCCGTGAAGCGTCACCGCCTGCTGCCTTGTTTGTTGCTGGTTTGCTGTCTGTTGCTTATAGCGTCGGGCGGCTCGTCTGTTTTCGCCCAAACGGTCCACCGCCCTGACGCTGGCTCCTTGCAGGAGCCACAACGCCAGTTACCCCTGTTGCCGAAGCCGGGCGCGCCGCCGATCGGCCTGCCTGCCGGGAAAACGGCTTTGCCGGTCCAGGCTGCGGTGTCCATCACGCCGGCCGCATTCCGCTTCGAGGGCAACACCCTCTTTGACCAGGAAGCCCTGGCGGCCCTGCTCGTGGATCGCGTCAACCGGACGACTGACCTGGCCGGGCTGACGGAAGCCGCAGCGCTTGTCAGCCGGTATTACCGGGCGCAGGGCTATCTTCTGACGGAAGCCTACCTGCCCGAGCAAGCCTTCCAAGCGGTCGGCGGGACGGTCACCATTGCCGTGATCGAGGCGCGCATCGGCAGGGTCCATGTGCAGTTCGAGGGCGACAACGGGTCGGCGTCCTACGCCCGGCGCGTGGTGGGTGCCAACCTGCAACCCGGGGCGTTGATCAGCGAATATCTGCTGGACAAGCCCGTGCTGCTGCTGCGGGACCTGGCCGGCGTGGACGCCAGCGCCACGGTGGAACCGGGCCAGCGGCCGGGCCAGGCCGACGTGATCGTGACCATTCGCGCCCAGGGCCCGCAGGTCGACGGATCGGTAGGCGTGGACAACTTCGGCGCACGCGCGGCCGGCCCGCTGCATCTGTCCGCCAGCCTCAATGTCAGCAATCTGGCGGGGCGGGGCGATGTGTTCAGCGCGCGCGCCCAGACAAGCAACGCGACCCGCAGCAATCTGTACCGCCTGGCATATGCGGTTTCCATCGATACCGCCGGTACCCGGCTCGCAGTCAGTGCCGCCCGGACCGACTACGCCCTGGGTGAACAATTTGCGGCGCTGGGGGCCACCGGCAAAGCGGACATCCTGGGCGTTGCCCTGACCCGGCCGCTGATCCGTTCGCGCGACAACAACCTGTATGGCCTGCTCAGCCTGGAGCACAAAAAGTTCAACGATCAGATCACCACACCGGCGAACGACAGTGAGCGCCGCATCACGGCGACGCGCGTCGGCCTGCTGGGCAACTTTTCCGATGACATGATCGGGGCCGGCGGCTCCAGCAGCTACGCCTTGACCGGTACGCTGGGACGCACCCGGCTGGATGCGATCAGCCTCGGTTTCGACCAAGGCCCTGGTGGCCTGCGGACGGCAGGCGGCTTCGGCAAGCTCAACCTCGAGTTCCAGCGCACCCAGCTGTTCGGTAGCGCGTCCAGCATGCTGTTTGGCTTCCAGACCCAGCTGGCCTCCCGAAACCTCGCCTCTGCGGAAAAAATGGCGCTGGGCGGGCCCAACGGGGTCAGGGGCTATCCGGTGGGCGAAGGCATCGGGGACGCCGGGCTGCTGTTCAATCTTGAATACCGCTATCAGTTGCCTGCGCCCGTCACGCTGGCCGGCGAGCCGGTGAGCCTGGCGGCTTTTTATGATTACGGAACGGTCCGGTTCAACCAGGATGATTCCGCGGTGCTCGGCGTGACCAACCGGATCGCCCTGGGCTCCGTGGGCATAGGCGCGCTTGCAGGGCGAGTCAACAATTTCATGATCACCACCTACCTGGCCTGGCGTACGACGCGGTCAACGCCTTCCACCGGTGATCCGGACCGTTCGCCGCGCGCCTGGGTGTCCGCCCAGAAGTGGTTCTGAGCTGCGGCGCAAAGAACAGCCATGACCCAACCATCTGCAAAACACGGCGCCTACCGCCCTTGGGCCGTTCGTACGGTGGTGGTCCGCCTGTCACGCAAGCTCACCGCCACCTATCGCCTGCGCAGCGGCCGCCTTTTTTCGCGCCTGCTGGCGGCCCTGCTGGCGGGCTTCTCGACGCTGGCGACGGCCTTGCCCGAGGGCGCCAGCCTGGTGGCTGGCCAGGCAAGCATCAGCACACCCAACGCCAATGCCATGGTGGTCACCCAAGGCAGCGACAAGGCCATCCTGAACTGGCAGAGCTTCAACATCGGCACTGGTCAATCGATGCAGTTTGTGCAGCCTGGTGCCGCCGCGGTCGCGCTGAACCGGGTAACGGGAGCGAACCCCTCCTCCATTTATGGCTCGCTCAGCGCCAACGGCCAGGTGTTCCTGATCAACCCCGCCGGTGTCATGTTTGCACCCGGTGCGCAAGTCCATGTGGGCGGCCTGGTCGCGTCGACCCTGGCCCTCAGCAACGAGGACTTCATGGCCGGCCGCTACACCTTCAGTAGCGGTGGCAATCCAGGGGCCGTGAGCAACGGAGGAAATATCCGGGCCGCGCGCGGCGGCTACGTTCTGCTGGCCGCACCCAGCGTCAGCAACACCGGGTCCATCAGCGCCGACGCCGGTTCGGTGGGGCTGGCCGCGGGTGCGCGCGTCTCGGTGGACACCTCGGGCGCGGGTCTGGTGAGTTTTTCGGTGGATGCCGCGGCCGCCAACGCCGTCGCCGCCAACAGCGGCGTGATCACGGCGCAGGGTGGGCAGGTCGCCGTACTGGCCAGCGCACTGGGCGACGTGATGGCCACCGTCATCAACCAGACCGGCGTGATACGCGCCACTTCCGCCATCGAGCACAACGGCCTGATTGTGCTGAGCGGTGGAAACACCGGCGTGGTGGCCGTGAGCGGCGAGCTCAATGTTTCGGGTGTGGATGGCGGGCAAAGCGGCGGCACGGTCAAGGTACTGGGCGACAAGGTGGTTCTGGCCTCAAGCGCACGAATTGACGCATCGGGACAGGCCGGCGGTGGCACCGTGCTGATTGGCGGCAACTACCAGGGCAAGGGCGTCGAGCAGAACGCCTCCCTGACCCTGGTCGCGCGCGATGCGGTGATCGATGCGAGTGCCACCGGTGCGGGTGATGGCGGCAAGGTGGTCGTCTGGTCGGATGTTGCCACCGGGTTTTATGGCGCTATCAAGGCAACCGGTGGTGCCGATACCGGCCGTGGCGGCTTTGCCGAAGTGTCCGGCAAACAGACGCTGGCGTTCGACGGTTCCGCCAACCTCAGCGCAACACGCGGCGAGGCGGGCACCTTGCTGCTGGATCCCCTGAACATCGTCATCAACAATGCAGGAACGGCAACCTATGCCGATGTCAGCACCTTTGCCGCGCAGTCCGGCACGACGCAAGCAGTGTCCGTGGCAACCCTCAACGCCGTTGCAGGGAACATCACGCTTCAGGCTGGCAACGACATCACGCTCAGCAATGCGCTGGCCGTCACGGGAAGCCGAAGCGTCAGTCTTGAGGCCAACAACAACATCAACGTCAACGCCGCACTCAGTGTCACCGGGGCGGGCGCCATCACACTCAAAGCCGATGCCGACAACAGCGGCGCCGGAACGCTGGCACTGGGCGCCGCCCTGACTTCGCAAGCCGGCGGCATCACGTTGTCGGGCGCCAGCGTGACCAGCACGGCGGCAGGCAGCATCGCTGCCACCGGGGCGGGGAATGCCGATGCCGGCCAGGTGAACATCACGTCTGCCGGCGTGGTGAACCTGACAGGGGCGGTCGCGGGGACGGGCGGCACGGCGAGTGCAGGCAATGTCGGACGTGCTGGTGGCATGGTCAGCATCACCGGCGTCGGCGGCGTGACAACGGCAGGCATCAGCGCCAGCGGCAGCACGGGCGGGACGGGTAGTACCGATGGTGGTGCGGCAGGCAGCATCACGCTGAGCAACAGCGGCAGCGGCAACATCGTCACCGGTGCGCTGACTGCACAGACAGGCAACGCCAGGGGAACAGGCGCAGGCGGTGCGGCTGGCAGCATCAGCGTGAGCAACAGCGCTGCGGGCGGCAACCTCAATACAGGCGCCATCAGCACGGCAGGCGGCGCAGGCGGCAACGGCGGGTCCGTGACCCTGTCCTCGCAGGCGGGGGTGACGGTGACGGGAACGCTGGGCACCAGCGGCACGGTGCTGGCGGCGGGCACACGAGCCGGGAGCAACGCCGGCAACATCACCATCACGGGGGTGAACCGAAGCATCACCGGCGCCATCACCGCCAGCGGCGGCGCGGCCAACGGCACCGACCAGGCCGGTGGCAACGCAGGCGTGGTGTCCATCACCGGTAGCGGCACACTGGGCACGAGCAGCATCACGGCATCGACGGGCGGGGCGACCGGCACGGGCACGGGCGGCGCCGCAGGCTCGCTCACACTCACGGGCAGCAACGCCACCCTGGGTGCCTTGAGCACGGTGGGCGGCGCCAATGGCAACGGCGGCGCGGTCAGTGTGACCACCACCGGCACCTTGAGCACCAGCACGATTGCCACGGGCGGCGGTGCGGCCCAGGCCGGCACCGGCGGGCGCAACGCAGGCGCCGTCACCTTGCAGGCGGGAGCTGCCCTCACCGCTGCCGCCATCACGGCGGGCGGCAGCGCGGGCAACGGCGCCAACCAGGCGGGCGGCAACGGCGCTGCGGTGAGTGTCAGCTCCACGGGGGGCAACGTATCGGTGGCGGCGATCACGACCACGGGCGGCAACGGCGTGGCCGGCGTGGCTGCGGGCGGCAATGCCGGGGCCATCACGCTTGATGCGGCTGGGGGCACACCCACCATCACGCTGGGCGGAAGCCTGACGGCGCTGGGGGGCAACCAGTTTGGTGGAGGCACATCGGGCAGTGGTGCAAACATCAGCATCAAGCAAGACGCTCTGCTCAACGCAGCGACCGTGACGCTGGACTCACGCGGCGGCAACGCTGGTGTGGGCACGGGCGGCAACGTGCAGTTCGATGGTGCGATCAACAGCACCGGCGGTGCGCGTGCGCTGAGCGTGACGGCGGGCACGGGCGATGTGACAGCCAGCGGCGCGATGGGTGGCACCAGCGCGCTGTCGACGTTGACCGTCACGGGCAACGACATCACGGTAGCCAACATTGGTGGGGCCGCTGCCGGCGTGACCGGCGCCACGGCACTGACCGCCACCACGGCGGGTGCCGATACGGGCGAGATCAGCTTCACCGGCACCACCTACAACGCCAACGCGCAGACTTACGTTGCCGCAGCAGGCAACACGCTCAAGATCAACGCTGGCGCGACAACCACCTTCAGCAGCACCGCAGACAACATCACCTTCGGCAATGCCGCCAGCGCAGCAGGCGGCACGCTGCTGCTGGCCGACGGCTCCAATCTGAGCGTGAACACCGCCGGTGTGCTCGCCAACGGCGTCATCAATGCCTTTGCCGGGGTGCGTGCCACCTCCGCAGAAACCCTCAGCTTCAATGCCGGCACCAGCACCATCAGCGTTGGCCAGATCGGCAGCACAGGCGAAGTGGCCTCAGTGGCCCTGACTGCGGCGACCAGCACACTGCGCGGCGACATCACCACAGCCGATGTTGCAGCCAACAACGTGACGATCACCGGCGCGGTGGCGCTGGCCAACAGTGTCACCATTGACACCAGCCGCACCACCAACAAAGGCGACATCACCATCACCGGCGCCAGCACGGGCGCCGGCACGGCGCTGAGCCTGACCGGCAAAGCCATCTCCACCGGCGCCATCACCACGACAGGCGCGGCCAATGGTGATGGCGGTGCGGTGAGCATCACGGGGACGGGGGTGGTGAATCTGTCGGGCGCGGTCACGGCGACAGGCGGCACGGCGAGTGCGGGCAATGTCGGACGTGCTGGTGGCGCGGTGAGTATCACCGGCGTGGGCGGCGTCACAACGGCCGGCATCAGTGCCAGTGGAAGCAGCGGCGGAACGGGCAACACCAACGGCGGCAGCGCAGGCACGATCAGCGTAAGCAATAGTGGCGCGAGCAACATCAGCGTGGGTGCGTTGACAGCGAGCACGGGCAACGCGGTGGGCACAGGACTGGGCGGCACGGCCGGCAGCGTCAGCGTCAGCAACACCTTTGCTGGAGGAAACGTCACGACAGCGGCGCTGACCACGACCGGCGGCACCAAAGGCGCTGGCGGCAACATCAGCGTGAGCGCGGCAGGGGCGGGCGTACTGAGCACAGGCGGGGCGGCCATTGCCGCAACGGGTGGGGTGGGCGCCACCAGCGCGGGAGCCGATGCAGGCGACATCACCCTAAGCGGCGGCACGGTCACCCTGGGGGCCAGCACCGTGACGGCCACGGGCGGAGCCGGCAACGGCGCCAGCTTTGCAGGCGGCAGTGGCGGCCAGATCAGCGTGACCAGCAACGCCGGCGGCATGAGCAGCACGGGCGCTGGGGCCATGACAGCCAACGGCGGCGCAGCCTCAGGCACCGGCGCAGCCGGCGGGGCGGCAGGCACCATCAGCGTGACCAACGCAGCAGCCAGCACAGGCACGATCAGCCTGGCCGGCAGCGGCGGACTCAACGCCCGCACCGGCGCATCGACAGGCAGCACAGCGGCGCTGGCTGCGGGCAGCATCACCATTAACAACAACGCCACGTCAGCGACGGCGACCACCCTGGGCAACTTGAACACCGGCGGTCAGGCCAACGGCCATGGCGGCCTGGTCAGCATCAGCACGACAGGCACACTGAGCGCGGGCACCATCGGGACCGGTGGCGGCACGGTCAACGCCCTGAGCACCCTGGCCGGGCGCGACGCCGGCAAGGTCACCATCAGCACGGGCGAAGCCATCACAGCCCTTGGCGCCATCACGGCGGGCGGCAGCGCTGGCGTGGGCGCCGACCAGGCGGGCGGCAACGGCGCTGCGGTAAGTGTCAGCTCCACCGGCGACAACGTCACGGTGGCGGCGATCACGACGAGCGGCGGGGCAGCCGGAGCCAGTGGCACGGCGGCAGGCGGCAACGCTGGCGCGATCACACTGGACGCAGGCGGGGCAACGCCGACCATCACACTGGGCGGCAACCTGACGGCGCTGGGCGGCAATCAGGTCGGCGGCGCGGTTTCGGGCAGCGGCGCGAACATACGCGTCAAGGACGCGGCGCTGCTCAACGCGGCGACGGTCACCCTCAACGCAGCGGGCGGCAACGCCGGTGCGGGGGCGGGTGGCAACATCCAGTTCGACGGCGCGGTCGACAGCAGCGGTGCAGCGCGTGCCCTGATTCTGGCGGCCGGCACGGGCGATGTGACGCTGGGCGGCACCACAGGCGGGACGACGGCCCTGTCGGCGCTGACGGTCACGGGCAACGACATCACGGTAGCCAACATCGGTGGGGCAGCCGCCGGCGTGACCGGCGCCACCGCCTTGACGGCCACCACGGCCGGCACCGATACGGGCGAGATCAGCTTCACCGGCACCACGTACAACGCCAACGCGCAGACCTACGTGGCCACTGCAGGCAATACCCTCAAGGTCAACGCCGGCGCGGCGACCACCTTCACCAGCAGCGCAGACACCATCACCTTCGGCAACACGGCCAATGCCAACGGCGGCGCACTGCTGCTGGCCGACGGCTCCAACCTGAGCGTGAATACGGCTGGTGCAGGTGTCAATGGCGTCATCAACGCCTTTGCGGGCATCCGCGGCAACTCGGCAGAAACGGTCAGCCTCAATGCCGGCACCAGCACCCTCAGCGTCGGGCAGATCGGCAGCGCCAACGAAATTGCCTCGGTAGCCCTGACGGCGGCCACCAGCACACTGCGCGGCGACATCACCACCGCCGATGTGGCCGCCAACAACGTGACGATCACCGGCGCGGTGACGCTGGCCAGCGGAGTCACCATTGACACCAGCCGCACCACCAACAAAGGCGACATCACCATCACCGGCGCCAGCACGGGCGCCGGCACGGCGCTGAGCCTGACCGGCAAAGCCATCTCCACCGGCGCCATCACCACGACAGGTGCTGGCAACGGTGACGGCGGGGCCGTGAGCATCACCGGCAGTTCAACCGTCACGACTGGCGCGATCGCCACGACAGGCGGCACGGCAACGGCGGGTAATAGTGGGCGCAGCGCCGGGGCGGTCAGCATTACAGGAGCGGGCGTCACGGCAGCGGCGATCAGCGCCAGCGGCAGTAACGGCGTGACGACAGGCGACCGGGCGGGCGGCGCAGGCGCGGCGGTGAGTATTACCTCCACAAACGGCATCACCCAGACCGGCACCATCTCGGCCAGCGGGGGAGTTGGTGTGAACAACGGCGCGGGCGGCAACGCCGGCTCCATCACGATAGCCAACAGCGCAGCAGGCAACATCTCGACAGGCGCCTTGACAGTGCAGACTGGCAACGCTGCTGGCACGGGTGCCGGCGGTGACGCCAGCGGCACCCGGGTCAGTGTGACCAACACGGCAGCCGCGGGCACGCTGGCGACAGGCGCGATCACCACGACAGGCGGGACGATGGGCCATGGCGGCAACGTCGTGCTCAGCTCCGCTGGAACGGCGGCCAGCGGCAGTATCACCACCTCAGGCGGCGCAGCGCTGGCCACCAACGCCGGGCGCAACGCCGGCACGGTCAGCATCACCGGCGCAGGCATCAGCCTGGGAGCCAGCACCATCACCGCTAGCGGCACAGCTGGTGTGGGCGCCGCCCAGACGGGCGGCAATGGCGCAGCCATCAGCCTGACCTCCACCAACGGCATCACCGGCACAGGCGCGATAGCGGCCTCAGGCGGCGCAGGCTCGGCCACCAACGGCGCAGGCGGCGACGCCGGATCCATCACGATAGCCAACAGCGCAGCAGGGGCGATCAGCACGGGGACACTGACGGCGAGCACCGGTGCAGCCCTGGGCACAGGGCTGGGCGGCACCGCAGGCAGCGTCTCGGTCAGCAACACAGCGACGGATGCCAACGTCACGGTAGGGGCGATCACCACCACCGGCGCAGCCAAAGGGCGGGGCGGCAACATCAGTGTCAGTGCCGCAGGCGCAGGGGTGGTCAGCACAGGCGGGGCGGCGATTGCCTCCACGGGCGGCGCAGGCAGCAACAGCGCAGGGGCCAACGCTGGCACCATCACCCTGAGCGGCGGCACCGTTACGCTGGGAGCCAGCACCGTGACAGCCACGGGTGGAGCGGGCAGCGGAGCGAGCTTTGCAGGAGGCAGCGGCGCAGCCATCAGCCTGACCAGCAACGGCGGGGGCATGACCAGCAGCGGGGCGGGCGCGATCACAGCCAACGGTGGTGCGGGCGGCACGGGCAGCGCAGCAGGCGGGGCGGCGGGCAGCGTCAGCGTGACCAACAACGGCAGCACAGGCGTGATCAACCTGGCGGGCACAGGCGGGCTGAACGCCCGCAGCGGCGCGTCAGTGGGTACTGAGCTGGCAGGAGCGGCAGGCGCCATCACGGTTACCAACAACGCATCAGGCGTGGCCACCACGGTCGGCCCCCTCACAACACAGGGCCAGGCCAACGGCGCGGGCGGTACTGTGACCGTCAACACGGCAGGGGCGCTGACAGTAGGGATCATCAACAGCTCAGGCGGCACGGCCAACACAGGCACGGCAGGGCGCGACGCCGGGGCCGTCAGCCTGACTGGCGTGGGCGTGAGTTTCGGCGCCAACACCATCACAGCCACCGGAGCGACCGGTGTGGGTACAGACCAGACTGGCGGCAACGGTGCGGCGGTGAGCATCACCAGCACAGGCGGCGTGACGGGCACGGGCCTGATCTCGGCCAGCGGCGGCGCAGGCTCGGCCACCAACGGTGCAGGCGGCAATGCCGGCTCCATCACGATCAGCAACACGGTAGCAGGGGCGGTCAGCACGGGCTCCCTGACGGCCAGCACTGGCGCTGCAGCGGGCAGTGGCGCAGGCGGCACGGCGGGCTCCATCAGCGTGAGCAACACGGCCGGCAATCTGACGACAGGGGCGTTGACCACCACGGGAGGCGGCAAAGGAAACGGCGGAAACATCACACTGGCAGCGGCCAGTGGCACCGTGGGGGCGGGAAACATCGCAGCCAGCGGCGGTACCGCACTGGGCAGCTCCAGCGGACGCAACGCCGGCACCATCAGCATCAGCGGCGCAGCCCTGACGCTGGGCGCCAGCACGATCACCGCCAACGGCACGAACGCCAGCACACTGGGCACGGGCGGCAACGGCGGAGCCATCACCTTGAGTTCGACAGGGGCCATCAGCAGCAGCGGGTCGATCAGCGCCATAGGCGGCGCAGGTGCGGGCGTCGATCAGGCGGGTGGCAACGGCGCTGCGGTGAGTGTCAGCTCCACCGGCGGAAGCGTTGCTGTGGGTGCGATCGCAACAACAGGTGGCAATGGCGTGACCGGCGCGGCTGCGGGCGGCAATGCCGGGGCCATCACGCTCGATGCGGCTGGGGGCGGGCTGGGCATCACGCTGGCAAGCAGCCTCAGTGCCGTGGGCGGTACCGCAACGGGCGGCGCTGCGGCGGGCACTGGTGGGACGGTTCTTGTGGACGCCGGTACAGGCACCTATACACAGAACAACAACATTGACGTTGCTGCAGGTACCGGACCCATCACAGTCATTGCGGACGCGGTTGCGATTGGCACGAACACCGGCAACAACGCACTTGCCACCAGTGGCGCGTTGACCATCAAGGCCAAAACTGCAAATCGCGCGATGTCGCTGGCAGGTGCTTCCGCCTTTGATATTTCAGGCGCGGAAATAACGGCGATTGCGACTGGCGCCACAGGCTCCATCGTCATCGGCGATACAGCCAGCAGCGGTGTCTTGACGATTGGCAACAACATTGGGCTGAGCGGCAAGACCCTGACGCTCAATGCGGGGTCAATCACCGACACTGGCACGCAGCTCATTACCGCCACCAATGTCACCCTCAATGCCAACGGCAACATTGGCAGCAGCGGCGACCGCATTAACGTGGCGGCGACCAATCTGGGTGTCAACACCACGGCGGGCGGCAGTGCCTTCGTAGCTACTGGCGCGATCAACATGGGTGTGGGTAGTGCAGCATCAAACGTCGCAGGCACGCTCGACCTTCTGGCCGGCGGCGCTGTCACCCAGACGGCCTCTACCGGCAATATCACGGCGGGCACGCTGAAAGTGCAGAACTCGGCAGCCAACTCGCCCATCACACTGACCAACAGCGGCAACAACGCCGGAACGATCAATCTTCAGGCGACCACGACCGGGGCGATTCAATACACCGACGTCAATGGCTTCGATGTTGCGGCGGTGCTGACCACCGGTAATGCCACGCTCTCGGCCGGTGGTACGGTGACCCAATCGGGCGCCATCAACGCATCGGGGCTGGCGCTGACTGGTGCCGGCGGTAACCACACCTTGCGCCACGCCGGCAATGCGGTGACCACGCTGGCGGCCAACACCGGCAGCATCGATTACAGCCAGGCTGGCGCCCTGACCGTGGGTAGCGTGGCCGGTGTTGCGGGTGTCACCACAGCCGTCGCCACCAAAATTGAAACCACAGGGGCCGCGTCCAACCTCAGACTGGACAATGCTGTTACTTCTGCGGGAACCGGCGACGCTATCGTGCTTAAAGCCGGCAGCTCCAATGCCGCAGGTGTCGCCACGGGTGGTCAACTCAACAATACCTTGGGCGCGGCTGGAATTGTCGCTACATCAGGCCGCTATCTTGTTTATAGCGGTGATCCCGGAACGCTTGGCGACCCGCTCACCACGACGGAAGGGGTTACCAGTTACAGCAAGCGCTACAACACCGCCGCGAGCTTCACGCCCGGCGGCAGTGCCAGCATGTTTTTGTACCGTGTTGCCCCCACCTTGACCATCACGACCAACGACGCCAGCAAGATTTATGGCCAGACCAACCCGGTGTTCACCGGCAATTCCAGCGGCTACATCGACGGCGACACCGCAGCCAGTGTGGGTGTGACCCGCAGCAGCGCGGCAGTGTTCAATACGCCCGTGGCCCAAACCGGCATCGCCATTACCTCCGGGGCCACCAACAACGAGAACTACACGCTGGTGCTCAGCAATGGCCGACTGAATATCGACAGGGCGCAAATCAGCAGCGTGAGTGGCATCACGGCCAATAACAAGGTTGTCGACGGCAATACCAGCGCCACCCTGAACACGGGCGGCGCCGCGTATGCCGGCCTGGTGCCAGGCGATGTTCTCTCGGTCAACACAGCGACCGGCAGCTTCGACACGCCGTTTGTGGGCGCCAACAAGTTGGTGCTCATCAAGGGCATCATTCTGGGTGGCGCTGCGGCTGACAACTACATCCTGGTAGACAACACCGCCGTCACGAGGGCCGCCATCACCGACCTGTCCAGCTTCGCTGGCTCGTTTTTCCAGACGCCCGCGTTGCCGCCCGTTCCCCCGCAGCGGTTCGCCGCTTCCGGTCTGACGGTGGCGGACGCGAATGCCCTGCTTGAAAGCGGTCCGACCGCCTCAGGCGGCGACAGTGGAACAACGGTGAAGGTGGTCCGCGAGCCCACCGACCAGGTAGCTGGCATCGTCACTGTCACGGTGGCGCGCGAGCTGGTCGCGGGCAGCGGTTTTCGTTTCTCGCTGCCGCCCGCCCTGTTGGCAGGGGCGGCAGGGGGTGCTGTGCAGGTCGGGGCCACGACCCTCAGCGGCCGGCCGCTGCCGGCGTGGTTGCAGGTCAACGCCGAGACCGGGGCCTTTGTCGCAACAGGCCTGCCGTCCGGCGCGCTGCCGCTGCAGATTCGGGTCAGTCTCGGCGCACGTTCAGTCGTGCTGACCATTTCTCAAGAGCAGGGCGATGGACCCGCGCCGCGCCGGGTGACCGTCGAGCGCGTGCACGCGGAGCCGGTGCACCAGCCGGGCTGACCCGTCAAGCTACAGGGTAAACGGCAGGGACGTTGTTTTCACCCGCAACGGCACCCTCGCAGCATGGTAAGGCGTGACGGGCTGGCCCAGAATGCTTGTCGCCAGCGTTTGCGCCTGCCGGCCGATGGGCTCGATAAAGCGGCTGACTTCGCCGTCGACGGAAATGCAATCACCCAGCGCGTGAATACCTTCCACGCTGGTGGCCAGCGAGTCCGGCTTGACATCAATGCCCTGGTTCCAGGCCAGGCCGGCGCTGCGCGCCAGCCGGCTCGGTGTCTGCAGCCCTGCGGCCACGATGATGTGGTCGACCGTGAAGGTCTGGCCACATGCCGTGTCGAGCTGTTTTACCCCGTGGCCCGACGCTGCGGGCGACTTCATCCCGCTGATCTGCACCCCTCCGACGAATCGCAGTGGCAGGTCGCGCCAGGCCGCCAGCAGTTGCTGCGATTGCGCTTCCGACAAGCAGCTTGCGAGTGGCCGCGTCTGCACATCGAGCAGGGTGACCTGGTGACCCGCCAGCGCCAGGTCATTGGCGAGTTCGGAGCCAATCAGGCCGGCGCCCACGATGGCGATCCGCTGCGCAGAGGCGCCCAGCACCGCGCGGAATTTTGCATAAGCCTGCAGATGGTTGATGCGCCAGCACAGGGCTGCAGGCAGTTGTGGCAGGGAGCGCGCCTGGGCGCCGTGCGCCAGCACCAGATGCCGGTAGCGCAGCGTGCCGCGGGTGGTGCGCAGCTGGCGGCTGCCCGACGTGATGCTGACGGCCTGCGTGTGGGCCAGCAAGCGCACACCGAGGCGCTGCGCAGCCTGGTCACCGCTTTCGCGCGCCAGCTTGTCGACGGCCATGCCGCGAGCGATGGCCACCGAAAGCATGGGTTTGTCGTAAATGTCGCCGCTGCAGGCCGTGACCAGGGTGATGGGCATGTCGGCGTCGCGTTCGCGCAGGGCCTGCGCCATCTCCCAGCCTGCGCGCCCGGCCCCGACGATGACTGTGCCGGCGTTGTGCCGTGTGGCCGCGCCTTGCGGCAGGCGGGTGGCCGGGCTGGTGGCCCGTCGCTGCGGTTGCCCGGCCACCACATGAGGTTCAAAGTCGGCCTTGCCCACACCGCACAGCGGACAGGCCCAGTCGTCGGGAATGTCGGCAAAACGTGTGCCCGGCGCCAGCCCGCTGTCGGCATCCCCCTTGGCTTCGTCATAAATCAGTCCGCAGGCCTTGCAGATAAACAGCGCCCACGGCAAGCCGGACGCATCGGTGGTGACGGCTTGGGCAGGTCGTGCTGGCGGCGGAAGGATCATGCCGGCTGCTCCTCGGCACTCAGCCGCGCGATTTCCTTGCGCAGGTGCTTGATGGCCGGCGTGACGATGGCGACGAAATGCGATTCGCGCACGCGCCGCTGCACTTCCGATGACATCAGGTAGCCACGTGCCCCCTGGTGCATCAGCGCCGACTGGGCGGCGCGCAGGCACAGCTCGGCGCCGTGGGCGCGGGCATCGAGCACGTCGATGAAAAATTCGGCTGAGGGCTCAAACGGTGTGTCGGCGAGTGTCATCACGCGCCGGGTCAGCGCATCCAGTTCGGCCTGCAGGGTGTCGGGCCGGTCTTCCAGGAACTGATTGACATGGCCCAGCTGGGACTCCACGGCCCACATCGAGTCAATCGCCCCTTGGGTGACGCCCACCGCCATGCCACACTGCAGCATCACAAAAGCGGCGCGTATGCGCGCAATGTAGGGTTTGGCCGGATCGGCCATGATCTCGCCCGCACCAATGAAATGGTCCTTCAGACGCACGCCCCAGGTGCCTGTGCCTTCCATGGCCGAAAAGCTGGGGCATTCGCGCAGCTCCACGCCGGGGGCGTCGCAGCGCAGCAGGAACATGACCTCCCTGTCGGCAGGTGCGTCCCCTGCCATCACCGCTGCAATCGCGCCGAAGTAATGGTCCGACCCCAGGTTGCTGACCCAGGGCAAGTTGCCGTTGACGAGGTAGCCGCCTTCGACGGGGGTGGCCCTGAGCAGCAGGCTCTCGATCTGTGCGTAACTTTTCATTGGGTTGGACAGCGCCGTGCCGCCCAGCCCGGCGCCGCTGGCGTGGCGCAACAACACGTCACCCATCAGGCCCGGGTTGCCCGACTGCTGCATGTACAGGCCGCACACGGCCTGGCACCACATCATGAAGCCGGTGGCGCCGCAGACGCGCGAGACTTCAGCCATGGCCTGGATCGCCAGCGCGTAGCTGCCTGGGCCTGCAGGCATATCCAGATGCGCACTCATCGCGCCCAGCTTCGCCAGCTCCTGCAGCACAGCCCGCGGGTAATGGCCTTGCCGGTCAATCGCTTCCACTTGTTGCTTCAGCGGCCCCTGCGCGACCGCGCGCACGGCGGCCAGCAGGGCATCGGTTTCTGGTGGCGGCACGCAGGTGAGTTCACGGGGCAGATCGGCGGGATTCATGAGGAAGTCCTTGCGGTGGTGGGGCGGTCGTGCGGGGCAGAGCCGGGGTCAGTCGGCCAGGGCAATCTCGAAGGGGATGGGATTGCGCATGCTGTTGGCCACCGGCGAATAGAAGTTCGCATGCTGGACAATTTCGTCGAGCACCTCCCGCGGTGCGTCGCCCTCGATCACGATCTTCACGCGGATCGCCTGGAAGCCCATGTCGGGTGCTTCCTTGGAAGCGCCGCCGGCACCCCAGGCCGCCGGGTTGCCGATGTCGCCTTCCATGAAAACCTCCAGCCTGGACAGCTTGACCTTCTTCAAGGTCGCTACGGCGGTGATGCCGACGGCCAGGCAACCGCCCAGGCCCGACAGCACGATTTCACCGGGCGCCGGTGCCGTGTTTTCTCCGAACAGGTGCAGGGGTTCATCCACCACCACCGGCGTGTGGTCTCCCACGTAGCTGAGCGAGCGGTACATGCCCTGCATCACGGTGTGGACCTTGTTGGTGCCGCGTGATGCCGGGTTGGCGCGTCCTTTGGCGGCAAAGGCGGCCAGACCCTCGCCGTCGATGGGTTTGAGGTAAGCCTTGACAGTAGTCGGTGCGGCGGGGGCGATGGCGGTGTCCACGGACATGGGAAAAGTCTCCTGATCAGGTTGTCAATAAAAGAAGGGAAAGCGAAAGAAGAAAGCGAAAGAAGAAAGGCGGCAGGGCCTCGTTCAGGCAGCCAAAGCCAGCGACGGTGCTCTGGCCTTCATCAGCGGCGCATCGGTTTCAATCGGCAACGAGTCGTCGCGCGACCACTCGTTCCACGAACCGAAATACATGCGCACGTCCGAAAAGCCGGCCTGCTTGAGTGCCAGGAAAGTATTCGAGGCGCGTGCGCCCTTGAAGCAATACAGGTAAACCGTGTCATCGGTGGCGATACCGGCGGTGGCACATTCGGCCTGGACCTCCAGCGGCGACTTGAACACGGGGCCCTGGGCCGAAGGCTTCATGAAGCGGTACCACTCAATCCATTTGGCGCCAGGCAACCGGCCTTTGCGCGGCGCAAAGTCCTTGCCGTAGGGGGACGAGCTTTCGCCGGTCCATTCGTCGATGTCACGCACATCGAGCAGGGCCACGTTGCTGCCCAGCGCGGCGGCCACGTCGTCCTTGGTCAGCATCACATCGGTCATCGCGAGGTTGGCCGGAAAGGTAGCGGGTGTGGACGCGGCCGCTTCGGTGCTGACTGGCAGGCCCTGGGCTTTCCAGGCCGAGAAACCACCGTTGAGCACCTTGACCTTGGGGTAACCCAGCCAGGTCAGCAGGTAATAGCCGCGGCAGGACTGGCCGTAGCCGCTGTTCAGCGCGTCCTCGTAAAACACGGCGGTTTCCTTGCCTGACAGGCCGACCAACCCAAAGTGTTCGGCAAAGGTGGATTTGAGCGCGGTCAGGCCTTCGGCCGTGGAGGTGGCCAGAAAGGTGAAGATCTCGCGCATGTTGACCGCGCCGGGCAAATGGCCGGCGGCATAGGTGTCGGCGTCGCGGGTGTCGATGATGACCACGGGCTCGGCGCCCATCATGCGCGAGAGTTGCTCGGGGGAAACAAGAACGCTGTCGGTCGTCATGGCAATCTCCAGGTGAGGTCACGGCACATGCCGTCCCCACCGTTATTGCAACGGCCGTGCCAGATCTTTCTCCGGCTGGAATTTTGAATAAAAAGTGCCTGCAGCCCTTTGTATACAAGCGTAGAAAGCTATTAATTCAGTAGCAAACTGAGCATCATGAAAACCCGAGTACCGACCGGCCCCGACACAATGTCTACACATTGTCGACATTGTGCAAACCCAGTTTGCGCAAGCGATAGCTGAACTGCCGCACTGTCAGCCCCAGTGCCTGGGCGGCGCGCGACTGGTTGCCGCCATGGTCGCGCATGGCCTGCTGCAGCTGCGCCGCCGGGTGCGATTGCACGGCCAGGTAGTCGCGGACCAGGGGCACCGGGGGGACCGGGTGCGGCTTGGCCGCCAGCTTGCTGGGCGATCGGCTGTCCTGCTCGTGCGGCAAAAACCGCGCAAGTTCTTCGGCGGAAACCATGGCGCTGTCGCTCAGCAGCACCAGGCGCTCGATCACATTGCCCAGTTCGCGGATGTTGCCGGGCCAGGGGTGCTGCTCGAGACGGGCCAGGGCCGTTGCGGACAGGCTCACATTGCGCTGGTTGGCCTGGTTGATGCGGCTTAGAAAATGGATGGCCAGCGCGCGGATGTCCTGCGGGCGTTCGCGCAGCGAGGGCAGGCGGATCGGGATCACGTTGAGCCGGTAGAACATATCGCGCCGGAAAGTGCCGGCCAGCACGTCCTGTTCGAGGTCGCGGTTGGTGGCCGCCACCACGCGCACCGCCACCTTGATCTCGCGTTTGCCGCCGAGCCGCACGATGGTGCCCTCCTGCAGCGTGCGCAGCAGCTTGGTCTGCATGGCCAGCGGCATCTCGCCGATCTCGTCGAGGAAAATCGTGCCGCGGTCGGCCTGTTCGAACCAGCCGGCGCGCGCGTTCTGCGCTCCGGTGAAGGCGCCGCGCTCATAACCGAACAGCTCGGACTCGAACAGCGTGTCGGGAATCGCCGCGCAATTGACCTTGATGAAGGGCTGGTCGCGGCGCTGGCTCGAGAGGTGCACGGCGCGCGCAAACAGCTCCTTGCCGGTGCCCGACTCGCCCAGCAGCAGCACGCTGGCTGTGGCCTCGGACACCCGCTCCAGTTCACTGAGCGCCTGCAGCAGCGCCGGCGAGGTGCCGATGATGCCGTAACGCGCTGCCGCGGTTTCCAGGGCGCGGCTCAAAAGCCGGTTTTTTGCCTCCAGGGCACGCGTTTTGTCGGCCACCAGCGCCTGCAGCTGCAACAGCTGGCCGGCCAGCGTGGCCAGGATCTTGAGCACCGCCACGTCGTCGGCGAGCTGCCGGTCGCGGCTGCGAATGCGGTGGCAGGCCAGCACGCCGATGACCTCACGGTTCACTTCTATCGGCAGCGCGATGAAGGCGACCGTGTCGGGCGGCAGCTGGGCCCGCGCAACGGACCGCGCCAGAAACTGTGGCTCGGCGTCGATGTCCTGCACGATGATGGGTTGCGCCGTGGCCAGCACGCGGCCGGTGATGCCTTCACCCGGCCCGTAACGCCCGCGCGCCATCTCGGTCTTTGTCAGGCCATAGGCATAACGAATGGCCGAAGCCGGCGCCCGCGCATCGGCCACGCGGTCTGCCGGCTTGCGGTCCGCCAGCCCCTGCAGCGCCAGGTCACCCACAAAGTCGGCCAGCACGATGCGGCCGCGGTTCAGCCCCAGCAGCTCCGACATCAGGTGCAGCATCTCGCGCATCACCACTTCCGGCGCCAGACTTTTGCCCACCAGACGCATGACCTCGCTCATGAGCAGCAGCTCCTGGGCGCGCCATTGCGGGTCGGCGGCGGGTTTGGTGGGGACGGTGAGAGGTGCCATGCCATGGACTAGCAATAACCCAGCCAAAAGCGCTGCACCTCTTGCGATTTTGTCCTGTATGGCGCAAAATGCGCCATACAGGAGTACTTTATGGCCAAGCCCAGCAACTTTGCTTCCGTCAAACTTCCCACGGCCCTGGTCGAGCAGGCGCGCGAGGCAGCGCAGCCCCTGCGGCGTTCGGCTGCGGGCCAGATCGAGTATTGGGCCACCCTGGGCCGCGTGGTCGAGTATTCCGGCCTGACGGTCCAGGAGGCGCAGACGGCGATTGAGGGTTATGAAGCCGCAGCGCGCAAGGCACAACAAACGCGCGCCGTCGCAGACCTGACCAGCCGTTTGCTGGCGGCAGAAGTAAGCGGCTCGCTGGCACAACGGGTACGGGAAGTGGTGGAAGAAAACCGCAAACGCTCCAGCTAGTTGCATGCCGGTTTTCCACCTGCTCGCCGGCCCCAACGGCGCGGGCAAGTCCACCCTTTACCGCGCCTTGGTGCGCGATGGCATCTTCAGCGCCGACCTGGCGTTTATCAACGCTGATCTTTTTGAGCGTGAGCATTTGCAACACATCATCGATCCTGTGCAGCGGTCACAGGCCGCCAGAGACTGGGCCGACGCCCAACGCGCGATCAAACTTGCCGGTGGCGAGTCGTTCGTCAGCGAAACGGTTTTTTCCCATGACTCCAAGCTGGCCCTGATCGACGAGGCGCTTGCGCAAGGCTACGTGGTGGCTTTGTATGTCGTGGCGTTGGACGACCCCCAGCGCCTGCTGGCGCGGGTGCAACGCCGTGTGCAGGAAGGCGGGCATTTTGTGCCACCTGACAAAATCCTCGCGCGTTATCCGCGAACCTTGAGTCATCTGTCCCACGCAGTCGGCCTGGCGACGGTGGCGTATCTCTATGACGGGCGGGATCTGGAGGACGGCGGACCCTTCATGGTCGCGATGTGCGAGGGAGCCAAGGTGACCATCTTCGCCGATCAGCTGCCGCGCTGGGCCCAAACGGTGTTGGGCGCCGCGGAGGCCGGCTGATGCCTGGCAGCGGGCCTACCCCCGCATCAAGGCCTCGATCTCATCGGCTTCCACCGGCACACCCCGCGTCAGCAGTTCGCAGCCTTTGGCCGTGACCAGCGCGTCATCCTCGATGCGGATGCCGATGTTCCAGAACTCTTTCGGCACACCTTTGGCCGGGCGCACATAGATGCCGGGCTCGATGGTGGTCACCATGCCGGGACGCAGGATGCGCGAAGGCTTGCGCATCACGGTCTGGCCCAGCGCGTCTTTTTCCTCGCGCGGCTTGCTGCCTGGCTCGGTGTAGTCGCCGCAGTCGTGGACGTCCATGCCCATCCAGTGGCCGGTGCGGTGCATGTAGAACTGGCGGTAGGCGCCCGATGCCAGCACGTCGTCGACCTTGCCGTGCTTCTTTTTGTCGAGCAGGCCGGTGTCCAGCATGCCCTGGGCCAGCACGCGCGTGGCCGCGTCGTGCGGGTCCGTGAAACGTTTGCCGGGCCTGGTCACCTTCACTGCGGCGTTTTGCGCTTCCAGAACAATTTCGTACAACACGCGCTGGGCCGGTGTGAACCTGCCGTTGGCCGGGAAGGTGCGTGTGATGTCGCTGGCATACCCATCGAGCTCGCAACCGGCGTCGATCAGGCACAGGTCGCCGCTTCTGAGTTCGGCGTCGCCGGCACGGTAATGCAGCACGCAGGCATTGGCGCCGGCAGCAACGATGCTGGTGTAAGCCGGAAACTGCGAGCCGTGGCGCCGGAACTCATGCAGCAGTTCCGCTTCCAGGTGGTACTCGCGCAGGCCGCCCTTGACGCCCTCGCGCAGCATGGCCGCCGAGGTCTGCATGGCGCGCACGTGGGCGCCGGCCGAGATGGCTCCGGCGCGCCGCAGGATGGCGACCTCGTGCGCATCCTTGGTCAGGCGCATCTCGTCGAGCAGCCTGCACAGGTCATGCTGGCTTTGCGGGCATTCGGCGCCGAAGCGGATGCGCGCACGCACCTTGCCCAGCCAGCCGTCGACCTGGGTTTCCAGGCCCTTGTGCGTGGCAAACGGAAACCACACCGCCTGCTGGTTGGCCAGCAACGCGGGCATCCTGTCTTCGAGGGTTTCGACGCTGAAAGCAGCCTCCACACCGAGCGTGGCCGGGGCGGCCTTGGGCCCCAGGCGAATGCCGTCCCAGATCTCGCGCTCCAGGTCCTTGGGCTGGCAAAACAGCGTGCTGTGGCCGTTGGCTTCGATCGCCAGCCAGGCGCCCGGCTCGTCGAAACCGGTCAGGTAATAAAAGTAGCTGTCGTGCCGATAGGGAAAGCTGCTGTCGCGGTTGCGCGCCACTTCGGGGGCGGTCGGAAGCAGGGCAATGCCGCCACCGGCGGCCTTGAGGGCGCGCGCCACAGCGGCGCGGCGTTTCTGGTAAATCGTGGTCATGGGTCAGGCGTCTTTTTTTAGCGTGGGATGTTCAATTCGGCCAGGCGTTCGGGCGTCCCCACGTCGGTCCATGCGTCTGAATATAGCGCCGCGGTGACCTCGCCGCTTGACATGGCCTGCCGCAGCAGCGGCGCCAGTGCGGCTTTCTGCCCGGCCGGTGTGTTCCTGAACAGGGCCGGGCGGTACAGGCCCGCCGTGCTGTAGGTGAACTGCTGATCGGCACGCGATAGCGCCAGGCCCGCGTCGCTGATACCGAAGTCGCCTTTTGGGTTGTGCGGCGGGTTGGGCACCAGGTAGATGTGCGCCAGCGCGCTGGATGCCGCAAAACGCTGCGCATCGGCTGCCGGAAAATCAAAGCCCGGCATGAACACGTCGCCAGCCACCAGCCAGAAGGGTGCATCCTGCAGCAGCGGCAGCGCGGTGGCAATGCCGCCCGCGGTTTCCAGTGCGCCGCCAAACCTGGCCCCTTCGTGCGAGTAACGAATGCGCAGGCCGAAGGCGCGGCCGTCACCCAGCGTCGCCGAAAACTGTTCTTCCAGCCAGGCGGTGTTGATCACCACATCGGTGACACCCGCGCGCGCCAGGTGTTCCAGGTGCCACACGATCAGCGGCTTGCCCTGCACCTGCAGCAGCGGTTTGGGGTGGTGGTCTGTCAGCGGACGCATGCGTTCGCCGCGGCCGGCGGCCAGGATCAGGGCTTGGGTGCTCATGTGCTTGCAATTATGCCGGCTTATGGGAAGAAACGGCCCCCTGCCCATACGCATCGGGCGCCATCAGCTACTAAATTAATAGCACGGAAGGCCGGCAGCGCGGCGGCAAACTGCAGGGGGTGGCATCCCGTAAAATCAGGGGTTTTCCCGAGTGCCCGGTTCTTGCCGGTGGCCGAGCCGGCACCGGGCGCTGCGACCTTCACACACCCTGGACTTCAAGCAATGGCTGACACCCCCACATCCCTCATGGCCAACTCCATCCGTGCTCTGGCCATGGATGCCGTGCAGCAGGCCAACTCCGGCCACCCCGGCGCGCCCATGGGCATGGCCGACATGGCGGTCGCACTCTGGGGCCGCCATCTGAAGCACAGCCCGCACAACCCGCACTGGTTCGACCGCGACCGTTTTGTGCTGTCCAACGGCCACGGTTCGATGCTGATTTATGCGCTGCTGCACCTGACCGGGTATGACCTGCCCATGAAGGAACTGAAGAACTTCCGCCAGCTGCACAGCAAGACCCCCGGCCATCCCGAGTTCGGCTACACCCCCGGCATTGAAACCACCACCGGCCCGCTGGGCCAGGGCATCAGCAATGCCGTCGGCATGGCGCTGGCTGAAAAACTGATGGCCGCTGAATTCAACCAGGCCGACCACAGCATCGTCGACCACCACACCTTTGTGTTCATGGGTGATGGCTGCCTGATGGAAGGCATCAGCCACGAGGCCTGCGCCCTGGCCGGCGCCTGGAAACTCAACAAGCTGATCGCGCTGTACGACGACAACGGCATCTCCATCGACGGCCAGGTCACGCCCTGGTTTGTCGACAACACGCCGCTGCGTTTTGCCGCCTACGGCTGGAACGTGATCGGCCCGATCGACGGCCACGATGTGGAGGCCGTCACGCGCGCTCTGACCGATGCCAAAAACAGCGCCGACAAACCGACGCTGATCGTCTGCAAGACCCACATCGGCAAAGGCTCGCCGAACCGCGCCAACACCGCCAAAGCCCACGGCGAGCCACTGGGCGCGGAAGAGATCAAACTCACGCGCGAGGCGCTGGGCTGGACCCACGCCCCGTTCGAGCTGCCCAGGGAAGCCTACGAAGCCTGGGACGCCAAGGCCAAAGGCCTGGCACTGGAAGCCGCCTGGGACGCGAAATTCACCGCCTACAAGGTGACGCACCCCGAGCTGGCGGCGGAATTCACGCGCCGCATGAAGGGCGAGTTGCCGCGCGCCTTCTCTCAAATCGCGGTGGACACCGTGGTCGGCGCCCACACCAAGGCCGAGACAGTGGCTTCGCGCAAGGCCTCCCAGCTCGCGCTGGAAGCCTTCACCGCCGGCCTGCCGGAAATGCTGGGCGGCTCCGCCGACCTGACTGGCTCCAACCTGACCAACACAAAAAGCACACCCGCCCTGCGCTTCGACCTGGCCGGCGACGTGGTCATGTCCGATGCGGCCGACGGCGGCAAGGTCATTGGCCGCCACATCAACTACGGCGTGCGCGAGTTCGGCATGGCCGCCATCATGAACGGCATCGCGCTGCATGGCGGCTACATCCCTTACGGCGGCACCTTCCTGACCTTCAGCGACTACAGCCGCAACGCGATCCGCATGGCTGCACTCATGAAAATCCGCGTGGTGCATGTGTTCACACACGACTCCATCGGCCTCGGCGAGGACGGCCCGACGCACCAGTCGATCGAACACGCTGCCAGCCTGCGCCTGATTCCCAACCTCGACGTCTGGCGTCCGGGCGACACGGCTGAAACCGCTGTGGCCTGGGCCGTGGCCCTGCAGAACAAGGCCAAGCCGACGGCCCTGCTGCTCAGCCGCCAGAACCTGCCCTACGCGCCGAAAACCGACCTCGGTGAAATCAGCAAGGGCGCTTACGTGCTGGCCGAGCCGGCCGAAGTGGGCCTGAACAAGAAGGCCCAGGCCGTGATCATCGCCACCGGCTCCGAAGTGCAGCTGGCACTCAAGGCGCAGGAACTGCTGGCCACCTACAAAATCGCCGTGCGTGTGGTCTCCATGCCCAGCACCACCACCTTTGACAAGCAAAAGCCGGCCTACAAGTCTGAAGTGCTGCCCGAAGGCATTCCGCGCATCGCGGTCGAGATGGGTGTCACCGACGGCTGGTGGAAATACGGCTGCGCTGCGGTCGTCGGCATCGACAGCTACGGCGAGTCCGCACCTGCCCCGGTGCTGTTCAAACATTTCGGTTTCACACCCGAAAACGTGGCCGACACCGTACGCAAGGTCTTGTCGAAAAAGTAAGTACCGCGGCGGTCCGAGGGCTGCCACGGAGACCCCGGTTTTCAGGTTTTCAACTTCCAGGAGCAAAAGCAGATGGCCATCAAACTAGGTATCAACGGCTTCGGCCGCATCGGGCGCAACGTGTTGCGTGCCGCCGTGCAGAACTTCAGCGACATCGAGATCGTCGGCATCAACGACCTGCTCGAGCCGGACTACCTCAAGTACATGCTGCAGTACGACTCGGTGCACGGCCGCTTCAAGGGCGATGTATCGGTCGAAGGCAACACCCTGATCGTCAACGGCAAGAAAATCCGCCTGACCCAGGAACGCGACCCCGCCAACCTGAAGTGGAACGACATCGGCGCCGACATCGTTCTCGAGGCCACCGGCCTGTTCCTGGACAAGGCCTCCGGTGAAAAACACCTGGCCGCCGGCGCCAAGAAAGTCATCTTCTCGGCGCCATCGAAAGACGACACCCCGATGTTCGTCTATGGCGTCAACGACAAGACCTATGCCGGCCAGGCCATCATCTCCAACGCCAGCTGCACCACCAACTGCCTGGCCCCCGTGGCCAAGGTGCTGAACGACAAATGGGGCATCAAGCGCGGCCTGATGACCACCGTGCACGCGGCGACGGCCACCCAGAAAACCGTGGACGGCCCGAGCAACAAGGACTGGCGCGGCGGCCGCGGCATCCTGGAAAACATCATTCCCTCGAGCACCGGCGCGGCCAAGGCCGTCGGCGTGGTGATCCCCGAGCTGAACAAAAAGCTCACCGGCATGTCCTTCCGCGTGCCGACCTCCGACGTCTCGGTGGTGGACCTGACCTGCGAGCTGAACAAGGAAGCCACGCTCAAGGAAATCTGCGCCGAAATGAAGGCGCAAAGCGAAGGCGCGCTCAAGGGCATTCTCGGTTACACCGAAGACAAGGTGGTCGCCACCGACTTCCGCGGCGAGACCTGCACCAGCGTGTTTGACGCCGACGCCAGCATTGCGCTGGACAGCACCTTCGTCAAGATCGTGGCCTGGTACGACAACGAGTGGGGTTACTCGAACAAGTGCCTGGAGATGGTGCGGGTTGTGTCCAGGTAGACCCTGCCAGCCCAGCAAAAAGCGCCTCCTGGAGGCGCTTTTTTTTGATCCGATCGGCTGACCCGTCTATTCGTCATGATTCCAGTGACCCCGTGGAGTCAGGGCGAAGTCGAGCAGCGGCGCTTTTGCCGGGGGCGCTCCAGGGTTTTTTGGCGGCATCGGCCATCTTGGGCGCCTTCTTGATCACCTCCGATCAGGGAACCCTCTGCAATACCGTCAACCGGCCAGTCGCCCGAACCACCTCATGTGACATCCGGCAACGGTGAGTGCCATCCGCGCCCGCCGGGAGAGGCTCAAATCTCACCGCATCTGCCGGCGCGCCGTGCTGTTTGCCTGACAGATGCGCCCGGTGATGGGTTCAGGCGGGTATGACTCGTTGCACCTCTTCGGCGGCTTCACGCAAGCCCTGCACGTCTGCCTCAAACAAATCCGCATGCACAGCGCGCGCGATGGCGTAGCGCGAGAGCTGCTGCACCGCCGTATCAAATTCGGGGTGATGAAGCCGACGGATGGCGGCGAGCGAGCGTTGCAATTGGAGGCCGACCTCCGCTGCCCCGGCCCCATACCGCGCCAGCGGCAAAAACACATCGTCAAGCATGCCGGCTTCATCCAGCGGGGGAGCGCTCACGCGGTCAAACAGCAGATCGGCAGTCCCTGCGTTTGAATGAAGATGGTGTACCCAGTGCGCCAGAGTCCGGACGGCGGTGGCCATCACATCCAGTGCCGTGCCCGGATCGTTGACCCCCGGCGATAACGCCCGTGTGGAAATTTCACCTAACACCACCAGCCCGAACCGAGGATCATGGTCAAAGGTCCGAGAGGCTCCGATCAGCACTGCGCTGCGCATGGCCTCGCGTCTGGCGTCATCCATGACCTGGTCGCCGCTGACGATCAGCGTCGAGGGCTCGACAAAGGCGCCCGGCAGCACGTGGACCTGCAGGGTGTCGTCGTTCTCCTCGGCAAGCTTCTGGAGAATGTCCATGGACACATGCTGTACAAATCCGGTTTCGGATGAGAGCAGGGTGTAGCGGCCCTGGCTGCCCCGGCGAAGCGGTTTGCCACCCAGGCAGGGGCGGGACAGGCGCTGATCCATGGCCTGGGTGGTCGCCTTCTCCACCCGTTGCAAGGTCTCCCCCATCCTGCCAAGTACCGACAGGTAGTCGATCCATCGGAGGAGCACGATCACCACAATCAACAAAATCGCGACGGTGAAGCCAAACAGCACCAGTCGGCCGCCGCCGCCGTAGAGCCGCGCATTCAGGCCGATCAGCGCGATGACGCTGTAAAGAAAAGCGCCAATGAAGGTGGCCAGGGTGTTCTGGATGGTGGTGTCCTCGATCATCAGTTGCGATGCCCGGGGCGTGGCGCTGCTGGCAACCGCCGTGAACGATGACACCATGGTACTGGCCGAAAAAATGGCCACCGTCAGCATGCTGGTTGCGATGATGTTGAGCATGCTGCCGATGGCGTCCGAGCCGAGCTTGACCGCCACGTCCTCCGGAATCGACGGACCGAGCACCATCGACAGCCCCACGGCGAGAACGCCCACCAGCGAAAACAGCACGCAGCGCACCCAGGTCTTGCGCATCACGCGCTGCAGCAGATAGAGCAGTTTTTCCGTCATGGCCGTATCGCCAATTGCGGCGGGCGCTCCTCGCGCCCATCCGGGTGCCGCGCAAACCGCAGGGGGTCGCGCCCATGCACGGGCGCGTCGTCCGCAAACGGCCAGCCGCCGAATTGCGTTTGCTGGTAGTCCCTCAGGGTCTGGGCGATCTCGGCCTCGGTGTTCATCACGAACGGGCCGTATTGCACCACCGGCTCGGCAATCGGTTTGCCCTGCAGCAGCAAAAACTCGGCCTCTTCGCTGCCGCTGTTGAGCAGTTCCGCCGCTGCATCGGCTCGCAGCTCGATGGCCGCAGGGGCGGTGACGGCCTGGCCGCCAATGCGGACGGTGCGGCCCTTGAAAAAATACAGCTGGCGCCGCGTGCCCTGGCCTGCGGCGGCAGGCAGGGTCCAGCGCGCGCCGGGCGCCATTCGAATCGTCCAGATCGCCACGTCAGCGTCGGCCTGGGCGGCCCACGAGTCGGGTGGCGGCGTCATCGGCGGCGCTTCGGCATCGGCGAGCCGGCCCGCAATCACCGCCACCTCGGTGCGGCGGCCTTCCGCGTCCGTGGCGCTCAGGCGCGGGATGTCCTGCGACCAGAACATGGTGAAGTGCGGCTTGGCCATCTTGCTCTGCCGGGGCAGGTTCAGCCAGATCTGGAACAGCTCCAGCGGGTTGGGCGCGCTCGCGTCGAGCAGCGGAAACATTTCGGAATGAACAACGCCCTGCCCGGCCGTCAGCCATTGCACATCGCCGCGGCCGAACCGTGCGGTGGCGCCCAGCGAGTCCGAATGGTCGATCAGCCCCTTGCGCACGATGGTGACGGTCTCAAAGCCGCGGTGCGGGTGGGCCGGAAAGCCCGGGACCACGCTGCCGTGGTACATGCTCCAGCCGTCCTTGCGCGAAAAATCCTGCCCCAGGGCCCGGCCCGCCAGCGCGGCTTGCGGCCCCATCTGCGCATTGGCGGCCGGGTAGGCATCGTCGTGGTACACGCAAAAAAGGAAGGGGTCCATCGTCTCCCACGGAAAGCCGAGCGGCTTGACCTGGACGACGGGAGAGAGCGTATTGGAAGAAGATGAAGATGAAGATGAAGATGAAGAGCTCATGGCGTTGCTTTCAGAAGTCATGGTGGAGCTTACCGACATCTGTTTTCCCTTGCCGGGCGAGGCGGCGATGCCGGTCAATTTCGGACACGCCATCGTGGGTTCGTCCTACAGGGCGTGCCCTGCCGCGCAGGTAAATTTAATGTTCGTCCTCTTGCATCTACGCAGAAATTATTTTGGGCAGTGCAAGGCCGAGGCAGGGAAAACTGCCTGCGCACAATTTCGCGCGCATTTTCCGCTCAAATTCCGAAAGACTCCCCATGAAATATTCATTTCTGCTCGCCGCCCTGATCGCTACCCTGGGTTTGACCGCTTGCGAACGCACCGTTGTCACGCCTACTCCTGCTGTCGTGACCGTTCCAGGTCCTGCCGGCCCTGCTGGCGAAGCGGGTTCCACCGGCGCTACCGGTTCTACCGGTTCGACGGGCTCCACCGGTTCTACCGGCTACACCGGTGCAACTGGCGCGACTGGCTCCACCGGCCCTAGCGGCGGTGCTACCGGCGCCACCGGTGCAACGGGCGCCACTGGCGCCACTGGCGCTACCGGTTCCACCGGCGCCACCGGCGACACCGTGATTGTTGTCCCGCAAAAGTAAGCTTTCATCGCGCGGCCAGCCCTTCCGGGGCTGGTGCTGCATGAAAAGAAAAGGCCCCAGTCACCGCGGTGACTGGGGCCTTTTTTCGTGGCCGGACCTGGCAGGGGGATGCGCCCGAGACAAGCTTTCATCCAGCCGTCAGCGAGCCCTGGCAGGGCCCTGGCACACCCCTGTCAGGTCTTCAATTTCCACCCGGTGCGAAAGATCCACCATACCGCGCCCAGGCACAGCGCCAGGAAGCCCAGAATGGCGATGACGCTGATGCCGACGTTGACGTCGGCCACGCCGTAAAAGCTCCAGCGAAATCCACTGATCAGGTAGACCACCGGGTTGAACAAGGCGATTTTCTGCCACAGTGGCGGCAGCATGTTGATGGAATAAAACGCGCCGCCCAGAAACGTCAGCGGTGTCACCACCATCAAGGGCACGACCTGCAGCTTCTGGAAGTTGTCGGCCCACAGCCCGATGATGAAGCCGAACAGGCTGAAAGTCACCGCGGTCAGCAGCAGAAAGCACAGCATCCAGAACGGATGCGCAATGCTGTAGGGCACGAACAGCCGTGCCGTGGCCAGGATCAGCAGGCCCAGCAAGACGGACTTGCTCGCCGCCGCCCCCACATAGCCCATCACCACTTCCATGGACGACACCGGCGCCGACAGCAGCTCGTAAATCGTTCCCGACCATTTGGGCATGTAGATGCCAAAGGCGGAGTTGGAGATGCTTTCGTTGAGCAGCGACAGCATGATCAGGCCGGGAATGATGAAGGCCCCGTAGCTGATGCCGTCGATGTCGCCCATGCGCGAGCCGATGGCCGCGCCGAACACCACGAAATACAGCGAGGTGGAAATCACCGGCGAGACAATCGACTGCGTCAACGTGCGGAAGGTGCGCGCCATTTCAAACCGGTAAATGGCCCCGATGGCGTACCAGTTCATGCGGCCTCCTTTTGGGGCGCCGGCTTGTCGGCATGGACCAGGCTCACAAAGATGTCCTCCAGCGAACTCTCGCTCGAATGCAGGTCCTTGAAGTCGATGCCCAGCCCGGCCAGCTGCTTGAGCAGCTCCCCGATGCCGGTTTCTTCCCGCTGGGTGTCGAAGGTGTAGACCAGCGTGTGGCCGCTGTCCGTCAGCTCCAGCGCAAGCCCGGCAAGCGCCTGGGGCACGGCAGCCAGCGGCGCGCGCAACTGCAGCGTGAGCTGCTTCTTGCCCAGCTTGCGCATCAGCACGTCCTTGTCTTCCACCACAATGAGCTGGCCCTTGCTGATCACGCCAATGCGGTCGGCCATCTCTTCGGCTTCCTCGATGTAATGCGTGGTCAAAATGATGGTGACGCCGCTTTCCTGCAGCTTGCGCACCATCTGCCACATGCCCTGGCGCAGCTCCACATCGACACCGGCGGTCGGCTCGTCGAGAAACAGGATCTGCGGCTCATGCGACAGCGCCTTGGCGATCAGCACGCGGCGTTTCATGCCGCCCGACAGCGTCATGATCTTGCTGTCCTTCTTGTCCCAGAGCGACAGGTCGCGCAGCACCTTCTCGATGTAGGCCGGGTTGGCCGGCTTGCCGAACAGGCCGCGGCTGAAACTCACGGTGGACCAGACGGACTCAAAAGCATCGGTCGAGAGCTCCTGCGGCACCAGGCCGATCTTGGAACGCGCGGCGCGGTAGTCGTGCACGATGTCGTGCCCGTCGGCCATCACGCGGCCCGAGCTGGGGCGCACGATGCCGCAAACGATGTTGATCAGCGTGGTCTTGCCCGCGCCGTTGGGGCCAAGCAGCGCGAAAATCTCGCCGCGCCGGATGGTCAGGTCGACCGACTTCAGGGCTTCGAAGCCTGAGGCGTAGACCTTGCTGAGATGTTCAATGGAAATGATGTCTGGCAAGTCGGGGTACCGGTTGATGTGGGGGCTGGTGAAGGTGCAGCGGCCCGCGTCACTGTAACCGGATCGCGTGAATGCTGCTGACGCCGGGCTTGTTGACAGTGCGCAGTTGATTTTCCTGGCCTCGGACCGGGTGTCAGGGCTGGTGATAACTGAGCTCGGGGTACCAGTCTTGGCCGCGGCCTTCGGGCGTGCTGTCCAGCAGGGTCCACAGTGGCATCAGGTCAGGCGCGCCGCGCGGGTCCTGGCCGGGGTCGGCGGTGGCCATGCCCATCTCGCCACTCCAGAAATGGCGCAGGCTGCCGCCCTGCCGGGTGAAAACGTTGAAGGCTGGCTCGTCCGCGTCATCCGCGCTCACATAGTCGCGTGTGTAGTCGCCACTCACATCCGAATACAGTTTCAGGTGGCGCCAGCCGCGGGCTTCTTTGAAGGCCAGCAAACGTTCTATCGGCGAGCGCGCCACCACGCCCAGCCCGACGCGCTGCATCACGTCCTCTGCCTCGCCGTCCCAGGCCGACAGCAGCGAGGTGCACATCGGGCAGGGCCGTTTGCGCTGCGGTCCGAACATGTAGCTGTACACGACCAATGACTGCTTGCCTGCGAACAGTTCGGAGAATTTCACCGGGCCGTGTTCGCCCACGAGGTCATAGTCCTTCGGCAACACGCCGCCGGGCGGCAACTCGCGCCGCTGCTGCGCCACGCGTTCGATGTGGCGCCGCAGTTCGATCTCCTCGGCCAGCAACGCGTCACGGGCGCGCCGGTAGTCCGCGCTTTCGTTGGGGAAGCGGACCCCGTTCTTCAGGGCCAGCTCTCTGGCGGATGGCAGGGGGCGTGGCGTGCTCACGGTCTCTCTCCGCCCCTTACGTCGCGCGCCGGTAGGTCGCCATCATGAAGCGTTTCCAGCTGCCGTCCGGCTGCAGGGTCTGCGAGTGCAGGGTGCGTTCGTTCTTGCTCTTGATCGTGATCACGTCCTGGTAGCGCGCTGTCGTTCCGTCACCGGTGAAGCTCGGGCCTTCGGTGTCCAGGGTCAGCACTTTCTGCGCGGCGTCAAGCTGGCCTTCGTAGAAAAACATGCCGGGCATCATGGAGCCGGCCCAGCTGCCGACGAATTTCTTCTTGGCGATGTCATAACCCAGCGTCATCAACATATAGCCGGTGTCTTCACTGCCGGGCATTTCGCCCTCACCTTCGCAGACCACAAAAAAGTCGCCCAATGCACGCACGTGTTCCTTGGCCTTGGTGCGGCTGGCGGGCTGGTCGGGCCCCATATCGCATTCGCCGGTCATGGTCCAGTCGCCCAGCATCTGCTGCAGCCAAACGTGTTCCTGTTGAGGTTTTGCGTCCATCGTGTCTTGTGTCTTTGGTTAAAAACGAAACCTGTTTACTGCGCCGGCATCTCGCCCGGCACCACGACCATCCACGACACGCCGAATTTGTCGGCGACCATGCCAAAGCAGGGAGAGAAAAATGTCTTGGCCAGCGGCATCTGCACCTGTCCGCCTTCACTGAGGGCGGCAAAGATTTTTCTGGCGTTGGCTTCGGTTGCTGGCGAGAGGGACAGGGAAATTCCCTTGAACTCCGCTTTGCCCTGTGACATGCCGTCCGAGGCCATGACCTCGGTCTGTCCGACCTTGAAACTCGCATGCATGATGCTGTCGGGGGGTGGCGTGGGGCCTGACGCGCAACCCGTGGGGTCGGCATTGTCCGGCGTCGTGGGCATCTCGCTGAAACGCATCATCGCGGTCACTTCCGCGTTCAGGGCCTTTTTGTAAAAGGTCAGGGCCTCTTCACAGCGGCCCTCAAAGAAAATGTAGGGTTGAACTTGCATGGCTGTCTCCTTGGATGGATCGGTGGGGCGCTCTTCCTGTGAGTGGATTTGCGTCAGGGGCTAAAAGTGGCGGTGCAGGGTGGCGTACAGCCGCAGGGTTTCAGTGTCCAGGAGCCTCATGCGGCCACGGCTGCAGGCAGCGGTTCCTCAAACGGGTCCAGCCAGCCTTCGAGCTGGCTCATTTCACCGTGCCAGCGGCGGATTTCCGGAAAGTCGTCCAGCGGCAGATGCGCCTCTTTGGCGTAGGGCAGCGTGATCGCCACCGCGAAGTCGGCCACGGTCAGGCTGTCGCCGGCCAGGAAGCGGTGCGTGCGCAGGTGCGTGTCCAGCACCGTGGCAAAACGCCTGAAGCCTTCCGTGGCGCGTGCCACTTCCGCTTCATCGGGCGGGCCCGCGCCGAAACGTGATTTGATGATGTATTCAAAGTACAGGGTGCCTGCCTTGGGCGCAAACTCCGTCGCATCCCACATCAGCCAGCGCAGCACCTCGTATTGGCGCCCATCCTGCGGCCACAAGTCCGAGCCGGCTTTTTGCGCGAGGTAACACATGATGGCGTTGGACTCCCACAGCACCAGGTCGCCGTCCACCAGCACAGGCACCTTGCCGTTCGGGTTCATCGCCAGAAAAGCCGGCGCCTTGTGCTCGCCCTTGCCGAGGTTCACGTGTACCCGTTCAACCGGCAGGCGCAGATGCCTGGCCAGCGCGCAGACCTTGCGCGGGTTCAGCACGTCGGAGCAGTAGAGCTTCACACCGACCCTCCCACTTCTTCATATGCCTTCTGCAACCTGGCGCTGTCGAACTTGACCATCTGCATCATGACCTGCATGACGTGGTTGACCTTCGCCGGGTCCTTGTCGGCCAGCACCTTGCTCAGCACGGTGGGCACGATCTGCCAGGACACGCCGAATTTGTCCTGCAACCAGCCGCATTGCTGCACGGTGCCGCCTTCGGACAGCTTGTCCCACAGCTCATCGACTTCTTCCTGCGTCGGGCAGTCCACAAACAGCGACATGCCAGGCGCAAAGCCGAAGTCCGAGCCCGCGTTGAGCACATGGAAGGTCTGGCCGGCGATCTCGAAGCTGCCGGTCATGAACGTGCCTTTTGGCTGCGGTCCGCCGTCGCCGTAACGCTGGATGGTCCCGGCCCTGGCGTTTCTGAACACCGAGACGTAGAACTTCAGCGCTTCTTCGGCCTGGTCCTTGAAGGTCAGGAAGGTAGTGATTTTCTGCATGGCTTGTCCTTGAGGATGTGTGGGGGCTGGCCGCCCTCCACTTATTGATCGGGCTTGTCCTGGGTCAATGAACAAGATATTGTGTACACCGTCCACAAAAGAATAACAAAGATAATGGACGCTGTCCACATAAAAACGTAACAAGTCATGAGCAGCCCTTCCGACCCCCCTGCAGCGCCTGCCGCCCGCAGCACCTACCGCCACGGCGACCTGCGCCGCGTGCTGCTGGAAGCCGGCATCGAACTGGCGCGCACGGGTGGGCCCGAGGCCGTGGTTCTGCGCGAAGCCACGCGCCGCGCGGGGGTGGCGCCCAATGCCGCCTACCGGCATTTCGCCAGCCGCCAGGCCCTGTTGCAGGCGGTGCGTGCGGCCGCGTTGTCGGCCGTGGCCCAGGCCATGGAGGCCGAACTGGCCACCGTGCCCACCGGCTTGCCGCCGGCCGATTTCGCCCGCGCCAGCGTGCGTGCCGTCGGCACCGGTTACCTGCGTTTTGCCCAGCTTGAGACCGGGCTGTTCCGCACCGCCTTTGCGGCGTCCGACGACATGAAGCAGGAAGCGCCGCGCGACCCCGACAGGGCCGGCCCGGGCGGCCTGAACCCGTTCGAGTTGCTGGGCGCCGCGCTCGACAAGCTGGTGCAGGCCGGCTTGATGCCACCCGAGCGCCGCCCCGGCGCCGAGTTCCTGGCCTGGTCCGCCGTGCACGGCCTGGCCATGCTGGTCATCGACGGGCCGCTGGGCCCGGTGATCGGCCCGCAGATGCAGCTGGTTGGCCAGCGCCTGCTCGACATGGTCGAAAAAGGGCTGTGACCCGGACCCGTCCGTCCCGGCCCTGAGGAACAGACAAAGACAAGGCCAAACGCAAAGAGGACCTCACCCCATGCCCCAGCCCATGCCACAACACATCGGAATCGTCGGCTGCTCCGCGGAAGGTGCCGCGCTTTGTTACCGCACCATCTGCGCCGAGGGGGCCGCGCTGCTCGGACCCCCCCACGCGCACCCCGAAATTTCCCTGCACACGCCCTCGCTCGCCGCGTACGTAGACTGCCTGGAGCGCGGCGACGTGAAAGGCGTGGGCGAGCTGATGCTGAACTCGGCCTACAAGCTCACAGCCATTGGCGCCGACTTCCTGATCTGCCCCGACAACACCATCCATCAGGCCTTTGACTATGCCGCACCGCGCTCGCCGCTGCCCTGGCTGCATATTGCCGAGGTCGTCGCCGAAGAAGCCGCCAGGCGCGGCTTTCGCCGCGTCGGCATCACCGGCACCCGCTGGCTGGTGGACAGCTCGGTCTACCCGGACAAGCTGGCCGCACGCGGGCTGCAGTACCTGCGCCCGAACGATGCCGAGCGCGACGAAATGGGCCGCATCATCATGGACGAGCTGGTGCGCGGCATTTCCCGGCCCGAGGCCGTGGCCAGTTTCCAGCGCGTGATTGAAAGAATGAAAAACGAAGGCTGCGACGCGGTGGTCCTCGGCTGCACCGAGATTCCGCTGATCATCAACGACGGCAATTCGCCACTGCCCACGCTGGACTCGACGCGCCTGCTGGCGCGGGCAGCCTTGCAGCGCGCGGTGCATAGCACCATTTAGGCATCAAATCGGCCTGCAGCCCAATCGGCACTTGCGCAAGCTGCTATCAAAAGAGAAGTATTTGGGGATGCGGCCCAGGCACAGCACCCTCATCGTCAGTGCGCCGGCTCACAGCATTTTCTTGGGCACCAGGGCAATCGTCAGCCCCTTGGCCGTGACGGTGATGCTGCCCGGCTCCAGCCCCAGGCCGTCGGTCAGCATCAGGTCCTGCGGCTTGAGCTTGTGCAGCACCACTTCCTTGAGCGCCTGGCTGGCCAGCGTGGGGGCGTAGGCCTGCAGCAGCGCCGCTGGGCCGGGCGCCATGTCGTCCAGGCGCAGGGCGTTGAGCCGTATCTGGTGCGCACGCAGCGTCTGGTCGCTGGCCTCATAACGCAGCGCAAAGTCCACGTCAAAGGTGCCGGTCGAGGGGCGTCCCAAGGCCGGGCCCGCCGCGTCCACCACCATCTCGGTGCCCAGGCGGTTCTGCTCTGGCAGCAGGCGCACGCGCGGCGCCTGCACATTCAGGTTCAGCAGGCTGCCCATCTCATAACGCCGCGGGAAACGCTGCGCCACAGCCTGCTGCAGTTGCTCAACCGTCACCTTGTAGCCCGTCCCGCCGGGTGCAGCCGGTGTGGCCGCGCGCGCCGCACCGGCCAGGGCCATCCAGCCGGGCAGAGTCAACAACAGTCTGCGTTTCATCGGTCTTTCAGAAAGGCGCATGCAGGCATGCAATCGTTCATTGTGCGCCGCGCTGCATGGGCCGCCGCACATACCCGCGCGGCGCATGCGGTTGTCGGGAACATCCGGTTACCTGCCGACATGCGCGGCCTACAAGCCAACACAAAAACGACACCTGCCGCATATTCAATACATCCATCCGGCCGCTGATGGACGGGTGTCAGGACACTTCATGAAAACGACTCTTCTGGTTTTGACCGTGGCTGGACTGTCCGGCTGCGCCGTCTATCCCGTGCCGACCTACCCGACCTACCCGACCTATGGCGGCGGCCCGCCCATGGTGGTGGAGCAGCCGGTGTACATCGAAGGCGGCTACCAGCGCCGTGGTTATGCCAACGACTACCCGCGCGGCTTCAGCCGGCCTGCGCCTGTGGTGGTGTTGCCGGTTGCGCCGCGTCCAAGGTACCCCCACCGGGACCCGGACCGCGACGGCGATGGCGTACGCGACCGCTTCGACCGCTGGCCCGGTGATCCACGTCGCCGCTAAATTGCAGCCAAGGTGCAGCCAGGCGCAGGCAACACCCGGTTCTACCAGCCGAGGTTGGTGGACAGGCGGGCCATGGTGGCGTCGTCGGGCGCACCGGACGCCGGCAGCCCGGCACGCTGCTGGTATTTGACCAGCGCCTTTTGCGTGGCCTGCCCATACCAGCCATCCACAAAGCGCGCGCCGCCATAACCCAGCAGCATCAGCGCCAGCTGCACGGTGCGCACCGTCAGGTCGGGCAAGGGCCCGAGCTGGTAACGCTTGTGGGCCAGCGCCAGCTTCTCGTCGTACTTGTTTTTCTGGAAATCCTGCCCGTTGTAATTGAAGGCGAACTGCACCCAGTCGGCGTTGCGCAGATGCGGCGCAAGATGGCCCTGCTCGATGAACCCCGCCATGGCGTCCAGCTGCGCATCTTCTGACGCCTCGCAGGCGCTTACCAGTGCGTCCACGCTGGCAGAGCCGACCTTGCCGGCGTTGAACCCCATGACCTGGCCCAGGCCCCATGACGTGCTTTTCAGCGCCGCCTCGCGGTCGAGCATCATGGCCCGGGTGAGCCGCTCATACTGGGAAGCGTCGCCATCCCCGTAACCCCCCGCGCTGCGATTGCTGATGTCAGGCGCCTGTCCATCAAAACGACCATGGGTGAGCCGGCTGAACCAGTGCCGTTCGAACAGGATTTTGGGTCGCCGGTCCGGCAGGAAGCCGCAGCCACTGGTTTCAACCGTCAGCACCGCCCACAGTGCGGGGGCGTCCACCCCCAGCCTGTCGAGCACCGTTTCGATTCCCTGTTGCGACAGTGGTGACGCCTTGCCTGTAAACATGAGTGGTTCCCTTCAGCAGCCAGCGCCGCAGGAACGGTGCGGTCCTGAAAGAGCGGGCGTGCGTTCTGTGAGTTGTTATGCCCCCGGTTGTAGCGGCCCGGCCGCGATTTGGCATCCCCCAAATGGAGGATGAAAACGGGCGTGCTGCCGCCATGGAACCCGTCGGTTCATCACTGTTTTCCCCGCCCCGCCCACTGCTTCGCTGCGCAGGGTCCACGGGGTTGAGGCATCCAACCGGCCGCCGGCCCAAACCACACGGGCGAAAGCAGCTATAACAACAGGAGTGCCAGCGCGCTGTAGCGAGAGCAGGCCGGCGGACCGTGATCGACAGCAAACAAGGAGGCACATGTTCTTCAGCCATTCCAGCGAGATCTGGACCCAGTGCCCCGAGCTGGTACCGGGCGCCATGTTTGTCCGTGGCATCAGCGCCAGGGCGGCGGTTGGCCCGCAGGTCGCGCGTTTCAGCAGCATGGCCGCGGCGCGGCTGGCCAGCCACGGCGAAGGCGAGCTGCCGGAGATCAAGGCATGGCGCCAGATGTTTTCGAAGATGGGGCTCAAACCCACCAAGTACCGCTGTGCGGCCGAGGCGCTGCTGCGTCGCCTGCGCAAGGAAGGCGCGCTGCCGCGGCTGCACCCGCTGGTGGACCTGTGCAACGCGGTCTCGGCGGCCTTTGCCATTCCGGTGGCCGTGTTCGACCTGGACAAGGTCGTGGGCGACCTGCAGGTGCGCCGCGCCACCGGCCTCGAGCACTACCAGACCTTCTCGGGTGAGGTCGAGCTCCCCGAGGCGCATGAAATCATTTTTGTCGACGAGGCCGACAACGCCCACGCGCGCCGCTGGACCAGCCGGCAAAGCAGCCTGTCGGCCGTCAGCGCCGACACCAGCACGGTGCTGATCGTTGCCGAAGCCCTGCACGAGTCAGCCCATGAAGACGTGCGCACGCTGGTCGCCGCACTCATGCACGAAGTGCCGGCGGCCTGGCCTGCCGCCACCGCCAAGGCCCGCCTGCTGACCCGGTCCGCACCACGCTTCGAGCTGCAGCCGCTGAAGACCTCGCGCTGACCACCGCGCGCGGGCCATGCCATGTAAAGCGCGCGTCCCGACTTGAAACAACTTGTGTGTTGCGTCGTCAGCCTGGCCGCGCCGCGCGTTGTACACGGGATCATCATGACTTCATCTGGTCACAGGTCACCACCAGCTCATTCAAAGGATTCCCATGAACAAATTACTCGCCGCCCTGATCGCTACCCTCGTCACCGGCGCTGCCTTCGCGCAAGCTGCCGCACCCGCTACCCCGGCTGTGCCCGCGACACCTGCGGTGGCCAAGGCAGAAGCCAAGGCCGACAAGTCGGTGGCCGCTGCTGTGAAAAGCGAAGCCAAGGTCGACGCCAAGGCCGACACCAAGGTTCAAAAAGCAGAAGTCAACGCCGCTGAAAAGAAAACCAAGGCCGTGACCAAGTCCGCCAAGGCCAAAGCCAAAGCAAATGCCAAAGCCGCCAAGGCCGACGCAGACGACAAAGCCAAGGCCACCGCCAAAGCTGAAAAAGCCAGCGTGAACGCCGACGCCAAAGCCGACAAGACCATCATCAAGGCCGACGCCAAGGTGGAAACCGTCAAGGCCAACGCCGCAGCTGACAAGGCCACCGCCAAAGTTGAAACCGGCGCTGTCAAGGCAGAAGCCAAGGCCGACGTGAAAGCCGCCGGCAGCAAGTAAACAGCAACGCAGCGGCTCTTCGCCGCTGCATGCCAAAACAAAAAAGACAGGCCTTGGCCTGTCTTTTTTTTATGGGTGGTCCCGGTTCATGGGCCGAACGGGACCGCCAGCTTTTTACGCGCCAGCCGGGGAAACAGCCGCCAGCCCTTTCTGGTTTTACCCCGCAGGTTATTGCCGTCGCAGACCGTTCGCGAGAGCATGGGCCCAACACAGAAGGAAACCCCCATGCCAGCTTATGCCTTTGCGGTCCTCCGCGATGTCCAGATCAATGACGAGATTGCCCAGTACATCAGTCGCATCGACGCCACGCTGGCGCCCTTCGGCGGCGTGTTCAAAATCCATGGCGGCACGACCGAAGTGGTCGAGGGCCACTGGGCCGGCGACCTGATCGCCATCGCCTTCCCCGACATGACCAGCGCCAGGCAGTGGTACCAGTCAGAGGCCTACCAGGCCATTTTGCCGCTGCGTACCCGCAATTCCCACGGCATCGCGTTTCTGGTCGAAGGGGTGGATGAGGGCTACACCGGCCGGCAGATGCTGGCCAAGCTGGCCCCGTGTTGAAGCCTCAGGCGAGCAGCACGATGTGAGTCGGCCGGCATCAGGCCTGGGTGGCCTACCGCCCCACCACCGACCAGCCCGCCTTCAGGTTGGCCTTGTCGTTTTCGTATTCCCAGGCGGTGCCGCAGCGGTCGCAGCGGTACTTGGTGACGGTGACCAGCGCGCCGCCGCGCCTTTCCTGGCGGTTGGCGCCCTGCACCAGCTCCGGGTGCCCGGGGGCCTTGCGCCAGTTGCGCTGGATGCCGGCGCACGAGTCGCACAGCTCCATCTTCTTCAGTTCGGTCTTGCGGTTCAGGTCGTCGGTCATGGTGCTTTGCTTCGGTTGGGGGCTGCGCGTTGGTGCCAGCATCTCGGTGTCAGCGCTTTTTGGTCCCGGCGCGTGAGGTGTGATTGTCGCCGCTTCCCTGCGTGCAGTTAAGCTGCCGGCGCATCCCGTCACGCTGCAAGCTGAGCCAGGTAGGTGCGCAGCAGCGCGACCCGCCGCGGCCGGAAGCTCTCGCCCGCAGCCTCCATCTGCTTGATGCGCTCGACGCGGAACATGCGGAAATCTTCGCGCAGGCAGCACCAGGCAAGGACGACCAGCATGTTGTTTGTATAGACGATGGCGAGCGGCCAGATCTGCCTGTCGGTGACCGCGCCCTTCCCGTCGGCATAACGGATCTGCACCGCCTCTTCGCGCCAGCACCCTTCGCGAATGAGGTGCATGTCGGGCAGCGCCGGAAAGCGCTCTTCAAAACTGTACACCTGCGACACCGCATGCAGCAGGTGCTGCTGCCCCAACGAGGGCAGTGTCGCGGCGACTTTACCCAGCACTGCGGCAGCGGCCCTGGCCAGCGCCGGGTCGCCCATGTGGCTGACTTCGGCCAGGCCCAGTACCAGCGCCTCAATCTCGATGCGGCTGAACATCTGCGGCGGCAGCGTACCGTCTTCAATGAGGCAATAACCGTAGCCGCGCTCACCGCCAATCTCGGCGCCGGCGGCGCGCAGGCTTTCAATGTCGCGGTAGATCGACCGCACGGACACCCCGGTTTCGTCGGCCAGTCGCGCCGCTGTGACGGGCGCGGGCAGCGTACGCAGGGCTTGCAGCAGACGGAAAAGACGATCAGAACGGGACATTGGGCAACTGACAAAAACTGGCAGGAGGGTTGGCTAGAGTAACACCTGCCCTCCGCCGGTTTTTTTCGAAGTGTCACCTTGTCATGTTGCAAGAACGTACGCTATCAAACCGGCTACCTCAACCACCTGAAGGAACCCTCATGCTGACCCTTTTCCATTCCCCCAACAGCCGTTCAACCCGGGTTCTTGCCATGCTCAAGGAGCTCGACGCGCTTCAAGACGTGCAAATCGACATCGTGGCCATTCCCCGCGTTGACGGCTCGGGTGGCCGTGACGCGCGCAACCCGCATCCCGAGGGCAAGGTGCCGCTGCTTGTGCACGACGGCGTCGCCGTGTGGGAGTCCAGCGCCATCCTGATGTACCTGGCAGAGCTGTATCCCCAGGCCGGCCTGCACATACCGCCAGGGCATGCGCAGCGCGGCGCCTATCTCAGCTGGTTCGCCTGGTATTCCGGTGTCGTCGAGCCTATCCTGACGCTTGAGGCCGCCGGGTTGAAGCACCCGTACATCACGTCGACCTTTCGCAGCAGCGCGGAAGTCGTCGCCCGGCTGGAGGCCGTCCTGGCGCACCAGCCGTATCTGTTGGGTGATGAGTTCACCGCAGCCGACCTGCTGCTGCATTCGCCCTATGCCTGGTTTGGCAAACCGGGCAATCCGCTGATTGATGCCTGGGTCGACCGCTGCATGGCCCGGCCCGGAGCGCGCTTTGCGGCCGAGTACGACAAAGCGCATCCGCTGCCGCAAGCGTAGTCCGTCAGGCCTCGGCGACGCACGACTGGCGCAGCGTGCAGGGGGAACCACGTATGCCCGAGGGCTCATGCCACGCACGCCCCTGATGACACGCACGCACACCACGGCAAGAGCGCTACTCACGCAAAGCACTTAAACCTCGCAGCCGCTGATGCGCCGCGTCTTCCATGTCCACCGGCAGCTGCTGTTTGGCGCGCAGGTAGTGGTGGGTGAACACGTCTAGGTAGGCCTCCAGCGTCTGCGCCGCGTGGCTTTCACCGGCCAGCTCCAGGCACAGCGCACCCACCTCCGAGGTGCAGAAGTGTGCGTCGCGCTGCGAGCGGCGCAGGCGGTAGCGCGACAGCTGCTCGCTCTGCAGGCTCAGCACCGGCAGCTGGTCGAGGTAGGGGCTTTTGCGAAACATCTTGCGCGCCTCGGGCCAGGTGGCGTCAAGCAGCACAAACAGAGGGCGCCGGGCTGGCGTGCCGCCCAAAGCTTCAGCAGGCAGCAGTTCCGTCACCACCCGCTCCGCCGCCACAAACTCCCCCGGGAACACCAGATAAGGCTGCCACTGCGGATCGGCCAGCAGGGCCAGCAGCGCCGGGTCCACCTCGGTGCGCGCCCAGCCAAAGGCAAAGGTGTCGGCCACCACATCGGCAATCAGCCAGCCCGTGTTGCTGGGCTTGAGCGGCTCGATGTCTGCCATGATCAAACACACGCCGGCACGCACCGTCAGATGCGGGCGCAAGGCGCACAGGCAGTGGCTGGGAACAAGGCGGCAACCGGCGCAGCGCTCCCCGCGCGGGCCACCGCGCGCCAGAAACGGTTTGGAACTGCGCGCCAGGCGCGCGCTGCGCAGGCGGCTCACGGCGTGCGCCTGCGCGGCCGGTGCGAGGCTGCTTGCGTCCATGCTCAGCGGCTGCCCGCGCGTTCCAGCTCGAACAGTGGCACCTCGGCCTTGCGGCTGACCCACAGGCCGCCGCCGACCTCGATGAAGTTTTCGCGCAGGCCCTGGCGGTACAGGGCCGCCGGGTGGCGAAACAGGCGCGGGTCGGCCAGATCGTCGTCAATCGTGCCGCGTTCATGGTCTTCACGCGTGGCGCTTTCCACGTACAGCGCACCCTGGCTCAGGCGGCCCAGGTTGCGCAGCGCCAGCTTCAGGTCAGCAGCGCTCAGGTAAGACAGCACCGCCTGGCAGATCACCAGGTCAAAGGGCTGGGCCGCGCGGTAGTCCACCACCGAGCCGCGCTCCCAGCCAAAGCGGCCGCACAGGTACTCGCTGAACTCCACGCCCTGGTAACTGGCAGCGGGAAAGTGCCTGGCCACGATCTCGCGCCACAGGCCGATGCCGCAACCGATGTCCAGCACCCTGCGCACCGGCACACGCAGGTATTGGAGGTAGCTGCACACAAAGGTGCCCAGCCGCTCAATGTGGCCGGGGTCCACCACGCTGGTTTTTTTGTCGAAGTAGTAGCGCTGGTAATACGCCTCGTCAAACCATGAATCACTGGCAGACGTCACGCGCGTCTCACGCCGCAGGCGGCCGGTACAGGGCGCAGAGCTTGTTGCCGTCGGGGTCGCGCAGATAGGCCAGGTAGAGCCTGCCGACGGAGCCGTCGCGGATGCCCGGCGGCTCTTCACAGGTGGTGCCGCCGTTGGCAATGCCGGCCGCATGCCAGGCGTCACATTGCTCCGGCGACTCCATCTTGAAGCCGATGGTGCTGCCGTTGCCGTGGCAGGCCTCTTCGCCATTGATCGGCGTGGTGATGCCGAACGAGCCGCCCTTGCTGCGGTAGAAATAGCGCTTGTTGTTGGCGACGCCGGGGCCAATGCCCAGGGTGCCGAGCAAGGCGTCGTAAAACTTCCTTGAAACTTCGAGGTCGTTAACGCCGACCATGACATGACTGAACATTGGGTTTGTCTCCTTGGGGTGGCTGGAACTGTGCGCAAATCTGGAACACCGGTGATGGTACATGGCACCCTTTCTACCGGGGCCGGGCATGCAGATGCTCAGGACTTGAGGGCAGGCTGCTCCCAGCCGGACACGTTCACGGCGTAGCGAGTGGCCTTGCCCACGCCTTCCACGCGCAGCAGGCCATGGGCGAGCAAGTCGGCCAGGTCGCGCGTGGCGGTGGCTTTGGAGGTGGCGGTGATCTTGGCGTACTTCTCACTAGTCATACCGCCCAGGAACCCACCGCCCGACCCCACATGCCCGGCTTCCAGCAGTCGCTCAAGCACCTTGCTCTGGCGCGGGTTGATATGGCACTGCGCTGCCCGCAGCCGGAACTGCGCCTTGTCAGTCGCGTCCCGCACCACCGCCTGGCTGGTGATGCACGCGCGGGTAAACGCCTCTACAAACCATTGCACCCAGGGCGTTGCGTCAATCGTGCTGGCCTCGGGTTCAATGCCGCGCAGGCGCTGCGCGCGTTTGAGCGCGTCGTAGTAAGCGGTGCGGGTTTTGAGCATCTGGTGGGCCAGGCCATACACCCGCACCAGCGCCGGGCTGGCTTGCGCGTCATGCGCGTGCATGTCTTGCGCCAGCGCCATGTCTGCCAGGGCGCGACCCAGGCGGCCGTTGCCGTCTTCAAACGGGTGGATGGACTCAAACCACAGGTGCACCAGCGCCGCGCGGGCAATGCCATTCACGGCTGCACTCGTGGCGGATGCAGTGCCGGCCCCTGTGGGGCGGGTGCTGGCAAACCATGCCAAAAAGCAGTCCATCTCCGCAGCCACCTGTGCCGAGGGCGGCGCTTCGTAGTGCACCACCTCGCGCCCCAGTGGGCCGCTGACGATCTGCATGGCATCGGCGTGGCTGCGCACGCGCCCCACGGCAATGCGGGTGATGCCCGACGTGCCCCCGGGGAACAGTGCAGATTGCCAGCGGCACAGCCGGTCCAGATCCAGCGCGGTGCTGTGGTTGGCTAGCGCGTCTTGCATGACCTGCACCAGGCCTTCCACAGACCGGTCCGTGCCCGGCGCATCGGCCAGTGCAAGCCGGTGCGCCACCGACGAGCGCAAGGACTCCAGGTTGAGTTGCTCGCCCTCTATGGCAGCGGTGGCCAGCGCCTCCTGGACCCACAGCTCGCGCTGCACCGCGTTGGCCTGCGCCAGCCCTATGGCACCCAGCAGCCCCAACAAACGGCCCTGCTCCAGCCGGGCTTGCTCCAGCGCGGCAGCCAGTGCAGCAGCATCAAAAGTGAGCTGCGGCCAGGCGCGGTGCTGCCAGATGTAGCGCGGGGATGGGTTTGGGGTGGGCATGAGGCGTATTTTGAACTATGCGGCTCAAAAAGTGAGGTGTATTTGTAAAAATACAGCTCTATTTCAGACGGAAAGGTGGTCGGCTTGGGCAAATGGACGGCGGCCACAGGGTGGCGCAGGCTGGAAGGTGGCGGGCGCAGTACGGGGTATTTGTTGATCAAATAGGGCTGTAGCCCTTGTGGAGTGTGCGCAAACAGCTATTAAAAACAGAGCAACTCCATCTCTCTGTCTGACGCTGAAATGCTGTGCAAAAATACAGTATTCGCCGCGCGGCACGGTTGCTGCCGCTCCAAGGGGTCGCCATGAAAGTTTCGCCTGCCAGCTTTGACGGTCAGTCCATCCGCCGCGTGTATGACGAAGCCACCGAGACCTGGTGGTTCTCGGTGATTGACGTGGTGCAGGTGCTGACGGAGAGCAAAAGCGCCAAGCGCTACTGGTCAGACCTGAAGCGCAAGCTGGCGCAGGAGGCCGGCTCCGGGCAACCGTACGAGGAAATCGTACAGTTGAAACTGACCGCGACAGACGGCAAGCAGCGGGAAACCGATTGCGCTAAAGCCGCCACGCTGTTGCGCATCGTCCAATCCATCCCCAGCCCTAAAGCCGAGCCCATCAAACTCTGGCTGGCCAAGGTTGGCTACGAGCGCATGCAGGAGATGGCCGACCCAGCTCTCTCGCTCAACCGCGCCCGCCAGACCTGGCAACAGCACGGCCGCAGCGACAAGTGGATACAGCAGCGCATGACCGGGCAGGAAACCCGCAACAAACTCACCGACTACTGGCGCGAACACGACATCAAGGCGGGCCAGGAATTTGCCATCCTGACCAACATCATCCACACCGAGTGGAGCGGCGTCAGCGTCAAAGACCACAAGGCCGTCAAAGGCCTGAGCAGCCACAACCTGCGCGACCACATGACCGAGGCCGAGCTCATCTTCACCGCCCTGGCCGAGTTATCTACCCGGCAGATTGCTGAAACGATGAACGCCAGCGGCTTGCCCGAAAACACCACCGCAGCCAAAGCGGGCGGTGGCATTGCCAAACAGGCGCGCAAACAACTGGAGAGCCAAACCGGCAAGTCAGTCGTGTCGGGGCAGAACTACCTGGCACCCAAAGCAGCCAAGGCGATCAAGGCGCCGAAGTAGCCTGGTGCGTCCGTGTAACCCAGCCGGTCCTACTCTGTCTCATCCGGGGTGATGGTGCCCGGCAGCTCGGCAAACTTTGCAGCCATCGTGGGGTTGCCCCGTGTGAGCCTCTTGATCGTCAGATCGTCGGCCTTGTCGTTGGCGAGTCGCAAATTATTCGCTGACTTGTGCAGCGCTTCCTTGGTTTTTTCCAGGTCCTTGATCGCATCGTCGATGCGCTTGATGGCTTCTTCAAAGCCCTCTGAGGCCAGGCGCCAATTGCGCCCAAACGCTATCTTGAATTCGTCGAGCTGGGTTTCGAACTTCGTGATATCCACGTTTTGCGAGCGCACCAGCGCCAGCTCGGACTTGTACTTCATCGCGTTCAAAGCGGCATTGCGCAGCAGCGTGATCAGGGGCACAAAGAACTGCGGCCGCACCACATACATCTTCGGATAGCGGTGCGAGACATCGACGATGCCGCTGTTGTACAACTCGCTCTCCGGCTCAATCAGGGACACCAGCACCGCGTACTCGCACGCCTTTTCAGTGCGGTCCTTGTCCAGCTCTTTCAGAAAATCTTCGTTCCTCTTCCTGGTCGCCGTTTCATCGCTCTCGTTCTTCATCTCAAACATGATTGAGACGATCTCGGCGCCCGACTCGTCCGAGTCGCGAAAAATGTAGTCACCCTTGCTGCCGGTGCGGGCGTCGTTGTCTTTCTCAAAATGCGCCCGCTGAAAGGCCGCAGCACGGATGCGGTTGAACTCAATTTCGCAGTGCTGCTCCAGGGTTTCACCGACCATCTTGGTCGATAACCGCGCCTTCATGTTCCGCAGGCGCTCAATCTCCCCATCACGGTCGCGCAGCTGCAAGGCGTATTGCTCCTTGATTGCTTTCTCTTCCAGCTGATTTTTCACGGTGATGAGGGTGAGGTCATTTTTCAACCCATCGCGCTCCCGGGCGACCACACCCACGGCTTCATTCACGGCCAACTGGCGCGCCACCTCGCCGGCCTCCAGCCTGGCTTGCAGCGCCTGAATTTCGGCGTCCTTTTTGGCGGCAACCCCTTGCAGCTCATGGGCCAGCTTGGCCTCGGCCAACTGAGCAGTAGCTTGTTGCGCGTTGCGCGCTTGCTCCAGCTCGTTCGCCAGCCTATCGCGCTCTTTGCTGACCGCGCCCAATGCCTCCGTCACCGCCAGCTTGCGGGCTACCTCACCGGCAGCGAGCTGGGCCTGCAAGGCCTGAATCTCCGCATCTTTTCGGGCCGCAGCGCCTTGCAGCTCGTTGGCGACCTTGGCCTCGGCCAAGGCAACCGCGTCGCGCTTTTCACGCTCGGCCAGCTCCAGCCGCTCGTGCAATTGTTTGTCAAAATCGCCATCACGCACCTGCTTGAGGATATCGGCGTACCCCGCTTCGTCGATCTTGAAGGCTTTGCTGCAGTGGGGACAGATGATTTCATGCATGGCGGCTGGGCCTTTTCTTTTTGGTTGGATGAGTATCTGCCCGAGCATAACGGCGCTCTTTTGGAGAGATTACCTAGGCATCAAACGCCTTGAAGCCGCCGTTACCGGTTGCCTTAAACGAACACCCAGTCACAGTACGATCATGATTCGTGATGGCCGGTGTGGCAGTCTTGTTCAAGCTGGCTTGGGTCCCGATAGCACATTTGGGCAGGAAGTTAGACTTATCAAAGAGCCAACAATTATTAAGTCATAAATGCGCAATCCCCCAGCCCGCTATCTTCAGACCTTACAGGAGCATTTTGCAACTGCCCCAACTTGGTTTTCGAGCTCCGATGGGATGGATACGCTCAATGCGCGCGTGCCGGCAACAGGGGCGTCTCTGACGACAAATCAAGATGGCAAGGGCACTGCGTTTCAGCGTTGGTTTCACTTTAAGGAGGCCTTCTCCCCTTCCTTTGTCACAGCGGCAATAGACTCGTTGGGATACAGACCTACGCACATAGTGGATCCTTTTGGAGGGTCTGGAACCAGCGCAATCACAGCACAATTGTTGTCAATCGACGCGACAACTGTAGAAGTCAATCCTTTTCTTGCCGATGTCATCAAAGCAAAAGTAAGCCAATTGTCTGCAGAGAAGCTGCGTCATGCTGCAGTTGGCTTTCAAGCAAGTTTGAGTGGAACGCGCAGTAATATTTTGCGTCTGAGTCACCTGCCTCCGACTTTCATCGAAGGGCCAGATAAGCCCCGGTGGATTTTTCCGCTAACTGTTGCGCGTCAGCTGTCACGGTATCTCACATGTATTGATCAAATTGTCGACGCTGGCATACAACGGTTTTTCAAGGTTGTTCTCGGTGCAGTGTTGGTAGAGTGCAGCAACATTTACGTCAACGGCAAAGGCCGAAGGTACCGACGAGCATGGCAAGAAAATCAACCGACGCCTGAAAAACTTGACGCGCTGTTTGCGCTCCAATTCAACACTTCGTTCGAAGACGTACTTCGATTTGAGGGGCGGCCGCGATCGCGAATCAATGTAATACATGGGGATTCACGAATCGCACTAGCTCAAATATCCGAGCCAATAGATTTGGCGGTCTTTTCGCCCCCCTACCCGAACACGTTTGACTACACCGACATTTACAACGTCGAGCTATGGGTTCTTGGCTATATTAGTTCGAGCGCAGACAACGCTCGATTAAGGAAAGAAACTCTGCGATCACATGTGCAAATTAGTCGGCCATATGATGCGCCAAAGAAGTCGTCGCCACTTCTATCTCGGACACTCGATGCATTGAAGCATCAGCAAAGTCAACTTTGGGATGCAAGTATTCCTGCAATGGTTGGGGCGTATTTTCGTGACCTTGAAATCGTGCTTGAAGAGTCCCAACGATTGCTGGCGCCATCCGGCAAAGTAATGATGGTTGTTGGCGACTCTCGGTATGCGGACGTCCGCATTGAGGTGGCAAATGTCATCGGCGAAATTGCTACTGATATGGGGTTTGGTTCGGTCACAGTACGTGAGGTACGCCAAATGCGATCAAGCGCACAACAAGGTGGACGTTTGCTCTTAGCCGAAAGTATCGTAGAGCTTAGAAGCTAAATCGGTTTGTCGCTGGCGGCAGTATTCAGCGGGAAGAAGTGCTTTCTATACTCCTCATGTGAAGCTGTAATCCAATAGCGCCGAGGGATGACCTCGTAAAGCGAAGCGTGTGGAGCGACCGCATTTTCAACGTCCATTATGTTTCCTGCGCAGAAATCGTATAGGCAAAGGAACGCACCATCAAGTTTCTCGCTATCGCGATAAGCAGCAGATTGCTGTACACCCGAACATGCCCAATCAATATTCTCCTGAAGTGATATTTTGATTGGAGTTGAAGCCGGGTTCTTAACTGGCGTTCGAACATCCCTCAAGGTCTTCAATTCAAGAACCGCCCCTTGGGCATCTGGGCCTTTTACAGTGGGATATACCGTAATGTCGCGACGACCATTCCCGCTTACTTCTTCCAATCTCACTAGCGCAACCGCAGCAAAGGTTCCTGTCAGGTATATCCACAAATCTCCTTGCACGGTGGCTTCCGGTTGCTCAACCGTGGTTCGAAGGGTTCGATCTTTCCACCACTTAGTATTTTGCTGCGCAACCAATTTGTAAAACTGCGACAGTGCGTCGTCGATCGTAGTCAAATTGACTGGAGCTACATTGTCACTGAGAGGTATCTCAATCGGACTGTATTCACTATCAATTCCCTGAGGCCAAATTAGCAGTTTGGTATCGGAAGCAAGGACGACGGTTGGTGATGATTGAATATTGTGAGCACGTAATTCGTCTTCACATGAGCTCATATCTTGCAAGACAGCAGGGTACGTGTAGCAGCCTATTGAGGCAGTCCCAACTGCTAGCACACCTGCATACTTATCCAAATGAGATGCTCCTAGCATGCGTCTATGAATCCAATTTCTATACTGATCCGAAAACTCGCCAGTGCTCTCTATATGAACGACAACAACCGGTGCCTGCAGCGGCGTACCCCTCTTGCGAAGGTCCTTTGCGTGTTCACTCAAGGTCTGGGACCAGCTCGCGATGAATGATTCAGGTGTACAGGCGTCTGCCACTGAAACACGCGGTGTTGTAGAACAGGCAACTTGCTCAAGAACACTCGCGAGCGCGCCGCCAAAATCAGTTCTAGCTTGGCTCATGCTGCGAGGGCTAATGCCTTGTCAAGATAGTCACAATAAAGGCGAATGCCATCGCGGTCCGCCTGTGGTCGCATGTCTTTTAGCCTGTTCAAAAGATATCGAGCGACTTCCATGTTCTTGTTCTCATCGGTCCATTCTGAGAAATCGACGACCTCACCCTCCAAGACAAGATTGCTGCCATAGTTCGCGTCAATTGGCCCAATTGCCGAATTCGCGAATAAAAACTTTCCAAAGCTTGCTGCGACTAGCTCACGGAACAGTCGTGCTAATCGAGAGGCGTCTGGTGACCCATTTAATAGCAATCGATAAATTTCCAGTCCTTTGGGACCCAGTCCTAGATGTGGCGTCATTTGCCCCTTAGCGCCAAAATCGACACTTTCAATTTTCAGTACGCCGTTGAATGACAGCTTGTCGATTTCCTGTTGAACATCCGGATAGAAAGGGAACTCGCCTCGTTTCAAAACGCGACCACGTACACGGTGAACATCAAATAGTGATGCGAGAGTATTTGCAAGGTACAAGCAGACATGCAACTGGGTTGCTGAAATGGGGGTAGCACCCATACGATGGGACTCCGCCAAACATATAAGTATCCAAGTCTTCCAAATACCTGCGTCTTCCATTTGAGACTCAGTGTGTTGCGCCGCGGTCATGACGGGCTGCCCGCAAAGCGTTCTGGGTACAAGGCACGTTCCCGCTCGAGCACATACGGCTCCCTAAATCTCTCCAAAGCCCGCGTCGGAACCGCAATCGATAGCAAGTCCAAAACATGCTTCTCCCGTTCTTCTATCGGGACCGTAGGAGGCGATACTTGTGCTGTTTCGTCAACCACCTGGCCATAAAACCGTTGATCTGGATACGCGCCAAACAGCGCTGGAATCATTAGTTCGCGGTTTACGTTCGAAGAGGCAATAAGTCGGGTCCCAATGGCGGGGCCTTGGCGGGCGGCAAAGCGTCTTAACAAATCCGCCGCACGGGGCACAAATACAGAGTCCAAACTTGCTTCTGGCGTCTCAAGAATAAGCATGGCAGGTGTATTCGGTGCAGCGATTTCAAGCAGGGCCATACGAAATGCCAAGTCGACGAACTCTTTCTGCGACTCTGAAACAGACTGACCGTGTTCTCGAACTGTTGCATTCATTCGATGCACGCCGGATGTAAGCGCTGGCACAAAGTGAGGGAAAGCAAAGCTCTCTGTGGCTGAACGTTGACCAATACGACCTTGCCGCGGTGTGTACTTGATTGAACAGCTTTCGGCCAAAAACCCACTTATGAATTTTGAGAAACTGTTCTCGATCAAGCCGGAAACCGTTTGCACTTCAGTATCGATGGCGGATGCAAGTCCTTTGAACTCTTGAGTCAAATTCCGGCTTTCAACCTCAAGCTGGTTGAGTGCCGATTGAAAAGCGTTTAGATGTGATTGGGTGCGGTCTCTTCGTTCAATTGCGTGGGGTACTGATCCTCCGAGAGCGGCGAGTTGACCTTCAAGCTGCGATACCTCGGCTGTTGCGGCAACTAAAGTCGCTGCGGTCTGCGCATATTCACTTTCACTATCGGCCAAAGGTCGAATCATTGATGCGAGCTGCCGTTCCAGCTCAATGATTGATTCCCTCCGTTGTTCAATATCTTCACCAGCGTGTGGGTCGTGCGCTGGTTGATCTGAGTGTTCAATGGGACTTTCGCAGACAGGGCAGGTATTCATCACCATTTTGGCTTTTACACCGGCTATTGCCGTTGCAGAGCCACTTCCACAGACAAGGCAGTTGTTGTTTGCTTCAAATTGGGAAAGTAAGTACTTGGCTGTATCGCTTACTTGTGGGAAGAAGGACTCATAGTAGCTATTGAGCTTCGATGCCACTGCCGCCCGCTCGTCGAATATGTCTTGTTTTGTGTTCTCGATTTGACCTCGCAAAGAATCTCGTCCTCGACCAAGCTCTTCCTTTTTGTCAATTAACGTAGCGATGTCTGATCGCTTCGAATCGAGTTGTTTAATCAGCATTTCGAGCTGACCACCTTCAACAGTACTGTTCTGTCTCGCGAATTCATTTTTTCGCTTGTTCACCACGGCCAGCATGTTCCGATATTCACTATCTTTGCTTAGTAGCTCATTGAACAGTTCAACATAATGCCTTCGGTCAGCGCTTTGGTCACCGAATAATATTCCTAGAATATCGCCTTGGGCCGAGGCGTCCCAGACTAGGGTTCGACGATCCTCAAGAAAGAAGACAACATAACGAAGCAAGAAGACGAAGTCATCGAATGATGAAAGGCCGGCTGCTTGGGACGTCTGCTGCTGATACGTAGCCTCCAGTTCTGATGCACGGGCAGCTGGCCATAACTGCTGGTCAATGGTTAGACTAAGGATGTCCAAATTCGCTAAAGAGCGCTTAACTTCGAAAAAACGCTCACCGATATGAAACCAAATAGTGGCAGTAGCGTCCACAGCATCATCTTTAACGCGCCGGCGGAACCAAAGTCGATCTGCGGGAACCAAGCGACGCTTTTTTCCTCCAAGCTCATCTCCACCAGGCAGATCGAACGGGCCAGTAAGTGAGCGCAACAAAATGTTTAGCAATGTGGTCTTGCCCAGACCATTTATGCCAACAATGATGTTGACACCAGGCACGAATGAATGGTCAAGCCCGGCCGTGTCAGAGGTACCCGGGTACATTCCGAAGTTCTGAACCGACACCCGGTCAAGTACGGGGAAATTAATCATTTAACACCTCTTCGAATCCAATCCATCACTAAACATTATTTAATTCGCCAAAATTAATAGAGCATGAATTGGATATGTGAAAACACTGTTCTCTCCAAGATGCATGGTTTTTGCATGCTATAGCAACGATCATTCTTTGGCTCCGCAAATATGCATCTAAGTCATGTGTCATTGCCACTTTGTTAGTACCAGCATCGTGTAAACAGCATGAAACATTTTTATCGTGTTCAGACGAACGCATTTGCCCACTTCCCATCCCCACCCACCCCCATAACCAACCTCTGCGTAGCCCTTGTCGCCGCCACATAAAACACCCGCGCCGCTTCCTTCTCGTCCTCCCCCGGCGCGGGCATGTGCCCCACGCCGGGTAGTGCCACCACGGGGAACTCCAGGCCTTTGCTAACCTTCATGGTCATCACCTGAATGGCGTCTGCGCCGGGGTGGTAGTCACCGCTGCGTCGGCGCACGCGGTGCGGCAGCTTGCGTTGGGCCAGGGCGCTGGCGCACTGGTCCATGGTGGCCCAGTCGGCGCACAGCACGGCCATGTCGCCCCAGGCGTGACCTTCCTGATGTGCTTGCCGCAAGTGGTCGGCGATGGCAAATGCTTCTTCGCGCAGACTGGGCAGTTTGATGATGATGGGCGCTTGCCCGTCCCGCCCGCAACTGATGGGTTTGATCAGCGGTATGCCGTCGTCGTCGCGGTCATCCGCGGTCAGCAGGTCCGCCGCCACCAGGCTGGCGGTGTGCAGTATCTGGCGGGTGTTGCGGTAGTTGATCTTCAGGATGGTGGTGCGGCCCTGCGCCTGTATGCCCACGCTTTTGAAGCTGAACTGTTTGCTACGCGCGCGCTCGTAAATGCTTTGCGCATCGTCATACAGCACCAGCAGGCTGTTGGTGGCGGGGTCCACCATTTGGGTGACGAGCTTGAGCCATTCGGGCGCGAAGTCGTGGCCTTCGTCGATCAATATCGCCTGGTACTGGCCGCTGGGAATCTGCTTTCTGTCTACAGCGCGGATGACGCGCTCAACCAGTTCTACAGAGAACTGGGAGCCCTGAGGCGGCAGAGCCTGGCCCGAGTATTTGAGCTGGTCATAACACCACTTGTGAAAATGCCGCGCATGTACCTTGTGGCCCAAGCCCTTGGCTGTCATCACGCTGTGCAGCTTCACGCCCAGCGGCTCGTTGAAACACAGAATGAGGATGGGCTTGCTGCTGGCGGTGCTGGCTTGCGCCAGGTATTCGGCGCGGTAGCCGAGGATCATGGTCTTGCCGGAGCCGGCCACGCCATGAATCACGCGGTGGCCATCGCCCAGGCTGCGGGCCAGTTGCTCCTGCTGCAGGTCCATCACACGCATGATGTCGGGCAGGTCTGCATCCGGATCGCTGTCCTTGAAGAGCAGGTCCTGCGTTTGAACGCGAACTTCCGGAAAAAGGATCCAGCGCACGCGGTCAAGCTGCGGCAGCGACATGATGCCGCTCATCATGAACGGGAACATGCCCCACAACCGGCTCTGGCATTCTTCCGCGCCGACTGACTCCAGCATCTCGTCCTGGCAGATGACGCGGTTCTCTTCGATGGCCTTGAACAGTTCTGCGTCGTTGAACTGCTTGCGGGTGATGTTGGTAAACACCACACCGTAGCTCCACGGGAAGGCCAGCTTGCCCTTGTGGTTGCCCTCGTGCTGAATGAGCTGCTTGTCGCGCTGCAGCGCGTCGATCACCTGGTGCGCGTACTGGCGCGACTGCTCCAGCGGGTTGAGCACGTTTTTGGGAATGCCATCGGGCAAAATTTCCCAGGTCTGTTTGTCGGCCTGCTTGATGGTGGACAGGCGCCAGTCCTTGACCTCCAGCACCAGCACCCCGCGCCGCGGATGCATCACCACAAAGTCGGGGTGCGATTGTTTGGGGCCTATCGGTACGTCGTACCAGAGCAGGTAGTCGTCATCAAGCTTCTGCTCCAGCCGCTCGGCCAGCCGCCGCTCGCCGCTGGTCATGCGGGAAACGCAGCTGCTGATTGCCGGAATAAGAGTCGCCATTGAAGATTGCCGCCGTTTCATAACACTTGGTTACGAACATCATGCCTGTGATCGTGCGCAGAAGTGCCTGGTTTTTCAGTGACTTTTTGCCGTGGCGCTGTTCGGGCCGGGGGTAGTCAGGCTACTCACAGCCTTGGGCAGCACGCACTACGCCCAGTCATCACGCTCCTTCAATAGCCTGGCAGCTCAGCGGTTTGCCTTTCTGGCGATGAACAGCAGATGAACGCGCCGTTCAGCATGCGTACACGGTGGATTTTCCACAATGCAGTTGAACAAGAAAGCAGAACCTTGATGCGTATCAAAAGTGCCGCTGGAATCTGGCTGCCAGGCACCCGCCGGGCAGCAGCGGCACCGCAAACTGTTCATCGTGTGCTGACCCGTTTTAAAGGACTCCCATGAAATACCCCACCTCTTTGCGCCCTGGCTTGCTGGTTCTGTCACTGGGCCTAGCCACCTTGCCCGTATGGGCCGGTGACGATTGCGAGGCGCCTTTGAATCGCTGGCAGACGCGTGAGGCTGTGCGGCAGATGGCAGCCGCACAAGGCTGGCAGATCCAGCGGCTGAAGATTGACGACGGTTGTTATGAAATTCGCGGAACGGATGCCCAGGGGCGCAGCTTCAAGGCCAAGATCGACCCGGAAACCCTGAAGGTGTTGAAGCTGAAGCAAGACGCCCCCCAGCGCACCCGGGAACGCGATCGTGACGACAAGGGTGCTGCGCAGCAGGCCCGACCGCCGCAACCGGACGGCGCCGCCGCGCCTTCGCCTTTATTAACCCCTGGCACCGCGCCGCGCGGCCAGATCCAGTAACCACCCACCCCACAGGAACATCACCATGTCCAAACCTCTCATGACCATTTTGGCTACCGCCTGCGCGCTGGCCCTTCCCGCCCTGGCACACAGCCGGCCGGTCACGCTGACCGCCCAGCTCAAGAACTACGGCGGCGACGGCGCCTATCTGGCGGCGTACCTGACCGATGCCAAAGGCGCTTATGTGCGCACCTTGTGGGTGGCCGGCGGTAAGGCCAAGTACCACAAGCACCTGTCTGACTGGAGCCGCCTCTCGGCCGGTGACGCCAGGCGCCTGGATGGCGTCACCGGCGCCAGCGTGGGCGCGGGGCGCACGCTCAAGGTCACGGCCGATCTGGCCGATGCACTGATGGATGCGGGTTACGAAATCCGCATCGACGCCGCCGCAGAAGACATGCGCGACAGCCCGTCAGAGGTCCGCATCCCGCTGTCCACCGCCAACGCCGGCAAGCCGCAGGCCGGCAAGCTGTACATCCAGTCGGCGACTTTCCAGCTCAAGTAAAGAACACGCATGAGCTGGAAAGCCATCCACCGCTGGCTGGGCCTGACGGTCGGCACCCTGGCCGTCGTGTTGGGCGTCACCGGCGCCATCCTGGCGATCGATCCGGTGCAGCAGGCGTGGCAAGCCCCCGCCGCACCGGGCGATCTGCCGGTGGCCACGCTGGTGGAGCGCGTGACACGCACCGTCCCGGACGCGGAAGAAATTCGCCACCTGCCCTCGGGTGCCAACGTGGTGTTCAGCTTCGCCGGCGACCAGCCGCAGGCCTCGTATGTGGACCCGGCCGATGGCCGGGTGCTGGGTGCGTGGCAAGCCTCGGTGCTGCCGCGCTGGGTGAAGAACCTGCACCGCTCGCTGCTGCTGGGCGACGCCGGGCGCTGGGGTGCGGCGGGCATGGCACTGGCCATGGCCCTGATATGCATCTCCGCGTTGGTGCTGTTGCTGCGGCGCATGGGCGGCTGGCGGCGGCTGGCGGCGCGGGTGCGCGGCTCGCTGGCGCAGCGCACTCACGTGGTCGCGGGCCGTGTGGTGCTGGCCGTCCTGTGCCTGACATCTCTGACGGCGCTGACCATGAGCGCCTCCACCCTGGGGCTGGTGGCGCTGGACACCCGGGCCGAGCCGGAAGTGCTCTCGGTGGTCACCGGCAAGCCGGCCTTGCCCGGCGCGCAGCTTGCCGCGCTGCAAGGCCTTGCCGTGCGGGATTTGCGCAAGCTGAATTTTCCCGGAGCCACCGACCCGCAGGACACCTGGAAGGTCGCCACCGCCCAGGGCCAAGGCTGGATTGACCGGTACTCGGGCCAGATGCTGGCCTGGCAAGACGCCACCCTGGCGCAGCGTGTTTACGACTGGGCCGTGGTGCTGCACACCGGCGAAGCGGCCTGGCCGTGGGCGGTGGTGCTCGGGCTGGTGGGCGCCAGCGTGTTGCTGTTCTGGGTGTCGGGCCTTGTCATCTGGTGGCAGGCACGCCGCCTGGTGCCACACATCACGGGCAACACGCCGCTGGCACAGGCCGACGTGCTGATCTTCGTGGCCAGCGAAGGCGGCAGCACCTGGGGTTTTGCCCAAACGCTGCAAGACGCGCTAAGCCAGGGCGGCCACCGCGTTCACACCAGCGCGCTGGAGAACTTTCAGACCACGGCCGCCACGCGGCAGGTGTTTGTGCTGGCTGCCACCTATGGCGAAGGCCAGGCCCCGGCCCACGCCAGCCACGCCTTGCAGCACATTGCCAGCCTCAAAGCCAGTGGTGTGCCGGTGACCGTGCTGGGCTTTGGCGACCGGCAGTTCCCGGCCTTCTGCGCCTTTGCCGAGGCGCTGGACCAGACGCTGCGCACGCAGGGCTGGCCCGCGCTGCTGCCGCTGGAGTGCATTCACCAGCAATCGGGCCAGCAGTTCGCGCGCTGGGGCGTTGCCCTGGCACAGGCGCTGAACGAACCCCTGGTGCTGGCGCATGTGCCGCGCGTGCCAGTCACCACCGCGCTCACGCTGGTCGCGCGCCAGGACTACCCCGGTGCCACCGGACAGGCCACGGCGATCCTGCGTTTTGCGTGGCCTGCACAGGGCCTGGGCGCACGCTTGCGCGGGCACGGTCTGGCGCGGTTTGCTGCAGGCGATCTTGTGGGCATCGTGCCGCCGGGCTCGGCCGTGCCGCGCTACTACTCGCTGGCCTCGGGCTGGAAAGACGGGTTTCTGGAAATCTGCGTGCGTCAGATGCCCGGCGGCCTGTGCTCGACGCACCTGCTGGCCTTGCAGCCGGGGGATTTAGTGGCGGCCTTCATCCGGTCCAACCCCGGTTTTGCACTGCCGCGAACGCGGCGGCCCGTGCTGCTGATTGGTGCGGGCACCGGCGTGGCACCGTTGGCCGGGTTCATTCGCCGCAACGACAGGCGAAGCCCGATGCACCTGTTTTTTGGCGGACGCGACCCGGCGCGGGATTTTTACTTCGGCCCCGAAATTCAACGCTGGCTCGGCGAAGGGCGCCTGACAAGCTTGCAGACGGCTTTCTCCCGCGTGCCCGACGGCGGCGGCTATGTGCAGGACGCCCTGCGCCGAGATGCCGAGCGCGTGCGCAGCCTGGTGGCACAAGGCGCCATCGTGCGTGTCTGCGGCGGCCGCGCCATGGCGCAGGGCGTGGCCGAAACGCTGGACGTGGTGTTGGCGCCGCTGCAGTTGAGCGTCGCGAAGCTGAAAGCCAAGGAGTGTTATGCCGAAGATGTCTTCTGAACCCGCTGCGCCCTGCAAACGCACCACCCTGCACGGCCCCACCATGGGCACACGCTGGTCGGTCAGTGTCTACGCCGACAGCACCCTGGACCTGGTGGCCTTGCGCCAGGACCTTGCCGCTGCGGTGGAACAGGTCGACGCGCAGATGTCGCCCTGGAAGCCGGACAGCGACCTTGTGCGACTGAACCGCGCGCCTGTGGACGCCTGGGTGGACCTGCCCGCTGAAATGCTGGAGGTGCTGGACGGCGCGCTCAATGTCTACCGCCTGAGCGCCGGCGCATTCGACCCGTGCGTTGGGGCGCTGGTCGATGCCTGGGGGTTTGGCGCGGTGCGCGACGCCCCCGATGCCCAGGCGATTCGCGCTGCAAGCCAGCCCACGCCGCACACGGCGAACGGGTGCCTGGAGCTGGACAGGCCCGCAGGCCGCGCCCGCAGGCGTGCGCCCTTGCAGCTTGACCTGTGCGGCATTGCCAAGGGTTACGCGGTGGACCGCATGGCCGCTGTGTTGCAACAGCACGGTGTGCGGCATGGGCTGGCAGCGCTGGATGGTGAACTGCGTGCCGTGGGCGGCCAGGCCAGCGGCGTGCCCTGGGCCGTGGCGCTCGAACACCCCGGGGCTGGGCGCCGTGCGGTGCACGGGGTCATTGAGCTGGAGGATCTGGCCGTGGCCACCTCGGGCGACTACCGGCGCTACTTGCAGGTGGGCGATGCACGCCTGGCGCACACCATGGACGCGCGCCGCGGCGCGCCTGTGAACAACGCCGTGGCATCGGTCACCGTGCTGGCGTCTGCCTGCATGCAGGCGGACGCGTGGGCCACGGCCTTGCTGGTGGCCGGGCCCGACGAAGGTCTGGCCATGGCACAGCGCATGGGGCTGGATGTGCTGTTCCTGCTGCACCGTGCCGAAGGTCTGGTGGAAGTGGGGCTGGGCCGGTTCGGCCGATCCGCAGATCAGCAGATCGGTCAAGCCATGCAGGCCCCACGCACCGAGGCAGCCGGCAAGCCCGGTTGACAAGCCCTTCTCCCACAAGCGCCGTCATCGCCGGGTTCGATAATGCGTTATGCAAGAGATGCAGACCCACACCCACACCAACGCCAACCCCAACCCCAACACCAACATGCCTGACATCGTCCTGCCGGACGAACCGTGTGTGGATCTGACGGTAGTGGTGGTGGCTGGCTCAGTGTCTGTCGCCGCCGACCCGGGGTTTGACCCCCACAGCACCGCGCACTTCCAGACGAAGATGAAGCGGGCCCCGGTGTGGTTTGTCGCCATTGTTGCCAGCAACCACCGCGAGAAGCGCCGCTTTCGCGAAGAGCTGGCGCATATCAAGGGCGCGTGGCCGCTGCTGATGAAGCAGCGCAAGGGCGAGACCTGGACGCCGGAAGAAAAAGTGCAGCTGAAGGCGATGGTGCGCTCGGCCTCGTCGGTCAGCCCTTACCTGTTTATCTGGGCGGTTCCGGGCTCCATGGTGCTGCTGCCGTTTCTGGCCTGGTTTCTGGACCGGCAGCGCAAAAAGCGCGCCGTCGAGCGCCGCCGCCAGCAGGAGCAGTAGCCGGCCCGGTTTATGCATCAAATCGGGCCCCGGCCCACGTCCTGTAAGCGCAACCAGCTATTAAAATAAGAGCGTCACGACACGCACCATTGCCCATGAAAGCGCCCGCCATGCCTGAACCCAGCGACTACCTGATCATCGGCGGCGGCATTGCGGCGGCCTCAGTGGGCTACTGGCTGGCGCCGCATGGGCGCGTGACGCTGCTGGAGCGCGAGTCGCAGCCCGGCTACCACTCGACCGGGCGCTCGGCCGCACTGTTCATGGAAAGTTATGGCACGCCGCAGGTGCGGGCGCTGACCATGGCCAGCCGCGCTTTTTTTGCCAACCCGCCGGAAGGGTTCAGTGAGCACCCGCTGATCTCGCCACGCGGCGCCATGATGGTCGCCACCCACGGCGAAGAGGCCTTGCTGGCGGAGCAATGGGAGGTTTTTCGCAGCGTCACGCCGCACGCGCGGCTACTGAGCGGCGAGCAGGCCTGCGCGCTGGTGCCGGTGCTGCGGCCTGAGAGGGTGCTGGGCGCGGTGCTGGAGCCCGATGCCGCCGACATGGATGTGGATGCGATTCACCAGGGCTTTCTGCGCGGCCTGCGTCGCGCAGGTGGCCAGGTGATCTGCAATGCCGAGGTTACGGCGCTGGCGCGCGATGGCGGCCAGTGGCAGGTGCAGGCCGGCGGTCAGACCCATGCCGCACCCGTGGTCATCAACGCGGCTGGCGCCTGGGCCGACGTGATCGCCGCGCTGGCCGGTGTGCCAACCATTGGCCTGGAGCCGCGCCGCCGCTCGGCGTTTATCTTTGCGCCGCCCGAAGGCATCCCCACCGCTGCCTGGCCGCTGACGGCGAGCATCAACGAGGGCTGGTACTTCAAGCCAGACGCCGGCATGTTGCTGGGCTCGCCAGCCAACGCCGACCCGGTGGCGCCGCAAGACATCCAGCCCGAGGAGCTGGACATTGCCATGGCGATTCACCGCATCGAGGAGATGACCACGCTGACCATCCACCGGCCCACGCGCACCTGGGCCGGGCTACGCTCGTTTGTGGCCGACGGCGACCTGGTGGGCGGCTTTGACGCGCAGGCGCCGGGCTTCTTCTGGCTGGCCGCGCAGGGCGGTTACGGCATTCAGACCTCGGCGGCGATGGGCGAAGCCTGCGCCGCACTGGCGCGCGGCCTGCCGCTGCCCGAGCGTATCGCCGGCTTTGGCCTGACGGAGGCGATGTTGTCGCCGGCGCGGCTAAAAAGAGGCTAGAGACGGCTTGAAGCGACAACGTTGCCGCGTTTTCGTTGTCGACGAACACCATGCAACGGGCTGCTGGCTGGCGCCGCACGGTCGGGTGGCGCTGCGAGAGCGCGAGTCGCAGTCGGGCTACCGCTTGACCGGGTGCGGGCAACCGTGCTTTCGGGTATCGTCAGCTGCGCCCTTTCTCCACTTCACCGCCGCGGAGCCCGCCTTGCCAGACACCACCCACTTCTACGAACCCCGCCACGGCCACGGCTTGCCGCATGACCCGTTCAACGCCATCGTCGGGCCGCGGCCGATTGGCTGGATCTCGTCGCACAACGCGGCCGGGGCGCTGAACCTGGCGCCCTACAGCTTTTTCAACGCCTTCAACTACACGCCGCCCATCGTGGGTTTTGCCAGTATTGGCTACAAGGACACGGTGCGCAACATTGAAGCCACCGGCGAGTTTGTGTGGAACCTCACCACGCGTGCGCTGGCCGAGCAGATGAACCAGACTTGCGCGGCGGTGCCGCCCGAGGTCAATGAGTTTGATCTCGCGGGCCTCACGCCCGCGCCTTCGCGCGTGGTGGCGGTGCCGCGTGTGCTCGAGAGCCCGGTCTCGTTCGAATGCCGGCGCACGCAGGTGCTGCAGCTCGAAGGCGTGGACGGCAGCAAGGTCGACACCTGGCTGGTGCTGGGCGAGGTGGTGGCGGTGCACATTGCGAAAGTGCTGCTCAAAGACGGCGTGTACGACACGGCGAACGCCGGCCATGTGCTGCGCGGCGGCGGGCCGGGCGACTACTTCAGCATTGGGCCGGAGCAGCTGTTTCGCATGTACCGGCCGCGATAGCCAGCGGTCCGCGGTCCGCCGGTTTAAAGTGAGGGCTGGCTGGCAGTGCCAGCAGCGATCAGCAACACCGCGCCGGGCCGCCTGGACCCGCGGCGCACCCACCTGAAAGTCACCATGCCCACCCTCGAAACCCTGGAACGTTTTGTCGCCCGCGTCGAGCAGAACGCACACACTGAAGCGATTGCCGAGTTCTACACCGCCGATGCCAGCATGCAGGAGAACCAGGCGCCGCCGCGCCGCGGCCGCGATGTGCTGATCGCCGGCGAAGCGAAAGTAATGGCGCGGGCAAAGTCGCTGACCTCCGAATGTGTGCGGCCGCTGTTCATCAGCGGCGACCGGGTGGTGATCCGCTGGATCTTTAACTTCACCTGGGCCGACGGCAGCACCACGCGCATGGAAGAACTGGCTTACCAGCGCTGGGATGGCGATCGCATCGCCGAAGAAACTTTTTTCTACGACCCGGCGCAACGCACGCCGGCGCCCGCGCAGCCCTGACCCGGCCACGCGGGCCCGTGCGGCGCTGGCTGGCGCCTACCGATGGCCACCGCCCGTGTTCACCAGCGACAGACCAAAGCCAAGGGCAATACCGATGCCGATGCCCATGGTGAGGTTTTCGATCAGCGAGCCGATGATGACGCCGATCATCACGCCGGCGCCTAGCTTGAGGGACTGTTGCTTTTCCTGTTGTGTCATGGCAGAAGCCGCACGACGGGCGGCTGCCCGCTCGCGCTGAAGCTGGGTTGTGGGGATGCACACACCTTAGCGCCGCCGGTGGCTGAGGGCAAACGAAGAAACGCGTTTTTACATTCTGCGGCAGTGCAAAAACGCTCCTCAATCGTCCTACATGGCCGCTGCGCACGCACTGACAGGCCGGGTGGCGGCAGGCTCCTAACGTGGCAGAAGCCCGTTTCGGCGCTGGCGCCGCAAACGATCTTTTCCCCCACCCAAGGAGACCCTCATGCCTGCCCAGAAATACCAGAGCTGTATCGACGCCTGTCAAGCCTGTGCCGCCGCCTGCAACCACTGCGCGGCGTCATGCCTGCGTGAGCCGGATGTGAAAGCCATGGCGCGCTGCATCGCGCTCGACATGGACTGCGCCGCGATGTGTGAAACCGCCGCAGCACTGATGGCGCGCGGCAGCGAGCATGCCCAAGCCGCGTGCGGGCTGTGCGCGGAGATCTGCGATGCCTGCGCCGATGCATGTGTGCGCCACGACATGGACCACTGCCAGGCCTGTGCACGCGCCTGCAAGCGCTGCGCCGAGGCCTGCCACGAAATGGTGGCGCTGGCCTGAGCGGCGGCACTGTCTGCACACGTTGGTGCAAACCATGAAGACGATGTCACCGGCCGCCGCGTTGGGCCGCCTGGCCTTCCCCGTGGCGGCGTGGGGTGGCAGCAAGGTCGGTTGGCGGCTGAACATCGAACCGGTCCCCGACCTTGTGCAGCGAACAGGTGCTGGACGGTGGGCCCGGTGCGATCCAGCGCATCCAAGGTGACAGCCGGCCGAGGCTCGCGGGTTTAAAGTTGGGGGATTGTTGGCACCCTGGAGACACACCCCATGAACATCGCATCGCTCAAAGAAGTTGTCAGCGCCGAAGAATGGCAGCTGCGTGTGGACCTGGCCGCCTGTTACCGCCTGGTGGCGCTGTATGGCTGGAGCGATCTGGTGTTCACGCACATCAGCGCGCGGGTCCCGGGGCCGGAGCATCACTTTCTGATCAACCCCTACGGCCTGATGTTTGACGAGATCACGGCCTCGTCGCTGGTCAAGATTGATGCGCAGTGCAACAAGGTGATTGATTCGCCGTATCCGGTGAACCCGGCCGGTTTTGTGATTCACAGCGCGGTGCACGAGGCGCGGCACGACATGCAGTGTGTGCTGCACACGCACACCCGCGCGGGGGTGGCCGTCAGCGCGCAGAAGTGCGGCATCCTGCCGATCTCGCAGCAGTCGGCCTTCGTGCTGGCCTCGCTCGGCTACCACGACTACGAAGGCGTGGCCTTTCGCGACGACGAGAAGCCGCGCCTGCAGAAAGACCTGGGGCAGGCGCGCCACCTGGTGCTGCGCAACCACGGCCTGCTCACGGTGGGCGAAACGATTGCCGACGCCTTCATGAACATGTACCGCTTTGAAAGCACCTGCCAGATCCAGCTCAGCGCGCAGGCCGGCGGCGAGCTGATTCACTTTGAAGAAGACATCTACACCGGCAGCGACCGCGCCGCTACCTATGTGCGCGGCGGTGGCATGGGCGGCTCCTTTGTGTGGCCGGCCTTGCTGCGCAAGCTCGACCGCATCGACACCAGCTACCAGCATTGAGGCCCCATCGGTCTCGGTTTTTTGAATCAAATCGGCTTCCAGCCCTTGCACAGCAAGCGGGGACAGCTATCAATACAGGAGCAGCGCAGGCTTCTTTTTTCAAACCCGCGCAGGCCAGGGCATCGCTTTCACCCGCCCTTTGCCGGCTCTGCCGGCATCTTCAGCACGCGCCGGATGGTTTGAAGCAGGTCGGTGTTGGAGGTTGAGGCTTTCAGCAGCACCGCGTCGGGCCGCCCCCCCGCCCGGGCGGGCAGTACTTCGCTGGCAGAAAACACCACCAGCGCGGGCCGGGGCTGCAGGCTGTCGATCAGCTCCACCAGATCCCAGCCGGACTCCTTGCCGAGCGACAGGTCCAGCATCACCAGGTCAAAGGCCTTGTCGCGCAGGCGCGCGCGAGCCTCGGCGAGGTTGCTGGCGAATTCAAAGCTGGCGAAGTCGTCCGCGATGGCGGCGGTGATGTGCTGGATGTCCGGGTCGTCTTCCACATGCAGGATGCGTGGCTTGCGGCCGTGCAGGTCGGCCACCGCGCGCTGCATGGCCGAGACCAGCTTTTCCTCGTCAATCGGCTTGGACAGCCAGTCCGACACCGCGGACGGTTTCTGGTCGAGCTGAAGCTGCCCGTCGCCGGTCAGCGTGGAGATCACGATGACGGGCAGGTTGCGGGTGGCTTCGCTCTGACGCAGGCTGTTGAGAAATGCGCCGCCGGTCTGGCCGGGCAGGCGCAGGTCCAGCGTCACCGCGTTGTAGCTGCCCGAGGTGATCATCGAGAGGGCCTGCTCGGCGCTGTGCGCCAGGTCGGAGTCAAACCCGGCCTTGTCCAGCATGATGCCGATCAGCCGGGCCACGTCCACGTCGGATTCACACACCAGTATGCGCGAGCGCGCCACGCGCGCTGCGGACCCCGTGGGCCCCTGCGACAAGGGAAGCTCGAAGAAAAAGGTTGTGCCTTCGCCGAGCCGGGTGTCAAACCCGATGCTGCCGCCCATGCGTTCGACCAGGGCGCGCGAGATGTTCAGGCCGAGGCCGGTGCCGCTTTTCTGCCGTGAGTCGGTCGCGTCAGCCTGCGAGAATTTCTGGAAGATGCGCGTGCGGAATTCCTCCGGGATGCCCGGACCGTGGTCGCGCACCTCCACCCGCGCGCACAGCCCGGCCCGGCGCACATGCACGTCCACACTGCCGCCGGTGGGCGAGAACTTCAGCGCGTTCGACAGCAGGTTGGTCACCACCTGCGTGAGCCGGTCGGCCTCGACAGCGACCTGGAGGTCGGTGTCGTCACAGTGCAGCGTCAGGCTCACATGGTTGGCCAGGCCGTAACCTTCGTTGGCGGCGATGGCCTGCGTCAGCAGCGGCAGCAGCTGCATCGGCTCCAGGTCCAGGCGCATCTTGCCGGACTCGATTTTTTCAATGTCCAGGATGTCGTTGATCAGCCGGATCAGGCGCTCGCAGTTGCTCTTGGCGATGCCGATCAGGTTCATCGCCATGTCGGGCAGCTGGCCCGCCATGCCGCCGGCGACCAGGCCCAGCGAGCCGCGGATCGAGGTCAGCGGGGTGCGCAGTTCATGGCTCACGGTCGAGACAAACTCGCTTTTCAGGCGGTCGATGCGCTTGAGCTCGGTGATGTCGGTGGCCAGGGAGTAAAAGCCGATGACCTTGCCCTCGTCCTCGCCTTCGCCATACCGCGGGAAATAATTGACCACGTAGTCGCGCACGTCGCCGCTGGACGAGCGCTGCCTGCGCTCGTACATCACCGGGTAGCCGGACAGCACTTCTTCCACCCGGGGGCGCAGCTTCTCGTAGAACGCCGGCTCCATCAGCTCGCGCATGCTTTTGCCCAGGATCTCCTCGCTGGAAAGGCCAAAGGCATCCTGGTAGGCGCGGTTGTGAAAGCGGCAGCGCTGCTCGGCATCCACATAGGCAATCAGTGCCGGCACGGTGTCGGTGATCTCGCGCAGCTGGCGCTCGCTGGCCCGGACCCGGTCGCTGGAGCGGCGCATCGCGGTGGTGTCGCGGCCCGTGCCCCGGTAGCCGCTGAAGCGCCCGGCGGCATCGAAGATGGGCACGCCGCTGATGGAGAGGTGACGGACCTGGCCATCAGAGTCCAGCCGCGTGACTTCAAAATCGCGAAAAGGCTCGCGCCTTGCAAGCTGCGCCTCGTGTGCGACCCATTGGCTGTCGTCCATGCCCACATAGGGCAGCTCCCGCCGCAGTTTGCCGATGCTGTTGTTATTGGTGAGGCCTCCCATGTCGGCGAGCTTGCCCGCGACCTGGACAAAGCGGAAGTTCTCGTCCTGTTCCCAGAACCAGTCGTTGGACAATTCCACCAGCGCGCGAAAGCGCCCTTCGTTCGCACGCGAAAGCTGCTCGGCGAGTTTGCGCTCGGTGATGTCCTGCAGCTGCAGGATGAAGTGCAGGGGCTGGCCCTGTGCGTCGCGCACCATCGAACAGGTCAGCGCGGCCCAGACCACGCTACCCGACTTGTGCAGGTAGCGCTTTTCGCGCTGGTAGGTGTCGATCTCTCCGGCCAGTGCGAGGCTGCGCTGCAGCAAGTCCTCGGCCACGTCGTCCGGGTGGGTGACTTCGGGTCCGTCGTCAGCCATCAGCTCGGCGTGCGAATAGCCGAACATTTTGCAGAACGCCTGGTTGACGCGCAGGCGCCGCGAGTTGGTGTCCAGCACGACCATGCCGATGGCGGCGTTTTCGAAGGCGCTGGTGAACTGCTGCCCGCTGTCTGCGTCACCGGCGGCGCGCTCCAGGGCCTCCAGACGGGCCGCCTGCTGCTGCAACTGCTGCTGCAGCTCCTGGTTCAGCTGCGTCAGCGCCAGCAGGCGCTCCTGCAGGTTCTGCGGTGATTGCTGTTGCGCCAGCTGCTCCAGCTGCTCCAGCGGTTCCGACTGTGTCGACTGTTCCGACGGCTTCATTTGCTTCATTTGCTTCACGCTTGTTGCTGCTTGCCTGCTGGCCAGCATCAGGTAGACGCGGGTCGATAGTTGCCACCAAATGTAAGCAGTATGGGTTATTTCAGCGCCTGCGAGCGCGGCTGGGCATGGACTTTTGAGGGGGTTATCCCTAGCCGTTTGCAAGCCGCGCAGCCCGCGGGTCGTGGTTCATCGGGCGCTACGCCGTGATTACAAATGAAATCGGCCTGCAGCCCTTGCCTGTCTTGCGCGAACAGCTCTCATTAGGAGAGCAACGCAACGTTCTGGAAGCGAGTGATCTGTCGCCGCCCTGGCCGCGCTCAACGCTCACGGCGGCGTCCTACAGCGTTTCCTGCCGCGACTGACAAGGCCCTGGGGGGGGCCACGGCTTAGCCTGAAGTTTTCATTCCAGGAAACACCATGCCTCAATCAAGCAAAGACAACAACGGCGGCAAGAACCACCCGGCCAAGGACGGCGGGCGCAGCGCGGCAAAGCCGGCAGACAAGGCGCCCAGAAACCCCCATTCCCCGGTTGGGGCACAGAACAAGGGCGAGAAGAAAACCACGCCCTGACGCGGCCCCGGTCGGGCAGCCCGCCACGTCCCCTGGACGTACCGGTCAGGCCGGTTCGGCCACCGTGCTGACCTGCACCTTCATGTCGCTGACTTCCAGCGGCTGTGGACCGTAATCGGAGATGAAGGCCACGTCGGCAGCATCGCGGCCGTAGGCCAGCACGATGCGGCCGCCGCGCGGCTCTTTCTGCGTGGCGTCGAAGGTGTACCAGCGCCCGCCCACAAAGGCCTCGAACCAGGCGTGCAGGTCCATCGGCTCCAGCGCGTGCAGATAACCCACGACCATGCGCGCGGGAATCTGCAGGCTGCGGCACAGCGCGATGCCCACATGCGCAAAATCGCGGCACACGCCGGCGCCGTGGCCCAGCGAGTCCATGGCGTCGGTGCTGGCGTCGCTCACGCCGTACTGGTAGTCCAGGTTGGCGTTGATCCAGCCGCGTATGGTTTCCGCCTGCGCATAACCGGGCGGCGTGTTGCCGACGATCTCGCGCGCCTTCTCGGACATCTTGTCCGAGGGGCAGTAGCGGCTTTGCAGCAGGTAAAGCAGCACGTCGTCGGGCAGCTCGGCCACGGGGGTGTGCGGCGCGTCGGGCTGCACCGCGATCTGGTCCTCGACCTCCATCACCACTTCGACTTCGATGTGCATCTCGCCCGGCGGCAGCACCAGGCGCTGGCACAGGTTGCCGTAGCTGTCGACGTACTCGGTGGTCGGCACCCAGGGCTGAAGCTCATAGCGGTCGCTGACGATCCACTGCGCCTGGCCGCTGCGCGGGCGCAGCATGGCGACGATGGGGCAGTCGGCGGCCGTGGTCACGGTCAGGGTGCAGGTGGCTTGGAGTTTCATGGCGGGCAGGTTCGGTGGAGTCGATGAAGGTTAAGGTGAAGGTGAAGGCGTGCGCGAAAAATGACTGCCCACCTTACCCGTCTGAAGCGCGCCGATCTGTAGGCAAAGGCTTGCTGTTGATGCAGGCGGCAGCGGGGTCCCGGCCGGACGGGCCAGCACCTCTTTGGCGTGCAGGCGGCGGGATGAACAGGCCCGATTCCAGGTCTGAACCGGCCCTGGCCCTTGCACTGGCTGCGCAAGCAGCTATGAAAAAAGGAGCGTTTTGCGGGCCTGCCCGGGCGCATCCGGCGCCTGGACCGGGCGGCCGGCGGTCCCCTGAACAGAGGTTCAAATACCTTTCGCTTGCGGGCGATGCAGCGCCTTGTCCGGCGTAAGATGAATTGCAGCGTATTCGTGGCGGCCTGCAGGTTCAGGACTTCGGCAAACCGGTTCGCGGCCCCCGTGCCGCCCGCAGATCACCCAGGGAAACGGATGCTTCAACCAGACATTCCTCACAACGAAGTGGAGCGGCTCAGGGCGCTGTACGGGTACGACGTCCTCGATACGCCGGCCGACAGCCTGTTTGACGGCGTGGCGGAGCTTGCCGCCACACTTTGCGGCACCCCTTTTGCCGCCGTCACCCTGATCGACAGGGACAGGCAGTGGTTCAAGGCCGAACACGGCATGGGTGTGGGGCAGAGCGACATTGCGCGTGAGCACAGCCTGTGCGCCCATGCCATTCTTCAGGAAGAGTATTTCGAGGTGCCCGACCTCAGCCTCGATGAGCGTTTCATCGGTAACCCGACGCTCGATGGCGAGGTGAAGATCCGCTTTTACGGCGGCAGCCAGCTCACCACCGACAGCGGCGCCACCTTGGGCATGTTGTGTGTGATGGACCTGCAGCCGCGGCTGCTCAGTGCGGCGCAGCAACGGGCGCTGTCCCAGCTGTCGCAGATGGTGATGGCACTGCTGGCAAGCAGCAAACGCAACCGGCAGCTGCATGACAGCCGCGCCTTGCTGGGACAGCGTTCGTCCGAGCTGGTGTCGGCCAACCTGTTTCTGGATTCGATGATCGAGCACATTCCGGCCGCGGTGTACATCAAGGAGGCCACGCAGCTGCGTTATGTGCGCGTCAACCGCGCGGCGGAAGAGATGATGGGCATGCGCCGCGACGAGGTGATCGGCAAAGGCGCGGCCGAACTGTTCGGGCAGCACCAGGCCGACATTCTGGAAGAGCAGGACCGCCAGGTGGCGGTGAACAACCCGGCCTTCGAGTCGGTGGACCAGCTGATCTCGTCCCGGCGCGGGGTACGCGTGCTGCACACGCGCAAGGTGCCGATCAGCGATGCGCAGGGCGTGTTGACGCACATCCTGGGCATCGCTGAAGACGTGACGCAGCAAAAGGCGATGCAGGACGAAATCCTGGAACTCAATGCCGTGCTTCACGCCAGGGCCAGCGACCTGGAGGCCTTGAACCGCAGCCTGGAGGTTTTTTCGGCCGCGGCCACGCATGACCTGCGTTCGCCGCTGGGCGTGATTGCGGGTTATGCCGGCCTGCTGGAAAAGAAATACGGCCCGCTGCTCGACGACAAGGGCCGTGGCTGGCTGTCCATCATCGGCGGGAGGGCCAAAAGCATGGCCCAGCTGATTGACGACCTGCTGGCTTTTTCAAAGCTGGGCCACCGCGCCGTCAGCACCTGCATGGTGGACATGCAGCTGCTGGTGAGCTCGGTGCTGGCGGAACTGCAGACGGACAGCGCCATCCGCACCCCCATCACGCTGGGGCCGTTGCCGCCCGCCCCGGCCGATGCCGCCCTGCTGCGCCAGGTGTGGATCAACCTGCTGTCCAACGCCGTCAAGTACAGCCGCCAGGCGCCCAGCCCGCAGGTGGACGTGAGCGGCCGTACCGAGGGCGGCGAGGTGGTCTACACCGTGCGCGACAACGGCGCCGGCTTCGACATGGCCGACTACGACAAGCTGTTTGCGGTGTTCCAGCGGCTGCACACCGACCAGGAATTCGAGGGCACGGGCATTGGCCTGCCCATCGTGCACCGCATCGTGACGCAGCATGGCGGGCGGGTCTGGGCCGAAAGCCGGGTCGGCCACGGCGCCGTGTTTCATTTCGCGCTGCCCGTGGTGGCGCAGAACACGCAGGGGACGGATCAGGCGGATGAGGGGCCGCCCGGCGCCTGACGCGGCGCTTCCCGGACGCGCTCAGGCGTGGGCGGGCGGCGGCTCCGGCTGGGGCAGCGCCACAAAGGCCAGGGCGCCCAGCGCCAGCAGCGCGGCAATGCTGGCCAGCACGGCGGTGAAAGGCTTCACCCCGTGGGCCGAGGCCACCGAGGCCACCACACCCGTGAACCACTGCATGGTGGCCACGCCCAGGAACATGGCCATGGTGAAGACCGACAACGCGCGCCCCGTCATGGCCGCGGGGTAGGCGGCGCGCACGTCGGCGTATTGAAGAATCATGTAACCCGACAGCAGGCCGATGACGATGGGCGCCGCCACATCGATGAATGTGTTGTGGGTGAAGGAAAACGCGGCAAACAGGCCGGCCACTCCCAGCGTGAAACCGGTGATCCAGCGGCGCCGGGTGGCGGGCCCGGGGTCGAAGCGGCCGAACAGCGGCGGGCCGGCCAGCGACACCAGCGACATCACCAGCGCCACATTGCCGCTTTGCACCAGCGAAAAACCATGCCGCTCGATCAGCAGCGGCCCCAGCCACAGGCCGCGCAGCGAGACGAAGGAGGCATACCCGACGCTGGCCAGCAGCAGGATGCCCCAGGTGTGCGGCAGCGTGAACAGCGCGCCAAAACCGGCCAGGGCCTGGCCCACGGATTCCTTCTTTTTCAGCGCATCCATGGGGTGCGGCGGCTCGTGCACCAGCGCCCAGATCAGCCCCCAGGCCAGCACGCCCCAGCCGCCCAGCACCCAGAAACCCATGCGCCAGGAGCTGGCCTCGATCAGCCAGGCCAGCGGCGTGCCTGTCAGCAGCAGGCCGATGCCGCCCAGGCTCATGGCCAGACCCGAGATGGCGGCAAAGCGGTGCGGCGGCATGTGCCGCGCAATGAATACCGTGCACACCAGAAAGGCCGGTGCGCAGCCGATGCCGATCAGTACCTGGCCGGCCACCAGCATGCCGAAGCTGGTGGACAGTGCCGACACGGCCGCGCCGGCAATCGCCACCGGAAACGCGGTCAGCACGGTGCGGCGCACGCCGTGCAGGTCGATGCCGATGCCCATGAACAGCTGCATGGCGCCAAAGGCAAAGTGAAAGGCGCCGGCAAACAGGCCCAGCGATTGGGCGCTCAGGCCAAAGTCGGCCTGCAGCGGCGTGGCCATGATGGCAGCCACGGTGCGGCAGGCCTGGCTCAGCGCAAAGGCGGTGACCAGCGCGAACAGCATGACCCAGATGGCGCGCGGAGGCATGGCGCGGGGGTCGGCCAGCAGAGGCGAGGCGGGTGAGGGGTCGATTGGCGGAGCGGCGGCGGTCATGCCTCTGAGGTTACACGACCTGTCTGATGCGTGAAGCGTACGACGGCGTCAGGGTTGGGTGCTGCGGAAACGGGGCGCAGCCTCAGTCGCGGTCGCGGTCGCAGTCTCAGTGCATCGGGCCGGTCTGGCCAGGCGGCGGTGTCAGGCGGTCGAGGTTGTCGGCGTGCCCCTTGCAAAACGCCACCAGTTCTTCCAGGTCGGCAGCTTTGTCGAACACCCTGTCGGCGCCCAGTTGCAGGCAGCGGTCGGTGATGTTCTGGTGGCAATAGCTGGTGAGCACCACCACCTTCTGGGTCGGCTTGCGGCTTTGACAGTCGCGCAACACGCCAAACCCGGATCCTTCGGCGAGGAAGAGGTCAACGATGGCCAGCTGCCAGTCGTCGTTGAAGGTGCGCAGCCATTGGCGAGCCCCGGCCTCGCTGGCGGCATGGCCAACGAATTTGAGAGGGGCTACTTCTTCCATGGCTTCGACCACGGTGTCGCGTATTTCGGGCTTGTCCTCGACAAGGAAAGTGCTGACCAGCATGGCGTCCCTTTATGAACAGACCACCGTAAGCCAACGGCAGTGGAACCCCTGTGGGCCGGGACCACCTCGCCCTGTAGGTGCTGTCCCACGCCCCGGCCCTGGCGCGATGAAGAGGGGAGGCAGGCCCGCGCGCAAGAACGAAGGACGCTACTAGCTATGAATACCGTAGCGACTCAGGGGTGCACGGCACTACCCGATCAGTTGGGGCAACCAGGTCGCAATCGCCGGGATCCAGAAAACCGCGGCGAGCAACACCAGGCTCATGACCACGTAGGGCACGACGGCGATGAAGATGTGGGCCATGGTGACCGACGGTGGCGCCACGCCGCGCATGGTCATCAGGAGCAGGCCGTGCGGCGGCAGCAGCAGGCCCAGCTGCATGCAGATCAGGAACATCACGCCGAACCAGATCGGGTCGATGCCGAGAGCCTGCACGATGGGCATGAAGATGGGCAGCGTGATCATCATCATGCTGACCTGGTCGACAAAGATGCCGAGGAAAATCAGCATCAGCATCATGCCGACCACAATCATGTTGGTGGAGAGTCCCTGGCCGGTGATGAACTGCACCAGGCCGCTGCTGGCGCCCGAGAATGACAGGATCTGCGCAAAGGTGGTGGCGCCCAGGATGATGAACAGAATCATGCCCGAGATGCCGGCCGTGCCCTTGAGCGCCTTGATCACCGCATCCCAGGTCAGCGCGCGGTAACACAGGGCCAGCAGCATGGTGGCAAAGGCGCCGAGGGCGGCGCATTCGGTCGGCGTGGCCCAGCCGGCGGCCAGCGCGCCCACCACCACGCCGAAGATCGACAGGGTGGGAAGCACATAGCCGAAAAACAGGCTCCAGCGCGCCCAGCCGCGGTGCTGGACCACATCGTCCTTGTCGGCCGGCGCAAGCCTGGGGCTGACGCTGACGCGGATGATGATCCACAGCACAAAGGCCACCGACAGAATCACGCCGGGGATCACGCCACCGATAAGCAGCTTGGAAATCGAGATGCCCGACAGCGAGCCCAGCAACACGGTCAGGGCTGAGGGCGGAATCAGCATATCGACTGCGCCGATGGCCATGATGGGGCCGGTGGCAATCGTCGGGTGGTAACCGCGCGCCAGCATGATGGGCAGCATCAGCGAGCCCAGCATGGCGGTGGTGGCAATCGTCGAGCCCGAAATCGCCGAGAACACCGTACCGGCCACCACAGCCACCACGGCCAGACGGCCGGGTACGCGTTTGATCAGGCGCTCCACGCCTTCGATGACCTTGAGGGCCAGGCCAGTGTGGAACAGGATCTCGCCCATCAGCACAAACAGCGGAATCGGCGTCAGTGAAAAGGCCGTGACCGAGCTCACGCTGCTGCGCGCCAGCTGCATCAGTCCGGGCTCGCCGCCCATGTAGAGCCAGGCGCCGATGATGTTGATGGTGATGAAGGTCAGCGCCACCGGCATGCCGATGAACAGCAGCACGGTGGAGCCGCCCAGCATCAGCCAGGCGGCAATGCCCCAGCCGCTCATGACAGCACCCTGGCCAAAACTCTCGCGTGATGCGCCGTCCCGCCAGGCGGGAGCGATTCATTCTTCGGGCGGCCGTGCGAATGAATCATGCTGCGCTCACTGCGTCGTGGCGCGGACCGCGCGGGCCGCGTTGCAGCCGGATCATGCGAAAAATCATTTCAATTCCAAGAAGAACAAAAACCAG
>NZ_JAQSDL010000002.1 GCF_029945895.1 Polaromonas sp. | reverse complement strand
GCCGGGTAACACGCAACAAAGGAAAAGCAAATGACAGCCAAATACGAAGTCCACGGCAGTGTCGCGGTGATCACGCTGGACAACCCGCCGGTCAATGGCCTGGGTTATGCCACCCGGGTGGGCATCACCGACAGCCTGCAAAAAGCCAATGCCGATGCCGCCGTCAAATCCATTGTGCTTACCGGTGCGGGCAAGGCATTTTCCGGCGGCGCCGACATCAAGGAATTCGGCACGCCGAAAGCGCTGGCTGAGCCCAACCTGCTGAGCGTGATCCTCGCGCTTGAGAATTCTTCCAAGCCCGTGGTCGCGGCCGTTCACTCGGTCTGCATGGGCGGCGGGCTGGAACTCGCGCTCGGCTGCCACTACCGCATTGCCGCACCCGGCTGCAGCGTAGCCCTGCCGGAAGTCAAGTTGGGCCTGATCCCCGGTGCCGGCGGCACGCAGCGGCTGCCGCGTGCGCTCGGCGTCGAGCCGGCCCTGAACATGATCGTCAGTGGTGAGCCGGTCAAGAGTGAACTGCTGGCCCAGATTCCCGGCCAGAAGCTGTTCGACAAAATGGCGGCTTCTGCTGAATCACTGGCCCAGGAGGCCTTGGCCTTTGCCCAGGCCGTGTCCGACACGCGCCCCTTGCCGCTGGTGCGCAACCTGCCTTGCAAACACCCGGGTGGCGACGCCTACTTCCAGTTTGCACGCAACATGGTCAAGGGCATGGCCAGAAACTTCCCGGCCCCCGTCAAGTGTGTGGATGCGGTGGAAGCCGCGACAAAGAAAAAATTCGACGAAGGCATGGTCTTCGAGCGCGAGATCTTCATCAATCTGATGTGGACGCCTGAGAGCAAAGCGCTGCGCCACATTTTCGCGGCCGAGCGCGCCGCCTCCAAGATTCCGGACGTGCCGGAAGACACGCCCAAGCGCGAGATCAAGGCCATCGCCGTGATCGGCGCCGGCACCATGGGCGGCGGCATCGCCATGAACTTCCTGAACGCGGGCATTCCCGTCAAGATGCTGGAGATGAAGCAGGAAGCACTGGACAAGGGCATTGCCACCATCCGAAAGAACTACGAAGCGCAGGTCAAGAAGGGCAAGCTCAAGCAGGACAAATACGACCAGCGCATGGCGTTGCTCAGCACTACCCTGAGCTATGACGAGCTAAAAGAGGCCGACATGGTGATCGAGGCAGTGTTCGAGGAAATGGGCGTCAAGGAAAAAGTCTTCAAGGAGCTCGACCGTGTGATGAAGCCCGGCGCCATCCTGGCTTCCAACACCTCCACGCTGGACGTCAACAAGATCGCGGCCTTCACCAAGCGTCCCCAGGACGTGGTGGGCATGCATTTCTTCAGCCCGGCCAATGTGATGAAACTGCTCGAAGTCATCCGCGGTGAAAAAACCGCCAAGGACGTGCTGGCCACGGTGATGGCCGTCAGCAAGAAGATCCGCAAAACCGCCGTGGTGTCCGGCGTCTGCGACGGCTTTATCGGTAACCGCATGATCGAGCAGTATGGCCGCCAGGGCGGTTTCCTGCTCGACGAAGGCTGCACGCCCGCGCAGGTGGACAAGGCCATGGAGAAGTTCGGCATGGCCATGGGCCCGTTCCGCATGGGCGACCTGGCCGGCAACGACATCGGCTGGGCCATCCGCAAGCGCCGTTACCAGGAAAAGCCGGACATGAAATACAGCAAGACCGCCGATCTGCTCTGCGAAAAGGGCCGCTTCGGCCAGAAAACCGGGGCGGGCTGGTACGACTATGTGCCCGGCAAGCGCGACGCGATTCCAAATGCCGAAGTGGTCAAGATGATTGAAGACCACCGCGCCTCGCTGGGCATCACGCCACGCAAGATTTCTGACGAGGAAATCGTCCAACGCCTGGTCTACGCGCTGGTCAACGAGGCGGCGCACATTCTGGAAGAGGGCATAGCCTCCAAGGCCAGTGACATCGACATGGTTTACCTCATGGGTTACGGCTTTCCGATCTACCGCGGCGGCCCCATGAATTACGCCGACCAGGTGGGCCTGTTCAATGTGGTGCAGAGCATGAAGCGTTTTGCCCAGAACCCGCTGGACGACGCGAAATTCTGGCAACCGGCACCGCTGCTGGCCAAGCTGGCGACCGAAGGCAAGACGTTCAACTAATATTCCGGAGATTTTCATGACTTCAGCTGTAATCGTTTCCACTGCCCGCACCCCCCTGGCCAAAAGCTGGAAGGGCTCTTTCAACATGACGCACGGCGCCACCCTGGGCGGCCACGCGGTCGAACACGCGATCAAGCGCGCCGGCATCGAGGCCGGTGAGGTCGAGGATGTGATCATGGGCTGCGCCAACCCCGAAGGCGCGACGGGTGCCAACATTGCGCGCCAGATCGCGCTGCGCGCCGGTTGCCCCATCACCGTCTCCGGCATGACCGTCAACCGTTTCTGCTCGTCCGGTCTGCAGACCATTGCCCTGGCCGCGCAGCGCATCATTGCCGGTGAAGCCGACATCTATGTGGCCGGCGGCGTTGAAAGCATCTCCTGCGTCCAGCAGGAAATGAACACCCACATGCTGGCCGACCCGTGGCTGGTCAAGAACAAGCCCGAGATCTACTGGAACATGCTGCAGACGGCCGAGCAGGTCGCCAAGCGTTACGGCATCTCGCGCGAGCAGATGGACGAATACGGTGCCGCGAGTCAGCAAAAAGCCTCGGCCGCCCTGGCGGCCGGCCTGTTCGACGCGGAAATTGCACCGATCACCGTCACCATGGGGGTGGCCGATGCCGTGATGGGCATGACCACTAAACAGGTGACCGTCAGCAAGGACGAAGGCATTCGCGAAGGCACGACCAAGGAAGGCATCAGCGGCATCAAGCCCGCCATTCCCGGCGGCGTGGTCTCGGCCGGCAATGCCAGCCAGTTCTCCGACGGCGGCGGCGCAGTCGTGGTAATGGACGAAAAAGTAGCCGAGAAAAAAGGCCTGGCACCGCTGGGCCGCTTCCTCGGTTTTGCGGTCGCCGGCTGCGAGCCTGACGAAATGGGCATAGGCCCCGTCTACGCCATCCCCAAGGTGCTGGCGCGGCTGGGCCTGAAGGTCAGCGACATCGACCTGTGGGAATTGAACGAAGCCTTTGCCGTGCAGGTAATTTATTGCCGCGACAAGCTGGGCATTCCGATGGACAAGCTCAACGTCAACGGCGGCGCGATTGCGGTCGGCCACCCCTACGGCGTCAGCGGCCAGCGCCTGACCGGTCACGCGCTGATCGAGGGCAAGCGCCGCGGTGCCAAACGTGTCTGCGTGACCATGTGTATCGGTGGCGGCATGGGTGCAGCGGGTGTGTTTGAAGTGCTCTGATTTCTTCAGAGAACACACTGAGCAAGGGGCTGAGCAGGCTGTCCGTAGCAAATCGGACAAGCAGCTCGGCCCTATTTATTGACCGTTATGCCCCGCGACAAGTGAGAGCAACATGAGTCTTCGTGCCACCCTGGATTTTCTGCTTTACCAATGGCTGGGCGCCGAATCGCTGAGCCAGCGCGAGCGTTTCTCCGACCATTCGCGCGAGACCTTCGACGCGGTGTTCGACACCTGTGAGCGCATTGCACGCGAAAAATTTGCGCCTTTCAACCGGCTGGTCGACACCCAGGAGCCGCATTTCGACGGTGAAAAGGTCATCTTGCCGCAGGCCACGCATGACGCGCACAAAGCCTACGCCGGCTCCGGCATGCTCAGCGCCGCGCAGGACTACGACGAAGGCGGCATGCAACTGCCGTACACCATCGAGGCGGCGGCCAACTGTTTTTTTGCCATGGCCTCGGTCAGCATCGGCTCCAGCCTGCTGACCAAGGGCAATGCCAACCTGCTGCTGGTGCACGGCACCGAAGCGCAGAAAGAGGTGTTTGCCCGCAACGAGTTTTCGGGGCGTTTTTCCGGCACCATGTGCCTGTCCGAGCCACAGGCCGGTTCCTCGCTGAGCGACATCACGACACGCGCCGTGCCGGACGGCGACGACTTTGAAGCCGAACCGCTGGGCCCGCGCTACAGGCTCACCGGCAACAAGATGTGGATATCAAGTGGTGAACACGAGCTCACCGACAACATCATCCACCTGGTGCTGGCCAAGATCCCCGGGCCGGACGGCAAGCTGATCCCCGGCACACGCGGTATTTCGCTGTTCATCGTGCCGAAGAAGATGGTGGGCCCTGATGGCCAACTGACGGGCGAACGCAATGACGTGGCCCTGGCTGGCCTGAACCACAAGCTCGGCTGGCGCGGCACAACCAACACACTGCTGAACTTCGGCGAAGGCAAATACGCGGTGGGCGGGCAGGCGGGGGCCATCGGCTACCTGGTCGGCAAGCCGCACGAGGGCCTGCGCTGCATGTTCCACATGATGAACGAGGCGCGCATCGGTGTTGGCACGGCGGCTGTCATGCTGGGCATGGCGGGTTACTACGCGTCGCTGGACTATGCAAAGAACCGGCCTCAGGGCAGGCCGGTCGGACCGGCGGGGAAAGATTCCGCCCAGCCGCAGGTGCGCATCATCGAACACGCCGACGTCAAGCGCATGCTGCTGGCGCAAAAAGCCTATTGCGAGGGCGCGCTGGCTCTGGAGCTTTACTGTGCGCGCCTCGTGGACGAGCAGCACACGGCCGAAGCGCAGGCGGCCGACGATGCCCGGCTCCTGTTGGAGGTGCTGACGCCGATCGCCAAAAGCTGGCCCAGCGAGTGGTGCCTGGAGGCGAACTCGCTGGCGATCCAGATCCACGGCGGCTACGGTTACACGCGGGACTTCCCGGTCGAACAGTACTGGCGCGACAACCGTCTGAACATGATCCACGAGGGCACCCACGGCATCCAGGCCACCGACCTGCTGGGCCGCAAGGTGCTGATGGAGGGCGGCAAGGGCTTGCAACTGCTGGCGGCGCGCATCAACCACACCATTGAAAGGGCGATCCAGGTCCCGGAACTGGCGACTTATGCCAATGCCCTGGGCCAGGCCTTGCAGCAGGTGGGGGCGACCACAAAAGCGGCGTGGGCCAGCGGCAACCCGCAGGATGCGCTGGCCAACGCCGTGCCCTACATGCAGGGCTTTGGCCACACCGTGCTGGCCTGGATCTGGCTGGACGTGGCGCTCGCCGCGCTGCAGGCCGACGCTACAAAATCAGTAGCGGTTACCGCCGGTAAATTGGGCGCTGTCCGCTATTTCTATCACTACGAATTGCCTAAAATAGACGCTTGGCTCAGAGTGGTCGCCAGTCGCGACCTGACCTGCGCCGACCTGCCGGAGGAGGCGTTCTGATGGGTTTTTTCAAGGATTCCGGTGGCACCACATCGAACAAGTCGATTGCCCGGCTGCAGCAGCTGATCTGGATCCTGATCTACGGCGGGCTGCTGACGCTGGTGCTGGGCCTGTCGGTGCAGCGCCTGGATGACGCCATCGGCTGGTCCATGGTGGTCGGTGGCGGCCTTGTGGCGGCCGTCGGTTTTGTGCTGATCTACGTGCGTTCCCGCCTCACCAGCAGCGATTAGGGCCTGTTCGCACTATTTAAGCAAGATGCGTTGCGAGTCAAAAAGGTCATGCGCGAGGCGCAAAATGCAGCCGGGCTGGCGCCCGGCAAGGCTTTGCAACGCTGCGCATGGCCTTTTTGGCCGCAACCCGGAGGGAACGTGGTTAAAACAGCGCCACTCGTCGTTGCACTCCTAGCCCAGCCGCCCAGGCTGAGCGTCGTCGCGCGCCTAGATTGGCGCTGTTTTAACCACGTTCGCACTTGTATAAATAGTGTGAACAGGCCCTAACCCGTCCACCCTGCGACAGCCGGCAGGCGCGCTTTGCGCGACACTCGTTGCCATCTTCCCCCCCACAACAAGGAGCCCCTCATGACCCGTACCATCCAGCAGCTGTTCGACCTCACCGGCAAGACCGCCCTCGTCACCGGCGGTTCACGCGGCCTGGGCCTGCAGCTGGCGCAGGCGCTGGGCGAAGCCGGCGCCAAGATCATGCTGAGCTCGCGCAAGGCCGAAGACCTGCAGGAGTCCGCGGCCGAACTCAAGGCCGCCGGTATTGACGTGGACTGGATCGCTGCCGATTGCTCGAAAGAAGCGGACATCCGCGCGCTGGCCGATGAAACCATCCAGCGCTTCGGCCATGTCGACATCCTCGTCAACAACGCCGGCGCGGCCTGGGGCGCGCCGGCCGAAGACCACCCGGTCGAAGCCTGGGACAAGGTCATGAACCTGAACATCCG
>NZ_JAQSDL010000001.1 GCF_029945895.1 Polaromonas sp. | reverse complement strand
CATAGTCGCCCGGCAGGCCGGCCAGCTCGGCCTCGAAGTTCTGGAAGCAGAGGTCAACGCCCAGCTGGTCGGCGTACTCCTGAAAAATCAGGCGTGTGGCCGCCAGCTGTTCCGGCGTGGACGCGGGGATGAACTCGATGGTGGGAGAAGAAGCAGGCATGGCGCTGAAAGTCAAAACCCAGTTTATCGGTTTTTTGCGCCGCCCTGACCGGGACTTGCCCGGGTCTGCGTTACAGGGCGTGTCAGAACGCGGGCGCAGCCTGGCTGCTGATCCAGTAGACCCCGGCCGCACAGACCAGCAGCACACCCAGGGCCAGCAGCCGCGAAGCCGTGTCGTCGCGCGAGGCGGGTACGGCGGTTACCAGCTCCTTGTCGCCATGCAGCATGGCGCCCACCAGATTGTGTTTGCGCCTCAGGTAGACCACGATGGCCACGACATGCAGCACCACCAGGGCCAGCACGATCCACTTGCCGATGTTCGTGTGGTAGTTGGTGGCCAGGCCGACCGTGGCGTTGGAGACAAACCGCGTCAGCGGTCCTGCGAAGGCGATTTCGTCGTCGCTGAGCAATCCGGTGCCGACCTGCGCCAGCAGAAAACCCAGCATGGCAAACACCGACCCGGCGCCGATGGGGCTGTGCCCGACGCCGTGTTCCGGCCTGCCTTTTCCCTTGAGGTAGTTGATCACGCTTGCCGGTGAATAAATGAACGCCCCGAAACGGGACCAGCGCCCTCCCACCAGGCCCCAGACGATGCGAAACAGCAGCAGCGTCAACACCGAATAGCCGAAGCGGAAGTGCCAGACCATGGCGTTGCCGCCCACCGTGCCGGTAATCGCCAGCCCGATCACGGCGGCGACCAGCGCCCAGTGAAAAAGCCGCGTGGGCAGGTCCCAGACGCGTATTTTGTGGATGTGCTGGTTCATGCGTGACCCTTCTTGTTGTGTCTGTTGCCTGGGCCGTCATGCGGCCATGGTATGTTTCATGCGTCGGGTTCAGCGCCCGCTTGCTTTTCCTTGGTGCTTACCCTAGTCATCCGGTTCCGGTGGAACTTTGCGTCCGGGATACAGCTCCTTTGACAGGCAGTCTATCGGGAAGCACTGCCCATCGCCAGAACATGTACAAAACCACGAGGAAAAATAAATGAAAACTTTTGCCTGTATTGCAGCCGCTGCCACCCTGCTCGCCCTGGCTGCACCGGCCTCTGCCCAGTTTGCCAAACCCGAAGACGCCATCAAGTACCGCCAGAGCGCCCTGTCCGTGATGGGCACGCATTTCGGTCGCGTCGGTGCCATGGCGTCCGGCCGCGCGCCTTATGACGCCAAGGTTGCTGCTGACAATGCAGAGATCGTGGCCGCCATGGCCAAGCTTCCGTGGGCCGGCTTTGGTGCAGGCACGGACATGGGTGGCAACACCAAGGCCAAGCCCGAAATCTGGACCGAGCAGGCCAAATTCAAGGAATACAGCGACAAGCTGCAGGTGGAAACCACCAAGCTTGCTGCCGCCAGCAAGACCGGCAACCTCGACAACCTGAAAACCGCTTTTGCCGCAACCGCCGATACCTGCAAGGCCTGCCACGACGCGTTCAGGAACAAGTAAGCCCCCACGGTCACTCACTGCGTGTAGCTCCCTGCCCCCCGGGGGGGGGGCCGCTGCACCTGCGGGCCGGCACAGCCGGACCCGCGGCCCCTGCTTGAAAAGGCGGGACCTCATGGCGGTGAGCAATAAAAAGGCCGGTTTCCCTGACGGGAAGCCGGCCTTTTTATTGGGGCTGGAGGCGGGCGACGAACTCAGCTCTCAGCTAATAGCTTCTCAATCAGCCGGTGCAGGGCCGCAAAGTCCGGCTCGCCCACGTACTGCTTGACGATTTCGCCGCGTTTGTTGACCACGTAGGTGGTTGGCGTGAGCTGCACATCGCCCCAGGCCTTGGCCACCGCGCCGGTGTTGTCGATGGCCACCTTGAAGGGCAGTTTGCGGGTTTCGGCGAAGTTGACGACGTAGCTCGGCGGGTCGTAGCTCATGGCCACGGCCAGCGTGTCGTACCCCTGGCCCTGGTACTTGTTGTAGGTGGAGATGATTCTCGGCATCTCGGCCACGCAGGTGACGCAGCTGGTGGCCCAGAAATTGACCAGGGTGACCTTGCCCTTGAGGTCCGCCGTCGTTTTCCTGCTGCCGTCGAGCAGCACAAACGTCGACTCGGGGGCGACCTGCGGACCACCGCAGCCGGCCAGGCCGGCAAGGGTGCCCAGCGCCAGCAGCGAGGCGAGGGCGATCCGGCATACTGCGGCTGAAACTGAACTCATATTTGTGAAGGATCCCGTCATGCAACGTCGCAATTTTAACCAGGCCGGTGTCAGCGCCCTGGGCATGCTGATTATGGCCACCTGCCAGCAGGCGCAGGCCCTGTCGCTGGGCGACCTGAGCAACGCAGAAGCTTCCAGTGGCCTGAAAACCGCCCTGGAAAACGGGGCATTGGCGGCTGTGGCCCTGCTGGGCAAGACTGATGGATTCCTTGGCAACCCGAAAGTTCGCATTCCTTTGCCCGGTTACCTCGAAGACGCGTCGAAACTGCTCAGAAATTTCGGCCAGGGCCAACGCATTGACGAACTAGTGACCACCATCAACCGCGCCGCCGAAGCCGCGGTGCCCATGGGCAAGGACCTGCTGGTCAGCGCCGTGCGCTCCATGAGTGTCACCGACGCCAAAAACATCCTGGCCGGTGGCGAGACCTCGGTCACCAACTTCTTCGCCGAGAAAACCCGCGCCCCGCTGGGGGTGAAGTTCCTGCCGGCGGTGACGCAGGCCACGGCCAAAGTGGGTCTGGCCAACAAATACAACGAGTTTGCCGGCAAGGCCGCCGGCTTTGGCCTGGTCAGGAAGGAAGACGCCAACATCCAGCAGTACGTCACCAGCAAGACGCTCGATGGGCTCTACCTGGTCATCGGCGAAGAAGAAAAGAAGATCCGCCAGGACCCGGTCGGTACCGGCAGCGCAATCTTGAAGAAGGTGTTTGGGACGATGAAATAGCCAGGTTTCAGAAATGGAGGGTCAAATTGGCCTGCAGCCCTTATGCAGCAAGCGCAAGCTGCTATAAAAAAGTGAGTAACCGGGTTGAGGGTTGACGGCCGAGGCGGCTTCTCTACCGGGGCGGGCCGTTCAGGTGGGGTCCGACAGGGAGCTCACAAAGGCGGTCTTGGCGCTGGTGTAGGCCTCGCGGTCGGTCGGGTGCCGAACTGCGAGCTCGGCCTTCAAGGCGGCATAACGCGCTGCCAGCACGGGGCTGGCGCGCAGCGCATCGCGAAATTGCAGATGCCGGGTCCACACCGGGCCGCCGTGCACCACAATGTGCAGGTGGTGGGTGCGGCGGCCGTCAGCCCAACGCATGAACCACTGGCGGTCGGTCAGCGTGGCATTGAATTCTGCCGATGTGGTGTAGCCCGCCTCACACAGCGGTTCGGCCAGCGATCTGGCCATGGCCATGGTTTCGACGCCCGCCAGCAGATCCACAATGGGTTTGGCCACCATCCCGGGAACGGCCGTGCTGCCGATGTGTTCGATATCGACAAAAACGAGTGGAAAAAGCGCCAGCAAGCGGTCCTGCTCGGCCACAAACCTGTCCGGCCAGCGGCTGTCGTAGGCCTGCAAACTCACATCTTCGTGAATGGCGGCATGCAGGGAGTCGGCATCGGTCATGCGGTGGCCTCCGCCTTGTTGCGGTGGTAGGTCAACGCCATGGCGATACAGAACTTCAGTGCCTGCGCCGGCACTTTCGTGTTTGTGTCGAACACAATGCTGCGGTTTCCCTCGTAACTGAGCTCTGTCGGAAAAAGCGTCCTGAAGGTGTCCACCAGCGTGGTCTGGCAATTGAAGTACAGCGCGTACTGCGTGTTGCTGGCTTTCTTGGGCGCCATCCTGATCGTACTGCCGCTTTTCGAGCGTGCCGTCAGGTAAGCCGGTTCTCCCCATTTCAGGGTTTCATGGAGTTCGCCCACGCCAGCGGTGCTGGCCGCAACCTCGAAGACCATCGCGCGCAAGGCCAGCATCCGCTTCTGGATGGCGGCCGGGCAGGCGTTGAACACGGCTTCAACGGCCGGGTCTTCAAAGGGATGCACGGCAGCGCTCATGTTCTTTTGCCGAGGGTGACGGCCGGGCCCGTTGGGCGGCCGTCCGCCAGCGCCTTGCGCGCCGCCGCAAGCCGCTCTTCCTGGCAGGCAGCACCTGCCCGCCTGCCGGTAGCAACGTGGCGTCTGCCCGGCTCGGTCATGCGCAGCCCACAAGAATGCGGGTCAAACCGGCGGGGTCGCTGATCATCGGGTCGTGGCCGGTCTTGAGCTCCACGATCTTCGAATTGGGCAGCCAGGCGCCGTCCCAGAACTTGGGGTCTTTCGCGCGCAGGCGGCTGGGTTCAATGGTGGCCAGCGCCGGCTGGGTGCAGTTGACAAAAGTGCGCGGGATCGCGGCCACCCGCTGGATATCGAAATTCAGCGGCGCCTGGTAGGTGTTGCCGGGGTGCGGCGTCTGCCGGCGCTTGACCCAGGCGTGGTCGGCGTCATGCAGGCCAAACACCTCCGGGTCGGGTGGCGGAAAGCTGAAACGGGTTGACGCCTGCGCTGCCGACAGGCGCTGCTGCTGCGTCGCCGCCGACTGTGTGCTGCTCCAGCTTTCGCCGGGTTTGGGAATCACTGCATCCACATAGACCAGGTGTTTGAGGTGTTTGCCGAGTCGGTCGGCCACGGCCGTGCCAATCATGCCGGCGTAGGAATGCACGGCCAGAATGACGTCGTGCAGCTCTTCCACCTCAATGGCGCTGATCACGTCGTCAATGTGCGTGTCGAGTGTGATGCTGGGCGCGAGCAGGTGTGCGCGTTCGCCCAGGCCGGTGAGCGTGACCGCATGCACCCGGTGGCCCTGCTGCTGCAGCGCCGACGTGACCCGCTGCCAGCACCAGCCGCCGTGCCAGGCACCATGCACCAGAACAAAATTGGCCATCAGATCACCTCTTTGCGTTTCAGCTCAGACAGTTGCGCGTCGGAGTAGTTCAACACGCTGCGCAGGACTTCCTCGGTGTGCTGGCCCAGCATGGGCGGCGGCAACCCGCCTTGGCCCGGTGTGCGCACTGGGGTGGCACTCAGTTTGATCGGACTGGACACCAACCGCAAGTGATTTTTTAACGGGTGCTGCCACTGCGTCACCATGTGCCGCGCTTCGATTTGCGGGTCGTCAAACACCTCGGCCAGGTTGTTGATGGCGCCACACGGCACCTTGGCCGCCTCCAGCGCCGCCAGCCAGTCGGCCTTGGTCCGCGTTTTCATCACCGTTTCAAGAATCGGCACCAGCTGCGCCCGGTTGCGCACCCGGTCGCGGTTTTTGGCAAACAGCGGGTTCACGCCCAGCTCGGGAATGTTGGCCGCCTTGCAGAACTTCACATACTGGCTGTCGTTGCCCACCGCGATGATGATGTGGTCCTTGGTCCCATCCGGGGCGGGCGCCACTTCAAACACCTGATACGGCACGATGTTCTGGTGCGCATTGCCCGCGCGCCCCGGCACCTTGCCGCTGACCAGGTAGTTGGCGCCCAGGTTCGCCAGCATCGCGACCTGTGTGTCCAGCAGCGCCATGTCCACCTGCTGGCCCTCGCCGGTTTTCTCGGCATGGCGCAGCGCGGCAAGAATCGCGACGGTGGCGTACATGCCGGTCATCAGGTCCGATACCGCCACACCGACCTTCTGCGGTCCGCCGCCCAGGTCGTCACGCTCGCCCGTCACACTCATCAGCCCGCCCATGCCCTGAATCGCGTAGTCATACCCCGCGCGTTCGGCATACGGCCCGGTCTGGCCAAAACCGGTGACCGAGCAGTAAACCAGTTTGGGGTTCAGCTTTTTCAGCGAAGCGTAGTCCAGCCCATAACGCGCCATGTCGCCGACCTTGAAGTTCTCGACAAACACATCGCAGTGCGCCACCAATTCGCGGATCAGCGCCTGGCCTTCCGGCTTGGCAATGTCACAGGTCAGCGAACGCTTGTTGCGGTTGGTGCCCAGGTAATACGCCGCCTCGGCAGTGTCGGCGCCCGCACCGTCCTGCAAAAACGGTGGCCCCCAGGTGCGCGTGTCGTCGCCAGTGCCCGGCCGTTCGATCTTGATCACGTCAGCGCCCAGATCGGCGAGGGTCTGGGTACACCAGGGGCCCGCAAGCACGCGGGAGAGGTCGAGGATGCGGATGCCGTCTAGGGAGTTCATGGGGGCATTTTGC